>PHDT01000027.1 GCA_002842695.1 Bacteroidetes bacterium HGW-Bacteroidetes-10 | reverse complement strand
ATTCCCAACGCAAATACAATCATAATAAACCAGGCCCAGAACTTTGGACTGAGTGACCTGCACCAGCTCAGGGGCAGGGTAGGCCGCTCAAATATTAAGGCCTTCTGTTATCTGATAGTACCTTCAATGCTGTCAGTTACTGATGAAGCTCGCAGGCGGCTCAGGGCAATAGAGGCATTCTCTGATCTTGGGAGCGGATTTAACATTGCAATGCAAGACCTTGACATAAGGGGAGCCGGGAACCTTCTTGGAGGAGAGCAAAGCGGATTCATAGCCGAAATGGGATTCGAGACCTATCAGCGTATACTTTCCGAAGCGGTGGATGAGCTAAGACAGGAGAGGGGAATGGATGCTGTTCCGGGCTCACCGTTTGCGCACAAGCGGGAGGAGTTTGTATCTGACTGTACAATAGATACAGATCTTGAAATACTTATACCGGACGACTATGTAAGTATAACCGCAGAGAAGATAAGGCTCTACAAGGAACTGGATGCTGTGGAAAACGAGAAGGAGCTGCTGGCCTTTATGGATTCGGTAAAAGACAGATTCGGACCGGTTCCGGACCAGGTAAGAGAACTGGCAGATACTGTAAGGCTCAGGTGGCTTGCCATGGAGCTTGGCTTTGAAAAAATTGTTTTAAAGAATGGAATGCTGATTGCCTATTTTGTGAGCAACCAGATGTCCGGATATTATAAATCTCCAAAATTTGCAGCCGTAATGGGCTTTCTTCAGAAGCAGAACCGCAGGTTTGAAATGAAGCAGCAGAGCGAGAAACTCTACATTATCGTAAAAAGAGTTGAGAGCATAGAGAAGGCATATAAATTATTTTTGGAGATGAAATTGTAAGATTTTTATATTTTTGCAGCCAGTGGCAAATTTAATTATAGACATCGGAAACAGTTCGCTAAAGGCGGCCTTTTCTGAGGGAACACAGATAGGTGAGGTAGAGACATACCGTGGCGGGGACCCTCTTGGATTTATTCGTGAATTTGCATCGAAAGCAAGGCCGGATGTCATATCTGTTTCAAGCGTGCGCATCTTTCCCGACTCCTTTTACAAGGAGCTGGAGACTCTTTGTGACAAATTCATTCATGTAACAGGCGAGATTGATTTGCCTCTGAAAAACATGTACAAAACACCATCTACCCTTGGAGCAGACAGAATTTGTGCAGCAATTGCAGCCGCAGACCTTTTTCCGCAGAAAGATATTCTTATCTTTGACTTTGGAACCGCTGTAACAATTGATTTCATAAGCGCAGAAAAAGAATTTCTCGGGGGGAATATTTCACCGGGGCTTACTACAAGATTTCGAGCGTTAAACCAATACACACAACAACTTCCGCTACTTGATGCTCCTGAAGAAACAGAGGCTGCCGGTACTACTACAAAGGGTGCCATACAGTCCGGAGTTGTTTTAGGCTTGATTTTTGAAATAGAAGGTTACATAAAGCATTATCCAAATCACATCCACATTTTTACAGGTGGCGATGCGATTTATTTTGCAAAAAAATTGAAAAGTTCGATATTTGTAGTTTACAATTTAGTCTTGATGGGTTTAGCCCGTATTGCCGATAATTATGCAAAGTCTTAAGTATTACGTAAAGGCCTCCCTGGTTTCGCTCACAATTTTGTGCGGAACGGCTGCGGCTGCCCAGACCACAGATGCACTGAATTCCTTCACACCTTACTCAATATTTGGGGTAGGAAGCATCGCAAAGCAAGGAACATCGCTCAACAAATCAATGGGTGGCATTGGTATTGGACTGAGAGACAATCGTTACATTAACTATCTGAACCCGGCTTCAATATCCTTCAGGGATACGCTGGCGTTCATGCTCGATTTCGGAATTGAGAGCAACAACAATTACTACGCATCTGCGGAGGCATCGTCTGCTTACAATGCATTCAACATGCACCATTTCGTAATGAGTTTTCCGGTTTACAAGAAATCTGCAATTGTTGTGGGGGTGACACCTTACACCAGTGTGGGATATAAATTCCAGAAAGTTGAGGACGATCCCGAGATTATCAATGAACTTGGAGATGTAACTTACCGCCGTTACGGAGTTGGTGGTATTAACAAGATATTTCTCGGAGGTTCTGCTGTGTTTCTTAAAAATTTCTCTGTTGGTGCAGAGCTTATTTACTTTTTTGGAACAATTGACAGGTACTCAAATATCAACTTTAGCAACTCAGCCTCATACAGAAGCATCAATACCGGACAGGATCTGGTTATCCGCTCTATGGCCGGAAAGTTTGGACTTCAGTACAGCTATTCGCCGGACAAGCAGACTTCGCTTACCCTTGGAGCAACATACATGCTTAAAAGCACACTTGGGGGAGAGAGAACAGACTATGCCTACTCAACATCAAGCGTAGCAACAATTGATACAGTATTTTTCAACAAGAGCAATACAACCGGACTTGAAATTCCTTCTGAACTGGGGTTCGGAGCCTCATTCAGGAAACAGGACAAGTGGATGCTGGGTATTGATTTCACCAGCCAGAACTGGACAAACGCATCTGTACTTCCTTCTCCGGGAACTGGTTTTACACCGGGAAGAAGTTATGCCGTAAAAGTGGGCGGAGAGTTCACTCCTAACAGATATGACGTTCGCTACTACCTGAAAAGGGCTACCTACAGAGCCGGTTTCTACTATGACAGATCGTTTGTGAACATTAACGGAAAACAGGTAAATTCAGTAGGAATAACAATTGGAACAAGCCTTCCGGTATACAGATGGTACAACGCCTTTGGAATCTCTCTTGACATGGGTCAGAGAGGAGCTTTAAGGGATGGTTTGGTGAGAGAGAGATATGTAATGCTTAACCTTAATGTAAGCTTGCATGACATTTGGTTCCAGAAATACAGATATGACTAAAAATTTTAAAAAATTAAATATAAACAAGGTTATGAATAAAGTTAGTGTATTATTATTTCTTGCCGCACTATCTCTGTTTTCAGTTCAGGCCAGCGCGCAGGGAAAGTATGGCAAAGACAGTGTAGAGTGTACAAGAAATCTCTCGTTTTACAATGACTATGTAAAACAGGGGAATCTTAGCGAAGCGGCTCCATTATGGAGGGCTGCTTTCCGTTATTGTCCTCCCGGTTTAAGACAGACCCTTTATGTAGACGGACAGAAAATTTTCAGTTATCTCATTGAGAAGAATAAAGGCAATGTTGAGCTAAAGAATGCTCTCGTTGACTCTCTTCTTATGATGTATGACCTGAGAACTCAATATTTTCCAAAATATGCACTGAGTGCACAAACAAACAAGGTAATAGAAATTGTTAATCTTAAAACAGACAATAAATATATCCTGAATGCTCTGGAGGAGAACATCAATACTTTTGGCCCTTCAACCGAGCCTTCTATCATGGTTCTCGCAATGCAGAGAGCTTCTGCAATGTATTCGGCAAAGGAAATTGGAGCAGAAAAGGTAATGAGTCTATACTCACAAATCTCTCCTCTTGTTGAAAGTCAGATTAAAGCAAACCATACCGAAGCTTCACAGGCAAAGAGAGATATTGACAATCTGTTTGCAGTGAGCGGCGTTGCAAGTTGCGAGAATATCGTAACGCTCTTTGAACCAAAATTAAAGGCAACTCCTAACGATAAAGATCTTGTTTCTGGTATTGTGAAACTTCTGAACGACGGAAACTGCTTCCAGGAGCCACTGTTCCTAAGTGCAGTAGAGTCGCTTTACAAGATGGACCCAAATTACCAGTCTGCATACTATCTCTACAAACTTTACTCTATTAAGGACGACCACGAAAACGCAGTTAAAATGCTTCAAGAGGCTATTGACAGCGAACAGTCTACAGCGAAAGAGGATGCAGAATACAGCTATCTTCTCGCATCGTATTACCTTGGTAAGCTTGACAACTCAGCAAGAGCCGTGGTTGCTGCCAAACAGGCAATGGAACTTGATCCTGCATACACAGGCAAGGTTTATATGCTTCTTGGATCTGTATGGGCATCTGTTAAGTGTGGCGGAAACGAGGTTGAACAGAGAGGTAAATGGTGGGTAGCCGTTGATTACTTCATGAAAGCAAAGAATGCAGACGCATCACTTGCAGAAGAGGCAGACAGGTTTATCTCAACTTATCGTCAGTACTTCCCGCTTCAGGAAGATGCATTCATGTATGACATCGTAGACGGAGCTTCATTCACCGTATCTTGCGGAGGTATGAGGGAGACTACAACTGTAAGAACAAGAAAATAATATAATATGATTGCCTCCGGCAACATAATGAGAAATTTCTCAGGAATGGTAGCAGCCACTTTTGTGGTTGCTACTCTTCTTTTTTCATGCAAAGATGAATTGCCGGTTGCAGATGATGTTGATCCAACCAGGTTGCCAACCCAGATTGTTCTTGAAATGTCTGTTGAGGAGACAACAGCAGGAAGGATAAAAATGAGGGTTTATGCGCCGGTAATGGAGAACTACTCAAGAATGACTCCGCCTTATGAGATATTTCCTCAGGGAATGAATGTAAAGGCATTTACTCCCGAAGGTCTTACAGAGACTGAAATAACAGCAGATAAGGCACGCCACATTAATCTTCCCGGAGAGGAGAAGTGGGAGGCATACGGAAATGTGGTAATCAATAACTACATTAAAGGGGAGACCATAGAAACAGACACAATATACTGGGATAAAAGCCAAAAAAAGATCTATACCCATTGCTACGTAAAGCTGAAATCTCCAACAATGTTCATGCAGGGTTATGGAATGGAGTCAGACGAACTGGCCCGCAATGCAATAATCCTCAAGCCGTTTGACAGCTACAGCGTAATTCAGCAGGATTCAACAGAGGTTTTGTACATAGATACTGTTAACTTTGTAGGGCCTCTCCTCAAAACAATAAAACTATGATAGCGGCTGTTGTGGCCTTTTTTGCCCTGGCAATAATATTTGTTATCTCTGCGGTAGAGATGGCATTTGCTTCGTGCAACAGGCTCAGACTTGAGCTGGATATGAAACAGGAAAAGAGATATGCTCCTGTTGTGGACCGTCTCCTGGAAAACCGTACCAGACTTTACTGGTCGCTCAGGGCATCCGGAACTGCTTTTACTGCAATTTTCTCAGTTTCACTCTTTGCTGCCATCAACCCTGTTCTTTACAAGCTGACAGGTATGCCGGCCATAACTGCAGTTGCTGTGGTAATTCTTGCATATTTTTTGATCATTGTACCGGGGACGCTTCTGCCCAAATGGCTTGCCTCAAGGGAGCCGGATCTTGTTCTAAAGAACCTGTACTGGTTTGCAGATGCGGTATATATTGCCCTGAAGCCTTTAAAGGGCAGAAGGAGCAATGTATCGGCCATAACAATGGCAGAGGAGGAGGAGAGTTCGGCAGAGGCTGAAATCATTCAGAATGCCCTCAATTTCTCGGAGGTTGTAATTAAAGAGTGCATGATTCCCCGTACGGAGGTGTGCGCGATATCTTCATCGGCCTCACCCCAGGAGGTTGTGGCTCTATTCAGGGAGTCCAACTATTCACGGATACCCGTTTATGAAGGGAGTATAGACAGAATTACGGGATATCTTCACTCAAAGGATATGCTGGAGGGCAGCAGGCCGCTTAGTGAGCTGCTTCGCCCAATTAAGTTCGTTACTGAGGATATGGGAGCTAATGAGCTGCTCACCTCCATGATAAAGAACAAGAGATCTATTGCAGTTGTCCTTGACGAGTACGGAGGAACAGCCGGAATTGTAACTCTTGAGGATCTTATTGAAGAGATATTCGGAGAGATATCTGACGAACTGGACAAAGAGGAGCTTCATGAGAAAAAGCTGAGTGATAATGAGTTCATTTTTTCGGCAAGGCTGGAGGTTAAATATCTGAACAGAGAGTACTCGCTGGAGCTTCCGGAGAGTGAGGAGTATGAAACGCTGGGAGGATTCATTAACTTTTTCAATCAGAACATTCCTCGCCAGGGGGATATCCTGGTATATGAAGATTTTACCTTCACAATTCTCAAAACATCCTCTAACCGTGTGGAAACAGTAAGGCTTACAGCCGGACATTCATAATATGTTAAAAAAATTACTATCTTCGCGCTTTATAAGAAAATAACTATTTAAATCATAAAACAATGGCAGTTCTCGAGAAGATCCGCGTTAAAATGGGTGCCTTCATCACCATCATCATTGGTGTGGCACTGTTATCATTTATTGTTGACGCAGACACATTACAATCGGCTATCTCAATGTTCTCTTCAAAATATGATGTGGGAGAGATGAACGGGAAGGCAATTTCCTATCAGGATTATCAGAAGAAGGTAGATTACTTCACAAAAATTCATCAGCTTACAACCGGCCAGTCTTCACTTGACGAGCAGGGAAGCGAGATTGTGAATCAGGGAGCATGGCAGGATCTGCTCAGCGAGAATGTGATTATTCCTACAATTGAATCTGCGGGTATAAATGTTGGAGACGATGAGCTTTTCGACCTTAGCCAGGGTACTCAAATTTCATCTGTTCTCATGAGAGAGCAGTCCTTCATGGGTGCCGACGGAAGATTTGACAGAAGCAAACTGGTTGAATTTATCAAGGCAATCCCAACAGACGAAACAGGAAACCTTTCTACATACTGGAGCTACCTCGAGAAATCGATGAGAAACGACCAGATGTTTACAAAGTATATCTCTCTTCTTGACAAGAGCAGCGTTCAGAACCCTGCAGAACTGAGAAGGGCAATTGAAGAGAACAACGTTACTTCAGATGTTTCGTTTATCATTCAGCCTTTCGGTTACAATGCAGATACCACTGTTACAGTAAGCAAACAAGAGATTAAAGAGTACTACAACAAGAATAAAAAGAACTTTGAGCAGAAGGCAAGCAGGGATATCGAGTATGTAGTATTTGAGGTTCAGCCTTCGGCAGAGGATATCAACCTTGCAAAAGCAGATATTGAGAAAGTTTACGAAGAGTTTGTAACAACAGATAATGTTAAGAATTTCCTTGCAAGAAACTCTGAGGCTCAGCTTAGCTCATACTACTACAAAAAGGGCGATCTCGCTGCTGTTTCACCTGCAATTGACAGTTTCGCATTCAGCGCTCCAATCAATGCGGTTCTTCCTGTTGAGCAGAACGGAACAGTTTTCAGAGCTGCGAGAATCAACGATATCAAAGAGATGTCTGACTCAGTGTTTGTTGAGCACATCCTCCTAGAGAATACAGACAAGGCTGCTGCTCAGGCTAAAGCCGACTCACTTATCAAGGTTATTGAAGGAGGAGCTGCTTTCGCTGATGTTGCTGCTGCAAACTCACTTGACAAAAACCCTAACGTGGTTCCCGGCCAGCTTGGCTGGATGACTCAGAGCTTTATGCTTCCGGGTTTTGAAAGCGTATTTAATACTCCTGTGAACAAACTCGTTAAACTCGAGACAAACTACGGACTTCACATTGTAAGAGCTTCTCAGAAAACTGCTCCTTCAAAAAAAGTTCAGCTTGCAATTCTTGAGAAGAGCGCTGTTGCCAGCAAAGAGACATTCCAGAAATATTACTCTCAGGCAAATGACCTGGCATCGAAATCTGCAGGTAAAGCGGAGAACTTCAATGCAGCGGTTAAAGAGATGAACCTTGTTACTGTTCCTGCTATGGGAATCGAGGAGGGCGCAAAAACAGTTGCGACATACAAGAACGCAAGAGAACTCAGCAGATGGGTATATGAGGCTAAAAAGGGCGAAGTTTCGCAGATAATCTCTCTTGACAATAAATACTTCTTCGTTGCTGCCGTAACAGGTATCCGCGAGGCCGGCATTCCATCGCTCGAGGCAATGGAGAGCCTTATCAAACCGGTTCTTCAGAGAGAGAAGAGCAATGAGAAATTCTACCAGAAGGTAAAAGAGATGGTAGCTGGAACTGCTACTCTTGAAGAGATGGCTGCCAAACTTGGAACAACTGTTAGCGCACAAAGCGGTATATCGTTTGGTGCTCTTGGTTCACAGACATTTGACCCTTACTTTATTGGAGCAGTTGCCGGTGCAAAAGAGAATACTCTTACAGGCCCGCTTAAAGGCAACATTGGTGTTTACATCTTCAAAGTAGACGCAAGACAAACCGGAGCTTTCTTCACAGAAAACGACGCCAAGTCAAGACTTCAGCAAATCTTCTCATACAAGCTTCAGCAACTTCAGGGCATCTTCGAAAAGGGTGCAGAGGTTCAGGACCACAGAGCAAGATTCTTTTAGACGGATAAGGGTTCTTTCAAACAGAATTCAAAAAAAGATAACGAGCTTCCGTAAGGAGGCTCGTTTTTTTGTTGTGGAAAAAGAGACATACTAAAGTTTCCCACGTGCAATTTACCCCTGGGGAAAAGTGTCAAACCACACATATACAATTAGTTCCGGAATACTTCGTTTTTATATAAAGACCTGATCATCAATGATCTGACACTTTTCCCCAGGGGTAAAATGTCAAGTGCATTGACACTGAAGTGAACCCCAAAAGTTAGACAAAAAACTTTTGGGGTCACTTCAGTGGGTTGCACGCGGGAAACTTTAGCATGTTAGTTTTTCATGAACAAAGCTCCGTCAGTAATAATTTCACCAAACCCAGATTAGCAAACAGTTTCCTAAGATTTCAGTTAACGACCCGTACGGCTGCAACGCGCTGTAAATCAACGAGAGTCACTTTGTCCCCGCGGATCATCCGCGGAGACAAAGTGCTACTTGCAGATATCCAATTAGTTACAGCGGTACGGGTGAGTGAAAATTTGACATTAAAAACACACTCGAAACCTTTACCAGGCAATGAACACGATCTTCTGCACGCAAGCTTGAAAAACCTTTGCCAAAGGCTAACTCCCGCCGGGCATTTGCCCGGCACCATTAAACTTTGTAATGGTATCTCCAAGCTTCTCATATATGGTACCGTCCGCTTCGCAGCCGGTGGAGGTACGGCGCTGCGCGCGCGACAAATCTGCGCCGCAATTTCTGTTAACTAGTTGAATATAAATAAAATGCAAAACACAAACTCTTCAGGTTGAAAAGTTTGTGTTTTGTAAATAGTTGTAATACTGTGCGTTAACAGAAATTGCGGCGCAGAAACGTCTCTTGTCGCCTGCCGGGGTGCTCGTTGTGGACGCTTGCCGTGGTGCCGGCTGTGCTGTTTAGACGTTAAAGCGGAAGTGCATGATGTCGCCGTCCTGAACGATGTACTCTTTGCCTTCGACGCCGAGTTTACCGGCCTCTTTACAGCCGTTTTCCGAGCCGTATTTAACGAAGTCGTCATACTTAATAACCTCTGCACGGATAAAGCCTTTTTCGAAGTCTGTGTGGATTACAGCGGCGGCCTGAGGAGCCTTGGCTCCTTTTGGGTAGGTCCATGCGCGTACCTCCTGAACTCCGGCTGTGAAGTAGGTTTCGAGGTTAAGCAGTGAGTATGCGCTGCGGATAACCCTTGATACTCCTGACGACTCAAGTCCAAGTTCGGCCAGGAACATCTCGCGCTCTTCGAAGCTTTCAAGTTCGGCAATTTCTGACTCGATTTTTGCCGCAACTACAAGCATTTCTGCATCTTCTCCCTTTATTGCCTCTTTTACCATATCGACATATTTGTTGCCATCCTTTGCGGAGGCTTCATCGACATTGCAAACATAGAGAACCGGCTTGTTTGTCAGCAGGAAAAGCTCTTTTGACATCTTCTCATCCTCGGCATTTTCAAATTTAACGGTTCTGGCAGATTTGCCCTGCTCGAGAACCTCTTTAAACTTAACAAGAATGTCGTACATTCTTTTGGCGTTTTTATCTCCGCCGGTCTGAGCCTGTTTCTGAACTTTGCTGATTCTGCTTTCGACAGTGTCAAGGTCTTTTATCTGAAGCTCGGTGTCAATTATCTCTTTGTCTCTTACGGGATTAACGCTTCCGTCTACATGGACAATGTTTGGATCGTCAAAGCAGCGGAGCACATGTATGATAGCGTCTGTTTCGCGAATGTTTCCCAGGAACTGGTTGCCCAATCCTTCACCTTTGCTCGCGCCCTTCACAAGGCCGGCAATATCTACAATTTCAACAGTTGCCGGAACAACGCGATTTGGCTTAACAAGTTTTTCGAGTACCTGCAGCCTTTCATCGGGAACAATGGTAGAGCCAATATTCGGTTCAATTGTACAGAAAGGGAAATTTGCAGATTGCGCTTTTCCGGAGCTGATACAATTGAAGAGTGTTGATTTACCAACATTTGGAAGCCCCACTATCCCGCATTTAAGTGCCATAATTCTATTTTTATATAATTTGAGGGGGCGAAAATAGTTAAAATTTGGGATTAAATCTAAAATGCAATAAAACATATTTAGAATCAGATAATTGTGAAAGCCGATTATGGTGCGGATTGATGCTTGTGCTTAGTTTTATGCTGAATTATGGATAATTAATTGCCCTGATTCATACAGTAAAATTTTAAACGCTTTTTTGGTTGCGGGATGAAAAGGTGGGTGGGAGCAGAGCTGATGCCGGGCCGGCTTTACTTTATCGGGATGCTGGCAGTGATTCCATTTTTTTTCTGTTATCCCGGCAGGGGACTTTCTCAGAGCCGGGGTATAAATACTAAGCCTGTGGTAAAGCGGGAGGATTGCAGGATTCTATTCTGGAACCTTGAGAATTATTTTGATACCCGAGACGACCTGTCTACTGCCGATGATGATTTTACCCCAATGGGAGAGATGCACTGGAGCCGGAAAAAGTTCAATGCAAAGCGGAATGCGATTGCAAAATATATTTTGCTGCTTTCCGGAGACAATATGCCTGTAATAGCATCATTTGCAGAGGTAGAAAACAAATATGTTATAAATCAATTGCTCATGGAAACTCCGCTATCGGCATATGGTTACGGGGTAATTCACCGCGACTCTCCGGACAGACGAGGAATTGATGTTGCCTTGATTTACATCAGGGAGAGATATACCCCGGTTTCGACTCAGTTTATAAGAATAGCTGCCGATTCTCTTCTCAGGACAAGGCTGATTCTCTACTCAAAGGGGGTGCTTGACGGGCTGGATACCCTGCATTTATTCATAAATCACTGGCCTTCGAAGTTTGGGGGAGAGAGAGCAACCGAGGGGGCAAGGAGGGCGGCGGCGGAGGCGCTGGGCAGGGTTACGGATTCAATTTTCTTCAAAAACCGGTCTGCTAACATAGTTGTTACAGGGGATTTCAATGAAGAACCTGAGGCCTCCGCCGCCGCCACCATCCCTTATTTGAAAAACTTGTCGCTTTTTGCCTCCATGAAGTACTTTTCGGATGAAGAGTCATCGTTAACAACAAAGCCTGTGAGAAAAAACAAGATTCAGGGGAGTATCAAATTTATGGGTGTGTGGGAGCTGATTGACCACTTTCTGGTATCTCCTAATCTGCTGAATGTAAATGAACCGATATTTTGCGGGGAGGGGGCAATGGAGATTCTTGCCCATCCATATCTGATGGAGGAGGATCGTAAATTTACCGGGAGAAAACCAAGGAGAACATTTGTGGGCCCCAGATACAACTGGGGTGTAAGCGACCATCTGCCCATTATGCTCACCATAAAAAGGAGTTGGTAAAATTTGCTTACCTTTGCCGCATGTATGTAAAAGCTAAAAAGGCTCTCGGGCAGCATTTTCTGAAGGATCAGAAGATAGCGGAAAGGATTGTGGATTCACTGGATGTAACCCTTGCAAAGGATGTGCTTGAGGTTGGTCCCGGCACAGGTGTCCTCACCCAGTATCTGATAAAAGATGAGAGAATCACTCTCAAGGCTGCTGAGATTGATGAAGAGTCTGTGGCATACCTGAAGATTCACTATCCTCAGCTTGGAAGCAACCTCATAGGAGGAGACTTTCTAAAGATGGACCTTAATGAAATGTTTCCGGGAAATTTCTCAATTATTGGAAACTTCCCCTATAATATCTCTTCGCAGATTTTTTTCAAGGCACTTGATTACAGGGAAAAGATTCCACAGATAGTTGGTATGCTTCAGAAAGAGGTGGCAGAAAGGCTTGCATCTCCTCCGGGCAACAAGAACTACGGAATTCTCTCTGTACTTCTTCAGGCCTGGTATGATATTGAGTTCCTCTTTATAGTCGAGCCGGGAAGTTTTATTCCCCCTCCAAAAGTTAAATCGGCAGTGATAAGGCTTAAGCGCAACAGCCGGACTGACCTTGGCTGTGACGAAGTCCTTTTTAAAAGGGTCATCAAGGCTTCATTTAATCAACGACGTAAGGCTGTGAGAAATTCAGTCAAATCAATTATGGATGGCAAACCTGTCCCGGACAGCTACCTGTTTGGTCAGAGACCCGAACAGTTATCGGTTGAGGAGTTCATTGAACTCACAAAACTTATCTATCCCAACAAATAATTAGGGTAAATGGCCTGAGCCAGGTCACACATGTCAGCCTAATTTACACTACGTTGAATATCAATTATATGCAATTTCTAATTCTAGATTTTGTTAAAATTCCATATTGCTAACAACTTGCTATATAGGCAAATATAAATTAGGCTGACATGTGCAAATGCGCTTGACATTTTACCCCTGGGGCAAAACTCTGCCAGAGTTTTTACGAACTTGCAGAATATCAAGATATAGTAATTTTTTAATGCCGAAAAATCACCTTCTTTAAATATTGTTCTAGCCTAATATTCAAGAACTTGCTAAAAACTCTGGCAGAGTTTTGCACGTGGGAAACTTTAGCGTATGTCTATTTGCCTGGCAAGTTATTTTGAGTTGATAGCGTCAACCGGGTTGAGGTTGGCGGCTGTCCAGGCTGGCAGTAGTCCGGAAACTATACCAATTACAGATGATATCATCAGTCCGCGGATAATATTGTAGACGCTGAGTTCCATCGGGAAGGACTCATTGCCCTGAAGAGCCATTACCACCCCGAAGACCATCAGCAGACCCATAGCTCCTCCGGCAAGTGCTAGCACAGCAGCCTCGGCGAGGAATTGTGTAAGAATCATATATTTTTTGGCTCCGAGTGCTTTCTGAATTCCTATGAGGTTTGTACGCTCTTTCACAGATACAAACATGATATTGGCAATACCGAATCCGCCTATAAGAATTGAAAATCCTCCGATAATCCAGCCGGCCAGGTTTATTCCGCCAAAAATTGATTTGGTCTGGTTGAGCAGAAATGTCATTTCATTTAGTGCAAAGTTATCTTTCTGAACAGGTTTGAGCCTTCTTGCAGATCTGAGCAGCTGTCTCATCTCCTGAATAAACTCCTCTCTGTCTGCGGTGTCCTGTGGCTTAAGACAGATCATACTCTCTAAGCTTTTTACATTTAGTATTGTTCCTGCAAAAGTGTATGTAATAAGAATTGAGTTATCTGTATCAAAGATATTTACAATACTCTCACCTGCTTTCTTCTGAACTCCAATAACCCTGGCGCTCGCGCTTCCAATCTTGACAATTTTATTAAGCGGATCTTCATCTCCAAAAAGTGAGCCGGCAACTTCATAGCCAAGAATTATAACCGGAATCGCAGACTGGTTTTCGAAAGCAGAAAAATATCTTCCTTTATCAATCTCAACATTGGCAATATCTCCCCACTCTGCAGTAGCAGCAGTGATGAATCCGCCGTTAAATGAATTCCTCTTATATTTTAGAGTCTTGTTGGTGAAAACAACATAGGCAACAGCATCGAGTGTTTTGGACTGACTCTTAAGGAATGTATACTCTTCATACTTGGGCCTTGGCCTGTTCATGTACTCCCACCATTTGTACTCCTCACCTTCAGGGGGAGCAAAGGGAAACTGCTGAACATATACAGTTGTTCCGCCAAAGCTGTTCAGGCCGGATTGAACATTCTGCTGAAGGGCATCAATGGCAGTAAATACCGTCACGATTGAAAAAATTCCAATGCTGACTCCAAACAAAGAGAGGAATGTACGAAACTTGTCGCCTTTGAGCGAGCCGAAAGCAAACATTATGCTCTCAAGCATAAGTTTGAACATCAATGAGACTCTTCTGTAAAATTTTATCATATTCTCTCTGTTTTTTTCTTTATACTCCTGAGCTTGTCGAATGCATCAAGAGGAGACATTGTATTTATATCGAGACCTATAAGTTCGTCGCGGATGCTTACCAGCAGCGGATCTTCCAGCTGGAAGAAAGATAACTGTACTGCAGGGTCATTCTGTGTGACTCTTCTTTTTGCAGATTTTCCTGAATTTGCGGAGTCAGAGGTTTCAAGCTGTTTGAGAACGCGCTCTGCTCTTCTGACAACCTCGGCAGGCATGCCGGCCATTCTGGCAACATGGATACCAAAACTGTGGGCGACTCCGCCGGGTGTGAGTTTGCGAAGGAAGATAACATTCTTGTCTACCTCCTTTACAGAAATATGGAAATTCTTTACTCTTGGGAACTGCTTCTCCAGATCGTTGAGTTCGTGATAGTGGGTGGCGAACAGTGTTTTTGGACGGAATTCGGGGTGTTCGTGAAGGTATTCAACAATAGACCAGGCTATTGACATGCCATCGTACGTGCTTGTTCCCCGGCCAATTTCGTCAAGTAAAATTAGAGAGCGCTGCGAAAGGTTATGGAGAATGGTCGCTGTCTCAAGCATCTCAACCATAAAGGTACTCTCTCCTCTGGAGATATTGTCCGATGCACCAACCCTTGTGAAGATCTTATCAACTATTCCTATTTCTGCAGCCTCTGCCGGAACAAAGCTTCCGGCCTGGGCAAGAAGCACAATGAGGGCTGTCTGCCGGAGCAGAGCACTCTTACCAGCCATGTTTGGACCGGTTAGTATTATAATCTGCTGACTATCTGAGTCTAAGAAAAGATCGTTTGCAATGTACTCTTCGCCGGCCGGCATGAGAGTTTCTATCACAGGATGGCGCCCTGAAGTGATTACTAAAGTGTTACTATCGTTGATTATGGGGCGATTATAGCGATTTGTCCGGGCCAATTCTGCGAATCCAGCGAGTAAATCAATTTTTGCAATTATTGTCGCATTTTTCTGAATAACAGATATGTTATATTGAATAGTAGTCACAATGTTAGCGAAAAGTGACTGTTCAATGGCCAGCATCTTCTCTTCTGCACCCAGGATCTTTTCTTCATACTCCTTGAGCTCCTGAGTAATGTATCTCTCTGCGTTCACAAGAGTCTGCTTGCGTATCCAGTCTGAAGGGACCTTATCCTTGTGAGTGTTGCGGACCTCGAGATAGTAGCCAAAGACATTGTTATAGCTTATTTTGAGGGACGATATCCCTGTTCTCGCGGTTTCACGCTCCTGAATATCGTTAAGCAGTCGTTTGCCGTGACGGGCAATATCGCGAAGTTCGTCGAGTTCGGAACTTACTCCTGAGGCAATTATATCCCCTTTTCCAAATTGTGCTGCAGGTTCTGGAAGCAGTTCTCTGTCAAGTTTTTCCCATAGCTCCTGACATCTGTCCAGCCCTTCGGACAGCAGAGTCAGTTCATCCCTGAAAGAGGAAGATGAGTGTGAAGAAATCTCCCGGCAGAGCTCTTTTATGGGCTCTGTCCGGGAGAGCCCTCTTTTAAGCTGGACTGCCTCCCGCGGAGTGATTTTTCCGGCGGCGGCGCGTGAAACTACCCTTTCGAGGTCGCCAATATCTGAAAGTATGTCGCGGAGCGCTTCGCGCCTTTCGTTATCTGAATGGAGAAGCTCCACTATGTTATGTCTCGAAGTGAGTTCGGGAATGCTTTTTATGGGCATTGCAAGCCAGTTTCTCAAAAGGCGCGCACCCATGGGCGACGAAGTTTTATCAACAACCTTGCACAACGACGCGCCGCCATCTGCATAACTCCCAAAAATCTCAAGATTCCTGAAGGTAAATTTGTCAATCCAGACATACTCCTCTTCATCAATCCTCGAAACCGAGCAGAGATGGCCAAGAGAGTCGTGACGGGTGAGTTCGAGGTAGAAGAGAATTGCTCCGGCTGCAGTTACTGCGAGGGGGAGATGATCGATTCCAAATCCCTTGAGGGTATTTACTTTAAGCTGATTCTGGAGTTTTTCGCGGGCCGAGTCGAAGACGAAGGCCCACTCGTCCATAGACGATATGTAAAGATCTTTGCCAAAGCGCTCTTCGAAACCTTTCTGATAGCCTTTTTGCATAAGAATCTCCTTGGGAGCGAAGCTGGCAAGAAGAAGCTCAATGTAGCTCAGCGAGCCTGAAGCTACACGGAAAGATCCGGTTGAAATATCCAGAAAAGCAACTCCTGCCTTGTCTTTATCGAAATGCACCGCTGCCAGATAATTGTTCTCCTTGTGGCTGAGGAGTTGTTCGTTATATGCTACACCCGGAGTTACCAGCTCTGTTATTCCTCTTTTGACAATTTTCTTTGTGAGTTTTGGATCTTCAAGCTGATCGCAGATTGCAACCTTATGCCCGGCCCTTACAAGCTTGGGTAAATATGTATCTATTGAATGGTGGGGAAAGCCTGCAAGTTCAACATGCTGTGCAACCCCGTTCGCTCTCTTTGTGAGCACAATACCAAGTACTGCCGAAGCAGTTATTGCATCGTCGCCAAATGTTTCGTAAAAGTCTCCAACTCTGAAGAGAAGAATAGCATCGGGGTATTTCGCCTTGATGGAGAAATACTGCTTCATGAGCGGAGTTTCAACTATGTTTTTATCGCCCTTCATCCTTACAAAAATAGACATATTTTGTTTCAAATCTCTATCTTTGTACAATATCCCATAAATAAAACCGGCTATGAAAAGCAACAAGTTAATCCGTTACTTTTTGACACTCATCGCAGCAGCACTTGCAACCTCTGCAAGCGGACAGAGTACAAGAGAAGAGAATGCGGCAAAAGAGATTGAGCGCATTATGGAAAACACAAATGCCACCGGGCTGTCGGTAGCCGTTGTCAAGGATGGAAAGATTATCTACAATGCATCCTTCGGTAAAAAGAACATCGAGCAGGGCACAAGCATCTCAAATGACGACCTCTTCAGGATTGCTTCGATATCCAAATCTTTTACCACTACAGCTTTGATGCACCTTATGGACAGAGGGAAAATCAAACTAGACCAGGATGTAAGCGAGCTGGTTGGCTTTAAAATGAGGAATCCGAAATACCCGGATGTAAAAATCACAGTCAAAATGCTGCTCTCGCACACATCAAGTCTGAACGACTCAAGGGGTTACTTTAACCTGGATGTTGCCAACCCCGAAAAGGGAGAGGGGTATGTAAAGTGCTGGAACGAATACGAGCCTGGAACAAAATATGAATACTGCAACCTGGGATTCAATACTCTGGGAGCTATAATTGAGAAACTTTCGGGTGAGAGATTCGACCAGTTTGTCCGCAGAATTGTAATTGAACCGCTTGGGCTAAATGCTTCTTTTAATGTCGATTCGCTTGACGCCTCTAAGTTTGTCAGCCTTTATAGCTACGAACC
Source organism: Bacteroidetes bacterium HGW-Bacteroidetes-10 (assembly GCA_002842695.1). Taxonomy (GTDB): domain Bacteria; phylum Bacteroidota; class Bacteroidia; order Bacteroidales; family UBA932; genus Bact-08. The sequence goes on along the minus strand of PHDT01000027.1, from coordinate 31,031 downwards.
AGCCGACACCTCCGGCGGAGCCCCAATGATATATAAAATTCAGCCTTCGGCTTATGTGAGCAGAGCTGCCGAAATCGAAAAGGGGTATGTCAAGGGATACAGTACACCAATATTCAGCCCTACCGGAGGAATGAAAATTTCTGCAGGCGACCTTGCCAGGTACATGACAATGCACATGAATTATGGCAAGATTCCCGGAACCCGTACCAGGATAATCTCGTCGAAAAGTGCCAGACTTATGCAAAGTGCAGTTGTTGAGACATCACCGGGGGAAACATATGGAATGGCTCTTAGACAAAGTACTAAGCTTATTCCCGGAGAGATTATGACAGGACATACCGGCTCTGCCTACGGGCTTTACAGCGCAATGTTCTTCCAGCCAGAGAAGGGATTTGGAATCGTGATGATGACAAACGGATGCCGTCCGGTTTACAAGGATGGATTCGTGACAATTCAGAGTGAGGTTATCCGTGCGCTTTACAATATCTTTATTGTTAAATAGATAATGGAAGAGAGAAAGAAGGTTCTCATAATAACATATTACTGGCCACCATCGGGAGGCTCAGGAGTTCAAAGATGGCTCAAGTTTACCAAATACCTCATGGATTTTGGGTGGGAGCCGGTAATCTATACTCCCGACAATCCTGAATTCATGGCAACTGACAATACTCTGGAGGCTGAGATCCCACAGGGAGTTCAGGTGATAAGGCGTGAAATTGTTGAACCCTATTCTCTGTATAAAATACTTACGGGAAAGAAGGGAAAGAGCATTAAGCCCGGATTTATAACCGGGGGCGGGTCGGGTGCAGGATCTGTTCCTTTTAAGGAGAGGTTTTCGCTCTTTATCAGGAGCAATCTCTTTATTCCGGATCCAAAGTGTATGTGGATTGGGCCCTCTGCGGGATTCCTGAAAAAATACCTCAGGGAGAACCCCGTCGATGCAATAGTGAGCACCGGCCCGCCCCACTCTATGCATTTAATAGCAAAGCGCGTGGCCAAATCAACCGGTATCCCCTGGATAGCAGATTTTCGCGATCCATGGACTAAAATGTACAATTTCAAGTACATGAAATACTCGGCTCCCGTGAGGTTTATTCACTCATTACTTGAAAAAAGAGTTGTGACAAATGCTTCGGCAGTACTTACTGTAACCAGTACAATCGCAGGCGAATTACAAGAGGTAAGAGATCTTTCGAATATTGTTTTTGCAAAAAAGAGGCTCTCAAAAGTTGAGGTTATAACAAATGGCTTTGACCACGCAGACTTCCCGGACATACCTGCAGAGCTGGACAAAGAGTTTTCAATCACTTATACCGGCCTCTTTGTGAAAACCCAGAACCCTGCAGTGTTGTGGAAGGTACTCGGAGAGAAGGTTAAGGCCGACAGCTCATTTGCTTCGGCTTTGAAAATAAGGCTGATAGGCCATTCAGACGGAGCAATTCATGACGACATACATTCAAATGGTCTTTGGGAAAATCTGGAGCAGTTTGATTACATGTCTCATGACAAGATTACCGGAATTCAGAGAAGTTCGCAGATTCTGTTGCTTGGCGGGGGTATGGAGCCTGAGTCAAAAGGAATTCTCACAGGAAAATTCTTTGAATACCTGGCAGCAAGAAGACCTATTCTGGGCTTTGGTCCCAAAGGGGGAGACATGGATATTGCTCTTACTGAGTGTGAGGCAGGAGAGATGTTCGCCTACAGCGACGAAAAGGGCTGCCGCGAATGGATAGAGAAGCGCTACTCTGAGTTTCTTGCCGGCAGAGTTGAACCGGTTAGCGGAAACATAGAGCAGTATTCAAGAAAGTTCCTCACCGGAAGGCTGGCAGATATGCTGGACAGAGTTGTTCAATAATTCCAGATTCAGAAAATTTAATCCAGAAAAAAGATAAAAATTCAAGATATGAATAATTACAAGAAATGGCTGCCTTACGCGGCAGCACTAATTTCATTCGTAGCTCTGGCATACCTCTTTACACCTCAGGTATTTTCAGGTAAGGTTGTTAATCAAAGCGACATTGCCTCATGGAGAGGGATGGCAAATGAGATAATCACATACAATGAAGCAAATCCCGATGCCGACCCAGCGCTCTGGACAAACTCTATGTTCTCCGGGATGCCGGCAACTACAATCTCTGTTGTTTATGAGGGAGATTACACAGATTTTTTCTACAAGGCAATTCATAACATTACGGGTCAAAGGCCCCCTAGCTATCTGCTTATAAGCCTGATAGGCTCCTTCCTTCTTCTGCTGGCATTTGGAGTTAATCCATGGCTCTCGGCAATAGGAGCAATAGCCATGTCGTTTGCCTCTTACAACATGCAGATTATACAGGTTGGACACAACTCAAAAATGGTTGCAATTGCATTCATGCCATGGGTTTTGGCTGCGGGAGTCTATGCATACAGGCGCAAGGCTCTTCTTGGCGCAATCCTATTTGCATTTGCCCTCAGTTTTCAGATTAAGGCAAACCACCCTCAGATTACATACTATCTGGCGATAATGGTTCTGGGCTTTGGTTTTGCAGAACTCTACACTGCCGTTAAGGAGAAACGTTTTATGAAGTTCCTGCGCGTCTCGGTATACCTGCTGGTGGCAGGCCTGCTTGGAATTGCATCTAATGTAAACCACCTCTGGCCTACATACGAATACTCAAAATACACAATGAGGGGCGGCTCAGACCTTGCACAGGAGCAGGGCAAGCAGCAGGCCGGCCTCGATATAGCCTATGCTACAAGCTGGTCTTACAGCCCGGAGGAGACTCCAAACCTCTTTATCCCCAACTATAACGGCGGAGCCTCAGGTGGCGAACTCACAACAAAATCGGCCACATATAAGGCCCTTAAAGATGGAGGATATCAGGGTGCAGAGCAGGTTATCAAACAGCTTCCTCTTTACTGGGGGCCGCAGCCGTTTACGGCCGGGCCAATGTATCTGGGTGCTGTTTCTGTTTTCCTCTTTATTCTTGCCCTTATGCTCATTGGCGGCCCCATCAAGTGGTGGGCAGCACTGGTATCGCTCCTGGCAATCATGCTGTCATGGGGTTCAAATCTATTACCTGTAACTGAGTTCTTTTTCAACTATATACCAATGTACAACAAGTTCCGCACGGTTTCCATGGTGCTTGTTATTCTCCAGATTACCGTTCCGCTTCTTGCAATTCTGGCTCTTGACAAGGTGCTTGTAAAGAGAGAGGTTGATATGAAGAAATTCAAAAACTCAATGATTGTTTCGCTGGCAATAACTGCCGGTTTTGCACTTATTCTGGCAATCATGCCTTCACTTGCCGGCTCGTTCAGTTCAGCATCCGCAGATGCCCAGATGCCAGATATTCTTAAGCAAACACTGGCAGAAGACAGAATGTCACTCCTCTCAAAAGATGCATTCAGATCTCTTGCATTTATCCTGCTAACGGCTGCTGCTGTCTGGTTTGGGTATAAGTGGAGCAAAACAGAAGCAGACAAGAGTAAAATGAACCTGGTTTACGGAGCCCTCGCCCTGCTTGTGCTCGCAGACCTGTGGAGCGTAGATAAACGCTACCTCAACGATTCTCACTTTATCAAAAGCCGTGAATTTGAGCAGCAGTATGCTCTTCGTCCGGCTGACCAGATGATTCTCCAGGACACAGATCCAAACTACAGGGTTCTTGATCTGAGCATCAATACCTTCAACGATGCCCATGTAAGCTACCACCACAAAACCATAGGCGGATACAGCCCTGCCAAACTGCAGAAATATCAGGATATCATTGAGAACCACCTTATCCCCGAGATGCAGAAGATTGGCAAGGACATTGCCGGCAGCACCACCCTCGAGCAGGCACAGGCTAAGGTCGATTCAGCCGGAAACTATCCTGTCCTGAATATGCTCAACGCAAAATACATTGTAGTAGGCGGACAAAACCCTCCAATTATAAACAACCACGCAATGGGCAACTGCTGGTTTGTTGACTCAGTTGCATGGACCCAGGGCGCCGTTGCAGAAATCTCTGCACTCTCCACCCTCGACCTCACCAAAGTCGCCGCCATCTCCAGAGAGTTTGAACCAATCGCCGGCGGAATCATCTCTGCTGAATCACTGGCTGGCGGCATTAATTCAACAGATGCAGGTAATGCAACTGAATCTGCAACCAGCTCTGAAACTGGCAATGTCACCAAGAATAATCAAACTGACGCTTCCGATTCAACCGGGGCAGCAATTTCAGGTGACTATATTAAGCAAACATCATACTCACCAAACAAACTCTCTTACGAATACTCAGCCTCACGGGAGAAAGTAGCAGTGTTTAGTGAAATCTACTACCCGGCCGGCTGGAAAGCCACAATCGACGGCCAGCCCGCCGACATCTTCCGCGCCAACTACACTTTGCGCGCCCTGAAGGTCCCTGCAGGCAAGCACACCATAGAGTTTGAATTCAGACCTGACTCATTTGTCAAAGGCGAACTCTACTCCCGCATCGCCTCAGGAACCCTGCTCATACTACTTGCACTGGGAATAGGTGTTGAGGTGCTTAGACGGCGAAAGAGTTAGTCTGCGCCGCAATTTCTGTTAACACGCAGTTATATAGTCATTTAAAAAGCACAACCTTTTCAACATGAAGAGTTTGTGCTTTGTTATATGCTAATAATCAATTATTTAACAGAAATTGCGGCGCAGATTACGCCTTGCGCGCGAAGCGCTGCACCGTCACAGGCGGTTTACCGCCTGTACCTTCTTTGCCTCCCGGCCCGCGAAGATAGACACGGGAATCAGTTGCCGAAGTATTTTGCCTCCAGGCGTTTGGCGATTTCGATGGGGTTGCCTTGCGCTTTGGATGGGAAGGTGCCCTCGGGGGCTTTCCACCATCGGCCTTCAAATTCAATTACGCGGCGGGTGTATGCCTCCTGGTCGAAGGGCTGATTCTTCACGAGGGCGGTGTGGGCGTCTGCGAAGAACATCTCCCAGCGCTTGGCGTAGAAGGAGGAGATGAGGCCGGCCCAGCTCCGGTTTGCGTAGTCGCCCAGCAGGATGCCCTGGTCTCCCCAGCTGGTGAGGATGTTGCGGGCGTTGATTTCGTAGTAGCCGGCCTCCGCAGGAGAAGATCCCAGGGCGCGGGCGTCGGCAATCCACTTGCCAAGCATGAATGAGGTGTGGGTCGACAGCAGCTGGTCCATGTCGTCCAGGAGCTCCATCATTTTGGCGGAAATCTGTCGGGAGCCTGTTACATCCTTTGCTTTCCAGGCGATTAGGTAGTCGGCCCAAAGCTGGTCAAAATGGTTGCCCAAAACCTGTCTGCCAATGTTAACAACGTCGTATTTGTAAGTGTCAGATATAGCGTTGTAATTTTTGTTTCCAGAATCTGTTTTGGCAGACTTGCCTGCCAAGGCAGCACATTCATCTGCGGCTTTGAGCAGCAGCCTCCAGGTGCGGAGCAGGGTGCGGTTGTCGTAGGTGATGCCGGTCTTGGCGTAACGCTCTTTACCGGTCATGTTGGGGCGGGCGTTAACGTAGTTTGTGTGGCCGGTCTTGGAGGTGTTGTTGTAGATGCTGTCGTTTAGGATTTGCCAGGCCTGCTTGACGTAACCGGACGCAATCGCATTGGATGCAGCTGCCTCCCCAGGTTTTACGCCCGCCCCGCCGGCAGGATTTCCAAGACGCCTCTCTGCCCATTTGTTCATCCACTCTTCGTCGGAGATGTTACTTGTCCACGCTTTGTCAAAGACATATTCGTACATGTGCGGGTTTGAGTCGAAGCCCTCGAGGGTGGAGCCGAGCCCGCGGAAGTTTCTTCCGCCGTTGGCCAGGGTGTTTGCGATGCGAAGCCCCACATCCTTTGTGTTGCCGGCAAGCATTGTGTTTCCGCCAAAGTTGCCCAGATAGTTCCAGATGTAAGGCTGACCAAAGAACTTGTCGGTCATTTTCCAAACTTCGGTGCGCTCGCAGAAATAGTCCAGAAGAATCATCTTGTCCTGCGGAACCGCTGTTACAAAAGCCTCAATTCTCTCATTTGTCCAGTCTTTACGCTGATAATAATAGAGCCAGCTCATCTGCAGCCATATAGCCTGAGGGTCAACAGCTGCAAGGTTTTCGTAGATTTTGCGCGAAACTCTTGCCAGATACTTTGGCTCCCAGCTTGGCGGTTCAATTTCATTGAACGGATCGATTCCGTAAATATGGTCTGTCCCGTAAAGCCGAGTCTGCTCTTCAAGAAAAGCTTTCTGAATCTCAGGAAAGAGAGGGTCCATCGGGTCAAGGAAACTGCTGCGGTAAGTAGAGTCAAACCCGCCCCACGAACTGAGTTTGCTTATAACTGCATTTGGGTAAATCTTTTTAAGTTCGTAAGGAACATGGCCCGAGAAGGCCGGCAGCACCGGCTTCATTCCAAGCTCCCGCTCCCTCTTCACAATTCTCTTCTGCAACTCCTCCTGATGTTCAAGCCACGAGTGCGGAAGCGGCCCCTGCCAGTAATCTATATTGAGCATCCTGTGCCACGGAAGGTGCGCCGGCCCTGTGAAAAAACTCCGGATCTCGCTGTCGCTCAGCCCAAGTTTGCTCCAGACCTTGTACCAGACAGACTCCTGCCCGGTAATCGCCAGCGGTAAATTCACCCCGTTGAGAGCCATCCAGTCAATGAACCTCTCCCAGTCGCGCCACTGCCACCACGGCATCGTGTAGCCGAAGGTGCAGTAGTTCAGGAAGAAGCGCATATCTACAGTTGAGGCCGATTCTATCCTGCCTCCTACCGGCGGAAGAGCGTCAGGCAGGCTGATGGCGTCGTCTGCATACCAGCTCACGGAGCTCTTGCAGTAATATCTCAGGTAGTGGTTAAGAGCAACCGCCATACTGTTTGCATTATTGCCCCTGATGATAATCTTCCCCTCTTTTCCATCCTCAATTTCGTACCTGTCTTGTGAAGAGTGAGCCTCTGCTTTTGGAGCCAGATTCACATTTTTGTCATTCAATATTTCCAGAACAAAGCTGCTGCTGTGTTTTCCCATAATCCGGTCAAAAAGGCCGCGGGCATTTTCAATTTCGCGTCCGGCTTTTGAATCGCTCCGGTAACCAGAACCGATTTGGAGTCCAGAGCCATTCTGATTGTCTGAACTATCTGCAAAGGCGGCTGAATGAATCAGCATAAAAGACAGAGTCAGCAAAATAATTCCAAAGAAGTTTTTCATATTTATTGGGGGTTAGATATCTTGCTTATTTGCAGGGACATGCGTTGGTGAACTTCTCGTCGTACATTTTAAAGGCATCGAGAAGAATCTTGATGGCGGTTCGGCGGTCCAGAAATTTTTCCACAACCACGCTCTTGTTCTCAAGTTTCTTATAGTCCTCAAAAAAGCTGAACATCTCAGAAATTGAGTGGTTGGGAAGTTCAGAGATATCATTGATATGGCTCACGCTGGGGTCGCCCGCAGCAACAGCGATAATTTTGTCATCGGCTTCACCGCCGTCAAGCATCCGCATTACCCCAATCACTTTGGCGGGGACGATGCAGAGAGGGACCACCTCAATCTGAGAGAGAATCAGGATATCCAGCGGGTCCTTGTCGTCGCAGTATGTGCGGGGAATGAATCCGTAATTTGCAGGATAATAGACAGATGAATATAAAACGCGATCCAGCTTTAGCAGACCGCTTACCTTATCGAGTTCGTATTTGGCCCTGCTTCCTTTGGGAATTTCGATGATCCCGTTAACTATATCAGGAAGTTTGTCCCCCGGCGAAACGCAGTGCCACGGATTGAAAGAGTTTGTCATATTTCAAATTATTACCCTCAAATTTACAAATGATATTTTAATTACCTTTGCAGCAGCAATGAAAAGAGCAGATTTCATAAAGATTTCCATCTCTGCGGCACTTATGTCGCTGGTGGTTTTGTTCTCGGTTTATATTACCCCCGCGGGTATGAAGGCCGATTCGCTCCCCTCTGATTATACCGACACCTTCTCTGCCCCGCTAACAAACTCAATGGCGGCACTGAATCCGCAGAGCACAGGATTTACCGGCTTTTCCGAGCAGAGCCGGACAATTGCCGGATCTGCAACATCCACCTTCTTTGCCAAAGTGCTTTCCTATTCAACACTGCGCGAAAGAATTCTTGAACGCCGTTTCATTGCGGCACATCATACCACCGCCGAGGCTCTCTCGGCACCAATGGACCCTGTGAAGACATACTATGTTTTCAGGTTGAGGGAGATAATTATTTAGATTTTCAGGAAAGATTTCTGCGTCGCAATTTCTGTTAATAAACAGATTGTGAGAGCATTACAAATCACAAACTTTTCAGATTAAAAATCGCACATATCAGCCTAATTTGCATATGCCTGTAAATCAGCTGTATGCAATTTTCAATTCTGGAAAAATCTGTCGAAGACAATTTGTAAACACCTGACAGTGTTGTAATTGTAATTTAGGCTGACATGTTGCAGTCTGCACAAACATTTAGAATTTAAATAATTACCATCAAAATCCGGGGCGGAATGCCTCATCAAAACATATGGACACAGATATCAGAAAAATTAATCATCCCAAGGTTGTAAAAAGAGTTAACATGCCTTCAGTGACAGTATCAATTGTATTTATTCTTTCAGGAATACTGACACTTGTATTTGGACTCACTGCTGTTGCAATTCTGCTGCTGGCCCTGGGAATAATTATATACTTTGTTAAAGGTTCGGTAGAGTTATACGAACCTACCGGAAGTCACGTAAAGACATTTTCATTATACACCCCCGCAGAAAAGCTGCACGACCTGAAAGCTACCCTTAATGGAGAGCTTAATGACGCAACCCCCGCGTTTTCGGTTGTGCAGTCGGCGGGTGGTCGTATTGATGTGATTGTCTCTGCCGATGGCGAATTTGCCGCCTGGCAGATTTTTCACTTTATTCCTCACCGCTACGAACCACTCACCGAGATGCACACACTTACCGGCCCTCCGGCAAAGCAGTTTATCAGATATATAAATCGATGTAAAAAGTAGTCGCTTCAAATCGCTGTAAGGTGCCGGTGGCTCTGCCACCGGCGCTGGTGCAGCGCTGCGCGCGCAAAAGCTGGACCTTGCCTTACTTTTTCGCAAGTAGCAGTTAGTCAGTAATATAACACGTGCAACTTTTCCAAAATCTCAGGTTTTTGGAAAAGTTGCACTGTTTATATGTAAGATTGCCAATTACTTGCGAAAAAGTAAGGCAAGGTCCCCCGGGGCGCCCGGGCGCAGGGGGACCCGGGCGCCGGGCTCTGGCAGGGTCAGAAAAGTTTTATGAGCCCTATGCTGTTGAGCAGCACAATGGTGATGGCGATGGGGGCGACGAATTTGATTATCAGCATAACCCATCTGAAAACAAATGCTTTAACGGCAACGGTTCCTCCGCTTGAGAGCTCATCGAGGACATCGGAGCGCTTCATCCGCCAGCCGACAAAGAGTACAACCAGCAGTCCGCCTACAGGAAGGAGAATATTGGATGAGGCGTAGTCGAAGAGGTCAAAGAAGGTTTTGCCAAATATGGTAACATCTTTTAGGACTCCGTTTGAGAGGGAACTGAGGGTTCCGAAAATTCCAATGATTGTGAATGCTATTATTACTGCGGTTTTGCGGGTGAGCTTGAGCTCTTCTGTAAAGTAAGCGACAATTACCTCAAGCAGCGAGATGGCTGAGGTGATTGCTGCTATGAGGAGGATGTGAGGAGGATGAAGAAGAAGGCTATTGAAACTACGTTGCCAAATGGTAGTTGCGCGAATATCTGGGGGAGGGTGATGAAGACGAGGCTCGGGCCCTGGCCGGGAGATATTCCGAATGCAAATACGGCAGGCATTACGGCAAGTCCGGCGAGAATTGCAAAACCGGTGTCGGCGGCAACTGTCATTAAGGAGATTTTGAAAAGGTTCTCCTTTTTGTTTACGTAGGAGCCGTATGTAATGATACAACCCATACCCAGACTCAGGGAGAAGAATGCCTGACCGAGTGCAGAGAGAAGGGTTTCGCCTGTGATTTTTGAAAAGTCGGGATAGAAGAGGAATCTGACTCCCGCGCCGGCTCCATCAAGTGTGACAGAGCGGATTGCAAGAAGAATTACCAGGAAAAAGAGGGCGGGCATTAGAATCTTGGAGTATTTTTCGATTCCGTTTTTAATACCGGCGACTACAATCAGGGCAGATAGTCCAAGGAACAGCAAGTGCATTAAAACCGGCATGAAGGAGGCTGTTGAGAAACCGGAGAACTGGCTTGCCAGAGCAGTACTGTCTGCAGTCAGGAATCCGGAAGAGAATGATTTGAAAATATACTCAAGGGTCCATCCGCCAACTACGCTGTAGAAGGACATTATGCTGATTGATGCTGCAACGCTGATTATGCCTATGGAGAGGAAAGGCGATTTTGGGGCGAGTTTGTTAATTGCTCCAAATACATTGGACTGGGTGCGGCGCCCGATAATAAATTCGGAGAACATTATTGGCAAACAAAGCAGAATTACGAATAGGAGGTATATGATTATAAATGCGGCGCCGCCGTTGTTCCCGACCATATAGGGGAATCTCCAGAGATTACCCAGTCCAACGGCCGATCCGGCCACAGCCACAAGTACACCAAAGCGACTTCCGAAACCGTCGCGATTCAAGTTTGCCATAGTCTTATTTCAAGTTTTAAGTTTAAGTTCCCGGGGTCGCACGTAGGAGGCGCGACAGCCCGGAAACAAAGATAAAAATTTGTACTTTTGCTGAATCTAAATTCAGATATTCTTTTCCGGAAATGGAAAAACATTTTTAAACTTCTTGATGATGAAAAACAGAGTTTGCGAACTATTCGGCATAAAATATCCAGTTATTCAGGGTGGCATGGTCTGGTGCAGCGGATGGAAACTTGCATCTGCAGTTAGCAAGGCAGGCGGACTGGGCCTTATTGGCGCAGGTTCAATGCATCCGGATAATCTCAGACACCATATCCAGAGCTGCAGAGCTGCGCTTACTCAGCCGGACGGATTGGTTTTACCGTTTGGAGTTAATGTCCCGCTGCTCTATCCCCAGATTGAGGAGATCATTAAGATAATTGTTGAGGAGAAGGTCCCCATTGTCTTCACATCTGCAGGCAGTCCTAAAAAGTGGACACCTCTCCTGAAAGAGCACGGAATAAAAGTGGCACATGTGGTCTCAAGTTCGGCCTTTGCCCTTAAATGCCAGGAGGCGGGAGTTGATGCAGTTGTTGCCGAAGGCTTTGAGGCGGGCGGACACAACGGCCGCGAGGAGACTACCACTTTCTGCCTTATCCCGGCGGTTCGTGAAACAATAGAGATTCCGCTAATAGCGGCAGGAGGCGTGGCTTCCCGCGCGAGCTACAACGCCGCCTTTGCCCTGGGGGCCGAGGGGGTGCAGATTGGTACCCGCTTCGCCCTCTGTTCAGAAAGCTCGGCCCACCCCGCCTTCAAAACCCGCTGCCGCGGTCTCAAAGAGGGCGAGACCAAACTCCTGCTCAAGAAACTGGCCCCAACCCGCCTTGTAGACAACGACTTTTCTATGGCCGTTATTGAGGCCGAAAGCCGTGGCGCCTCCGCAGAAGAGCTCACCGCCCTTCTGGGTAAAGGCCGCGCCAAAGCCGGCATCTTTGAGGGCGACCTCACCACCGGCGAACTGGAAATAGGCCAGGCCGCCACAATGGTCAGAAAAGAGGAGACCGCCGCAGAGATAATCGCAGATCTGGTGTCGTAGAGTTCCGGGTTAGGAAAATTATTGGATTGGCAGAAACTAAATCATCATAAGAAGAATCATCAGCCAGTCAAGTTTGGCGCGGAGTTTTTTCAATGCTATTGACATCTGACTTTCAACGGTCTTCACAGAGATATGTAAATCCTCAGCTACCTTGCTGTAAGTTTCTCCCTCCATTTTACACTTTATAAATACTTCACGGCATTTTTCCGGGAGTTCATTAATCGCAGAAATAATTATCTTGCGGGTCTCAGAGTCAAAAAGACGCATCTCATCATGCGGATTCTGAACAATGCGGTTAAAGTAGAGGTCACCCAGCCCAAGCTCGGTGAATTTGGCATATTGTCTTTTTTTGCGAAGCATAGTTATACTGTTGTTATAAACAGATTTATATAAATATGCTTTAATGGAGTCGCTTATTTCCAGCTTTTTATGATTGTCCCATAATTTGCAGAAGGTAGTATGAACTACTTCCCGCGCTTCGTTCTTATCATTTAGAATACGAAAGGCATATGATGTAAGAGGTATGTTAAACTCATTAAACAAGGAGGCAAAGGCACTCTCTTCCCCCGCTGCGAGAGAAGCTAATAAAACCTTGCCGGCATTGTTGTTTTCCATGTTTAACTATAAATTGTAAGGCTAAAAGTACATTTTTTTCTTACACCAATAAAATATTTTTATAACAACTTTAAAACGTGAGATTTAATGGATACATCTTAATCAGTAATTGTTGCTTCTGATAAAGCGTAATTTATAAGCAGCACAAAAACAGCGTATTAAAGAATATTTTCAAGAGAGTTTAGGGGTGTTTTAACATTTTTGCGTCATATATATAGAATCATTCATTATGAAAGAAGAAATTGATCACATACTGATTAATATTTTAAAAGGAATTGCCTCCGGGGAAGAAATTGTTATATTCTCTGAGTGGATTAAGGACTATAAAAACGAGGAGTATTTTGCTAAATTCCAGGAGATGTGGCATGTATCTCTTGATATGCAGTTATCTCAGCTAAACAGCAAGGATGAACAACAACGGCAGTTGGGAAGATTAATGGGGCACATCCGCAAATCAAAACAAAATTACAGAATAAGAAGATTCTCAGTTTGGGCAACCTCTGCGGCAGCCTCTTTTCTTTTGGTAAGCATTATTCTTAAAATGGCCGGAATTGCAGGATGGGGTGTAAACCGCGACTTTTCAACCCTTGCTTACTCCGCAGATTCAGTAAAAGTGGAAATACACGAAGGCAGGCTGATAAAAAATATCAGGGGCAATGCCGGAACAATAACAGTGATTGATCCATCTGATATTAAGAGTGCAGAGGCTGGAATCACATCTCAACAGGGAACAGAAACTGCCATGGTCTCCCCAAAAGCAAAAGTATATAACTCTGTAACCACTCCTCCGGGAGAAAGAGCTGCAATGATACTCTCAGATGGTACAAGGGTGTATCTTACATCGAACTCTTACCTTAGGTATCCCAGTTCATTTGAAGAGAACAAAAGGGAGGTTACACTGGTGGGGCGTGCCTATTTTGAGGTTACCAAATCTAAAGTTCCTTTTGTGGTAAATACCTCCGATATGGAGATTGAGGTACTTGGGACATCATTCGATGTGGAGTCACGGACTAATCACAGCAACTCAAATGTAATACTTGTGGAGGGCTCTGTTAAGGTTAATACAGAGAATGAAAGCGTTATAATAAAACCAAATGAACAACTGAGCATCCATCGAAATACAAACAGGAAAACAATTACTACAGTAGATTCAAAGTTGCTTACAATGTGGAAAGACGGCGTACTCATAGTAAGAGGGCAAAGTTTTGCAGAATTGCTTGAAAGTCTATCTGCCTGGTATGGAGTGAAAATTATAGACCGTACTACTGTTCCGGCCGATGAAAAATTCAACGGCAGATTTGACAGGGAAGATACAGAGGCCGCAATTAAAGCCGTTTGTATAAGTGCGCGAATTAAATATAAGATAGTAAACGGACACCTGGTCCTTGAAGATTTATAACTAACTAACCTATTCTATTAACCCCAAAACACCTAACTTAATTAACAACTATGAACAACTCAACTAATTTTCGGCGATTAATTACGCTGCCGTTGTTGTGTTGCCTTTTGTTCTCCGGTACACTTTTCGGAGCAAGTCAACAAGAAAGGATCTCGATAAGTGTCAAAAATGTGACTTTGACACAGTTCTTTAAAGAGATTGAACAAAAGACAACTTACAAATTCTTCTACAAGGACTCACAAGTAGAGACTGTATCTCCTGTATCCATTGAAGCAACAAATACTGCACTCAAGGATATTTTGAACAATGTTCTTTCAAAGACCGCTCTTACATATGAGATTAGCGGAAATCAAATTGTCATAATTGGCAAAGATAATAAGACCGGACAGAAGACTATTGTTGTAAGCGGTCTTGTAACAGATTCCCAGGGACAACCCCTTCCCGGCGTTGCTGTCATGATACCCGGGACCAACAGAGGAGTCGATACAGACCTGGATGGAAAATTCCAGATTGCACTCGTTCAAACCAGGCAAGCAGCTTTGGAATTCAAAATGATAGGCATGGAGGTATATTCACTCCGTCTGGATGACAGAGCATATTATGAAATAGTAATGCAGGAAAGCCGCCTTCAGCTTAACGAAGTGATCGTGACCGGTGTGGTTGATAAAAAAGCAGAGAGCTTTACCGGATCTGTTTCCACAATTAGTTCAAAAGAGCTCACAAGGGTAGGTAATAAAAATGTTTTTGAATCACTTAAAAACATAGACCCCTCTATTTATATAATGGACAACCTTACACAGGGTTCAAACCCCAATGCGCTTCCCGGTATGGAAATTCGCGGAACCTCAAGTTTTCCGCTGGAAAAAAATGACATAGGAGTAGATCTTAAAGGAAATTATGGAAATATTCCTAACATGCCGCTCTTTATTCTGGACGGATTTGAAGCCAGTGTTGAGAGAATTATGGATATGGACATGAACCGTGTAGAGAATGTAACCATTCTTAAAGACGCTTCTGCAAAAGCTCTTTACGGCTCCAAGGCCGCAAACGGTGTTGTAGTTATTGAGACAAAAAAGCTCAAGGGTAACCAGCAAAGAGTAACATACACCGGAAGTATGGATTTTGAAATGCCTGACCTTTCAAGTTATAACCTTGCAAACGCCAGAGAGAAACTTGAGATTGAAAGAATTGAAGGGATTTATACCACCAGCAGAATTGAAGATCAGCTGGAACTAAATAAGTTATACAACGACAGAAAGAAGTTGATTGAAGAGGGTCTTGATACATACTGGTTATCCAAGCCTCTGAGAGTTGGTGTTGGAAACAAGCACAACCTTAATATTGAGCTGGGCGACAGCCGCAGTCTTAAAGGAGTTGTAGACTTTACCTACAATAATACCAACGGAATTATGAAGGGTTCAAACAGAAGCAACATTTCCGGAACAGTTAACCTATCTTACAGATACAAAAAACTATTGTTCCGCAATATCATGACGGCGTTGAGCAATCATGCAGATGAGAGCCCGTGGGGATCATTTAATGATTATGCCAGAATGAACCCATACTGGAGAAGCAACGATCCGGTAACAGGAATGTTGCTCAGGTGGGCAGAAGTTACAGAGAACTACTCAATAGCCAACCCAATGTACGATGCAACCATAGGAACGCTTAACACATCGAGTTACCTCGATTTCACAAATAATTTCTATGCAGAGTACAGGCCAACAACACATGTAAAGATTACCGGCCGTATGGGTATTTCGGCAAAACGCAGCAGTGCAGACGAGTTTCTGCCTGCAAATCACTCTACATTTTCCACCAGTTCTTATATGACAAACGAGGCTCTTAAGATGAGAAGAGGTTCGTATCGTCTGGACAACGGACGCAGCAGCAGCTTTTCCGGAGATATTAATGCCTCATATACACGTAATTTTGACAGACACTTCGTCTCTGCCAACGTGGGTGCATTTGCATCTGAAAGCATGTATTCTGCTTATGTTAACAAGGCCGAAGGATTTCCAAATAATCAGGCAGCTGATATCACTTTTGCAAGACAATATGCAGAGGGAACCAAACCGGTTGGTCTCTCATCGCTCAACAGAGAAATCAGTTTTCTGGGAACAGCGAACTATGCATATGACAACAGATTTTTGGCAGACCTGACCTATCGTTTGAGTGCGTCATCACTTTATGGTAAGGAAAACAGATGGGCACCGGGCTGGAGTATTGGACTTGGCTGGAACATGCATCACGAAAAGTTCCTTAAAAATGTCGATTTTATTGACCAGCTAAGGCTCAGAGCCTCTGTTGGAGTAACAGGAAATCAGAACTTTAACACCAGTTACGCAGTGGGAACGTATCAGTACTATACAGACTATAACTACAACGGATTTACAGGTGCGTTTCTGTCAAATCTTCCCAACCCGCAACTTAGATGGGAGCAGAAGAAAGATTACAATATTGGGATTGATGCTCAGATTGGACCCCTCCAGCTGAAAGCAGACTACTATGATGGATTCACAGAAAACATGGTAACAAATGTATCTGTTTCGCCATCTACAGGATTTAGCATGGTTAAGGATAATTTGGGTCTGGTGAGAAATAAAGGTTTCGAGATCAATGCAAACCTCTCATTGTATAATAACTCAAACGGATTCTTAAATATTTACGGATCTGTCGCAGGCAATACCAATGTAATTGAAAGCCTGTCTGAAAGCATGCGCACATACAACGAACTCCAGCTTAAATCAGCTTCGGATAAAGGAAACAACGAGCCTGTACTGATGTATGTGGACGGCATGTCTATGACCTCAATATGGGCTGTAAAATCTTTGGGAATTGATCCTATGAACGGACAGGAGATTTATCTGAAGAAGGACGGTACAAGAACATATGTTTATGATCCGCTTGACCTTGTAGTGGTGGGCGATACCAAGCCAACAGCCAGAGGACACTTTGGTTTTACGGCAGAATATAAGGGATTTGGTTTTAGCTCGACTTTCCGTTATTTATATGGTGGACAAATGTACAACCAGACACTTGTGGACAGAGTTGAAAACATAGATATTCAATACAATGTAGATCGCAGAGTACTCCTGGGCAGATGGCAGACACCCGGTCAGCTTGCGCCATTTAAACGATTAGGAACATTCCAGTATGAGGGAGATTCTATGGCCTACCAGGCAAAAACTCAGGCAACCTCAAGATTTGTTCAGAACCGCAATGAGCTAACCTGGGGTACTGCAACTTTATACTACGATTTTCCAAAGCAGCTCGTAAATAACTGGAATATGGAGAGAGTAAGATTCTCCGTTTACATGAACGATATCCTTACCCTCTCTTCTATTGATATTGAAAGAGGTCTTTACTATCCTTTTGCAAGGACTGTATCATGTTCACTGTCTATAACTTTTTAACTGAGTAGTCATGAAAAACAATATAAAAACAATAATATTTGCGTTGAGCCTTGTACTTGTGTCATGCAGTAAGTGGCTCGATGTAACACCCCCTTCTCAAATCAGGGAGGAGGATCAGTTTAGCTCTGTGGAAGGATTCCAGCAGGCACTAACAGGATGCTACATTGGAATGACCGATGATTTACTATACGGCAGAGCCCTTTCATGGGGAACCATCGAGGTTATGGCCGGTCAGTTCGAAGAGCTTCAGTCGTCATCAAACAACGATTACTCAATATCTAAGTACAGCTATACTTCAACAAATGGTCAGAAATATGTAAACGGAGTATGGTCAAAGGCATACAATGTAATTGCCAATGCTAACAATGCTCTCAAATACATAGAGATAAACAAGTCTAAACTGGACAATATTAACTACAGCATTATCAAAGGAGAGCTTCTTGCAATAAGGGCGTTTATGCATTTTGACCTGATGCGTCTCTATGGTTATGGTAATCTTACAGGAAGAAGTGACATTTCCGGCAAATTTGCTGTTCCTTATGTTACAACTCTGAGCAAAGATATGACCGAGCAGATGAGTTATCCGCAGACAATGGCAAAAATGATATCGGATCTTGAGGAGGCCCTCCAGCTGCTTGAGATTGACCCGGTAACCAAGTTGCATCCGCAGAGTTACTACGCAGAGGTTAACATTGATGGCTTCTTCAATAATCGCGGCCAGCACCTTAATTACTACTCAACAGCACTTTTGCTGGCAAGAGTTTATATGTGGGAAGGAAGCAGCGCAAGTATTGGCAAGGCGCTTACACTTTCTAACAAGGTAATTGAGAAGACAAATGAGAATGGTCTTACCAGCTGGGCTACAAGTACAAGCACAGCAACTGACCCTATCATGAAGTCTGAGCACATTTTTGCACTCAATACTCAGAACCTTTATGAGAAAACAGCCAATTATTTTATGCTTGACATTAATGCAGCAGGAGATATTTATGCTCAGTATGTTTCTAATAACAGATTACTCTCAATTTATGAAACTGACGGGCCAGGGAGCACAGACTATCGCTTTTCAAGACTGTTCCTGCAGAACAATGTGACCCAGGACGGATTTAATTCGTTCACACCCATAAAGTACTTTGGAACATCAAGTGACAAGGTCACTAAGAACTACATCCCTTTAATGAGACTTCCTGAGGCCTACTATATTGCAGCAGAGTGTTACCTAAGACAATCTGCACCAGATGTTCAGACAGCACTTAGCCTTTTGAATACTGTCAGAAGCAAGAGAGGTATAATTCAGGAACTGAGCGGTATCACAGCCGGAGAGGTTTTGGATGAGATACAAAAGGAGTATCAAAAAGAATTTTTCTGTGAAGGAGCAATGTTCTTTTTCTATAAGAGAACAGGAGCTCAGAACATACCGGGATATCTTGGTGAAACATCAGACCTTATCTATGTTATGCCTTATCCTAACACAGAAAAGCAAATGGGTAGAAATCAATAACAGATTAAAAAGTATAAAAATGAAAAACATAAAAATATATCTTATTCTGGCTGTTGGTTTCCTTGCGGTTGCAGGATGCCAGAAGGATGATATTCAGACTTTTGACGTTAATTCTCCAGGAGTTGTATTCCCGGGAGCAGGAGATGCGGCAATTTATAAAGGCTATAATTCAGCCGACAAAACATACTACATCAACGAATCTTTTCTTAATATTCCACTGTCCCAGGAGACCTACACAATTGATTTCCCTGTAAAAATTTCCGGAGTAGCTGTCGATAAGGACAGAACTGTAAAATATAAAGTTATTGCAGAAAAAACCACTGCTCTTCCCTCTCAGTTCCAGATAACAGAGGCAAAGATACCTGCCGGCCAGCAATATGGTTATGTCAGGTTTGTATTAAGCAGAGATAATGCACTTGATAATTTATCTGTAAAGGTTTCTTTCGAACTTGTAGATTCGGATGATTTTAAAGTGGGTTCAAATGAATACTGCAAGGGAGTGTTAAACTGGAGCAACATGCTGCCAATGTTTCCTGCGTCAAGCTTCTATACCAGAACTTACAACATGATTATCCTGTCTCCTCTTACGAAACTTAGTACATCTGTTTCCTACTACAGCCCTATTGCCCACAAGGCAGTTCTGGACGCTCTGGGATGGCCTGTGAACTACTGGCCAAGGTATTCAAATTCATTTGAAGATCCCGGAACAGGAACAACAACAATTTTAGGAGCTTATTACACAGATCTTTACGCTCGTAAGCTCCAAAAATACCTTGATGATTATGCTGCTGCCAACGGAGGCAAAAGATTAATGCATAATGCCGGCGATGGCCAAGGTATAGTAATTCAGGCCAGAGTTAACGGAGCAGTATATAATCCAAACATTTAAACTTTGCAAAAATGAAAAAAACAATAAATAAAATCTTATCATTTCTGCTTATACTGTTTGTTACAAGCAGCTGTTTTCAGGATAAATCGAATCTTGATGTCTCAAAAATTGACGATGCAGTTATTGAGTCTGATGATATGCCAAGCATTCTCAGGGTTGACTATCTGGGAGAGGTAAACTTTAAACCCAATGTCAAGATTGGAAACGTTACAAATCCAGATAAAGTAACCTACAGATGGGAGATAAACCAGACTCCCGGTTACTCAGACATGGTAGTAATTGGCAATAAAAGAGAACTTGACACAATTATTACAAACCATATTCTTCCAGCTGCTTATACTCTTCTCTTTACCGTAAGAGACGAACGATATGGTCTGGAGTACCAGAAAGCGTGGCCACTCTATGTAAGTAGTGCTTTTAGGGAAGGAATTGTTGTAGCCGATACTAAAGACGGTCAGACTTCCGATATTAACCTCATCATGGATAACAGCCTTACAGCAGCCTATGATAAGGGTACGAGAGTTATGTACAATATCTGGAAGACCGCAACAGGCCAGGCGAGTCCATCTCTGATAAAAAGTATTGAGTATGCCCTTCATAAACCATCTCCGATTCTCACCAAGAATCTCATAACAGCCATTTATGAAGATAATAATATCAATATGATTAATTGTGAAGACTATTCTGTATTCAAAAATGCAGATCAGATCTTCCCTTCAAGAGACGGAGATTTTAAACCATCTGGTTTTACTACAATAAACAACGGGTATTGGGTGCTGTTAAACAATAATGTTCCATATTTGAGTGCCACGAACCAGATGATTACAGCATTTATGATGCCTGTATCCGGTGTTCAGAGCGCAGATAACGGAATTGTAATTGCAGATAACTCAAACGGCAGTGGCCCGTACGCCTTGTGGTATAACGCAGAGGCCGGCAAATTTTACAATGTTGCTATGACATTTACAACCCCGGCTACTGGTGGTGCTTATACAAATCAGGGAGTTTTCGATCCTCAGAATGTTCCGGGGAGAACCGCAATTGCCGGAGATGTGTCCATAGATGGTGTTACAGCTACCATGCTCATGAAGAATAACAGCACAAGTAACTACGAAATTTTTGCAATCTCGTTTAGCTATACAGATGCCAACTGGAATCAGACACCCTCTGCACCAAAGCTTAAGGTAGAAATACCTGCGGCACTTACTCCAATCATCAACAGTGCAGTATCTGTATTTTTCAATATGTTTGATCCGGTTATGTTTGTTGCAACAGCAAATAAAGTTTACGCAGTAAATTTTGGAGGAGGCGTTGTCTCATACCAGGAGGTTTACAATTCATCAACAGGTACTATTGCAAAAGCAAAATTGTATGTTCAGGGGCGTTTTGGTCTTAATCAAGATGACTTTAATATGGAAAAAGGGCCAATTTTTGAAGCTCCTCTGGCTTTGAATGCAAAAGCGATAGTACTGGCAATAAACCAGGGAACTACACAGGGCACTATTGAGGTTATTCCGCAAAGTAACACTGCAACGGGAGTCCTTAACGCTGCTCAAACATTGAAATACACCGGTTTTGGAAGAATTCTGGACTTTACATTCCAGGGACAATAAAATTCGGGAATTCAGTATAAAAGAATAATTTATTAAAAAGTATAAATGAAACGATTAATTGCTCTTAGTGCCTCCATCTTGCTGTCTGTTTTGGCAATTGCAAGTCCGCAGGACACTACAAAAAAAGGGACTCAGCCCAAAGATTCTGTTGTTGCATACGACAAACTCTTTAAAGGGAAGCACGAAAGTGCAAGTGGAATGTTCATCCTTCGCAAGATGAAACAGAAGGTCTATTTTGAAATTCCTCTGAAGATGATGGGACGAGAGATGCTCATCGCCTCCACTGTAAAACGAACCAGTGATAATGGTAATGGAATTGTAGGTGCAAAACCGGAACCCATTCATATTACTTTTACCAAATCGGGAGAAGCTGTACAGCTGAGAAGGATAAGCACAGACGTTGTTACAGACACCCCTGGCTCTAACATAGCTAAAGCCATAGATAAAAGTAACATTGGCTCCATCATGAAGAGCATGAAAATCGAAGCCTATAATAAGGACAGCTCTGCTGTTGTTATTGATATGACCAGTTTCTTTGTTGGAGACAACAAAGATCTGACTCCTTTTGATATCTACAGCCAGTACACTATGTTTTACGGGCTAAAGCGTGCAGAAAGCTTTCAGCAGGATAAATCATACTTGGGAGATATTAAGGCATTTAGTGACAATGTTGTTGTAACCAGCACGTTAAGCTATAATTATACTTTAACCGACCAAAGAACCAATAAAGCGATAGTGAAGGATCAGCCTTTTACTGCAGAGGTCTCCAGATCTATCGTTCTTTTACCTGAAGCTCCTGCCCGCCCGCGTATGCACGATTACAGGGTGGCAGTATTCAATACAGGTAAATTCCTGTTTGGAGAACATGAACAGGCATCCAGAACAATTAATTATGCAAACCGCTGGAATCTCGAACCAAAGGATCCGGAGGCATATAAGGCAGGTAAACTCTCTGACCCGGTAAAACCTATAATATTCTACATTGACCCTAACTTCCCAGAACAATGGAGGGAACATATCAAAGAGGGTGTAGAGCAGTGGGGAGAGCTATTTGAAGAGATAGGATTCAGCAATGCCATTAAGGCGCTTGACTACCCAACAGACGATTCGGAATTTGACCCGGAAAATGTTAAGTATTCATGCGTAAGATATGCCCCTATTGGAATTCAGAACGCCATGGGTCCATCATGGGTTGACCCGCGCTCCGGAGAGATAATTAATGCATCTGTGTATATCTACCATGATATGATCAAGCTCCTGAATAACTGGATGTTTGTTCAAATTTCTCCTGCAAACGAACGAATCCGCACAAAGAACATTCCAAATGATATAATGTATGATGGTCTTAGATATGTTACTGCTCACGAGGTAGGACACTGTCTTGGCTTTATGCATAATATGAGTGCTTCAAATGCAATTCCGGTTGACTCTCTAAGGTCGCCTTCCTATACAAACGCTACAGGAACAACTACTTCTATAATGGATTATGCAAGGTTCAACTATGTTGCGCAGCCTGGCGACCATGCAAAAGGAGTAAAAGTCACTCCTCCCAGATTTGGTGAATATGATCGTTTCCTGATAAAGTGGAATTATAAGTATTACCCGGATGCAGAAACATCTGTTCAGGAAAAAGAGATTCTGACAAAGATGGTAAGCGATGCAATTAAGGAGCCTGTTTACCGTTATGGAAAACAACTCTCTTATCCTCTTGATCCCCGCTCGCAAACCGAAGACCTTGGTGACGATGCTATAAAAGCATCTGAATATGGTATCGCAAATCTTAAATTCCTGATGGCAAATCTAAATTCATGGGTTGCTTCAGAAGATGAGGATTTAACATACAGAACAGAAATATACGAACAGATTGTATATCAGTATATACGCTATATTAACCATGTCTATGCCTGGTTAGGAGGTGTATATCTCAATGAGGTTTTGGTTGCAGACAACATGGTTCCATTCCAAAGTGTTGAGAGCGGCAAGCAAAGAGCAGCCCTAAGGTTTGTAATGAACCAGGTAAATGATTTAGAGTGGTTTGAAGAACCAACTCTTCTAAAAAATATGAGCATTATTGGCTCAGCAAAAAATCTGCTTCAAAGAGTGCTTGCAGAGGCAATTGTTGCTGCTCCAAATAAAGTACACCTCTCTGCATCAATTTCTGAGGATCCGTATGATTTCTTTGAGGTATCAGATGAAGTGTTCGAGTTCGTATGGGAACCTGCTGTTAAAAGAACAAAGCTGACACCTGTTCAGAAGTTCCTGCAGACTCAATATTTAACTTCCGTACTTAGAAGCAGCAATGTCGCAAAAATGGTTTCGGGAAGAGGCATTAATGAAGGCGAAGGAGCTATTTCTTTGTACGACATTCTCTCAAAAGAGGATTTTGACGGCCGCTTCACATCCCTGCTTCAGACCACACGTGCTATGGAATTTGTTCCTGTAGCGGGATACGGAGTTCCTTCAACCAAGTTCAATCTTTTATTCAATCCGGAAAGCAACAGCTACCAGTATGTTGTAAAAACAAAAAAGGTACTGGAATCGATGAAAAGAGCCCGCATAAGTGATGAGGATAAAATGCACTACGAACTCTTGCTTAAAAAGTTAAACGCAGAATTGAACAATGACTAAATATGAAAATTACAAATAGATATATTGCAGTTTTAACTTTGACTTTTGCTCTTGCTGTTTCGGGGAATCCGGAAATATCAGCCCAAAAAGCAAAGGAGAGCACCAGGAAGGAAAAGAGTGATAAAAAGGAAAAGAGTGATACTACAAAAGTCACAAAAAGTCCATATGAAAAGCTCTTTGAAAAAAAGAAGGATGTTAAAACCAGCAAGGGTATAATGACCCTTCATAAAATTGAGAGCAAGCTCTATCTGGAAGTTCCTGTAAAACTTATGGGTGAAAGCTTCTTAATGAGCTCTGTAATTGAGAATGTAAGCAATATGGGGCTGAGTTATGCGGGGCAGCGCACTGCGCGTCCGCAGCATATCAGCTTTTCAAAGACTGATTCACTGGTACAGATAAGATTGGTGAATCCACCTCAGCTTACAAACGAAAACGATAAAGGTATAAAGGAGGCTCTCAGAGAGAGTTCTGTTCCGCCAATAATAAACTCAACCCCCATTGTTGCGTGGAATCCGGACAGTACTTCGGTAGTCTTTGAGGCCACCTCCTTTTTCGTGAGCGGTAACAAATATATTGGAACACTCAACGCCAGCTCTTTTGGCGGGTTTATCCAAAAGGTCTCAAGCTTTAGCAAGGATCTCTCTTCACTTAAAGATGTTGCTGCATATGAAGAGAATGTCTCAATTCTGAGCGACATGACCTACACATTTAAAACCTTCTTTCTGGGAATGGAGTCCGGTGGCAGTGAATACCTTACTGCAGAACTTAAAACAACCATTTCCAGGCTTCCGGCAATACCTTTTACACCAAGGGTCGCAGATTATCGCATAGGTACAGAAGTGACAGACTTTCAGCGTTTCAGCAGTGAAAAGCAGGGTGTTGAAAGCGAATATTTTGCAAGCAGATGGCGCATTGAACCGGAAAATAAGGAGGCATACATTGGAGGTGAGCTCAGCAAACCGGTAAAGCCAATTGTCTTTTATGTTGACACTCTGTTTACGCCTTCGTGGAGAGCAGCTGTTAAAAGAGGTATTCTAAAATGGAACAAAGCGTTTGAAAGTGCCGGTTTCAAAGATGTAATAGAGGTTTATGACTACCCGTCGGCAGCAAAAGATTCTCTGTTTGATGCCGCAAATATCTCATACAACGTTGTAAGATATGCGCAGATACCATCGAGAAACATAGGCAGACAAATTAACATTGACCCTCGTACTGGTGAAATATTAAGTGCCTCAATCCTCTTTTTCCGCGACGCTCCAATTACTCTGCAGAGAGAGAGACTGTACCAGACCGCAGAGGTTGAACCAGGGGTAAGATCATACGAACTTCCTGACAATCTCATGTGTGATGCAATTGAACTGGCCACTACCAGAGAGGCAGGTTTTTGTCTTGGACTTACTGCAAATTTCGCAGCATCTTCATGGATGAACACCGATTCTCTCCGCTCTCCTTCATTTACAGCAAGGGAGGGAATAACCTCCAGTGTAATGGACCAGATTAAATACAACTATGTAGCTCGTCCGGGAGATATTGAGAAAGGCGTTAAGCTAACAGCAGACCGTCTTGGCGTCTATGATTTATATGCAATTGACTGGTTGTACAGGTTGTACCCTCAAGGTGTAAATGAGAAAGAGGCTCTTAACAAAAAGATAGAGGAGAAAGCAAGCGACAGAAGGTTCCTTTATGGAAAACAACAAAACTGGTCGGCCTATTTTGACCCTCGTTCGGCTGCAGAAGACCTTGGAAACGATAAAATTGCCTCTACCCGCTACGGAGTGGAGACCTTGAAGTATATTAGTGAAAATGCAACGGATTGGGTAAACAAAGACAATGTAGATGAATCTTATCGTGAACTTTTTGTTGACTTTATTTTCCTGAAAATCTACGACTATTACAGAAGTCTGATGGTCAATATTGGTGGTATTGAGATTAACCCTCGCTACGAAGGCGATCCTGCCCCCTCATATGTGCCTGTCAGCCGCAAAATTCAGAAAGAGACTCTGGCATATATGCTGGAACAGGCAGACAATATGGATTGGCTTGATAATAAAAAGCTGCTTCAGATGTCTGGTATGAATGCATCCCTTTCTACATATTTTGCAAACAATCTTGCTTCATTACCACTGCAGAGGATTGCCATGGTAGCATTTACTCAGCAGAAAACTCATCCGGAACCTGTTCCGGCCAGTTATGATGGCCCATATACAGTTGATGAAATGATAGGTGATATGTTGAATTTTGCTCTGAAAAATATCAGCAGGGGGAATGTACCAACCAAGACACAGAAGGCTGCATTGTTTGCAACGACACAATTACTACTGAACAACTCGGCACTTCCTGTAGTTGAGAAGGCCAGAGCAGCAAATGCAAAAACATTCCAGCTGGTTGAGACGGATGGCCAATATTCATACCAGAATCTTATGGCGAGATGCTATCCACATCAAATTGAAACCGAACCGGTAAAAGCATTACATGCCGGAATTGCTTATGCACTTGCACAGACTTCATCAAGATATAATATTGCTCCATCCTCGTCTTTTGAGGTGCTTACATCCATCAAGTATCTCACAAATCAGGATATTTCGCCAGTTTTCTACAAGCATCTTCTTGAGCTCAGAAAGCAACTGGGCAAAGCATCAAGAAGAGCATCAGATGACTTGACAAAGAGCCAGATAAATTATCTGATACAGGTAATTGATAAAGGCATAAAATAGCTATAGACACCAAAAAAAAGTTTTTTTAGTTTAGTTTGATTTTTTGGTTCTGTCGAGGCCGGTCGTGAGATCGGCCTCTTTGTTTTCACAAAGAAAGGCCCCCTGGGATTGGGGACCTTTCAAACCTAACTATGAAAAATTTAAATACAAAAATGGTTGCCTTGCAGCCGCGGGGCGGGAAGCCCCGCATGGCTCGTCAGCCTTATCTCTCGCCTCACCTTAACTTCAAATCACTAAAAACTTTAATTAAAACTTTTCTATTTAACAAGTGCTTCGTATTTCTTTGAAACTACTTCCCAGTTGATTACGCTCCAGAAGGCCTCTGTGTAATCCGGGCGCTTGTTCTGATATTTCAGGTAGTATGCGTGCTCCCATACATCCATTCCCAGGATTGGGGTGCCTTTTTTCTCGGCAACATCCATAAGAGGGTTGTCCTGATTTGGTGTTGATGATACAAAGAGTTCGCCCTTCTCGTTTACGCTAAGCCATGCCCAGCCACTTCCAAAACGTGTCTTTCCTGCATCAAGGAACAACTTCTTAAGTTCGTCCATTGAACCGAACGCCTTTACGATAGCAGCCTCGAGCTTTGCCGATGGTTTTCCGCCGTTTACCTTCATCACCTCCCAGTAGAGAACGTGGTTGAAGAATCCGCCTCCGTTATTGCGAACGGCAGGCGAGTACTTGCTCATGTTTGCGAATACCTCGTCAAGAGTTTTGTTCTCGAGCTCTGTACCTTTAACTGCATTCATGAAGTTGTCGAAGTATGCCTTGTGGTGGCGGCTGTAGTGGATCTCCATTGTGAGCTTGTCGATGAATGGCTCCAGTGCATCGTAAGCGTATGGTAATTCAGGAAATACTAGTTTGTTTATAGTTGTCATGGTTATTTTATTTTTATTGTTAGTCTTGTTGTCTGCTTCTCCCGCAAAAACTGCCAGCGGCAAAAGTGCCAGAGAGAGCATCAGCATTAATTTTCTCATAATCGATAATATTAATCGTTATTGGTAATGCATTATAAACAGAACTCCCCCAATTAAGTTGAGGGAGTTTTATCTATCGCTGTATAGATGCCGTCTATAATCCCCGACCGAAAATCGCACATGTCAGCCTAATTTACATTTGTTTATAAAACAGGTAGTTAGCTGCGAGGGAATTTCAGAAAATCTAGAATTAGAAAACGTAACGCTCAGATAATGAGTGATATGTAAATTAGACTGACATGTCGCGCAGAACTCTGCCAGAGTTTTTACGAACTTGCAGAATGTCAGCACATTGTAATTAAATAATAACGAAAATTCACAGGCTTTAAATATTGTTATAGCCTAGCATTCAAGAAGTTGCTAAAAACTCTGGCAGAGTTTCACCGGCACCGGCGGTTTTACCTGCGCTCATAAACCACAAACTCAAACGGATGTGGATATTTTTCGCCGCGTTCATTATATTCTTCGGTGAGTTTGTTCCAGCTGGCCGGGTCGATATCCGGGAAGAAGGTGTCGGCGTCGGGTACGGCGGTGTAAACCTGGGTAATGTAGAGTTTGTCTGCAAGCGGAAGGGCCTGACGGTATATCTCGCCCCCGCCTATCACAAAGTGTTCATCGGCCTTTGGAAGCAACTTTATGACCTCCTCCAGTGAGCCGAATACCTCTGCGCCCGGGAGAGAATCGGCCTTAAGAGTTCTGCTGATTACTATGTTGCGGCGGTTGGGGAGTGGCCGGCCTATCGACTCCCAGGTTTTTCTGCCCATGATGACGGTGTGCCCTCCGGTTACTTTTTTGAAGTACTTCAGGTCTTCGGATATGTGCCATAAAAGCTGATTATCCTTTCCTATTGCGCCATTTGTTGCGATTGCCACTATTATTGAAATCATAATTGCTTTACCTTTGTTATAGTAGTACAAATATACTTATTACGTGGGTTTTTCTGAAAAAGATGATTACGGGATTTTAGCCGGAGGGGAAGAGGTGGAGTCGGAAGTAGGGTGCAGGCGTCCCAAAACGGTATAGTTTCAGAACACACCAAAAAGCAAATTATCATGAAAAAGAGATTTTATACTTATTTAATCCTGGCCGGAACTATAGTTCTGGGCCTTTCATCATGTACTAATGATGAGATTTCGAGCGACAAGGCAACACTTGTGGTAAAACTGACCGATGCGCCTGCCAATTACGAGGAGGTGCTCATTGATGTGCAGGGTCTGCAGATTCACGCATCAAGCAATGAAAACGAAGGAAGCTGGGTGAGTCTTCCGGTAAATAAAGGTGTTTACAACCTTCTTGATTTCAGGAACGGACTTGACACTCTTCTGGCTACAATTGAACTCCCTGCCGGAAACATATCACAAATGAGACTTGTGCTTGGAAGTAATAACAGGGTTAAAGTTGATGGTGTTTACCATAACCTGGACACTCCGTCTGCACAACAATCCGGACTTAAGTTTCAGATTAACGCTCAACTCGAAGAGGGCGTAGTTTACGAACTCTGGATTGACTTTGACGCAGCAAGATCTATTGTTGCAAAAGGAAACGGCGGATTTTCACTCAAACCGGTTATCCGCACATTTAATGAGGCAGCCACAGGCGCAATAAGGGGAATCGTCCTTCCTCTTGCAGCTAATCCAACAGTGAAGGCAATTGCCAACGGAGATACACTGGCAACAATTGTTGCCGAGGATGGCAAGTTCATGTTCAAGGGCGTTGACCCGGGTTCATACAAAATTGTGTTTGAACCGCTTGCCGGCTATGTTGGAAAAACATTTGAAAATACTGCAGTTGTAGTGGGCCAGGTAAACAACTTGGGAACAATAACCCTTGATCCGGTCGCTGCTCCTACACAGCAATAGGCGCTTTGATTCCGGGGTGCGGATTGTACCCCTCAAGTTCAAAGTCTTCATACTTAAACCCGAATATGCTTGTCACGTTCGGGTTTATTTTCATTACAGGCAGAGGCCGCGGCTCCCTTGAGAGCTGAAGGTTCACCTGCTCGAAATGGTTGGTATAGATATGCGCATCCCCAAAGGAGTGGATAAAGTCCCCCGGCCGCAGCCCGCACACCTGCGCCACCATCATCGTAAGCAGCGCATACGACGCTATATTGAACGGCACGCCCAGAAAGACATCGGCACTCCTCTGGTAAAGCTGACAACTCAGCCTTCCGTTTGCCACATAAAACTGAAACATCGCATGACACGGCGGCAGCGCCATTTTATCTACCTCGCCAGGATTCCACGCACTTATAATGTGCCTGCGGGAGTCGGGATTCTTTTTGATTCCCTCTATCAAGGCCGACAGCTGATCGACCGTTTCGCCTTCTGCTGTTTTCCACGCTCTCCACTGCCTTCCGTAAACCGGGCCCAGTTCGCCGTTTTCGTCGGCCCACTCATCCCAGATTGAAACCCCGTTGTCCTTAAGATACTTAATGTTGGTATCTCCGGCAATGAACCAGAGCAGTTCATGAATTATTGACTTCAGGTGCACCTTCTTTGTGGTCAGAAGCGGAAACCCCTCCTCCAGATTGAACCGCATCTGGTACCCGAACACGCTCTTCGTGCCCGTCCCCGTGCGGTCTGCCTTAAGAGTTCCGGTCTCCATTATATGTCTGAGAAGGTCTTGATATGTTTTCATGTGAGTTGTAGATTGAATAGAGGTTTGTGAAGACAAATATAGTGAAAATGGAGGTTTGCGAGCTACGAAATCTGAACTCCGGCGGCGCACATGTCAGCCTAATTTACAATGCGCAGTAAAACAGGGGTTTGCGATTTCTAAATCTAGAATTTTTGTAACGCAACGATTTATAACAGTCTGGTATATAAGAAGATGTAATTTAGGCTGACATGTGTATGGGCGCTTGTCCAATTTACCCCTGGGGAAAAGTGTCAAACATCACATATACAACTAGTTGTGAAAAACCTTGTTTTTGCATAAAGACCTGTTCATCAACGATCTGACACTTTTCCCCAGGGGTAAATGCCAGGCTGCTAAGAAGGTGCCGGGCTGCGCCCGGCGTGAGTAAGCCTTCGGCAAAGGTTTTTCAAGCTTGCACGCAGTAGATCGTTTCTCGTTGCCTGGTAAGGGTTTCGAGTGTGTTTTGGGTGGGCGTTTTTAGGTGACCCGCACGGCTGTAAGTGATTGTATTTCTGCAAGTAGCACTTTGTCCCCGCGGATCATCCGCGGGGACAAAGTGGCTATCGTTGACTTACAGTGCGTTACAGCCGTGCGGGTCCTAAAAATGAAACTCTGCCAGAGTTTTTACGAACTTGCAGATTTACTTGATGTTGCGATAGTTTCGGATCATAAAAGCACCTATTTGAAATATTGTTATAACCTAGTATTCAAGAACATGCTAAAAACTCTGGCAGAGTTAAATTTCGTTGCCGGAGGCTAAGCACTCGCCGGGTGCAGCCCGGCACCTTTAAATTGCCTCCGGTGCTCGTGTGGCTGAGCCCGCACCTCGAGCCCGCGCCTCAGAGGTGAAGTGTCAAATAGTTGTAGGTGTGGTGATTACATATTATTAACCGACTTGTTATACAGTCTGTTATTGAATGATTTGACACTTTACCTCTGAGGCAAGTGCGGCCAACAACAT
>PHDT01000026.1 GCA_002842695.1 Bacteroidetes bacterium HGW-Bacteroidetes-10 | reverse complement strand
ACCAACAGCCTTGCTGATGGCGTCCATGTCGGCGAATCCGCCTAAAGCCCCTTTAACAGCTATGGAATCGCCCATAGTTATGCTGATTCTTCCCCCGTTTTGCTCGCCTGCCATTGTAAATCCAACTGTATCAACAGCCAGGTGTATCTTGTCAAAGTTTGTCTGCGGAACTGTGAGGGATCCTTTTAACTCTATGTTTTCAAGCGGAAGATCTGCCAGAGATGATTTGATGCTTCCCTTCTGAACCTCCATACTTGCTGAGAAATCCGGGAATGTGTCAAGAGAGTCAGATGCTATGCCTGTGAAGGCAAAGCCCAGTTTTGCATCCCCTCTGAAGCGCGTGCCCTCAAACCATGGTGTGTACTCTGCAGGCATAAGTGTGAAGAGCGACTCAAACGGCATCTTCTCTGTGGAGCCTTCAATATTTATGTCAAATCCGTCTGCCAGCGTTTTGTAAAATCCCGAAAATTCCAGTGGAACATCCTGTAACTTGAGGCTGTTTTTAATAAAGCGGAATGAGAGACTGTCTGTATTAATGCTCGTTACCATCTTTGCCGCAAGACGCTTGTGGTCTATATACCTTGAAGAACCAAGGTCTACAGTCAGTTTTTTTGCCTCAAGATTTGACTTCAGGTCAAATACCGATTCGGCAAAGTTACCCTTGCCCGTATAGTCCAGCTCCTCAGCAAGAAATACAAAGCCGGAGGTAACATCTTCAAACCTGAGTTTACAGTCACGCAGCTTGATTTTATGAATTTTAACCGCAGGAGTTTCGCTGTCATCTGCCAGTGCTGCCGTCTCTGTACTGTCAGGTGAAGGGAGCATTATATCAAAATTGGTCTTACCATCTGTGCCATTAATGAGGTTAATGTTCCCGCCCCCAATGTAAATCATTCCAACCTCCACCCTCTGCTTAACAAGCGAGAGCAGGTTAATCCCCACAGCTATCTCCTCTCCGAATGCAAGGGTATCCTTGTCGTACGGAGCCGGCCCCATAAGGGTAAAGTCGCTGAATGTTACTGTCAGATTAGGGAAATGGCTAAAGAATGATATCCTTGTCTCCTTAAAATCGAGGGTACCATTAATATTGTCGTTAGCCAGTTTTTTTAGTTTATCTACAATTTGCCCCTGAAAAAAGAAGGGTATAACTATCATTAATCCCACCAGTGCGGCAACTGTAATTTTCAGAGCCAGTGATGATATTTTTTTCATATAAGTTCTGTTTAAGCTCTCCAGAAAATCTTCCTTTCGCTAAGATACGCAACAATTGACATAGTCAGCAATACTGCAACTGCAGCTCTTGCAACTCCTATCCACGGCCAGCCGGCAGGATATGCCGCCTGATACAGAATAATCAGCCCCGTAAGTTTGAAAAGGGGCATAACAAGTGAGCCGAATGCTATGTAGCTCATAAGCGGATTGCTTCCCGCCCCTGCAAAAATCCTCACGAACATTGAGCGTGGGTTGAATGCAGATATAAAGTCAGTTATTATGAGCAGATAGATTGAGATTGCTGCTGTTATAAAACTGTAGGAGATTGTAAATGGCGATTTTGAGATGGAACCCTCTGCAAAAATTGTTGCCCCGCCAAGAATCATGAGAACCAGTGCCAGCAGAGTCTCTTTTTTGTATACAGGCATAAGGTTTCTCATTACAAACCAAAGAAGTGCAAAGCTTCCCGAAGAGAACAGGAATGTGTAAAGAGTCCATTTCCCGTAAAGGGCAAACATAAGCCACAGAAGAATTGCACCTATGTAAATTAGGACAAAAGCCTTCACCGGTTTTGAAACCGGAGCCTCCGTTACAGGGCTGTATCCCTGCGGCGAAAATACTCTGGCCCTGACAAGATCTCCCACCCAGGTTGCAGGAAGCAGAATGAGCAGAAAGTAGATGTACTCCATATTAAAGAACCATCTTATCTCCTTAATGGCATACATTTTTGACTGAAGGTCATACGACATTGTAACTGCTGCAAAGGCAACTATCAGGAAAAATATTACAATCCTTGCGCGCAGGTTATCTCTTGTAAAGTACCAGATAAGTGAGCCAAAGAGGTAGAGGAATGCAAGCAGAAAAATTATAATTCCGCTTCTGTAGATTGAGATCTCCTCGCCCAGGAAGAGGTTACCGGCTGCAATCAGAAGTGCAGCAGAGACAACTCCCGCAATTCTTATAACCTTTTTATTTTCATTTGCCCAAATCCGGAATCTCCCCTGTGGATTTTTCGGAAATACATAGTAAACAAGAAAAAGTGCCGCGAAGCCGCCAAGAGTGGTAAGCTGAGCAATCCACCCCTCTGAAGTTGAAAAATTAAGAAGGACATAAAGGTATGAGAAGAGCCACAGCATCAGAAACCTTACAAGGGTACTGTTAAGATAAGCCTTTGTAACATTAGCTCCTTTTGCAGCCTCAATTCTGGCTCTTCCGGCAAATGGAATTGCCATTCCCATGCAGAAGATAAAGATTGGAAAGACCAGGTCTACCCAGCCAACTCCCGAGAGAGAGGGGTCAAAGGTGTGGTGCGGAGGAGGTGTCTGAATGTGGTACATCCATGCAGGAAGTACTCCGTGCGGAATTATTGCCGAGAAGACCATCCCGAAGATGGTAAGTCCGCGGAGAATGTCCAGTGACAGGTATCTTTTCATAGTTTGGTTGTTGTCATTTTATGTATTTACCATAACACCTCTCGCCCCAGAAGCGGTAGCCCCGCTCTTCGAGGCGGCTGCCAAAGAGTATCTGGTGAACAAGCCCGTTCCTTTCAACAAGTATGGTATGGAAAATTTTTCCGGTTGGATTCTCCTTTATCCAGAAGGCCGCCTGCCCGTCTGAAGAGAATTTTCTAACGAATGAGGTATCTGTGTGCTCCCTGAATCTGACTCCTCTCTTCTGAAGGTCTGACGCCATCATTTGTGTGCGGTAGCCTGTCCCCCCTTTGCTGCTTACAATGCGCTTTCCGTTAAGAATAACAGTTGTATCTACATATGCCATAACCCCAAGGTGCCGGTTTCGGTCTCCCTTTAGCCAGGCATTGAGTTTATCTGCATATAGCTCCTCTTCGTACCCGTAGTTGCTGTCAATAAATGCAATCCTCTCTACTATATGAGGAATCTGTTCTGCCGATTGCAAATAGTTGAGGACAAACCGGCCGCCGCCGCTGTGACTTGAGAGAATAAGAGAGAGGGGCTCCCTGCTTACGCTGCCGGGAAGAGATGCTTTAACAATTGCAAGAATTGTGTCGGTAAGTTTTTTATAATGCTGCGGAGAGTCGGGAAGCTGTGAGGCGTGGATAGTCCACCCCTTCTGTGCTGCCTCCAGATATGCAACAATGTAGTTATGGCCTCTGTCGTGCTCCCTTAAAAATCTTATCTGTGCGGCTATATGCTGAATATCATAACGCCACTCAGAAGGAAGCATCGGCCCGGAGCGGCCCTCGGTCTCCTCTATTGTGTTACCGTTGGGCAGGGCAAAGAGAATCAGCCTTACAGACTTTCCTTTTCTAAAGTTCTCCTCTGAAGGCGAATTGATTACTACTCTGGATTTTGGAATTAAATCTGTGTATTCTGTTCTGACTTCACTCTGAATGCCGGGATTCTCTCTCCCTCCCTCTGCAGCAGCGGCTGTTGCAAATAGGACCAGTGAGAGCAGCAGGGTGAGTGAACGGTACATTTACATCCGGTTGTTATTCAAATTCCTTAAGGAGTTCTTTTACTTTTGCCACCTTTTGGGCAAGAAGTTCTGCGCCCTTTGCCTCGGCAAGGAACCTGAGGTATGGCTCTGTATTTGAAGGGCGGATATTGAACCACCACTCCGGAAACTCTACACGGTAACCGTCAAAGTCAAAGCTGGCAATTGGTTTTTCTGTCTGAAGGAAATACTCCCTCACCTTGTCCATTGCCTCTCTCTTTTTCTCAATACGGAAGTTTATTTCGCCTGAGTTGTCGTATTTCTCAATCGCTGCAATAGCCTGCGAGAGTTTTACCCCTCTCTTCTTAAGCTTGGCTGTTATGTCAAGTATAATGAGGGCTGCCATGATTCCCGAGTCGCTGTAGAAGAAGTCCCGGAAATAGTAGTGTCCGGCAAGCTCTCCGCCGTAAACTCCGTTAATCTCCCTTAACTTGTGGGCTGCAAAGGCGCGTCCAACCTTCCAGGTGTGAATCTCTCCGCCCATTGGAGCAAGGTACTCTCCAACTGCTTTTGAACTTCTGATATCCTGAAGAACCGGACCTCTCTCTCCCCTCTCTTCGAGGAAGTAGTGGCCAAGAAGTGCAATCATAAGGTCTGGTGAAATGAATCTTGAATTTTCATCTACAAACATTACCCGGTCTGCATCTCCGTCAAAAATAACTCCAATGTCGCAGCCCTTCTCTTTTACGAGGTTGCGCAGGTCAAGCGTGTTTTCAGGTATAAGCGGATTTGCCTCGTGGTT
The DNA here is from genome assembly GCA_002842695.1 of Bacteroidetes bacterium HGW-Bacteroidetes-10. GTDB lineage: Bacteria > Bacteroidota > Bacteroidia > Bacteroidales > UBA932 > Bact-08. The sequence continues at coordinate 25,787 of PHDT01000026.1, read as the reverse complement.
AGGGAATGTTCCGTCCATCTCATCAAAGATGTAGTGAAGTTTATCGCTTCCCTCACCAAGGATATCCTTGATAAGAAGCGCCGCCATTCCGTTAGAGACATCCATTCCAATATTAAGTCCGGAATAATCTCCCTTATATTTCATGAGAAAGGCGATATACTCGTTTTTAACATCGAGCTTGTGAACCTCTCCCTTTTTTTCCCTCACAACAATTTCGCGGGTCTCTATCCACTCCTTAACAGTACCAAGTCCTGTGTCAAATCCAACAGGCAGGGCATTCTCCCTTGAGACCTTAAGTCCGTTGTACTCTCTTGGATTGTGAGAAGCGGTTATCTGTGCAGAGGCAGTGAATCCGTAAGTTGCTGTTGCATAATAGACCATGGGGGTTGTTGACAGCCCCAGGTCATAAACATCTGCTCCTGCGTCAGTTATACCTTTCAGGAGAGCATCGTGCATCTCCGGAGATGACTCTCTTGCATCTCTTCCAACCAGTACTTTATCTGCTTTAAGGAGTTCGGGAAGAAAAAATCCCACCCTGTAAACTGTCTCTCTGTCAAAATCTTTATTGTAGATACCTCTTATATCGTATGCATGAAATGCTCCCATTGTCTGCTCTATTTTTTCTTGCCGTTCTGGGCTATTTTGTAATGAGTTTTAACTTTTCCCGCCATTATGTTGTTGAGTTTCGCCTGCAGCATCTTTTTCCTGATGGGTGCAGTACGGTCTGTAAAGAGGACCCCGTTGAGGTGATCCATCTCATGCTGAACCATGCGACACGCAAATTCGTCAAGCTCCTCCTCTCTCTTAACAAGGTCGGGGTCGTAATATGAAATTTTGATTTTCTTAGGTCTCACAACTGAGGCGTGAATGTCAGGAATGCTGAGGCATCCTTCGCTGAACTCGATAGTCTCTTCGCTCTCGAATGAGATAACAGGATTAATCATAGCTCTCTTAAATGTGGATAGTTCCGGCATATCTTCAGAAAGAAGAGTTCCGTCCACAACAAGCACTCTTATAGATTTACCTATCTGAGGAGCAGCAAGACCCACACCATCTGCCTTGAACATGGTTTCATACATGTCTTCAGTGAGCTTTTTCATCTCCTCTGCAACGCCCGGTGCAGTTATGTCCACCTCCTGAGCCCTCTCCCTGAGGACCTCCGATCCATAAACGTATATTGGCAACACCATATATAATAATTTTTTAAAGCCCCGCAGGCCCCTCTGCAACTCTTGAAACAGAGTCCAGATATGACTGCAGGATAATTGCTGCACTCACTTTGTCTACATTTCCCTTGACCCGGCGGTCGCTCTTTTTCATTCCGCCGTCTATAAGGGTCCTCATTGCCATTTGTGATGTGAAGCGTTCGTCTTCTAAAGTAACGGGTATGTCAGGAAATTGTTTGCGAAGCATGTTCAGAAACTGATCGACATCCTTTGCTGCCTCTGAAGGTTGATTGTTGAGATTCACAGGATAGCCAACAACAAACCTGAGCACCTTCTCCTTTTGGGTATAATTTTTGAGGAAAGCAAGAAGATTGCCGGCAGGAACAGTCTCAAGGGCCGATGCAAAAATGCCGAGAGGATCGCTTACAGCTACCCCGACTCTCTTTCTGCCGTAGTCAATACCCACAATTCTTTCCATAGCGCAAAGTTAGTTTTTTTTTAGTACTTTTGAGGTTTAAATGCAACTATGCCAAGAGTATTTTCATATCAGGAATTCGAAACAGGCAGCGAAAAGGTACGCCAGTATGCAGACAAACACTCGCCTGTAATTATGTGCGACAGCGAGGCTGTCAGAAACATGCCTTTCAGGGTAAAGGTGAAGATTGGCAAAAATGTCAAACACCCCAACGCTCCTGACCACCACTATGAATACATTCAGCTCTGGAATCTTGAGACACTTGTGGGAGAGGCAAAGATTCAGCGGAGCAGTTTCGGGGACGACCCTGTACATATTGAGGCCGATTTTCTGCTGATCCCAAAAATCAGCCTTCGCCTTACTGCCGTTGCATATTGCAACAAGCACGGGTTGTGGAGGAGCGAGGAGCTCTTCGTTCCCATTAAAGATGAATAGGGAGATTTAAACAGAATGGCAAAACAAAAAACAAAAAACAGCAGTAACCGGCTGAGGAACAAATTTCGTTTCTCAATCTTCAATGATACAACTCACGAGCAACTGTTCGTGTTTCGTGCAAACGGCATGATGATGCTCCTGAGCCTCATCCTTGCAGTTATTTTCATTGTTGCCCTGGTTACTATTCTCATATCCTACACTCCTCTGAGGGAGTTTATTCCCGGATACCCGGACGCAAAGACCAGAAGAGAAATTGTGCAAAATGCACTTAAACTGGACTCTCTCGAGAGAACAGTTAAACTCTGGGATTTCCAGCTTAACAATATTCAGAGAATCGTTACAGGACAGCAGCCACTTGAACTTGGCGACATTGCTGCCAAAACTGACACAGCAACTGTTGGCGAACTCACAGGCAAAAAATCTAAGGAGGACTCACTTCTGCGTCTTGAAGTGATTAAACAGGAGCAGTTTAATGTAGGATCCGAATCCGGCCGCGTGAACCAGATTGAGGGACTTCACTTTTTCCCTCCTGTAAAGGGAATCATATCAGACGGATTTAACCTTGCAACAAACCACCCGTACCTGGATATAGCAGCTCCAACAAACTCTGTAGTTTCTGCTGTTCTTGACGGAACAGTCATTATGGCGACATGGACCGACGAAACCGGATTTACAATTCAGATTCAGCACTCCAATGACCTTATATCCATTTACAAACACAACTCAAAACTTTTAAAGAAAACGGGTGATAAAGTAAAGGCGGGAACCGCAATTGCACTGGTGGGAAGCACCGGATCGCTAAGCACAGGCTCTCACCTCCATTTTGAACTCTGGCACAAAGGTGCTGCCGTTGATCCGGCAAAATACATCAACTTATAATATGTCTCAGATGAAAAGAAGAGTGGCAATACTTGGCTCGACAGGGTCAATTGGCACACAGGCGATAGAGGTATGCATCAGACATTCAGACAAACTTCAGGTGGAGCTGTTAACTGCAAACACAAGCAGCGGGCTGCTTGTTGAGCAGGCAGAAAGGCTCAGGCCAAATGCAGTTGTAATTGTTGATGAATCAAAATATAACGAGGTAAACGAAGCGCTTGCTCCGCTTGACATAAAGGTTTTCTCCGGCATAGATTCAATCTGTTCTCTGGTTGCAGGAGAAAACATAGATATGGTTCTTACCGCAATGGTGGGATTCAGCGGGCTCAAGCCTGCAATTGCAGCAATCAAGGCAGGAAAGGCAATTGCCCTGGCAAACAAAGAGACTCTTGTTGCAGCAGGAAGCATTATAATGTCTCTTGCTAAGGAGAACGGGGCTCCAATAATTCCGGTGGATTCTGAGCACTCTGCAATCTTTCAGTGCCTTCAGGGCGAGAGAGCAACAGTAGAAAAGGTTATTCTTACCGCATCGGGCGGACCATTTTTCCGCAAGAGCGAAGAGGAGCTTAAGAGTGTCACAATTGACCAGGCGCTTGACCATCCAAACTGGAAAATGGGCTCGAAGGTAACCGTGGACTCTGCCAGCATGATGAACAAAGGCCTTGAGATGATTGAGGCTAAATGGCTTTTTGGAATTGAACCGTCAAGAATAGATATTGTGGTTCATCCTCAGTCAATCATTCACTCCATGGCGCAGTTTTCTGACGGCTCCGTAACAGCACAGCTGAGCACTCCCGATATGAGACTTCCTATTCAGTATGCACTAACCTACCCTTACCGTGTAGATCTGGATACCAAAAGGCTGGACTTTCCGCTGCTTGGAACATTTGAGTTTTACCAGCCGGACCAGCAGAAATTCCCATGCATACGCATTGCATATCAGGCAATTGAAAGGGGCGGAAACATTCCTTGCGCAATGAATGCTGCAAATGAAATAGCCGTGGAGGCGTTTCTTTCGAAAGAAATTCCATTCACTGCAATTCCTCTCATTATTGAAGAGGTTATTAATGGAACGAAGTTTGTTGTACAACCCTCATTGGAGGATATTTACAACACAAATGATACCGCCAGGGAGATGGCTCTCTCGGTAAAAGCGAAATACTCTGTAAACAACTAAAAAAACAAATGGATATAATCATTAAAATCCTTCAGGTCGTGCTAGCCTTGTCAATTCTTGTACTGGTACACGAATTCGGACACTTTTTCTTTGCACGTCTCTTTAAAATAAAGGTCGAAAAGTTTTATCTCTTCTTCGACCCGTGGTTCTCACTTTTTAAATACAAACCGAAAAATTCAGACACCGAATACGGAATTGGCTGGCTTCCACTGGGAGGCTACTGCAAAATCTCCGGAATGATAGACGAATCTATGGACAAAGAGGCTATGCAGCTTCCGCCCCAGCCATGGGAATTCAGGAGCAAACCGGCCTGGCAGCGATTCTTTGTAATGTTTGGAGGCGTATTTTTCAATTTCCTGCTTGCCATTCTCATTTACTCTGCAACTCTGTTTACCTGGGGGGAGGAGTACCTTAAAAACGAGGATGCCGTTTACGGAGTTCAGTGCAACGATCTTGCGAAGGAGATTGGTTTTGTAAACGGGGATAAGATCATATCCTTTGATGGTGAAAAAATCGAAAAGTTCCATGAACTTCAGATGATTATGGCCCGCAATCAGGCTAAAACAGCCAGCGTTACAAGAGCAGATTCTATTGTTGATGTTGCGATAGATCCGGTTTACATTCCTGCAGTTCTAAATACACCGGGCATGTTTTCACTCAGAGCCCCGTTCCAGATTCTGGCCGTATCTGATTCATCCCATAATGCAGGTGCAGGACTCATGCCATACGACAGAATTATCGCAATTGATTCTGTTGAGGCGTTCATTGTTCAGGATGTTCAGTCAATTCTGCAGGAGCACAAGGGAGACACAATCTCTGTCACAATTCAGAGAGGAGCAGAGAGACTGGAGAAGACACTGTTTGTTGACAACGATGGTTTGATTGGCGTCGCAGTTGATGGTGATGTTCGTCAGTTTTTCAATGTAACTACCGAGAAATATTCGGTACTTGCAGCAGTACCGGCCGGTGCAGACAAAGCTGTATCTACCATCAGAAATTACCTTAAGGAGCTAAAACTTATATTCTCACCAAAAACCGAAGCCTACAAATCTGTAGGCAGCTTTATCGCAATTGGCAACATCTTCCCTTCAAGCTGGGACTGGCAGATTTTCTGGAATCTCACAGCATGGCTTTCGATTATGCTTGCCGTTGTAAATCTCCTACCTATCCCGGCTCTTGACGGAGGACACATACTGTTCCTCATCTATGAGATTGTGACAAGGAGGAAACCGAGCGACAAGGTGCTCGAGTATGCCCAGGTTGCCGGGATGATTATTCTTTTTGCAATAATGTTCCTGGCATTTGGTAACGACATTTACAGACTTTTTAAATAACGGAAATCATGAGAGCAGCAAGGATTTTATTTGCACTGATAATCGTAACCATACTTGCGGTTGCGTGCAAAAACGGCCCGAGGCTTATGCCCAGCATCAGCGGGAAAGCAGGCGAGGTTGTGATAGTAATAAATAAAGGATACTGGGAGAGCGAACCAGGAGCTGCCCTCAGATCTGCGCTGGGTGTCGACCACCCGTTTCTTCCTCAGAGGGAGCCTATGTTCAATCTGGTTAACATTCCGGAGAATGCCTTTACAAGCATTTTTCAGTCCCACAGAAACATCATAATGCTTGATATCGGAGAGCAGTTTAAAAACAGCAATATCGTTTATCAGGAGAATGTCTGGGCAGCTCCTCAGATTGTTATTACAATCTCTGCACCTGACGCAAAGGGTGCTCAGGCAGTTATTCTTGAGCAGATGAACAAGCTTGAAAACTCAATTTTACAGGCAGAGAGGAACAGAAACATTGCCAACGCAAAAAAATATGAAGAACCTGCACTTAGAGCTGTAGTAACAGAGACATTCGGCGGCTCTCCATACTTTCCAAACGGATATAATCTTCGCAAGAAGACAGATAATTTTATCTGGATATCGTATGAAACGACTTATACAAATCAGGGTATTTTTATCTACAAATTCCCTTACACAGACACTCTTGCATTCACCAGAGAGAACCTTATAGCAAAGAGGAATGAAATCCTTCAGCAGAATGTTCCCGGCCCTCTCGAAAACACTTTTATGACCACAAATACTCTTATTGAGCCGGGGCTTAAATGGGTAACATATAACCGCCGCTCTTTTGCAGAGCTGCGCGGGTTATGGGAGGTTCAGAACGATTTTATGGGCGGCCCTTTTGTGAGCCATTTCTTCCTTGACAAAGAGAACAGAAATGTTATCGCACTGGAAGCCTTTGTGTATGCTCCGCGTTACGATAAGCGAAATTATCTGAGGCAGGTAGAGTCCATAATTTACTCTTACGAGAATTTTTAAGATTTTTTTGCAACTATAAAAAATCTTTCTACCTTTGCACTCCCAACACGAAACACGATTGTGAGTGTTTTCGAGATGGTCCGTTCGTCTAACGGTTAGGACTCAAGATTTTCATTCTTGCAATAGGGGTTCGATTCCCCTACGGACTACAAAAAACAAAAAAATTAGAAAATGGCAAATCACGCTTCAGCAGAAAAGCGCGCGCGTCAAAGCGAAAAGCGCAGGCTGCATAACAAGTATTATGCACGCACTACAAGAAATGCGATTAAGGCACTTCGCAATACTACTGAGAAAGAGGCAGCTCTTGCTTTACTCCCAAAAGTATCTTCAATGCTTGACAAACTGGCAAAGATTAATGTTATCCACGCCAACAAAGCATCGAACCTTAAAAGTGGCATCGCTAACTACGTAAACAAACTGTAAAGAAATTTACCTTTTTGTCATAAAAGAATTGAAAAGCTTTCCAATATTTGGAGAGCTTTTTAATTTTTATGGCATATGAAAAAGAAATTATCAATCAGGGAGTGGAAAGAGGACGAGAGACCGAGGGAGAAGATGGTGGCGAAGGGTGCGGAGAACCTGAGCGACGCAGAGTTAATAGCCATTATCATAGGGTCGGGAAACAGGGAGGAGTCTGCGGTGGATCTTGGAAGAAGGTTGCTTCAGCTAAACGACAACAATTTAAGAACTCTGTCAGGAGCTTCTCTTGAAAGTCTGACATCGGTAAAGGGGATAGGACCGGGCAAGGCAATTTCAATTATTGCCGCCGCAGAGCTGGGGAAACGCTTTTCTACATCTACGGGAAAGGTAATGCCCGGGATTCAGTCATCACAAAGTGCAGCAAAACTTATAAGCCCTTTACTGAGAGACCTGCCTCACGAAGAGTGCTGGGTTATGTATCTGAACAGGGCAAACAAGCTGATATCAAGGGAGAGGCTCTCCAAGGGGGGACTCTCTGCCACAGTAGTTGATGTCAAATTTGTGATCAAGGGAGCTCTCGAAAGACTTGCAAGCTCTATAATACTGATTCACAACCATCCGAGCGGGAACGCACATCCCGGAGAGAGTGACAAGGTACAGACAAAAATACTTAAAGATGCTGCTGCTCTGTTTGATATAACGCTGCTTGACCACCTCATCATTGCCGGTGACAACTACTTCAGCTTTGCAGACGATGGAATAATCTGATATTTTTATATCTTTGGGGCGAATATCTCAAATTACAATTCAAAACCAATGAAAATAATCAACCTGGGTGAGAAGGACTCCGTTCTCAACAGCTTCATCGCGGAGATACGTGACCACAACATCCAAAAAGACAGCATGAGGTTTCGCCGCAATCTTGAAAGAATTGGAGAAGTCTTCGCTTATGAGATAAGCAGACATCTTAACTATTCAGAAAAAGAGGTTACTACTCCTCTTGGTATTGCCAAATGCAGCACCTACGACAACAAACTGGTAATAGCAAGTATTATGAGAGCCGGGCTTCCGTTGCACGACGGTTTGCTCAACTATTTTGACAAGGCGCAGAATGCATTCATTGCCGCTTACCGCAAATATGGCAAAGACAACAAATTTACCATTCAGATTGAGTATGCAAGCAGTCCCACCATTGAAGGAAAGACTCTCATTCTTGCAGACACCATGCTGGCAACAGGATCGTCAGTTGTTCTTACATACAACAGACTTTGCGAAACCGGTGCTCCTTCGCATACTCACCTTGTATGTCCTATAGCAAGCTCTGAGGGCATTGAGTATCTCTCAAAACATCTTCCTCACAAAACAACAACCTTGTGGGTAGGTGCAATAGACGAAGAGCTCACAATCAAGGCCTATATTGTACCCGGTCTAGGTGACGCAGGTGACCTGGCCTATGGCAGCAAGCTCTGATTTTTAAGAAATACGAACAGATTATTCGGCTTTATAAACCTCCTCACCTCCAACAAAGGTGCGGAGGATTTTTATACCCGGTACCTCTTCCCTCTTTGCAGTCATCATATCTTTATCAAGAACCACAAAGTCTGCAACTTTTCCCTTTTCAATACTACCCTTGAGTTTCTCTTCAAAGGAGGCTTTTGCAGCCCAGATTGTCATTGAACGAAGTGCCTCTTCTGGTGACAGTGCATTCTCCATCTGAAATCCCTCCTGAGGAACAAAGTCCAGATTTGTGCGGTGAACTGCGGCAAAGAAGGTATAGACAGGACTAACATGCTCTATTGGGAAATCTGTTCCCGCAGGAAGCCATCCAAGCTGACTGAGAAGCTCTTTGTAAGGATATGCATTCTTGATTCTGCTGCCAACTCTCTCGTCTGCCCACAGCATGTCTGATGTTGCATGTGTAGGCTGAATTGAAGGGACAATGCCATACCTACCAAACATATGCATATCAGATGGGTGGATTATCTGAGCATGCTCAATTCTCCATCGCAGATCGTTACCCTCTGGCAGGAACATTGAATAGATTCTCAGAGCCTCTCTGTTTGCCTCGTCTCCAATGCAGTGTGTGGCAACCTGGAAACCATGCTCGTATGCCCATTTTGCATTACTCTCGAGCAGCTGAGGGCTTGTGACATAGATACCCGATGTACCCGGCATATCTGAATATGGCTCTGTCATGAGTGCACCTCTTGAACCCAGGGCTCCGTCTACATACATCTTAATTGCAGAGATACTGAGCCTTCCGTTTTTGTATGGTTTTGTAAACCTTGCGAAGTTCTCTTCGCCTGGTGTAAGCCAGACATCAAGTCTGAGCTTTAGTTTTCCTTCGCTCTGCATGCTGTCAATAACTTCAATAATGCGAAGCTCCTCTCCCGCATGGGAAACAGAAGTGAGCCCGTATCTGAAGCATTCGGCCTGAGCTGCAAGAAGCATCTCGCGTATTCCCTTTCCGTCAGGTTCCGGAACAATACTCTTGAAGCTGTCTGCTGTGTTTTCCAGAAAAACTCCCTGGAACTTGCCGTTTTTCATAAGAGCTTCTCCCGGCAGAATTGACGGATCTCCCGGTTTGATGCCAAGTTTGCGGATTGCTGCATCATTCACAATTACAGCGTGGAAGTCAATTCTTGAGAGAATTACCGGAGTCTCAGGGAAAAGTTCGTTAAGCTTGGTGTTGTCCGGGAATGTCTTCTCCTCCCAGAGATTCTGGTCCCATCCGTCACCCTGGATAACCTCCATTGGATTCTCCTTTTGCCTCTGAACCAGTCTTTCGATTATCTCATCAAACGACCCGGCTCCGCGGAGGTCTACCCTCATAAGACCGCGTCCCAGCCCGGTTATGTGACCGTGAGCATCATTGAATCCCGGATAGAGTGGCTTACCCTCCAGGTCTACCATTCTCACAGAACGATAGGTGTTTAGAATTTCATCGTCGGTACCGGTTGCCTCGATAATACCATCCTTTACGGCAACTGCACTGCTTTTGGTAAAAGCAGAATCAACGGTGTATATATTTCCGTTGTAGATTATAAGGTCTACTTGCTCTTTCATATTGCAGGAACAGATAATGAGGGCCAAAAAGAGACCCAGTGCTGTTTTTTTCATATTTTAAAGTTTGATTATAACTCCTTTCTCAGACGTGCAATTGGAATATTTAACTGCTCCCTGTACTTGGCAACAGTTCTGCGGGCCACCTTATAGCCTTTTGCACTCAGAACCGATACCAGCTCTTCGTCCGTAAGCGGTTTCTTCTTGTCTTCAACATCAATGCTGGATGCAAGAATATTTTTAATCTCGCGGGTCGACACCTCCTCTCCATTCTCAGTCATGAGCCCCTCCGAGAAAAAGTACTTAAGCGGATATATTCCAAAATGGGTCTGTATGTATTTGCAGTTCACAACACGGGAGATTGTAGAGATATCGAGGTTAGTCTTCTCTGCAATATTCTTAAGCACCATAGGTTTCAGCTTAGTCTCATCCCCCTCTGTAAAATACTCACGCTGAAAGTCGATTATGGCGTTCATGGTGTTTTCGAGAGTGTTGTGCCGCTGTCTTATTGCCTCAATGAACCACTTTGCAGAGTCCAGTTTCTGTTTGACAAATGTGGCAGCCTCTTTCCCTTCACGCTGCGATGAGTTGGCAGAGGTTATAAGAAGATCTGCGTAACGCTTGTTTACTCTTAATTCCGGAACAGTAAAGCGGGGCATAGTCATTATAAGCTCTCCATCCTTGTATTCAAGGAGAAAATCCGGAACAACCTGCTGTGCCTGCTCTGTGTATGAATCGTCAATCTGGCCGCCGGGTCTGGGGTTGAGGTGAACAATCTCTTCAATTGCTCCCCTTAAGTCCTCCTCGGTAATGCCCAGACGGGAAATTATCTTGGCGTAGTGTTTTTTGGTGAATTCGGCAAAGTGGTTTTCAAGGATATCTTCTGCTATCTTCTGAGAGGGCGATGTATGTCTTGTCTTAATTTGCAGGAGCAGACACTCGCGGAGATCCCTTGCACCTATGCCGGCAGGTTCAAACTCCTGAATCTTTATTAGAATTTTCTCGACCTCCTCCTCGGTTGTTTCAATACCCTGGCGGAAGGCGATGTCATCTGCAAGAGCATCCAGGTCGCGTCGCAGGTAACCGTCGTCGTCAAGTGATCCGATAATATATTTTGCAATTGTCTTGGAGCGCTCATCCATGCTGCTGTATCCCAGCTGGGATATCAGACTCTGGTGGAAACTCTCTTTAACTGAAAAGATGCTGTATTGCTGTTTGATATCTTTTCCCTGATTATTTGCATAGAGTTTATATGAAGGAATCTGGTCCTCTACGGAATATTCACTCAGTGATAGATTTCCGGATAAACTCTCCTCACCCTCTTCACTGTCGTTCACTTCATCCAGCACAGGATTCTCCTCCAGCTCCTTCTTAATTCTCTGCTCAAGCTCCAGCGTAGGCAACTCAAGCAGTTTAATAGTCTGAATCTGGAGCGGCGAGAGTTTTTGCTGCAGTTTTTGCTGTAAACCTTGTTTTAACATATAAGGGAAAGCATTTATGCAAAGATATGATTTTTATTTAACTTCGCACTCAGATAAACCCCTTCAAATATGGACCAAGAGGAGAAGAAACTGAAGATAGACGTAGCCGGAATTATCAGCGCAAAGAACCCAAGGCTGATTAAGGTAATTCCAAGGTTTCTAATTACTTTGCTTAAGAAGCTGATTCATCAGGATGAGATTAATGTTATCCTGGAAAAACACGGCCGGCTCAAGGGCAGGGACTTTGCAAAAGCCACACTTGAACACCTGAATATCCGGTATAAAGTGCATGGTTCCGATTCTCTTGACAGCTCGAAGAGATATATTTTCGTATCCAATCACCCGCTGGGAGGTCTGGACGGAATGATACTGATTGAGATATTCGGAGAGGTTTTCAAAAACGTAAGGTTTGTCGTGAACGACCTCCTTATGAGCATAGAACCACTCAGACCCATTTTCATTCCGGTGAACAAATACGGAAGACAAAATGTTGACAATGCAAAACTTATACACGATTCATACAGTTCGGCCGGACAGATACTCTATTTCCCTGCAGGCCTCTGCTCGAGGCTGGTCAAGGGAACAATTGCAGACCTGGACTGGAAAAAGAGCTTTGTTAACCAGGCGATAAAATATGGAAGGGACATTGTTCCCATCTTCTTCGAAGGAAAGAATTCGGGATTTTTCTACAAGTTTGCCAATTTCAGAAAATCCCTGGGTATTAAGTTCAACTACGAAACAATACTGCTGCCTCACGAAATGTTCAGGCAGAAAGGTGCGACATTCAATATATACATCGGTGAACCAATTCCTCATGAACAACTGGCGGGGGGCGGAAATGCAGCTTACTGGACGCAGAAAATCAGGGAAGAGGTTTACAACTTAAAAGAACAACAATGGAACCGGTAATACAACCAATAGACAGAAAGCTCATAATGGATGAACTTACATCAGACAAGTTTATCCGTAACACCCGCAAGGGCGAGAACAAGATATACGAAATCACATATCACAACTCTCCAAACATTATGAGAGAGCTGGGCAGGCTTCGTGAAATATCATTCAGGCTTGCAGGCGGAGGCACGGGCAAACCGCTTGACATTGACGAATTTGATACAGACAACCGGTACCCTTACAAACAGCTTATCGTGTGGGATCCAAAAGATGAAGAGATTATTGGCGGATACCGTTACATTCAGTGCACAGGCCTTAATGTTAAAAACCTTGCAACAAGTGAGCTGTTTAACTTCTCTCCTGAATTTGTAAATGATTACCTCCCTTTTACTATTGAACTGGGCAGATCATTTATTCAGCCTAACTATCAGAGCACAAATATCCGCAGAAAGGGACTCTTTGCCCTGGATAACCTGTGGGACGGACTGGGTGCGCTTATGCTCCGCTACCCCCACATAAAATTTTTCTTCGGTAAGGTTACGATGTATACCTCGTACCACATGACAGCAAGAAACACTCTGCTCAATTTCCTTAACCTCTATTTCCCAGATGATGAGCAGCTGGTTACTCCTATCGTTTCTCTTGATTACGACAATAAGAACCCGTATTACAAAGAGCTATTTGATTCGCTTGACTACAAAGATGCATACAAGGTAATGTCCAAAGAGATCCGGACTCTTGGTGAGCATATTCCGCCCCTCATCAACTCTTATATGAACCTGTCACCATCAATGAAGGTGTTTGGGACATCAATCAATGAGCATTTTGGCGGAGTTGAAGAGACCGGTATTTTATTAAATCTCAAGGATATTTATCCGGAAAAAATTGAACGATACACCTCACCTCTAATAGCTCTGGCAGAAAAGTTCAGGCCAAAATGGTGGAGAACCAAAAAGGACGACAAGGAGAGAGCGAAAAGGAAAATGGCGAAAATTGAAAATCCTGTTGCCAAGGCTTTAAAAAAGCTTAAGGAGGAGGGAGTCAAGTCTGCAAAGAAGAAAAAAGAGGCTAAAGAGGGGGGAAATTAATCTGCTCCCTCACCACAAACGCAGAGGGAAAGTCGGCCTCTATCTGTTTAAGAAGGTGCATTGCGTCTGACTTGGTCCTGAAATCTCCCACAGTTACTTTAAAATAGGGATTTGTATAGGTCCTGTATACCTGAATTGACGGAAATCTTGAAGCAAACTGAGCGGAGACATCTCCGGAACGCGAGCGCGCATTCTGATTGTTGTCAAAATATATTCTTATGCGGTATCCGCTTATTTTCTTAGATGCAGAGCTCTCGATATGGGCAGTGAAGGCCGATTCAATTGCCTTGCTCTGCTCTACTGTAACCCTGTTTGAGGCGGGTCCCGGCTCAGATAGCAGAGAGAAGATACTCTTCATGTAGAAAGCAGAATCCAGAACGGGAGGAGCTGTAATTTTTAATGTATCCTGTACTTTAAGTGTCTCCTGTGCCGAAAGCGATATTGACGCCAGGGCTGTAATCAAGATGGCAAATATTAATTTTCTCATTGGTTAAAATCTCTTTATAAGGTTTTCCAGAGGCAGGTTTTTGAATTTGAAGACTCTCTTGCGTCCTCTTGAGTTCTCAATTACCCCGCGAACATTAATCTCAAAGTCCGATGTTTTCCAGCTGTTGATATTCAAACCCATTGAGAAAAGCGACAAGGGGTCCAGCAGCTCTACATTAAACTTAAGTCTGTTTGTTGTTGTCTCACCCCTGGCAACGGTGTCGGCACTGATAAGAGCAAGCTGGGCAAAATTAACCCTGTTCTTCATCAGAAAACCATCTGCAGAAGCAAGTATAAGGTCACTGCCTGAATTATTGGTAATTACATACTCAACCTCAATTGTGGCCCTCGATGTGCTCATCAGCTTTACATCACGAAGTGTAACACTGTTAACCTCAACATCGCGGTAATTTGTACAACCACCCAGAAGCGTAATAATCAAGATAGTAACCGTCAGTAATCTTTTCATCTTTTTGTTGTGAATATCTGCAAAGGTATAAAAAAGCTATATTTGCACCCATTAAACTGATTATAATGACTAACAAATATTGTTCCGTAAAACCAGCTCTCAATGCAGGACTCAGACAGGTGTTCATTGAAACCTACGGCTGTCAGATGAATGTTAACGACAGCGAAGTTGTGCTGTCGATACTTCAGCCTCATGGTTACTCGCTGTGCAACAGCATTAAGGAGGCAGATCTTATACTCATCAATACATGTTCAATAAGAGACAATGCAGAGCAGCGCATCTGGGGGAGACTTGACATTTTCAGACTCGAAAAGAAAAAGAGAAAAGGAGTTGTTGTTGGTATTCTTGGCTGCATGGCAGAGAGGCTTAAGGAGGATCTGCTCAATCACACGGCAGTTGATATTGTTGCCGGGCCGGACTCTTACCGCGAACTTCCTCAGCTTATTGCGAGCCTTACCGGAGGCGGAAAACAGATAAATACAATTCTCTCCCAGGAGGAGACCTATGCAGACATCTCTCCTGTAAGAATGGACAAAAACGGTGTATCATCATACATTTCTATCATGAGGGGCTGCAACAATATGTGCACTTACTGTGTTGTACCATATGTGAGAGGAGCAGAGAGGAGCCGCGACCCAAAAAGCATAGTGAAGGAGGCAGAAGAGCTGTTCGGAAACGGATACCGTGAGGTAACGCTTCTGGGACAGAATGTAGATTCCTACAACTGGGTAAATCCGGAGAACCCCACAGAGAAGACAGATTTTGCCAGACTTCTCGAAATGGTTGCCCTGATTGACCCGAAGCTAAGAGTCAGATTCTCCACTTCGCACCCCAAGGATATGGGAGATTCTGTTCTTTACACAATGGCAATGTATCCGAACATCTGCAAGCATGTTCACCTTCCGGTACAGTCGGGAAGTGATGCGGTGCTGGCAAAGATGAACAGAAAATATACCCGTGAAAGCTATCTCAGGAGAGTTGCAAAGATAAGGGAGGTTCTTCCTGACTGCTCAATCTCCACCGATATCATAACCGGTTTCTGTGGAGAGAGTGAGGAGGATCACCTGGAGACTCTCTCAATTATGAGGGAGGTGGGTTACTACACTGCATACATGTTTCAGTATTCAGAAAGACCCAACACCAAGGCTGCCAGACACTATCCGGATGATGTTCCGGCAGAGGTCAAGAGCAGAAGGCTTAGTGAGGTAATTCAGGTTCACGGAGAGATATCTCTGGCAAGTAACCAGAAGGACCTGGGAAAAGTTTTTGAAGTTCTGGTTGAGGGTTACTCGAAAAGGTCAAAGGCAGAACTAACAGGAAGAAGCTCACAGAATAAGGTTGTGGTATTCCCTGCAGGAAACCACAAAGTTGGCGACTATGTAAATGTAAAGATTGAGAGATGCACCCCTGCAACTCTTATAGGAACAGAGATTATAAAATAACACACATAATATTATGGCAAAGTATCGTACTTACTACATTGGTGACCTCAAGACTGAGGCCGAACATCTGAAATCGGGCAGCAAGATTATGACCGAAGCTCCTGAAGACAATAACGGAAAGGGAATGATGTTTTCTCCAACAGATCTCTTTTCTGCATCTCTGGCGTCATGCATGATGACCATTATGGGAATCGCTGCACAGGCACACGGTTTTTCGGTTGACGGAATGAGAATTGACACAGAGAAGGTGATGGCTGCAAATCCCAGAAGAGTTGCCGAACTTAAGCTGGACATCTATCTCCCAATGAAATATTCAGAGAGAGAGATGAGATTCATAGAGACATCGGTAAAGACATGCCCGGTGGCAAACAGCCTGCACCCGGACATTATCAAGACAATCGTTTACCATCAGCCGGAGGAGAAATAGCCGGACAGATCCGGTGAGACTGATTTAGATTTTTAAAGAAGAAGAGAAAAAAGGGGGCGCAATCAATGGCAGTTGATTGCGCCCCCGGCTCTTCATTACACTTTCAATAATTAAAAGAAGAGATAGCGGCTTGTGCCTATTCCTGCTCCGGCAGAGCTTTTGAGAGCTCCATCTTTGCCTACAACTTTAAGCAAAGAGTTTGAAGTAAAGCTTACCTCTGCAGTAAATAGGTTCCCTGTAGAAGGACTCACTCCCACTCCGTAGAAATAGGTTCCTGAGAAAAATTTTGTTGCAGTATTTGTATTGACATCAACTGCGTAAACTGATGCATCAACTGCCTCATAATTTGAATTGAAGATTGTCTTGTATGTATAGATTTTCTGACCTCCGTCTCCGGCTGTAATAAAACCATCCATGCTGTCAACGGGAACATCTACCACTACAGAAGAGGTCGCAGTTGAAGGATTAATCTTCACAATTCCCTTTGAGGGGAATGATGCCCAGAGATTGTAGTTTGCATCAAAAGCGAGGTGCTTTGCACCGCCGGTTACACCTGACGCAGTAATAGTCTTGATAATGGGATATTCAGGGTTTGAAACATCAACCACAACAACCCCCTCTTTTGTTGCCACAAAGAGTCTGGTGCCAAAGAGAGCAAGTCCTTCTGCATCTGTTCCCACAAGAATTTTACCTAGCAGGGCTTTTGTAACGGCATCATAAATTGCAACATAGGACTTGTTATACTCCCACCATCCTTCACTGTTAACGATATGTTCATAATCCCAGTTGGTTACATATAGTTTATCGCCTGCGAAAATTACATTTCTTGGAGAGGCAAGTCCGGTTGTGAATGAACTTTTTGTCTTACCGGTAGTCGCATCAATAATTTCAATTTTATCCGGATTGTTGCAAACAAGATATGCCTCCTTCTGCGGAGAGATTACCCCCGAAACAATTGTTGCTCCTATGGAGATGCCGTTTGCAGTTTCATAAACCCTGTTGGTTATCTGCATTGTGTTTTCATCATAGAGCGAGAGGCTGGCAGATTGCTCGCTGTAGTTACCCTGATTGATAATGAGAACCTTTTTATCGAAGGTTACTACGGGTGCAGGATCATCCTTTGTACAAGATGTAAAGGGAATCACGAAGAGTGCTGCGAGCAGGAGACTTTTAAAGATCTTTTTCATTGTTGAAATTAATGTTTTATTTATGTTATATATGTATGTGTTAAATAATTATCAGAACTTAAACTGCAGGGAGAGTTGCCAGTTGATTCCAGGCATAGCGTAGAACTTCACATTCTGGTAGCTTACATCAAAGATGTTTTTAACGACTCCGCTTACTATCAGCTCTTTCTCCCCGAGTGGCTGCCTGTAGGTAACGCCTGCATCAGTAAGTGTGTAAGATGGAAGTACGTCGTAGATATCAAGGGTTGTTCTCCGGCCTGTATAACTCAGCCCTGCAAAGAGAGAGACTCTGCCCCTCTCCCCTTTTGCCATTGCTCTCCATGAGTGGCGGGGCTGATATGCAAGCTGCTCGCCTCGTGCCGGGTCCTCATTCCACAGAGGCTCAACTGTAATGATGCTTGTATAGGCATAATTTGCAGTGAAGGAGAAGTCTGCAAAGGCAGATCTTAGGGATAATCTTGCTCCTGCCTCGGCTCCTCTTGAAAGAACCTGAGGTATGTTTCTTGGCCTCCACACCTGACCTGCCGGCAGCCACCTTATCCAGTCATAAACTTTGCTTCTGTATGCAGTTAAAAACAGATCTGCACTCCAGCCCTCCTTGTACCAGCTGTAGTCTGCGCCTGCCTCGGCAGTAAAAGATGATTCGCTTTTAAGGTATACATAGTTTCCTCCCCAGTATCTGTCATTAAGCGATGGAACCTTTGCATTTCCAGAGAAGGAACCTCTTACAAAAAGAGCATGAGGCGAACTTACAGGAATGCGGAGTCTGGCATTCACAGATGGCATAAGCGGGATTTTACTGCCCGATGAGTAGAGGTATCTTAATCCTGCCGAGGCAGAGAAGAGTCTCTCCCCCTCATATCTGGCAAGAACAAATGCACCCGCCCGCTTTTCGTTAACCGAATCGGCATAGGAGTGTACCCTGGGCATTATGTATTCTCCTGAAATTCCCCCTTTCACAGTAAAGCGGCCGCTTTTAAACTCTGCATCGGCAGATGAGAGAAGGCGGTGCGCTGCGATAATATCCTCTTTGTAAGTCTCGTGGTCGTATGCGTAAGATGCGGCAAAGTTCCATGAAACTGAGTTTTTTGTTCCGTTAAGGGATGCTGCTGCCTTGAAATTCTTGTCGAAAATTGATGCATATGACTCCGGCCTGTCATTAAGAGAGACAGAGGGCTGAATCTCCCTTGAAAAATCAAGGTACAGCAGCGAAAGCGAGAGTGTGCCTGCTCCTCCTGCTTTTGCATAGAGCTCCTGAAGGAATCCCATATTTGAGAAAGCCGAATTGTTGAGACGCTCAACCGGGAGTCCCGGTTTGGTATTGTTTTTAAACTTATAGTTGTTGACAGCAGAGTTGTAGAAGAGGCTGCTTCTGGATTCCATTTTGCCTCCTGAATATCTGTATGTTGCTCCGGTAAAGATAGTCCCGAAGCTGCCTGCAGAGAGCAGAAGGTCTCCGCTGCTCCCCTTAACCCATTTTGGTTTTGTCTTCAGGCGGATAGTGCCTCCTATGCTTCCGTCGCCGTAGAGGGCAGAACTTCCTCCTATATGGATATCCATTGCATCAAAGAAGTATACGGGAACATGCGAGAGGTCTGCCTGTCCCATTGTTGGCACAGACATGCTCTGTCCGTTCCAGTCAATTGTTGTGTGAGAAGACGATGTGCCTCTTACCGAAATAAAAGCGCCCATTCCTTTGCCGTACTCCTTTATGTAGACTGCGTTTTCACTTTTAACAAACTCTGCCAGGGAGTTTGTCTGCATTCTTGAAATAGCCTCGGCAGAGACAGAGATCACATTTGTGCCAAGGGCAAATTTTTTGTTCTCAACAGGGCCCGGTCTTTTGTATGCATTTACGGTTACAGAGTCCAGACGGCTCTCCTTTTGAATGATACGAGAGGTCTCTCTGGTCTGTGCAAAAAGATTTGCACCCGCTCCTGTAAAAGAGAGAGTACATACAAATACCGCAAATAATGAAAATTTTGTTTTCATCGTTCCTTTTTTCCCGAAAGCTCGATTAATATGTTTTGTCCCTGCAGGTTTTCTGACTCAGCTTTTGCGTCTTTGCCTTCCCACCAAACTTGGCAGTGGCCGACTTAAGACAACCCCTTTACATAGGGTAAAGCTTTACAGCAGCGGGTACTGTTCCCGGATTACACGGGATTCCCTGACGCTGGAACGATGCAAAGATAATTTAATTTCCTTCAAATGATAAAATTTATTTAAATTTGATACAAATCGCTAACTACAAACTAATTAATTATGTCAAAACTATTTAAATCGCTATTGTTCACTGCATTAGCCGTTTCGATGATGGCTTGCTCCGCCCGGAAAGAACAGGTGGAACTAAAGTACGAACAGTACACACTCGAGAACGGGCTTAAAGTTGTCCTGCATCAGGACCTATCGGACCCTCTTGTTGCTGTAGCAATTCAGTACCATGTGGGCTCAGGCCGTGAAAAACCGGGCAAAACCGGATTTGCTCACTTTTTTGAGCACATGCTTTTCCAGCGCTCAGAAAACCTTCCAAGGAATGCATTCTTCCAAAAGATTGCCAAACTTGGCGGCGAATTTAATGGATCTACAAATTCAGACGGAACTAACTATTATGAGATGGTTCCCCGCGACGCCCTGGAGAAAGTTCTCTGGATGGAGTCAGACAGGATGGGATTTTTCATTAACACAGTAACTCAGGGTGGTCTTGAGAGAGAGATTGACATCGTATCTAACGAAAAGCGTCAGAACTATGACAGTCAGCCTTACGGACATTCAAGCACAATTATGTCAAGAGAGATGTTCCCTGCCGGTCACCCGTACAGCTGGACAACCATTGGCGAGATTGCAGACCTAAGAGCTGCCACAATTGATGATGTAAAAGAGTTCTACCACACATACTATGTGCCTAACAATGCAACGCTGGTTCTCACCGGCGACTTTGATATTGCTCAGGCAAAAGAGCTTGTTCAGAAATATTTTGGCGAAATCAAAAAGGGTAACGATGTTCCAAAACCTGAAGTTAAGCCGCTTGTTTTTGAAGCAACCAAAAAACTTGTTTTTGAAGATGGTTATGCAAAGCTTCCTCAGCTTACAGTAGCCTACCCTACAGTAGAGCAGTTCAACGAGGATTCTTATGCTATTCAGTTTTTCGCAAACCTCTTTGCAAACGGCAAAAAGGCTCCGCTTTACAAAATTGTTGTTGAGGAGAAGAAACTTGCCCCTTCTGTAGGTGCATACAATATGTCAAGAGAGATTGCAGGTTATACTCAGCTTGGAATCCGTGCATTTGAAGGTGTTAACCTTAATGATGTTCAGACTGCAATTGACGAGGCTTTTGCAAGATTTGAGGCCGAAGGCGTTGACGAGCAGGAGCTCGCAAAACTTAAGATTAGCCAGGAGGTTGGTCTTTACAACAGAGTAACCGGAGTTCTTGGCAAGGCACTTATGATGGCCAGGGATAACGAATTTGCAGGCAAACCGGATGCATCTTTTGAAGAGCTTAAGAAATATCAGGCTGTTACAAAAGAGGATATTATGAGGGTTTACGAAAAGTACTTCAAGGGACGTCCTTTCTTTTCACTCAGCATAGTTCCTTCAGGCAAAACAGAGCTTGCTCTTGCAGAATCTGTCCCTACAACTGTTGCTACAGAAAATGTTGCAGATCAGACAATGAAGTCTAAGACAGGCAAACTGGTTGACGACGAGTACGAGCGCACTCCTAGTGCATTTGACCGTTCAGTTGAGCCTGAATTCCTTCCTAATACTCCTGCCATCACTGTTCCTGCAATCTGGACAAGCGACCTGGCAAACGGAATTAAGGTATATGGTATTCAGCAAAACGAACTTCCGCTGTTCCAGGCTTCTGTGAACATGAAGGGCGGAATGCTTCTTGATCCTGCGGGCAAAACCGGTCTTGCATACATTACTGCTGCTCTCATGAACGAGGGAACAGCACTTAAGACTCCTGAAGAGCTTGAGAGCACAATGGGTCTTCTTGGTGCAAGAATCCGCTTCTGGTCTGATGTTGAGGGAATGGGAATCTCAATCTCCGGCCTCACCAAAAACTACGGCAAGACTATCGAACTTACAGAGGAGATGATGCTCCAGCCAAGATTTGACTCAGCAGCACTTGTTAGAATCAAGAGCGAACTTAAGTCAAGAATCCGTCAGAACTCAGTTAACCCAAGAGCGATTGCAACTGAGGTTTCAGGCAAACTACTTTACGGCGAAGATGGAACTCTCTCAAGGATGACCTACGGAACAATGGAGTCGATTGAAGCCATAACTATGGAAGATATCAAAGCCTTCTATGCAGCAAACTTTAGCCCGTCAATTACAAATATTGCGATTGCCGGTGCACTTGACCAAAAGACCGGACTTAAAGCACTTGCTTCGCTCTCTGAAAAATGGGCTGCAAAAGAGGTTTCCGTTCCTGCTCCTGTAGCCGGAATCGCAGCAAAACAGGGCACAATCTATTTCGTTGACTATCCTAACGCTCCACAGTCAATGATAGTTGTTACCAAACCTGCCATGCCTTATGCAGATGCAGACTACTATCCTGCAGTTATTGCAAACTACCGTCTTGGCGAGGGATCACAGGGTCTTCTTTTTGATGTTCTCCGCCTTCAGAAGGGTTACACATACGGCGCATACTCATCAATCTTTGCAGGTGAGTTTGACAACAGATTTGCTGCCTCTTCAAGCGTTCAGGGAAGCGTTACAACAGATGCTGTAAGAACTTTCAAAGAGCTTATTGAAGGTTACGCTGCAATGCTCGACGACGAGACTCTTGCCTCAGTGAAAAACTCAATGCTCAAGGCCAAAGCCTCATCATTCGAGACAATTGGTGACCTTGTGGGTATGCTGACAAACATTGCAGACTACAACCTTCCTTTTGACTATGTAAAACAGCAGGAGGAGACCATCAAGAACATCACTGCAGACGAGATTAAGGCTATCATTGCAAAACACTTCAACATAAACGAAATGATTTATGTTGTTGTGGGTGACGCAAAATCACAAATGAAACCACTAGAGCAGCTTGGCCTTGGCAAACCGGTACTGGTTCAGAGGTAATATATTAATGATCTGAGACAATAGGTCAGAACTTTGGGTCTCAGATTTAGTTTACAGTTTGGGATTGAATACGTGAAACCTCGATTTCACCCAAACAAATGAAACGGCGGCCGGGAAGAGCAATCTCCCGGCCGCTTTTTTAAATTTTGGCTGTAATAAAAATTTCTATACCTTTGTCACCCTTGTTTACCGAAACAGCAGGCTGTTACACATCAAGCCTGGACAAAACAACAAATGCCCGGATGGCGGAATCGGTAGACGCGCTGGTCTCAAACACCAGTAGCTGCAAGGCTGTGCCGGTTCGACCCCGGCTCCGGGTACGGAAACGGAAGAAACAGAATTATTCACTGTTTCTTCTTTTTTTTGTCCTTTCAACATATTGGTTTCTTGAAAGATATACTCTAAAACTTTGTTGTAAGAGTTGGTTCGATAATTTTCCCCATCAAACTGAATTTTTTCAGGGAACATCGAACCAATGAGTTGAATTTTATGTTCTGCCTTTCCTTTGGACAATATTACATCCATATTCATTATAACATTAATTGCGTACTCAAGTTTATTCTCCAAATCCAAATTGTGAGGCTGTAATGAAGTAAGTCTCGTGTTGATTTTATCCTTTCTCACTTCTATACTTTTTTTCATCCTCCTATGGTCTTCTCCACTAATTTGACCATCCATTAGCTTGGTGTCTGTGGAAACTAACCGTTCCTCCTCAGTTATTAAGTCCTTTTCCAATTGTGATATCTCCTTCATTATTTCCGATTTATTCTCCTTTTTCAAGTCTTTGATGATTTCTTTATATAATTCCAATACTGAATCATTCGGAATAAGTTGTCTAACATACTTTACAAATTTCTCATTTGCCTTAATTGCACTATAATTAAATTTATTGCAGTGAGGACATTTATAATACCCATACAATCCTCCATTACCTTTAGAATAACAAGCGGTTAAAACTCCTTCACAATGTGGACAAACTAAAAATCTTCTTAAATAAAAGTCGGGATCAGCTGCTCGACAAAGTTTGGTTTGTCTTGGTTTTTTTCTGAAATGAAGTTCTTGCACCTGCCAGAATATCTTCTCATCCACAATCGGTTCGTGTAAACCTTTTGTCCAATAAGAATCTACTCCAAGCCATTCCTTGACACATACATTACCAATATAAACCTGATTTTTCATGAGTTCAGGAAATGCTGATTTACCAATCTTTATACCCTTCCTATTTACTTCATGTCTTACATATTCAATACTTTTAACCCCTTTAGACAACTCTCCAAAAGCATATTGAATAATCGGGACTTCAGTTTCAAGAGGGATAATTTTTCTATCCTTATCAGAATATTGTACATTCTTATATCCTTTGGGAGCCTTGTTGGTAAATTTCCCTGCGACCTGTGCGGCATGTGTCCCTTCTTTTGTCCTTTTGGATATTTTATCGTTCTCTACTTCTGGCATTACCAAGTACATCGCGAGCAGTATCTTATTGTCAGGATTTGACATGTCAAGTGGGTTTTCTGCTGAATTGATTTCAATACCAAGTTTTTTGAAATGTCTTATTTGAGCCGTCGCCTCGTCATGATTTCTTGAGAAACGATCCCATCTAGTAAATATTATCGTATAAATGTCATTCTTATTCTTTTTACAGTATTCCGACAATTCAATCCATTTGGGTCTATTAAAATTCTTAGCAGAATGATCTTCTTCGTAATACTTGACTACCTCATAATTATTAATTTTACAGTAATTTTCCAAGAAGGTCTTTTGATACTGCAAACTATTACCCTGAGACTGTTCTTCAGTACTAACTCGCGTATATAGTATTACTTTTTTCATAAACCATTCTCCTTTTCAATCTCTGGCAACATCAAGTATAATGAGAGGAGTATTTTATTGTCAGGATTCGACATGTCAAGTGGGTTTTCTACCGAATTGACTTCAATACCAAGTTTTTTGAAATGTCTTATTTGAGCGATCGCCTCCTCGAGGTTTACTGAGAAACGATCCCATCTACTAAATATTATCGTATCAACGCCATTCATATTCCTTTTACAATAATCCGATAATTCAATCCATTTAGGTCTATTGAAATTCTTAGCAGAATGATCTTCTTCGTAATACTTGACTATCTCATAATTATTGTTTTTGCAGTGATTTTCCAAGATGGTTTTTTGATACTGCAAACTATTACCCATAGACTGTTCTTGAGTACTAACTCTTGTATATAGTATTACTCTCTTCATATACCTTTCTCCTTTTCAATCTTAATCTCAATTAATGCCCATTCGTACAAAAAAGACCTTAATAATTTTATTTCATCTTTAGAAATTTCGTTTTCATTATATTTTGTTAAAATTTCTATACATTTTTCATCTGACACCATTTTATGAATTCATAAAAGCGGTGGAACTATGTTGGACTGTTCAACTATGTTCCTTATTTTTCTTTTGTTGCAACACTTCTGCAATCTCTCCAATAAAACAACTTATGAAAAAATCCCCCAAAGAGAAGCGTACTTAATATCTTATTCCATTTTTTAACTATTTGATAAAATATATGTAAAAAAAACGAGAAAAAGAAATTACATGGCTGATTTTTAGCGTTTTCGCCCCAAATTAATCCATAATGAAGGGACATTTCGTATTTGAACCGCAAGAAAATGAGAAAATTATGCTCGGTGCTGAATATTAAACAATTGAGGAAATATTTTTGATTTACTAAACAAATTTGAAAACCTGCCTCCTTCACCTCCGACCAGATGAAATAAAGTGGGAACAAATTTTTACTTCCTTTCGCTATGAATCGGTGCCGTACCAAACAAATTTCATGGAGGAAGAGTCGATCTCACCGGGAGAAGGTCCTGATAACTTGGTACTAAACAACTTTTATGGATGGAAGGAGCGGACCTGCACCGGGAGGAAGTCCCGATTACTTGGTACTAAACAAGATTGAAGGACGGAGGAGCGGACCTCCACGGTAAGAGGGTACGGTTTAATGGTACTAAACAACTTTTGTGGCCGGAAGGAGCGGACCTGCACCGGGAGAAGAAACTGATTAAATGGTACCAAACAAATTTCATGGATGGAAGAGCGGACCTGCACCGGGTTAAGAAACCGATAATTTGGTACCAAACAAATTTCATGCGGGAAGAGTCGATCGCTACAGGATGGAGGACCGATTCGTGGGTACTAAACAATAATATAACTGACGGAGAGTCCCTTTCGGGGCTAATTCTTTCATCTGGCCTCCCCCCCCCCGGGGGCCCACCTCAGCTAGGAAAATACTTTGGTTTCTATATAGGG
>PHDT01000025.1 GCA_002842695.1 Bacteroidetes bacterium HGW-Bacteroidetes-10 | reverse complement strand
TTCCCAACAACAATTTTTATTGATAAAAAGGGTGTTGTAAGAAGAATTCATTCAGGATTCAGCGGCCCTGGAACCGGTATTCACTATCAGAACTTTGTTAAAGAATTTACTACTTTTGTAGAGGGACTTATTGCAGAGTAAATCAATTTAAGAGTTGAGAGAATCAGATAAAAATATGAAGAGCCCCGCAGCGGGCTCTTCTGCTTTGGCAGCACTTCAGAGGATGTGCTCCGTGAGAGAGGTGTGTACTTTTGATGCCAGACAGAAATTGCATAAAATGGATGTTGAGGGAGCAGAAGCAGATAAAATTATCTCTTCTCTTCTGGCCGATAAATTTATTGACGACAGCAGGTATGCATCGGCCTTTGTAAGAGATAAAAGCCGTCTGGCGGGATGGGGAGCAGCCAAAATCAAATATGCTCTCAGGATGAAAAGAGTTTCAGATGAAATCATTGCATCCTCACTCGGACAGATTGGTAAGGATGAGCAGAGGGAGCAGTTGTTAAGGATACTCTCAATTAAGGCAAAATCAGGTAAATCCGAACCTGACAGACAGAAACTTTACGCAAGACTCATGCGGTTTGCTCTATCCCGCGGATTTGACTATGAGAGTGCCTCCTGGGCAGTAACCAAAATAATTGGTTAGCTTTGCAATTCAAAACACATTACAAATGATTAATCTGGACAATATAAAAGAGATCCAGCAGCGCATTCAGGCGTTGGGGAGGTCTCTTTGACATCGCTTCCAAAAGCGAAGAGCTAATAAAAAACGAAGAGAGAATTCTGGCTGCCGATTTCTGGAACGATCCAAAGGAGGCGGAACTTTTTCTCAAAAAGGTATCTGCCCTTAAATACTGGGTTAAGAGTTTCTCAGAGATAGAGAAGTCTTTTGAAGACCTTCAGGTGCTGTATGATTTTGCAAAAGAGGATCAAAGTATAGAGCCGGAGGCAGAGGCTCATTATGCCTCTCTGGAGAAAACTCTTGGGGCGGTAGAGCTGAGGAGTATGCTTGGAAGCGAAGGGGACAGCCTTGGAGCTATTCTTAAGATAAACTCAGGGGCTGGCGGGACCGAAAGCAACGACTGGTCTTCTATGCTCATGAGAATGTATGTGAGGTGGGGAGAGCGGTATGGTTATAAGGTCCATATTTACGACCTGATTGAGGGCGAAGAGGCTGGAATTAAATCAGTCACCATTGAGTTTGAGGGAGAGTATGCATACGGATATCTTAAAGCCGAGAACGGTGTTCACCGTCTTGTGAGAATTTCCCCTTTCAATTCTCAGGGTAAGAGGCAGACAACCTTTTCATCTGTCTTTGTCTATCCGGCAGTTGACGACACAATAAATATTGAGATAAACCCGGGTGATCTGGAATGGGATACTTTCCGTTCGGGAGGTGCCGGGGGGCAGAATGTAAACAAAGTCGAGACAGGAGTCCGTGTAAGGCACCTCCCTACGGGAATTACCGTAGAGAACACAGAGACTCGCTCTCAGCTGGACAACAGACAGAATGCTCTCAGAATTCTGAAATCTCACCTGTATGAACTCGAACTCAGGAAGAGACGGGAGAAACAGGCAGAGCTGGAAGGAAACAAAATGAAAATCGAGTGGGGCTCCCAGATCAGGAGCTATGTTCTTCACCCTTACAAGATGGTGAAAGATCTCCGGACAAGCTACGAGACCTCAGATACTCAGGCCGTGCTTGACGGAGATATTCAGGAATTCATGCGCACTTTTCTTATGGGAAGTCAGGGCAAATAGCCAATATTGGTAAGGAATTTGCAGTGATGCGGTCATCAGTTTTTACTAAAAATCTATAGAGATGGAGTTCAAATATCACGAAACATTTCCTCTTGGAGAGGACAAGACTCAGTATCATCTTCTGACAAAGGAATATGTATCTGCAGCAGAGTTTGAAGGGCAGGAGATCCTTAAGGTAGATCCTAAGGGTTTGAGATTGCTGGCAAAACAGGCAATGCATGACATTGCATTTATGTTAAGGCCGGAGCACAACGAAATGGTGGCTAAGATCCTCAGTGACCCCGAATCAAGTGTGAATGACAGAGCTGTGGCACTTACAATGCTTCTTAACGCAGACATAGCATCTAAAGGAGTACTTCCTTTCTGTCAGGATACAGGAACAGCTACAATAGTTGGCAAGAAGGGACAGAATGTGTGGACAGGTGGAGGCGACGAGGCTGCTCTCTCAAACGGAGTATTCGATACATATACTCAGGATAACCTGCGCTACTCCCAGACTATAGCTCTGGATATGTATACAGAGAAGAACTCAGGAAACAATCTTCCTGCACAGATAGACATTTACTCAACCAATGGAAGTGAGTACAAGTTTCTGTTTGTGGCTAAGGGAGGCGGATCTGCAAACAAGAGCTATCTCTTCCAGGAGACTAAAGCTCTTCTCAACCCCGCGTCGCTTGAAAAGTTTCTCATTGAAAAGATGAAGACCCTTGGAACGGCTGCATGCCCGCCATACCATATTGCTTTTGTAATTGGTGGTACCTCTGCAGAGGCATGTATGAAAACAGTTAAGCTTGCATCTGCAAAATATCTGGACAATCTTCCAAAAGCAGGAGGAGAGGAGGGACACGCCTTCCGTGATCTTGAGATGGAGGCTAAGCTTCTGAAAGCCGCACACACATTTGGGATGGGTGCACAGTTTGGGGGTAAATATTATGCACATGATATCAGAGTAATCAGACTTCCGCGCCACGGAGCTTCATGTCCCGTTGGAATGGGTGTATCATGCAGTGCAGACAGAAACATTAAGGCAAAGATCAATAAAGAGGGAATCTGGCTGGAGACTCTGGATTCAAATCCAATAAGACTTGTCCCTGAAAAGATGAGAAATGTTGAGGCAACTCAGGCCGGGGGAACCAAAATTGACCTGAACAGGCCAATGAAGGAGATTCTTGCAGACTTGTCAAAATTCCCGGTATCTACATTCCTCTTGCTTAACGGAACGATTGTAGTAGCCAGAGATATTGCCCACGCAAAGCTTAAAGAGAGAATTGACAGAGGCGAAGGTCTTCCACAATATATTAAAGACCATCCCGTTTATTACGCAGGACCTGCAAAGACTCCGGCAGGACTGGCCAGCGGGTCTTTTGGCCCGACAACAGCCGGCCGTATGGACTCTTATGTAGATTTGTTCCAAAGCCACGGAGGCAGCATGATAATGATTGCAAAGGGCAACCGCAGCCAGCAGGTTACTGATGCATGTCAGAAGCATGGCGGATTCTACCTTGGAAGCATTGGAGGCCCTGCAGCAATTCTTGCACAGGAGAGTATCAGAAAAGTTGAGGTCCTGGAATATCCCGAACTGGGTATGGAGGCTATCTGGAAAATTGAGGTGGAGAACTTCCCTGCATTTATTCTTGTGGATGATAAAGGCAACGACTTTTTTCAGCAGCTTAAATAGGGCATGAATTAATTCGTGTTAACGGCCTTTTGAAGGTTTATATAAGACAGGAACTCTCCTAAACGAAGAGTTCCTGTTCTTTTATTATGATATCAATATATATCATTTCCGGTTTATTACTTTGATTTAAAATCCGGGCGGATAAACCTTTTCATTGATTCATAAACTTTGTCTCTGACTGTTTTCTCTGATAAAACCAGGTCATGAAGACCTCCTTCAAATACCTCTGACCTTACATCCCCATGAACAGATTTTGAATATTCCCGTATCTCTTCAGGATCAAGAACCGTATCGCTTCTTTTATGAAACTCCTCAAATTTATCACCCTTTGAGCCCTCAGAAGATGACATTATAAGAACAGGACATGATATTTCAATTCCCTTTTGAAGCTTCTTCTGCCCTTTGTGAATTGCCCTTATCCAGGAGGCTGTTACCATTGGAGATTGAATGGGTTTCATGATTGTGTCAAAATCCCACTCTCCGTGATAATCTTTATGCAGACTCATGCAGTTGACAGGACTTACATTCCGGTTAACTACTGTTTTGGGCAGAATTGCACCAATCGCAGAGATTAGCGGAATCCCTAAAGATTCTGCCACTCCGCCTGCATTAAAATCAAAAAACGGGCTGTTCAGGATCATCGAAATAAATGGTACATCATTGCCCTTTTTTGCCGCATAGAGTGAAGCAGTGAGCCCCCCTGTTGAATGTGCCATAAGCACTATTTCTTCGTATCCCTCTTTACGGATTATATTTACTGCAGAGTCAATCTCCTCAAAATAGTCTTCAATCCCTCTGAGTTCATTCCATATCTGATTTGGCAGTTTGGAGCGTCCGTACCTCCTCAGATCGAGTGCATAAAACTTTAGTCCCGCATTCTCCATGGAGTCTGCAAGAGAGGTCTGAAAAAAGTAATCGCTGTATCCGTGTATGTACAGAAGAGCTGTCTCTCCGGGACAGGTATCTCTCTTTTTAATAATTGTGGCAATGGGGTCTCCGTCAAAATCTTTATTTAATATTATATGCCTTCTTACCCACTCTCCTCCAAGATAGTCTGCACTCCACTCAGAAGAATTTATCTCAAGAGCTGAGTTGAAATTCGGAGAGTAAAGCATCTCCCTGTCATTGCAGGAGTATGCAAAGAATGTAATTGCAGTAATAACTACTGAAGATTTGAGAGAATTAAGAAGTTTCATTTTAAACAGGCTCAGTATGAATGCTTATGTGTGTTTGCATACCATATTTTTCCCTGAATGCACGCTCAATATCGGTAGCTACGTCGTGTGAGGCAACAAAGGATATCTCTTTGTCCAGTTTAATGTGAACATCAATTGCGAATGCATTGCCAATTTTTCTTGTCTTCAGATGATGAAATCGTTTAACTTCAGGATGGCTCATAATAACCTCCTCAATCTCTGCTACCACCTCGTCAGGAAGAGAGGCTTCAAGAAGCTCTTTAACACTTGGAAGTCCAAGGTCAACAGAAACCTTCATAATGAAAAAACTCACCACGACTCCTGCAACAGGGTCAAGAATTCTCCATGATTCTCCCAGATAGATAGCACCGGCAATACCCAGGGCAGTTCCAATTGAGGAGAGGGAGTCAGATCTGTGATGCCATCCGTTTGCAATTACTGCCTGATTATTAATTTTCTTGCCTACAATAATTGTGTATCTGAAGAGAATTTCCTTTGAAACAATTGATAACAAAGCAGCCCACAGAGCAATCATTTTAGGCTGAGAGAGCTCCTCTCCGCGTATAACTGCCACAATGCTTTCAATGCCGTTAATGAGAATGCCCATTCCAACTGCAAAAAGCGCAAGAGATATAATAAGTGTCGCGAATGTTTCAAACTTTCCGTGTCCATACCGGTGATCATTATCACTATCCTTGCCGGAAATATTTACAAATGCAAGGACAACAATGTCAGTTGCAAAGTCAGACAACGAGTGTACCCCGTCTGCCACCATCGCTGTACTTTTACCCAAAATTCCGGCTGTAAGTTTGGCTGCGGTTAAGATTAGGTTTACAAAAAAACCAACAATAGTAACCTTTTTCGCCTCATAGGCTCTGTTTTTCATAAAGAGAGTTTTTGATCTGGAAACAATTCCTAAAGTTAAATGTTATTTTTGTAACTCATTAAAAAGGCTATATGTTTTTCTTCATCTTTGTTCTCACCACTTTCACGGCTCTCTCGTCATATGTTTATATAAGAGGTTTGCAGGCTCTGCCTCCGGTTCTTCTTTACAAAATAATCTATTCAATCATTTTCTTTTCCGGTCTTGCCTCATTCTTTCTGCGAATGTTTCTGGGAGACAGCATCAGGGAGAAAATCGCAGTCCTGTTGTCTGCTGTTGGATTTACCTGGATAGTAGCACTTGTCTATTTTGCAATTCTGCTGGTAGCCTTAGACCTTATAAGAGCAGCCAACGGGATGTTTGATATTTACCCTGAGTGGATAAAGGAAAACTATCAGAAATCTAAGCTGATTCTCTTCGCGGGTAGCAGCGCAGTAGTTCTTCTCCTGCTTGTACTGGGAAACATCAGGTTTAATAATCCTGCCGTAACTGAGTATAATATCGAAACAACCAAGCAGCTGCCGGGCGGGGAGCTGAAAATCGTTCTGGCAAGTGACATTCACCTGAGTTCATACATTAATAAAAAAGATTTACAGAAGTATGTCTCTCTCATAAACAGACAGAAGGGAGACGTGGTAATGCTGGCAGGAGATATTGCCGACAGGGATCCACATCCGCTTTACAGTCAGAAGATGAATGAGGAACTTTCACAACTATCTGCGCCGTACGGAGTCTTTGCCATTACAGGTAACCATGAGTTTTACGGTGGAAAAAGGGAAGAAATTTACAAACTTATTGAGTCTTCAGGAATTATATTTCTGAGAGACTCTGCACATCTAGTAGCCAACAGCTTTTATGTAGTTGGAAGAGATGACAGATCAAACAGAAAGAGAGCACATCTTAGTGAGATAATGGCAGATATCGACAAAAGCCTGCCTGTTCTGCTTATGGACCATCAGCCATCAAATCTTGAGGAGGCGATGCATGCCGGAGCAGACCTGCAGATGTCCGGACATACTCATAACGGACAGTTCTGGCCGGGAAATCTCATTGTCTCTGCCATGTTTGAGCTCCCGTACGGGCATCTGAAGAAAAGCGAAACAAATTACATAGTAACATCAGGACTCGGCCTTTGGGGACCGAAATACAGAATAGGAACAAAATCTGAAGTTGTGGTAATAAATCTAAAACAGTTACCAGCTTCCACCGGCACCGCCGCCGCCAAACCCGCCGCCGCCGAATCCGCCGAAACCACCGCCACCGAATCCGCCGCCGCCAAAGCTGCCACCGGAAGAGCCTCTTCCGCCGCCGGAAAGTAATGATCCGAGAATAAGCATCTCCATTAGGCCCGGGCCTCTTCTGCCGCCGCCGTGAATATTTCCTCCGCCGCCTCTTCTGGCAATGGAGGCAATTATAATGATAATTATAAATACAATTACGGCAAATGCTCCAAAGAGACCATCTTCTGATCCTCCCTTGCGGGCTGCATATTCGTCAGATGTGTATTCTCCTGCAGCAATAGGCATGATTACATTAAGAGCGGCAACAATTCCGCCATAATAATCATCATTCTTGAAGCTGGGGATCATCTCATTCTCAACAATCCTTTTACAGATGGCATCAGGAAGTGCCCCCTCGAGACCATAGCCGGAGGCTATGAAGGCCTCACCCCGCTCGTTCCCTCTTTTGGGCTTTATGAGAATAACAACACCATTATTGTATTTAGACTGCCCAACTCCCCACTCCTGACCTATCTGATAGGCAAACTGCGACTTGTCCATTCCCTCAAGTGAGTTAACGGTTACAAGTAATATCTGATTTGAAGTACTGTCTGCAAAAGAAACAAGCACTCTCTCGATATAGTTCACTTCGTCAGGCTGAAGAACAGCAGCAAAGTCGTTCACCAGTCTCGGAGGCTGAGGTTTTGCCGGTATCTGCCCAAGGGCCATGCCGGTAAAAAGCAGAAGAGCCGCAAGAAGCAGGCTCTTTCTGTTATTCGCCAAAAGAGATTTCATTACTCTGTTCATTAGTATCATCAGATTTTAACGGGAAGAAGGTTTTTAGTTTCTCTCCGGCCAGTTCAATGGCAGATACGAGCCCGGCTGCAACCTGCCCGTTTCGCAGGTTGTTGCCAAGCAG
Source organism: Bacteroidetes bacterium HGW-Bacteroidetes-10 (assembly GCA_002842695.1). Lineage (GTDB taxonomy): Bacteria > Bacteroidota > Bacteroidia > Bacteroidales > UBA932 > Bact-08. Next base: position 22,893 of record PHDT01000025.1, on the reverse strand, counting down.
TTCTTTTGTTTCATTCCAGAAGTCGGCAGGAACAACTGAATTTATACCCGAGTCTCCTATAATGGAGAATTTTTTAGACTTGTGCGCAATGTAAATAAGCACACCATTCCTGTCACGGGTTTTAAACATCTTCAGTTGATTGAAGACGAATATTGCTCTTTCCACCGGATCGCCGGGGCAGTTGCTTTCAATATGAACCCTTATCTCTCCCGAGGTACTGAGTTCTGCAGACTCTATGGCTTTTACTATGCTGTCGCGGTCTGCCTTAGTAAGGAAGGCATGTGCACCCACGGCTTAAAACTCAACTTTTGGAGCCTGTTCTGCACCCTCCTGGGCTTCGAAATATGCCTTTCTCTCAAATCCGAACATGCTTGCAAGGATGTTCTTTGGGAATAGGCGAATGTATGTGTTAAAGCTTTTAGCTGCTTCATTGAATTTCTGACGTTCAACAGTTATTCTGTTTTCTGATCCTTCAAGCTGAGCCTGAAGTTCGAGAAAACTCTGGTTAGCTTTAAGGTCGGGGTAACGTTCTACTACAACCATAAGCCTTTGAAGCGCGCTTCCAAGTTCTCCCTGGGCAGCCTGAAACTGCTTAAGACTCTCCTCGGTCATATTTGTAGGGTCAATTGTTGTCTGAGTTGCTTTTGCTCTTGCATTCACAACACCTTCGAGAGTCTCCTGCTCATGAGCAGCATAACCCTTAACGGTTGCAACGAGGTTAGGGATGAGGTCTGCGCGTCTCTGGTATACATTCTCTACCTGTGACCATGCAGATGTTACCTGCTCCTCCTGTGATACCATTGAATTAAAGGCATTCTTTGCCCATATGAAGATAAAAAAGACTACCGCCAGTACTACCAGCAGGGTAATCAAACCTTTAGAAAGTTTCATATCAATTTAGATTAATGTGTGTTATTTCTTTATTTTACTGCAGAAGAACGAACGCATCTTACTGAGGCGCCAAAGTTGTCCTTGTCTGTGTAATTGTAAGGGAAATCTGCGCTGTCAAAATAGATGTAACGATAGTAGGCATTGTTTGAATCTCTTTCTGTAGCCGACCACCATGCACCATACTGCCCCATGTTAATATAGCTTCTGTAGTTACCTAAAACATTTCCCCCCGGAAGAGCATTCCAGTTGAAGTAGTTAAGCTGTTTGTTGCTTGGGCTGTATTTCCAGATACTTTCCGAGTTAAGTTTGGCATTAACTGTAAGCTTACTTCCAATTCCTGTCCAGATATTGTCAAAAAGAAGAGGAATACCTCCGTTGGCAGCAGTCGCCAGATTGCTCCAGGCATCATTTGAAGGGAGTTCCCATCCTTCAGGACAAGCAGTTAATGCATCTGTATATGAGTAGAGACGTCCGTAAACTTCACCAAGAGCATTAACATTTTTGTATGGCTTCCCTGAACCTTTCCAGTTAAGGTTCTCAACCATCCAATCGTAATTTCCAATTGTACTGTAGTAGTATTTACGGTTGTCACGTGAGTCGGTAATGAACTCTTCTCCCTTAACAATTCCGCTGAAGCTTTCCTCAGAGGTCGGGTCAATTACAGTTAGGGGGAAAGTCAGATATTTGTTTGAATATCTTGGATGTGTAACATAAATGCTCACAGTGTAGTCACCAAGTGAATCCGGAGCACTGAGAGTAACTGATGTACCAAAAATTGAATCCACGCTGAAGTGTTCGGTAACCCATTTGTAGGTAAGGCTGTCCGTAGGATTTGTGATTCCTGATGCTGTGAAAGTAAGTTCCTGACCTTTTATAACATGTGATGGGACGTTTGTTGTCAGAGAGCCTGACATATACAGACTGTTATCTGTCTCTTCATCCTTGTTACACGATATTGCCACTGCAGCAACGAGCAGCATCGCAGAAAGTCGGAACCATTTAAAATCTCTCATATAAATATTATAAGTGCTTATTTAACTCACAAAGATATCTTTTTTATTCTAAATTTGTGGCAAATTGAGTGCCAGAAATGAAATTTTACAAAGCTTTCCAAAACATTCTCCCTCTCCTTGCCGTTGCGGCTTTACTTACATCGTCTTGCAAACAAAAGCAGGAGTACAAAACCATAGATGGTTTTACACAGGGAACAACCTATCATATTGTTTATCAGCAACCAGGTGGAGATACTCTTAATGCTTTGGTTGATAGTCTTTTATTGAGTATCGATAACTCGCTGTCAGTCTACAATGACTCTTCCCTCATTTCAAGGATAAACAGAAATGAAAGAGTTCTGCCTGACACTCTCTTTATCAATGTCTTCAACCGCTCCCGTGAGATATGGGATCTCAGTTCAGGTTCATTCGACATATCGGCAGCTCCATTTTTTGAAGTGTGGGGATTCGGAGCCGGTCAAAAAAGAGATGTGACTCAGAAGATGGTAGACAGCATAAGACAATTTGTCGGTATGGACAAAATCTCTCTTGAAGAGGGAAAAGTTGTAAAGAGCGACCCAAGAGTCTCTTTGAATGTAAATGCAATTGCCCAGGGTTATACGGCAGATGTAATCGCATACGCATTTGACCGGATGGGAATTCGCAACTATCTGGTGGAGGTAGGCGGAGAGATATTCTGTAAAGGGGTAAATGCAAAGGGGCGTGAGTGGTCAGTAGGCCTTGACAAGCCGGTAGAGGGCAATATGATACAGGGCGGGGAGCTTCAGGAGGTGATATATCTCTCAGGAAAAGGGCTTGCCACATCCGGGAATTACAGAAAATTCATTGAAGAGAACGGGCAGAAGTATTCACATACAATTGACCCCAGAACAGGATTTCCTGTAAAACAGAGCCTTCTTAGCGCAACCGTAGTTGCAGCAGATGCCATGACAGCAGATGCCTTTGCTACATGGTTTATGGTGGTTGGTCTGGAAAAGGCAAAGGAGATTCTTGCAAACACTCCGTCTGTTGATGCCTATCTTGTTTACGATAATGAAGGCAAATTCGAAGTCTATTACACAAAGGGTATTAATATTAAAAATTAAACAAAATGTCTGACAAAATCTCCAGAAGAGGATTCCTGAAAACTTCTGTTTTCGCCGGTGCTGCACTGAGTTTCGGATTTTCGAACGCTCCTGTGATAAGAGTAAACAACCGCTTTGATACTATTATCAGAAACGGAGTTATTTACACAGGAGAACTTCGTCCTCCGCTAAAAGGAGATATTGGAATAAAGGGAGGTAAAATTGCAGCCATTGGAGATTTGGGTGATTCTGCAGATATTGTTACAGATGCAGGCGGAAAGGCTATCTCTCCCGGATTCATAGACATACATACACATACTGATACAAACCTCTACGACGCTCCTCTGGGTGATAGCAAGATATATCAGGGGGTAACCCTGGATATCGGCGGTAATTGCGGAGACTCCCCCTTTCCGTCAAAGAGATGGGAGGGAGTTGGAGAGTTTATGAATGACTACTCAAAAATTGAGAGGGGAATAAACTACGGAACTTTGGTTGGACAGGGCTCTCTTCGTTCAAGATTTGTAGGTGACAACAATGTCCCTGCAACTCCTGAGCAGCTGAGGGACATGATTGCATACATGGAGGAGCAGATGGAGAGAGGCGCACAGGGAATATCCTGCGGTCTTGAGTATACTCCGGGCTCGTATGCCACAGAGGTTGAGATTGCAGAGATTTGCAAGGTTGTGGGAAAACACAATGGACTTTTTGCAATTCATATGAGGAATGAGGACGACAGAGTTGAGGAGGCTGTTGCAGAGGCAATCAGAATTGCCCGAATGGCAAAGGTACGTCTCCAGATATCTCACCTTAAGGCACAGAATGCTGCAAACTGGCATAAAGCTCCGGCCCTGCTCAGACAAATTGAAGAGGCAAAATCATCAGGAGTTGATATTGCATTTGACAGATACCCATACATCGCATTCTCTACAGGAATGTCAACCTTTATCCCCATCAATGAAAGACAGGGAACAACAGATGAGATCATTGCCCGTTTGAAGGACTCCGTTTCTGCGTCAAAAATTGGAGACTATGCAAAGTCAAGATTTGAAAGACTTGGAGGAGCTCAGAATGTTGTCATAACCTCTTGTAAAATTGAGGCAAACAAACGTTTTATTGGCAAGAATGTTATTGAGGCTGCTTCAATGGCCGGAGGCATGGACCCATGGGGGTTTGTGCGCAACCTTCTCATTGAGGAGAGGATAAATGTAGATATTATTGGATTTGCCATGAGAGAGGAGAATGTTTCACTCTTCCTTTCACACCCGCTTGGCATGCCGGCATCAGACGGAAGCGTATACTCACCTGAGGGAAGACTTGGCCAGATGATGCCTCACCCTCGTTCATACGGAACAATGCCAAGGTTTTTTGCAAAATACTGGAGAGAGGCAAAGCTGATGGATCTTCAGACGGCTGTTCATAAGGCAACTGCTCTGCCTGCATCCCGCCTTCTGCTTAAGGAGAGAGGAGTTCTGGCTCCGGGTTATATGGCAGATATAGTAGTTTTCAATCCCGGGACAATTGCAGATAATGCAACCTTTGATAATCCCCATCAGTTTGCAACAGGAATAGAGCATGTTTTTGTAAACGGTGTCTGGACAATCAGGGATGGTAAAGCAACCGGAAAAATGGGCGGGCAGATTTGCTAGTTTATTTCTCCGTTCTCTTCAAGTTTTTCAAAGGCCTGAACAATCTTTGTCACCAGTTTGTGGCGAACAATGTCCTCTTTACCGAAATCAATCCGGCAGACACCTTTGATATTTGAAAGCAGCTCCACGCCTTTAAGAAGTCCGGAGTCTGATTTTTTTGGAAGGTCAATCTGTGTGGCGTCTCCTGTTACAACAAACTTTGAGTTTCCACCCATTCTGGTAAGGAACATCTTAAGCTGACCATAGGTTGTATTCTGGGCCTCATCAAGAATAACAAACGCACTCTCGAGTGTGCGCCCTCTCATGTATGCAAGAGGTGCAATCTGAATTGTTCCGTCCTCCATGAGCATCTCGAGTTTTTTTGGAGGAATCATATCTCTCAGAGCGTCGTAAAGAGGCTGCAAATATGGATCAAGCTTCTCTCTCATATCTCCGGGAAGAAAGCCTAGCCGTTCGCCTGCTTCAACAGCCGGGCGGGTGAGAATCAGCTTTTTTACCTCTTTATTTTTAAGCGCCCTTACTGCAAGAGCAATGGCGGTGTATGTTTTTCCTGTACCGGCAGGGCCAATGGCAAACATCAGGTCATTCTTGTAATAGTTCTCAACGAGTTTTCTCTGATTCTTTGTACGGGCCCTTATTATTCTACCTTCAGTTCCAAAAACGATAACATCCTTGTCTGCATCCTCCTCGCTCTGCCTGCCCGAAGTTACAGCGGTTTCAAAGAGTGAATTAACATCGTCCTCTGTGAGCCTGGTTTTGCGCAGACGAATCTCAACAAGTCTGTTTATCAAAATTTCGAAATTACGGACATCTGCAGAACTGCCCTTGGTAAATATCTCATTACCTCTGGCTGCAATCTTCATCTTTGGAAAGTAGCTGCTCAGAAGGTTAATCAGTCTGTTGTTAACGCCGTAGATGTCTACAGGGTCTATCTCTTCAAGAATAATTTTCTTTTCGGTCATTTTACAATCTCTAAATATTGTTTCATCATTTTTGGGTACTCATCCCTCTGTCTGAACCTTTCGGGTTTATCAATGAAATCCTTAACCGGGATAATAGTAAAATTCTTTTCCGCTCCACCCGGTCTTGAGGTCCAGAGGTACTCATATTCCGGCATCAGAAGATGTTTGGTTCCTCCGTGAGTGCGTGTAAATTCAAGGGTAAGCATCATTCCTATTCTTGTGTAAACGGCAGTCATGTTGGATATTGCATTACCAAGAGAGAATGCTGTAATTGACTTTACCTCTCCCGATAACTCCCTCTTCACCTCAACAGGCTGAACAACATGGGGGTGTGATCCCACGATGATATTTACTCCGTTACTGTTGAATAGTCTCTCCCATTTTCGCTGCTCTGCAGATTGCTCCAGCTTGTACTCATATCCCCAGTGAAGGCATGCAATAATGAAATCCGGATCTGAGTTTTTGGCTGTTGCAATATCTTTTCTTATTTCTGCGCTGTCAAGCAATTTTACAATAAATGGCTGAGGCACAGGGATTCCGTTTGTTCCGTATGTATAGTTAAGAAAAGCAATTCTGAACCCCTTGAGGTCAACAACAAGAGGCCCTCTCTTCTCCTCCTCCTTTTTGTTTCGGTATATCCCTGTATACAGCACCTTAAGGGAGTCAAAAAGAGAAATTGTGCCTTCAAGACCTGAGCGACCCTTGTCGCAAATATGGTTATTGGCAGAAAGAAATATATCAATTCCCTGCTCCTTGCTCTCTCTTGCCAGTGCTGCCGGTGAGTTGAAATTGGGATACCCGGAGAAGGGCAAATTTGCGAATGTGGTCTCCATATTTGCCACCCTCAGGTCTGCAGAGGCAAACCTGCTCTGAAGATGTCTGAAGTAGGATGAGTAATCATAGGCGTCCGGATTTGTTCGTTTCCAGCCGTGTCTGTGTGCTGCGTCAAGCTGAGCCTGATGCTGCATTATGTCTCCCAGGAAAACAATTCTGAGTGTATCCTCTCCGCTGTCGTGCAGAAATGAGCCCAGGAGCTGGAGAAACATTATGGTGTAGAGGTGGAGCATTATTTAACCTGAACAACCCGGAGGTTCTTTTCGTTCATTCTTACAGAAAGCCATTTCTCAAGCTTTTCAATCTCTGCGTCGGGGAGTCTTTTTGACCATGAAGCAAGAACAACAATCTGTTCCATTGCGTTGAAATCTTTAAGACTGACATCTGCTCCGCGCCCAATTGAGAACGATACCATACCCGGATGTTGTGCAAGAATTTCCTCTGCGATCTGCCTGTAAGGGATCTCTTTGCTCTTAATTGTTCTAAGCTCACTCTCCATATTTCTAATCATCTCCTCTCGTTTTTTAATCTCCAGGTCGTTTCTCTCGAGGATGCTCTTTACAATATTTTCGTCACCATTATTTTCAATAGTAGCAGATTCTTTAAAAACCAGATTGTTTCTGGACACGCCGTGCTTTTCCAGAGAAACAAATAGAAGTTCTTTCTGTGTGTTATTAAGTTTTTCTCCTGCTATGGAGAGTTCCAGAATTGAGCTCTTTCCAGAATGATTAATGCTATAGTCATAAATATAGCTGTTGTCAAGAGCCTTATTTTCCTTGACAAATCTTTTAACAGCCACATTAAAGGAGTTCTCCTGAATAACAATAACCGCAGTGTATATGCTTGGAATAATCATCAGAATTGCAATAAAGCTTATAGATCTTCTGACTTTACGCTGCCTGGCAGGATCTGCGAATTTAACAAATGGGAACTTCAGGTATCTGACCATCAAAAATGTGGCCAGAGCAATAAAAAGAGAATTAATAAAGAACAGATAGACAGCCCCTGCAATATATGCCAGATTAAGGTTTGCTATACCATAACCGGCAGTACAGAGGGGAGGCATAAGTGCCGTAGCGATTGCAACACCTGCAATTACAGTACCCTTCTCTTTTCTGGAGCCCTCTATAATACCTGCAAGACCTCCAAAGAAAGCAATGAATACGTCATAAATTGTGGGCCTTGTCCTTGCCAGCAGCTCTGTAGGTTCGTCAAGGCTCAGGGGAGATATCGCAAAAAATGCAGTAGATGCAATTATGCTTATTATAACCATTATTGCCAGATTGCGAAGGGATCTCTTAAGAAGCTGGGAGTCATTTATCCCAATTGAGAGCCCGGCGCCAATTATTGGCCCCATAAGGGGGGAGATGAGCATCGCGCCAATTATTACAGGGGTCGAGTTCACATTAAGACCCACAGATGCGACTATCACGGCAAAAGCAAGAATCCATACATTAGCACCCTTGAAATCAATGCTCTTCTTTATACTCTCTATAGTGCCGGGAATGTCAATATGTTCAGATAAATTGGCAATATCTTTCAGCTGTTCGTAAAACTTCGACATTGGCTTAAAATCTTAAGAATTCAAGGCCAAATATACATTTTTATTTTCTTTTTCCTTGAATATTGGTTACTTTTGTAAGATTACAAATAACCTAATGACTAGCAAATTATGAGAAGATATAAAACTCTCTCCCTGATTATTCCGCTCCTTTTCCTGCTTGGCGGATGCGACTGGGTTCGTTCTACTCTTGGAATGCCCACCTCTCAGGATCTGGATAAACTCAGGTATAACGCTATGATGGCCAATGCAGCAGATTCTGCTGCCGCAAAAAAGGACACTGTTGCCATAACTGCCGATTCTCTTGCCACAGGAGACACACTTGCGAGTGTGCCGGTACAGGAGAAGGCGGGGATGAATCAGCCTGAAACGGCAACCTCTGCCAGGTTTTATGTAATAGCAGGGAGTTTTAAAGAGGAGGCAAATGCTGCCAAAATGGACGGCTATCTGGTAAAGAACGGAGTTAAGCCCGTAAGGCTTCTCTTCAAAAACGGATACATTGTGGTGGCCTCTTCTGCGCATGAAAATGCGAACGAAGCATATGCCGCAATGAGAAAACTTCTGGAGCTCGACTTCAGTCCCGAAGATGTCTGGGTTTACGACACAAAACAAAAACTACATAAAGAATAAATAGACTATGAAGACTACCGCTTTCACAGAGAAACACATTGCTCTGGGAGCCAAAATGGTTCCGTTTGCAGGGTACAATATGCCCGTCGAGTACATTGGTATTAACGAAGAGCATAACCATGTAAGAAACAGCGTGGGTGTGTTTGATGTATCACACATGGGAGAGATCTGGGTTAAAGGCCCCGATGCACTCTCTTTTGTACAGTATGTAACCTCAAACGACGCAGCAGTACTTACTCCCGGTAAGGTTCAGTATTCATGCTTCCCTAACGGAAAAGGCGGAATTGTAGACGACCTTCTGGTTTACTGCATAGATTCTGTAACATATCTGCTCGTGGTTAATGCCTCAAATATTGACAAGGATTATGCACACCTCTGCACAATCGCTCCAAAGTTTAATATCACTCCTGGCAAAGAGCTGTACAACGCATCTGATGAAATTTGCCAGCTGGCTGTTCAGGGCCCGCTTGCACTTAAGGCAATGCAGAAAATCTGCGATGAGAATGTAACGGATATGGAGTACTATACCTTCAAAAAACTTACAATCGCAGGTATTAAGGATGCAATTTTCTCAACCACAGGTTACACCGGTTCAGGCGGATGTGAAATTTATGTTGCAAACGAAGATGCAGATAAGCTCTGGAATGCAGTTTTCGAAGCCGGAAAAGAGTTTGGAATTGCTCCAATTGGTCTTGGTGCCAGAGATACACTCAGACTCGAAATGGGATTCTGCCTGTATGGTAATGACATAGATGACACAACCTCTCCAATTGAGGCCGGCCTGGGATGGATTACCAAATTCAGCGAAGCTAAAGGTAACTTCATTGACAGGGATTACATGCTAAAACTTAAGACAGAAGGCGTTTCACGTAAACTTGTGGGTTTTGAGCTTGTAGACAGAGGAATTCCAAGACATGGCTATGAGGTATGCGATGCAAACGGCACGGAAATTGGTGTAGTGACATCAGGAACAATGGGCCCTGCTGTAAAGAAGGCTGTTGGTATGGCTTATGTCGCACCGGCATTCTCAAAAACAGATTCAGAGATCTTTATTAAAGTCAGAGACAAACTGCTTAAGGCAAAGGTTGTTAAAACCCCTTTCTACAAGCAATAACAAAAGAGAGGAGAATGAAAGATTTCCAATGGGCAGAGGAACTCGACTGTGCAGTGACTGTCTGCGATTTGAATACAATTGTTCTTTATCAGAATGCTAAGGCTCGCAAAACCTTCGAAAAATATGGCGACCTCATTGGCAAGAACCTTATGGATTGCCACGGAGAAAAATCTGCCGCGAAGATAAGAGAGATGCTGGCATCCGGAACTTCAAACGCATACACCATTGAGAAGGAGGGCAAAAGAAAAATGATTTATCAGGCACCGTGGAGAGAGGCAGGAGAGGTAATGGGACTGGTTGAATTTTCAATTGAACTGCCCGGTGAGATGCCTCACTTTATCCGCGGATAATTTTTGAGAAATATGACAAAATTCAGATTCGTACATAACAACATCAATGTTCTTGACCTAAAAAAGAGCATGGAGTTCTACAGGGAAGCACTGGGCCTTGAAGAGGTGAGAAGGATTGAGCCGGAGGACGGCTCCTTTATAATTGTCTACCTTGGCGACGGACTTTCCGGTCATCAGCTTGAGCTTACATGGCTTCGCGACTGGGAGAGACCGTACAACCTTGGGGATAATGAGTTCCACCTTGCTTTCCGCACAGATAACTACGAGGAGGCATACAAAAAGCACCGGGAGATGAATTGTATCTGTTATGAGAATCCAAAAATGGGCATATATTTCATAAACGATCCGGACGGTTACTGGCTGGAGGTTTTACCAACAAGATAAAAAATGATAAAAACACTGAAACTGACAATAGCTCTGCTGCTCCTTACGACAGCAGGGCTATTCTCGCAAAATGAAACAGGCATGGCCCTCAGAAGACATGCCGGAGCGCTTACTGCAGATTCTCTGATGGGAAGAGGTGCCGGGAGCAGGGGTGAAAAGATTGCTGCCGCTTATATTGGAAAAGTATTTCAGGAGGCTGGGCTGGATTTGCTCTATCCGCAGCCCGGGCAGGATTTCTCGATAGTTAATTCGCCGGGGGATACACTTCACTCTGCAAATATTATTGCAGTGGCAGAGGGTTACGATCCGGCATTCAAGGAGGAGTTCATTCTTATAGGAGCACATTATGACCATCTGGGTTCATATACTGCTAACATAAACGGAAAGGATACGGTTCTCTTCTATCCGGGAGCAGATGACAACGCTTCAGGCGTGGCCGTGATGCTTGAGGTTGCAAAAATGATAAAGGCTCAGGCCTTCAAATTTAAAAGGACAGTAATCTTTGCGGCATTCGGGGCTGAGGAGCGCGGAATGCTGGGTTCATGGTACTTTGCCAACAGGGGATTTGGTCAGAAAGATAAAATCTCTCTGATGATAAACCTCGATATGGTGGGCCGTGGACAAAAGGGTGAAGGGCTTCACGTCTACACAATGATGCCGCACGCAGAGCTGGTAACCCTTCTCAAGGATGTGGCAGACCAGCCGCTTATGGTTACTCCTTCAATTCATACAGCCCCATACTTCCCGAGCGACCATCAGGTCTTTTCTTCTGAAGGAATACCGGTGGCTCTCTTTACAACCGGTCTTCACCGCGACTACCACTCAATGAGGGACAGGATTTCTGAACTCGATTTTGTTACTATGGAGATGACAGCTCAATATGTTTTTGAGCTTGCACTAAGCTCTGCAAACATGGAGCGCCCGCTCTCCAGAACTTCACTGGCTCTTCAGCCTGATGAGCCCGGAAAAGCAGGAGAGACGAAGGAAGAGAATAAACTCTATAAAAATTATGAAACAGATGTACCTGCAAAATTTCTTCAGGGCGGTGAGCAGCAGTTTCTGGACAGATGGGTATACAAATACATAAAATATCCGCAGAGCGCAGTTGAGAAGGGCATTCAGGGAAGAGTACTCATTGAGTTTACCATTGACAAAGAGGGTAAGGTAAAAGATGTAGAGGTAATCAAATCACTTGACTACGACCTGGACGAGGCGGCTGTGAAGGCAATATCGGCTTCGCCGGACTGGAAACCGGCCCGCAAGGGAAAGAGGGCCGTTGCTGTGAGAATAGCCGTACCTGTAGAATTCAGACTTAAAAGATAGCATTTTTTATTACTTTTGTCGCCTGATTTAATAGTAGCAAAATGGAGTACAATTTTTCGGAAATAGAGAGAGAGTGGCAGTCCCGCTGGGCAAATGAACAGACATTCAAAGTTGAGGAAGACTCTTCAAAACCAAAGTTCTATGTACTGGACATGTTTCCGTATCCTTCGGGAGCCGGCCTGCATGTGGGTCACCCGCTGGGATACATTGCCAGTGATATCTACAGCAGATATAAGAGGCTAAAGGGATTTAACGTTCTCCACCCCATGGGCTACGACGCATTCGGCCTTCCTGCAGAGCAGTATGCAATTCAGACAGGTCAGCATCCGGCAAAGACAACAGAAAAAAACATTGCCAGATACAGAGAGCAGCTGGACAGGATAGGCTTCTCTTTCGACTGGAGCAGAGAGGTGCGCACTTGCGAACCTGACTACTATAAATGGACTCAGTGGGCATTCCTCGAAATGTTTGGCCACTGGTATGACAACAGCGAGCAAAAGGCAAAAAAGATAGAGCTGCTTGAAGAGATATTCGCATCTGAGGGTAATGCAAAAGTAAATGCAGCCTGCGGAGATGCAGAGACCTTCTCTGCAGAGCAGTGGAAGGGTATGAGTGAGTCCGAAAAATCTTCTGTTCTTATGGCCTACCGCATAGCCTATCTTGGCGAGACATCGGTTAACTGGTGCGCAGCACTTGGAACCGTTCTGGCTAACGACGAGGTTAAGGAGGGACTATCTGTAAGAGGCGGTCATCCTGTTGAGCAGCGAAAAATGAAGCAGTGGCAGCTAAGGGTATCGGCCTATGCCCAAAGACTTCTGGGCGACCTGGACGATCTTTCCTGGAGCGACTCTCTTAAGGAGATGCAACGCAACTGGATAGGGCGTTCGCAGGGAGCAGAGATGCTTTTTAAGGTTTTTAACGGCAGTGAGGAGTTCGAGCTTGAGATCTTTACAACCCGCGCAGATACAATATTTGGAGCCACTTTTATGGTGCTTGCACCGGAGAGTGAGTGGGTTGCAAAACTCACCTCGCCTGAGCAGAAAGAGGCGGTTGAGGAGTACCTCACATACGCTAAGAAAAAGACAGAGAGGGAGAGAATGGCCGAGACCAAAAAGGTTACAGGCGTCTTTAGCGGAAGCTATGCAATCAACCCGTTCACGGGTGAAAAACTTCCTGTCTGGATAGCTGAGTATGTTCTTGCCGGATACGGAACAGGAGCCATCATGGCAGTTCCTGCGCACGATAGCCGCGACTATGCATTTGCAACACATTTCAACTTACCTATAATTCCGCTTATTGAGGGATGCGATGTCTCTTCTGAGAGTTTTGATGCCAAGGAGGGAGTTATGTGCAACTCCGGTTTCCTTAACGGTATGACCGTCAAAGAGGCAATTCCTGCAGCAATTGAGGAGGTAGAGAAGAGAGGAATAGGTCGCAGAAAGGTTAACTTTCGTTTAAGGGATGCAATTTTCTCGAGACAGAGGTACTGGGGCGAGCCGTTTCCAATCTATTACAAGGATGGAATAGCCACCCCGCTTCCTGTTGAGAATCTTCCTCTGGAGCTTCCGGATGTAGATAAGTTCCTGCCTACAGAGAGCGGCGAGCCCCCTCTTGCAAGGGCAGAGAACTGGAACTTTGGAGAGTGGCCGCTCGAGAAGAGTACCATGCCCGGTTTTGCAGGCAGCAGCGCATACTATCTCCGCTACATGGACCCGCACAACAACAGGGGGCTTGTTTCAAAAGAGGCTAATGAATACTGGAGAGATGTAGATTTGTACATAGGTGGAACAGAGCATGCAACAGGTCACCTTATCTACTCACGCTTCTGGAATAAATTCCTCTACGACATGGGTTATGTCTGCGAAAAAGAGCCGTTCAAAAAGCTCATCAATCAGGGGATGATTCAGGGCCGCTCAAATTTTGTATACAGGGTTAAGGGAACAAATACCTTTGTCTCACTTGGTCTTAAAGACAAATACGATACAACAGAGATACATGCAGATGTGAACATTGTAAGCAATGACCGCCTTGACACTGAGGCTTTCAAAAACTGGATGCCTGAGTACAAAGATGCTGAGTTCATTCTGGAGAACGGCGAGTACATCTGCGGATGGGCTGTTGAGAAGATGAGCAAATCAATGTTCAATGTGGTTAATCCGGACACCATATGTGACAAATACGGAGCAGACACGCTCAGGATGTACGAAATGTTCCTGGGTCCGCTCGAGCAGAGCAAACCATGGGATACAAACGGAATTGACGGTGTGCACAGGTTCCTGAAGAAATTCTGGAGAATGTTCTTTAACAAGGAGGGATTTGCAGTCTCTGCAGATTCTGCAAATGCGGCAGAGCTTAAAGTTTTGCACAAGCTCATTAAGAAAGTTCAGGAGGATATTGAGAACTTCTCTTTCAACACCAGCGTCAGTGCATTTATGATTGCAGTTAATGAACTGAACGATCTCAACTGCAGCAAGAGGGAGATTCTGGAGCCAATGGTTATTCTAATCTCTTCATTTGCACCTCACATTGCAGAGGAGCTGTGGAGTAAGCTAGGGCACAAAAACAGTGTATCCTTTGCATCCTTCCCGGAATATATTGAAAAACACACAATTGAAAGCTCAGTAGAGTATCCTGTTTCATTCAACGGAAAGATGCGCTTCAAAATTACTCTTGAGGCATCGCTCTCACCTGCAGAGGTTGAGGCCATTATTCGTGCAGATGAAAATACCGGAAAATTCCTGGGCGGCAGTACCATCAAGAAAGTGATAGTGGTTCCAAAGAAAATCATTAACATCGTTTGCTGATGAAATTGCAGTCATATCAGGTAGACTCGTTTACCGACAAGATTTTTTGCGGAAATCCCGCAGTAGTTGTTGTTCTTGATGAGCAACTTCCGGACGATATTCTGAAACTCATTGCCAGAGAGAATGCGGCGCCCGAGACGGCATTTATCATAAGGCAGGGCGAAGAGTACTGGCTCAGATGGTTTACACCCGATATCGAAATGGATTTGTGCGGACACGCCACGCTGGCCGCCGCCCACATCCTCTTCACAGAACTCGCCTATCCAAATGAGACCATTTTCTTCAGAACGGTTTCCGGTATTCTCAGGGTGAGCAGAGAGGGAGCATATTATCTGATGGATTTTCCAATGAGGGAGGGTGTAACAGCCAGCCTGCCGGAGGAGATTCTGGATAGCCTCAACATTAAACCAAAAGAGGTATACAAAGCACGCGACTATATGCTGGTTTATCCTTCTCAGAGGGAGATTGAGTTAATTGAGATTAACCGGTCAATTTTTGACGAGATTAACCTTAACACCGGCGGCGTTATTGTAACTGCACCGGGCGATAACTGCGACTGTGTCTCAAGATTTTTTACACCACAGGCAACAATTCTGGAAGATCCGGTTACCGGTTCTGCACATTGCACAATAGCACCATACTGGGGCAAAAGGCTCCGCAAGGAGACAATACATGCAAAACAGCTAAGCGCCAGAGGTGGCGAGATGCACTGCACACTGGCAGAGGAGCGTGTGATTATCAGGGGAACAGCAGTTACATACTCAAAAGCTGAGTTTTACATTTAAAAGAGAGACTATGAAACTTTTCAGAACAGTAAAATCCTACATCCTCATGACTGCAGGATTGTTCATCTATGTTTTCAGCTGGACAGCCTTCCTTATCCCACATGAGATTGCAGGCGGGGGAGTGAGCGGTTTGTCATCCGTAATCAATTACGCAACCGGATTTGATGTCTCTTATTCATACCTCATAATTAATGCTTTCCTTCTTGGAATTGGTTTTTTGATACTTGGAAAGGGATTTGGTTTCAAGACAATCTACTGTATACTGGTGGCTGCTCTTATGTTCAAGTTCCTGCCTCTTATCCCGTGGATATCCGACATTGACGACAAACTAATTAACGCTGTACTTGGGGGAACCCTAAGCGGTATTGGAATCGGCCTTATTTTCCTTCAGGGCGGAAGCACAGGCGGAACCGATATTATCGCCCTCATAATTGCCAAGTTCAGGGAGATGTCTCCGGGGCGCGTCTTTATCTTGTGCGACCTCATTATTATTGGATCTGTCTTCTTTATTCCCGGCAAATCGCTGGAAGATGTTATCTACGGATACATAGTAATGGTTTCCTTCTCATATGTGATTGACATGATTCTCACCGGAAACAAGCAGTCCCTGCAGGTGTTTGTCTTCTCAAACAAGTATGCCGAAATTGCAGACAAGATTACAAAAGAGATGGGGCGAGGAGTTACTGCAGTCAACTCAATCGGGTGGTACTCGCAGAACGAAAGCAAGATGCTGGTGGTAATTCTCAGGAAATCGCAGCTGGCAGATATCAGCGCAATTGTTAAGGAGATTGACCACAACGCATTCATTTCTGTATCGGCAGTTATGAGTGTATACGGACAGGGTTTTGACCAGATTAAAAGCGGAAAACTGCAATGGAAATTAAAACAAAAAGAGTCATAGGGGTATTCAGGGAGTACACTATTATAACATTCGGCCTTCTGCTCTATGCACTTGGCTGGAGTATTTTTCTTATTCCAAACGGCCTCGTAGGGGGCGGAGTTACCGGTGTGGCAGCGGTTATCTACTATGCTACCGGTTTTCCGGTGAGCTGGTCGTTCCTTATTATTAATGCCGTATTGCTGGCCATTGCCCTTAAGGTTCTGGGGAAGGGGTTTGGTGTAAAGACAGTCTTTGCAATTGTTGCTGTTACCATATTTCTGGACAGGGTTCCCGGAATTGTTCCGCCGGAACTTATTCAGGATATCTCAATAGGCAACGGAAAACTGCTCTCTGCAATCATGGGCGGTATCTTCTCCGGGGCCGGTATTGCCATCACCTTTACTCAAGGCGGAAGCACTGGTGGCACAGATATCATTGCCCTCATGATTAACAAATACAGGAACATCTCTCCGGGCAAGCTCATTCTTTATATGGATATCTTTATTATCCTCAGTTCGCTGCTCATTCCGGGAGAGACAACTACAATAGGAGAGAGGGTTGCAATTATCATTTACGGCTTTGTCCTTATCTCTGTCACCAGCTACACAATTGACCTGATTCTCTCCGGCGCACGCCAGAGTATTCAGATCTTTATCTTCTCGCAGAAATACGAACAGATTGCAGACGCAATTACCTCAATTGGAAGGGGTGTTACTGTCATTGAAGGTATGGGCTGGTTCACCAAAAAGGAGGGTAAAGTGCTTATGGTCATAGTAAGACGCACCGAGAGTAACTTTGTCTTCAGAACCGTCCGCGACATTGACAAAGAGGCCTTCCTGAGCGTAGGAAACGTAATGGGAGTCTACGGAAAAGGCTTCGAGGAGATGAAAAAATAGAATTGGAAAAATTGGTGATAATTTCACTTAATTTTTTAAAATCAGATAAATCGCTAATAGTTAGTAATTTAGTTTTGTACCGTAGAGTTTTTTTACTATTTTTGGTATAACTAAAATATTAACTATGAATAATTTAATTTTTGCATCAGGAATTACAAACTCTACGATTGAATTTTTCTCATTTGTAGTATTCATTGCTTTTTGCACCAGTCTTGTTTTTCAGCAGGTTTTCATCAGGAATATTAATCATGCAGAGAGTGACGGAATTGGAGTTATTACAGTCGTTTTTGGATTAAATGCATTTATTTTGCTTTTACGTCAGGTTGTAAATGTCAATACCACTAATGAATACCTTTCTGATTTCTCCTATCTCTCACTGATACTTCAATTGCTATATCCAATAATATTTTATCTCTCATGGAAGTCTGAACAGATTTTTAAAAACCAGAGATATTTCATGACCGGAGCTTTGTTATTATCTCTTGTCAATATAATAATAGCACTGGTAATCCATGCAGAAATTCCAGTTTCAAAAGAGATAATCGTTTTTGGAGGAGGAACTGTAATTACTCTCGTGGCTGTAAATATAATTTTCTTTCTGTTCAAGTACATTGTTTTTGTTAATTCTGTAAGAAATGATATCCAGCTTATGAAGTCTGAAAGAGTGAACATAACAATTCTCTTCACATGTGTTTTAACTGTTTCATCAGCAATTGTCAATCTCCTTCACACAGGCGTTAATAACCTCTATTCTCCTGCGTTGTTTATTCTGACAGTTTGCACTTTCATAATTTTTTACAAATTGTTAAGGACTTCTGAAAATGAGTTGCCATATTTTGAGCATCATACTGTTAATTATGAAAATGTTCCGATAAGAAGTAATTCAGCATTACTGGAAGATGGTAAATCGGCAGATCTTAAACTCAGACTCGAAAAATATTTTGAAAAAGAGAGGCCTTATCTGAACAAGGACTTATCAATAAACGAAGTAGCCGTAATCTTATATACAAATAAAACATACCTCTCTAAAGTTATTAATGAGAGTATGGGCCTGAACTTTAACCAGTACTTAAATTTCTACAGGATGAAAGAGGTAGACAGACTGATTAATGATGATATTGACATTTCGATTCAGGAGCTTTGTAAGAAATCCGGATTTGGCTGTATGGCATCGTTTACAGTTGCTTTCAGACTATTCAAAGGTGCCTCTCCGGCAGACTGGTGCAAGCATAAGCGAATGCAATTAAATCAGGAGAATATGGGACATTAAGATTTTTATTACAGAGCGTAATCCAAAAATCTGGTTTTTCTTGAAAATTAAAAGAAAGATATTGAGGTTTTTAATTCTGGCGGGTTTGCTGGAAGGCAAGCCTGCCGTTAAACAGAGTATCACTGCAATGCATGCTGAAGAACTTATTTCAAGGCTGGATAGAATTGTGGTAAAGAATCAGCTTTACACATCTCCGGATCTTACCATCCGTAAGCTTGCAAAAGAGGCGGGGACAAACAGAACATACCTTTCAAGATGTATCAGGATTGTAAAAAGAGTTAACTACTGCGACTATATTAACAGCTACAGGCTTGACCATGCAGTAAAGATTATTGAATCTTCTCCCTCACGCAAACCTTGTCTTGCAGAGATATCTGAACTTGCCGGCTTTCCTAATCACAGATCATTTAACAGAAGCTTTGTTTCCAGGTACGGAAAGACACCATCTGAGTTTAGGAGGGAGCATCTGCGCCGCAATTCGTGTTAACTACTTGGTTAGTAATTAAATGCAAAACACAAACTTTTAAAATGAAAAGTTTGTGTTTTGTAATATATTGTTAAACTGTGTGTTAACAGAAATTGCGGCGCAGATTTACCTCAGTTCATCCACAACCACCTCTTGTCTGAGGTTTGCGCGGATAAAGTTTTGTCTGTCCAGGGTGTTTTTGCCCATGTAGAACTCGAGGAGTTCGGGGATGTTGTCGTCGTTGCCAAGGCGGACTCTGTCAAGGCGAATGCTTTCGCCAATGAAGTTTTTGAACTCATCGGGTGAAATCTCTCCAAGTCCTTTGAATCGGGTAATCTCAGGATTTACGCCCAGTTTCTTGATGGCCTTTTCGCGCTCTTCCTCTGAGTAGCAGTAGATGGTCTCTTTTTTATTTCTCACCCTAAAGAGTGGAGTCTGCAAAATATAGAGGTGTCCCTGTCTTACCAGATCCGGGAAGAACTGGAGGAAAAATGCCAGCAGAAGCATACGGATGTGCATACCGTCCACGTCGGCATCGGTAGCCATAACTATGTAGTTGTAGCGGAGGTTTTCGAGGTCCTCTTCAATATTGAGTGCAGCCTGCAGAAGGTTAAACTCCTCATTTTCGTATACGATTTTCTTGGTGAGGCCGTATGAGTTCTGAGGCTTTCCGCGCAGCGAAAATACCGCCTGAGTCATTACGTCGCGGCTTTTTGTAATTGAGCCGGATGCCGAGTCGCCCTCGGTTATGAAGAGTGTGCTTTCGAGAGAACGCTCGTGTTTGTCTGTATAGTGAATACGGCAGTCGCGCAGCTTCTTGTTGTGAAGGTTTGCCTTCTTTGCCCTTTCGCGGGCCAGCTTCTGAATGCCCGAAATTGCTTTGCGCTCCTTCTCAGATTCAAGAATCTTCCTGAGAATTGCATCTGCTGTCTCGGGATGTTTGTGAAGGAAATTGTCGAGCTTCTCCTTGAGGAAGTCGCCAATAAAGTTCCTTACGCTCATTCCGCCCGGAGCAATCTCCTTCGAGCCAAGCTTAGTCTTGGTCTGAGATTCAAATACCGGTTCCTGAACTTTTATTGAAACCGCGGCAATCATACCCTGACGAATATCACTCGGGTCAAAGTCGCGTTTGTAAAACTCCTTGATTGTTTTTGCAACTGCCTCGCGGAATGCGGCCATGTGTGTACCACCCTGTGTTGTGTACTGACCATTCACGAAAGAGGAGATTCCCTCCCCGTAATCGTTACCGTGAGTAATTGCTATTTCAATATCCTCGCCCTTTAAATGTATAGGCGGATAGTTAGGCTCCTTTGTTAGTGACTCATTGAGCAGGTCGAGCAGACCATTTTTTGAAACGAACTCCTTGCCGTCCAGTTTAATTATCAGCCCGCTGTTCAGATAAGAGTAGTTGCGGAGCATGGTCTCAATGAACTCTCTGTTGAATTCATAATGTCCGAACAACTCCGGGTCTGCAATGAAAGAGACAAGCGTTCCGTTCTTTTCGTTTGAGAGCATCCTCTCCTGACCTGTGATTACTCCTTTGCTGAATATTGCCATCTGGCTCTCGCCGTCCCTGAAAGACTGAATCTTGAATTCAACGGAAAGAGCATTTACTGCCTTTATACCAACACCATTAAGTCCCACGGACTTTTTAAAGGCCTTGTTGTCGTACTTTGCTCCGGTGTTCATCTTGCTTGCGGCAATAATCAGAGAGTCGAGCGGAATTCCCCGTCCGTAGTCTCTTACTGTAACAACCTTATCGACGATTGTGATGATTATCTGCTTACCGTAACCCATGGCATACTCGTCAACCGAGTTGTCCATTACCTCTTTGAGAAGCACATAAATTCCGTCATCCGGTGAAGAGCCGTCTCCCAGTTTTCCAATGTACATTCCGGGTCTGCGGCGTATATGTTCGTTCCACTCCAGCGTCTTAATGTCGTTCTCAGTATATGTGCTCATTGTTACAGGTCAGTTTGATGCAAAGTTAGAAAAAAAACGGCTGTGTGCAGAGAGGTGCTGTGCAAAAAAGAAAACTCTGCCAGAGTTTTTAGCAAGTTGTTGAAATTTAGGCTAAAACAATATTTTAATTAGTTGATTTTTTGTCGCATTAAAATTGTAAAATGCAGTAAAACAGAAAGTTCGTAAAAACTCTGGCAGAGTTAATTGTTGCTTCAGCTAAGGCGCAGCAGCTCCTCCGCCACCATCACCGCATTTGTTGCAGCGCCTCTTCTGAGGTTGTCGGCCACTATCCACATGTTTATTGAATTCTCTGCAGAGAAATCCCTGCGGACCCTGCCGGCAAAGACCTCGTCGCGGCCATATGCATAGAGGGGCATAGGGTATAGGTTATGCTGAGGGTCGTCCTGCAGCACCACACCGGGAGTCTCCCTGAGAATTTCAAAAATCTGCTCCATCTCAAACCCCTTCTCAAAGGTCACATTCACAGATTCCGAGTGTCCTCCCTCAACCGGTACACGCACAGTTGTCGCTGTAACTGCAATTGAGGGGTCACCAAAGATTTTACGGGTCTCATTTACCATCTTCATCTCCTCCTTCGTATAGCCGTTTTCTGTAAAGGAGTCAATATGCGGAATAATGTTTTTGTCAATGGGGTGGGGGTATGCTGGGCTGATTCCCACACCTGTATCAGAGTGCCGCTCTCTTTCCAGCTGTGCAATTCCCTTCTGGCCGCTGCCGGTTACGGACTGGTATGTTGAGACAACAATCCTTTTTATCTTCAGCTTTTCGTGCAGGCGGGCAAGTGCAACCACCATCTGAATTGTGGAGCAGTTGGGGTTTGCGATAATCATATCTGAGGAGGTAAGTTCGCCTCCGTTTACTTCGGGGACAATGAGCTTAATTGAGGGGTCCATTCTCCAGTATGAGGAGTTGTCTATAACCCGGCAGCCGTCGGCTGCAAAGCGAGGTGCCCATTCGCGTGAAATTGAAGCCCCTGCAGAGAAGAGTGCAATATCGGGTTTAAGTTCCAGGGCCTCCTGTAGTGTTATAACTTTAAGTGTATAATCTGCTGTGCCGGAAATTGCTGGAAGTTTAACTGTTATTTCTGTACCTGCCGACCTCTCCGAGGCCACAGGTATAAGGGTGTCGAGGGGGAAGCTGCGCTCTGCCAGCACTTCAATCATCTTCCTTCCCACGAGCCCTGTTGCGCCAACAACTGCTACTTTCATAAACCGGCAATAAGTATGTCGTTAAACACTCCGGTTGCTGTCTGTCTGGCACCTGCTCCCGCTCCCGAAATCACAATTGGCGAAGGGTAGTCGCTGCTTGTGATTATTATTGTGTTGTTTGTACCTTCTGTCCCGGCCAGAGGGTGGTTTGCAGGCAGTGATTCAATACCGGCTTTGCATTCACCGGCAGAAACGGTAGCAACATATCTCAGTTTTTCGCCCTTTGAACAGGCATCTTTATAGAGTTTTGCAAATTTCTCTTCCCACTGCTCAACCCTGTCGTAGAAGAGGTCGGCACTCTGGTCAAGGATGGCTTTTGGGACAAGCGGTGAAATATTAACATCCTGTGGTTCGCGGTTAATTCCAATTTCACGGCTCAGGATAAGTGCCTTGCGGGCCACATCTGTGCCTGAAAGGTCCAGACGCGGGTCGGGTTCTGTATAGCCAAGCTTTTTTGCCTTTTTAATAAGCGAGGAGAGGCTTTCGCTGCCGTTGTATGTACTTAGAAGATAATTGAGAGTGCCGGAAAGAATCGCTTCAATTTTCTCGATTTTATCTCCTGCCTGCACCATCTGGCGGATGGTTCCTATAACCGGCAGAGCTGCTCCAACTGTTGTTTCGTAGAGAATTCGCCTGCCCGAAGAGGCAAATGCCTCCCTCATTCTGCTCCAGCTCTCAAGCGGAGCGCTCAGTGCAATTTTGTTGCATGTGACAACTGAAAAGCCGTTTAAGGCAAATTCAGAATATGAGGAGGCGACAATCCTGTCGGCAGTGCAATCTGCAAAAATGCTGTTGTTAAGCCCAAGATCGGTTGCCTTTGAAAGGA
>PHDT01000024.1 GCA_002842695.1 Bacteroidetes bacterium HGW-Bacteroidetes-10 | reverse complement strand
GGTGAACTGGTGCTGTGGTCTCACTCTTTTCCTGAGGATATCGCCGAAAGAGTTAAGGAGGCAGATGTAGTAATCGTAAACAAAGTCAGAATGTTTGCCGAACAGATTGATTCGGCTCCAAATCTCAGGCTCATATGCGTGGCTGCAACCGGAACCAATAATGTAGATATTCCTTATGCAAACAGTAAGGGTATTCAGGTTAAAAATGTTGTCGGGTATTCTACAGACAGCGTTGCTCAGATAACATTCGGCTCCCTTCTTGCTCTTATGAACCATTCGGCATACTTTGACAACTGCGTCAAGAGCGGAGAGTACTCAAAGAGCCTTCACTTTACCGACACCGGAAGGTCGTTTACAGAGATTGCCGGGAAGAGATTTGGTATTATTGGCATGGGTACTATTGGAAAGAGGGTTGCTGCAATAGCAACAGCATTCGGAGCAAAGGTCTCATACTATTCAACCGGAGGCTCTGCTCACTGCAGCGATTATCCTTCTGTTTCGTTAAATGAACTCCTCTCTGAAAGCGATATTATCTCAATTCATGCCCCTCTCAGCGATAAGACAAACAACCTGATATCTCTGGAGCAGCTAAAAATGATGAAGCAATCCGGAATTATTATGAATATGGGCAGGGGAGGGATTATTAATGAAGCAGATCTGGCTATTGCGCTCGATTCCGGGATTATTGCCGGTGCCGCAACAGATGTATTTGTTCAGGAACCGGTTCCGGCAGATCATCCATACCTGAAAGTGAAAAACAGAGAGAGGCTGATTCTTACTCCCCACATAGGATGGGCTGGAGAAAATGCTAAAAATGTTTTGATAAAGGGAATTGCAGAAAATATAAAATCTGCATTGAAGCTACTTTAGGGGAGAGTTTGGCTCCTTTTTCATGAAGTTGTATTCAAGACGATCAACAACTCTGGGAATAAATTTATTTAAAAGCACAGTCAGCTTACCGATAAATGTAAGCACGACCTGTGCTTTTCTCTTTTTGATACCCCTGATAAGGTGCATAGCACACTCTTCTGCGGTCATCATCTCTGACTCGTTACGTGGTGTTGAACCCTGCTGGCTTCCGTCTGCCGTGAGAGCGCTCTCCCTGATATTTGACGCTGTAAAGCCGGGTGCAAATATCATTACATGCAGATTCTCCTTAAGGTGTTCAATCCGGAGGGTGTCTAGGAATCCGTATACTGCAAACTTTGAAGCAGAATAACCGGTTCTGGCCGGGAGGCCCTTGAAGCCGGCAATTGATATAACACCTACAACAGAGCCCTGACTCTTTAAAATATGGGGCAGGGCATATTTTGTACAATATACCGTGCCCCAGAAATTTACATCCATTAAATTTTTGATAACGCTCAGGTCCAGATCGCGAAACATTGCCCTCATTGAAATTCCGGCATTGTTTACAAGAATGTCAATTCTGCCGAATCTTGCAACAGTGTGCTCAATAAGATTGATACAATCCTGTTCTGATGTGACATCTGCCTTCACCGGGAGAATTTCAGTAAGGGAGGAGAGCTCTTTTTCCAGCTCTTTGAGTTTATCCATACTCCTTGCAGCCATAACCACCTTTGCCCCCTCAGCGGCAAATGCCCTTGCGGCAGCCATACCAATTCCCGAGCTGGCACCTGTGATTATAACTACTTTATCCCTGAGTGTTTTCATCAAATTTTTCTGATATGCTATGCAGACTCTTCTGTTGATTTGTCCTGCATCTCTTCAGATTTATATACTCCTTTTGCAAGATTCTCTGAAATTTTTCCGAATGCATTGAGTGTGTACTCTACATCTTCAAGAGAGTGCATTGAGGTTGGAATAATGCGGAACATAATAACGCCTTTTGGCACAACCGGATAAACCACAACTGAGCAGAAAATCTTATGGTTCTCGCGAAGGTCAATGAGTATATTTGTTGCTTCCGGAATATTTCCCTGGAGGAAAACAGGAGTAACACATGCCTCAGCCTTGCCTATATCAAATCCTCTCTCTCTCAGCCCAACCTGAAGTGCTCTTGTAATAGTCCAGAGCTTTTCACGAAGTTCAGGCATTGTGCGAATCATATCAAGCCTCTTGAGATTACCCTCTACAAGTGGCATAGGAAGTGATTTTGCGTAGATCTGCGAACGCAGGTTATAACGAAGGTAGTTGATTATCTGCTTGTCGCCTGCAACGAAGCCGCCAATTGAGGCCATTGCCTTTGCGAAGGCCCCAAAATAGAGATCAATCTGATCCATAACTCCGTAGTGTTCAGATGTGCCTCTTCCGTTGTCACCCATTACTCCAAAGCCGTGTGCATCGTCAATCAGGATGCGGAAACTGTACCTCTTTTTAAGCTCAACAATTTTGTCAAGTATACCCAGGTCGCCGGTCATTCCGTAAACACCTTCGGTGATAAGGAGAATTCCCCCGCCTGTCTCCTGAGTGAGTTTGGTTGCGCGGGCAAGAGCCTTCTCACACTTCTCAATATCATTGTGAGGATATACAATTCTCTGACCCATGTGAAGGCGAACGCCATCCATGATGCAGGCGTGTGCCTCTGAGTCATATACTATAATATCGTGTCTGTTAACCAGCGCATCAATTGTGGAAACCATTCCCTGATATCCGAAATTGAAGAGGTAAGCATCCTCTTTAAGTTCAAATTCTGCAAGTTCTCTCTCAAGCTGCTCATGAAGTGCAGTCTGACCTGACATCATTCTGGCTCCCATTGGATATCCGAGACCCCATTTGGCTGTAGCTTCGGCATCTGCTTTTCTGACTTCGGGATGGTTTGCAAGACCCAGATAGTTATTGAATGTCCAGGCAAGTACCTCTTTGCCGTTGAATGTCATTCGAGGCTGGATCTGTCCTTCAAGTTTCGGGAACATAAAATATCCGTGGGCTTTCTTGCGGTATTGTCCTAACGGACCGCCCTCGTCGTTTTTAATTCTTTCAAAAATATCCATTATTAAAAAATGTTTAGGTATATCGTAGTCTTCTTCCTATCCTTAATAAAGATGTCTTTCTTATGCCGTTAAGAGAGCAGAGTTTGCTAACGGATACTCCCGTTCTCATTGCAATTCTTCCTAAAGTGTCTCCTTTGCGAATTGTCCAGTAACGGATCTTTGCAATCTCCTTTTTGTATTCAAAATGCTTTGCATTAAGAAGGAGAATATTGTTTTTGACTTCGTATTTTGAAAAGTCGATGAGATCGTTTGGATTGATTGGATTGCCCAGATATCTTGTCTCGAAATGAAGGTGGTTTCCGGTTGACCGGCCTGTACTTCCGCCTAATCCGAGAAGCCCACCCGATTTGAGAGTGTCGCCCGGGTTTACTAGAATTCTGCTAAGGTGTGCATAGAGAGTCTCCAGCCCGTTCATATGTCTCACGAGTACATAATAGCCGTAATCGCGTGCCCGTTTGGTAATTCGCACAACTCCGTCGAAAGCGCAGTATACGCTGTCTCCTTTGTCTACCTTAAGGTCAATGCCATAGTGGTGTCTCCATTTTCTGAAACCGAAATCTGATGTGACATGTCTTGACCCTGGATGAGAAAAGGTACTCAGGTCAATAAGTACAGTATCCTTCATATTTACAAGATCTACCTGATATGGATTTACTTTTGTGTCGCTCCAGACATCATACTCCTCAGGCATGTCCGAAAACTCGACATTTCTCATAAAGTCGAAAATCTTGGGAACAGGTCTTGAAAATGTTGGTTTAAAAATGGGGCTGTTGTAATTTGCCGCCAGTGGCGGAATATTTAATTTGAAAGTAGGTATATTGATCGCTGCTCCTGCAGACTCATCTCTTCTTTTGGGTGTACCGGCATCTGACGGTAGACTAAAGATTGTGACGATTGCAGCTGTCAGGAGAGCGGCCGATAATTCTCTAAGCATCAATATTTGCGTATTTAGCGTGTGTTTCAATAAATTCTCTTCTTGGCGGAACTTCATCTCCCATGAGCATTGAGAAAATTCTGTCTGCCTCTGCTGCATTGTCAATATTAACCTGACGCAGGATTCTTGTCTCTGGATTCATGGTTGTGTCCCAGAGCTGAACTGCGTTCATCTCACCAAGACCTTTGTACCTCTGAACTCCAACGCCACTCTCTTTACCTCCGCCAATTGCGAGTACAGCCTCTTTGCGCTCTTCTTCTGTCCAGCAATAACGCTCCTGCTTACCTTTTTTAATGAGGTAGAGAGGAGGTGTTGCTATGTACACATATCCGTTTTTAATCAAATCAAGCATGTGACGGAAGAAAAATGTAAGAATAAGAGTTGCAATGTGGCTTCCGTCCACGTCGGCATCCGTCATGATTATTACCTTGTGGTAACGAAGTTTTGATAGATTGAGGGCTTTGCTGTCCTCCTCTGTTCCAATGGTAACTCCAAGAGCTGTGTATATATTCCTGATCTCCTCGCTTTCGAAAACCTTGTGCTCCATAGCCTTCTCCACATTGAGGATTTTTCCCCTTAATGGAAGGATAGCCTGAAACATCCTGTCGCGGCCGGTTTTTGCTGTTCCGCCCGCTGAATCTCCCTCAACCAGAAACACTTCGCACTTAACCGGATCTCTGTCGCTGCAGTCTGCAAGTTTACCGGGCAGTCCGGCTCCTGACATCACTGTTTTACGCTGAACCATTTCGCGTGCCTTTCTGGCTGCGTGTCTGGCAGTAGCGGCAAGTATGACTTTGTCTACAATGTTTTTTGCATCTTTTGGATTCTCTTCCAGATAATTTTCAAGAGCAGATGTAGTTGCCTGTGAAACTGCAGCCATCACCTCTGAGTTTCCAAGTTTTGTCTTAGTCTGACCCTCAAACTGAGGCTCCTGAACCTTAACAGAAATAATTGCAGTTAGGCCCTCCCTGAAGTCGGCAGCGTCAATTTCGAATTTTAGCTTGGTAAGAAGCCCGTTCTTATCTGCATAGTTTTTAAGAGTTGTGGTAAGTCCCCTGCGGAATCCCGAAAGGTGCGTTCCTCCCTCAATAGTGTTGATGTTGTTTACGTATGAGTGGATGTTTTCGGTAAATCCAGTATTGTATTGCATTGCAATCTCAATTGGAATACCGCTTTTATCACCCTCCAGATAGATAGGCTTTTCAGTAAGCTTTTCACGGGTCCCGTCAAGATATTTTACAAATTCAAGAAGACCCAGCTCTGAATGAAACTCTTCGCGTCTGCTCTTGCCCTGAGACTCTCCGTCTTCACCATTTTCTGTGTCGCGTAAATCTTCCAGTGAAAGCTTAACACCTTTGTTCAGGTATGCAAGCTCTCTTAATCTTGTTGCAAGGATCTCATAGTTGTACTCTGTGCCCAGTACGAAAATATCGCTGTCTGGCTTGAATGTTATGATTGTTCCCCTTTTGGATGAATCCCCGACTACCTTTACAGGATACATTGGGACACCTCTTTCGAATTCCTGGATAAAGTGCTTGCCCTCTCTGTGAATTTCTGCCGTAAGGTGAATTGAGAGCGCATTAACGCAGGAAACACCCACGCCGTGAAGACCTCCTGAAACCTTGTATGAGTCTTTGCTGAATTTTCCTCCTGCATGAAGAACTGTAAGAACAACCTCCAGTGCAGACCTGCCCTCTTTTTCGTGCATGCCTGTGGGAATACCCCTGCCATTGTCCTCAACTGTTATTGAATTGTCAGGATTGATTTTTACTTCAATTTCTGTACAGTAACCTGCCAGAGCCTCATCAATAGAGTTGTCGACAACTTCGTACACCAGGTGGTGCAAACCTCTGCTTCCGACATCTCCAATATACATTGACGGGCGTTTTCTAACCGCCTCTAATCCTTCTAAAACCTGAATACTGTCAGCAGAGTATTGTCCGCTGCCTGTCTGGGATCCTTTTTCAATCATCTTTTTCCAATCTCATTTTAAGGTGACAAAGTTAATGAAAAGGGATAAAAAAACCTAATAATTTTTGAGAAATTATCAGGTTTTTAAAATGTTGTAATATGTAGAATATCAGAGCGTTATAACAACACCTAGTCCAAAATTAATGCCTCTCTCTGCATAATTCATAAAGCTGATTCCTTTTGAGTTTAGCAAGTTGTTGATATTCAGATAAAACAGAAAGTTTTTGTTGTAAACATAGCTGGCATTCAGGTCAAGACGCGTAAATGACCGTGCATATACAACTCCCGGGTCACCTACTCTGACAGGTTCCTCAAATTTGCCGAGCACCGGCATCCTGGAGCGGTGAGTGAGACTTGCTCCTGCAAAGATTCTCTCTCTCCAGTTATAGCGGGCATGCATTCTGAACTCAAAGGGGGCGTAGTGATATGATGGAAGTGAATCGCTCCTGAGGTAGTGATTGTATTCTGCGCTCGCGCCTCCGTCAAAACTGTCAGATTTCCACGAAAGCTCACCACCGGCAGTGAACCGCTCCTGTCTTGCATATGATGTATTAAAAGCATTACGAATACCAAACATTGTGGTGTCGTCATATGCCATATAAAATATCTGGTCTTTGTAATTTGCGTATCCGCCGTAAAGATGGTATGAAAACCGGTCCATTACCTGTCCCTTGAATCCGGCTCTTCCCGCAATAGGTATAACAGTGTTGCGGATAGGTGCCGATGCAGCTACTCTGTTGTTGTACCCGAGCATCTCTGCATATGTGCGAAAATCGTTTCCTCCGTCTGCATCTGCATAAAACCAGAGAGAATTTTTAATGAGTTCAATAGAGGCTTTTCCCCTGAAGAAGAGGTTGAATCCCTCTCCGTAAGGTTCCCAGTATTTGTTAATCTTGATTCCTGCTTCAAGGATCCATCTTCCTCTTGTAAAAAGATAGCGGGGGTGAACAGTCAGTGAACTTCGACCAAGAGTGTCAGTGCCTGCACTGTTTGCTGTTTCGAACTCTATACCCACAAGAAATTTGTGGTCCCGGGCGAAGCTTGGACCAAAATCTGCCTTTGCACTGATATAGTTCTCTTCTCTTAATTTGCCGGGTACTGAGATGTCAATAAGCGGATCTGTTATATAATTGCGTGCATAAGTCCCCCTGTCGCTTAGATTGCTGTAGTCAAACTCTAGATTGTAGTGGAAAGCCTTAGGTGAAGCATTTGCAGATTTTACAAAGAACCCTCCTCTGAATATATTGAATGTTCTGGAGAGAGAGTCAATCATATAGCTTCGTGAATATTTTTCGTGGTTTTTAACAGGAAAACCGGCTATAATTCTTATGTCATCAAGAGGTGCCGGCATATCTTCATCTGAGAAACCGTGAAGAGTTGTCATTGTGTTATCGTAGCTCAATTTTACACCGGCTTTGCCTTTTTTCCAGGAATACCCGAACATAGTTCCTATTTCATTATTCCATGAAGGAGCGGGGAGCTTGTTTGCTGTTGTAAGAGCCTCACTTCCGGAAATTGTTACAGAGGGAAGCTTGCCCATGAAGGATTCATGACTGCCGTAAACCAGGAGTGAAAGGCCCTCTGGAAGATTAGGCTGATAATAGAGTTTTGCCCTGGGAGAGAATGGTATCCCTGCAGAAATATCCGCCTGGAAAACCGGAAATACTGGCTTTCCGCTTCGCTCTATCTGTGCAGAGGGAAGGGGTGAAAATTCGTAAAGATCTCTTACGGGCTTATTAAAAATTGTATAGTCAAATGAAAGGTTGAAATTTGACAAGGAGTCTGCGAAAGAGGTGTTGAGTTTACTTTTAAGAATCTCCATCAGCTTGCCGTCAAATTCCCTCTTTACCTCAAGTGTTGGGTCAATCTTTTGCTGTGCAGCAGCGGGAAATCCTGTCATAAGCAGCGCTCCTGTGCATGCGACGAATGCTGCAAGATGTGAAAACATATATCTTTTTCTCATTGTCATTATCTCTTTTCTAGTTTGCTTAATCTCATTTTAATCTGGTCTGCAATATCATCTGCCTCATTTGGCTTGTAGCTCTCCAGTATACTTTCGTAAGTTGCCTTAGCCTGCTCCCAGTTCTCTTTTTCTGCGTAAGTGTCACCAAGCAGGATAAAGCTCCTGGCAAGCCAGTAGGTTTGAGGTGAACCGGAATCTGAGAATGCAAATGTCTCCTTCTCTACGGTAGTAAAGTCACCGTTATCAAATGCATTAGATATTAAAAGGAAAGTAGCTTCTGCTCCCTCTGCAGCAATTTTGTTTCTGGAGAGATCCCTGAGTAATGGAAGAGCTGCCGAACGGTTTCCTGTAAGGAAAAGTGACTTCGCTTCAATATATTTTACTCTGGTCTTTTGTGTGTCACTGAGGTTTCTTATGTCAATCCTTTGTGATTCTGCAACAGCATTCTCCCACTGTTTGTCCATAAAGAAGGAGTTGAGACGGCCAAGCTGTGCTTCAACTCTGTTGTTCTCCAGTCTTGCGATAAGCATGAGAGAGGAGTAGCCCTCAAGAGCCTGCTTGTAGTTTTCAAGCTGGTACGAAAGCCTTGCGTAATTGAGTGTGGCAAGTTCAGTAAATGAGCCTTCGCCTGTCTCCATCACTTTTCTGTATGCATCAATTGCCAGTTCGGGTTTGCCTGTCTTGTTATAGGAGTCACCCATATAAAACCATGCCTGAGCCTTTTTGGAACTGTTGGGATGGCGGGTGAGGAATGATGTGATAGAGCTGAGCGCTCCCGTGTAGTTTCCGGAGAGATAGAGTTTTTCAGCTGAGGCGAAGAGAATCAGCTCACGGTCATCTGTACTTCTGGCTTTTGAGAGCCCGCTGTTGTCCAGATATGTTAGAAACTCTTCTGCGTCACCTCTCTCCTGATAGATGTTTTCAAGTCCGGCAATTGCGTCCTGAGCCTCCTGGGACTGAGGTGCAACATCAAGAATCTGTTTGTAATAACCAATTGCCTCCTCCTGAGAGCCATTGTTAAGAGCAATAAGGCCAAGCTCAAGGAGAGCTTTGGGATAATAGGTGCTCTCACGGTGTCTGCCTGTAAGCTCCTGAAAATATTGCTTTGCTGATGAATTATCTCCTGTCTGAACCAGTGTTCTGCCCAGTTCATAAAGAACTTCTGAGTGAAGTTTGCTTCTCTCTCCGGCAGATACAAGCGATTTTAAAACTGAAATTTTACCGGCATCGTCGCCCATGAGACCTCTGGCAACAGCGGTCTGGTATCTCGCGTATGTATATGCATTTATGTCAGAAGAGGAGACCTGTGAAAAATATTCGCTAGCTGCCTGATATTTTCGTTGCATAAAGAGCGCATCTCCCAGTCTGAGTTTAGCCTCGGCTATATAACCGCTGCCTCCCGGGGATGAAATGTATCTCTGGAACCACTGCTCTGCCTGGGCAAAGTTACCATTTTTGAAGTGGGCATAGCCAAGGTTGTACATCGCAACAGGGTATTCCGGAGTCTGTTTGAATCTTGTGTTGTTTACCAGCATCTGGTTAAGCTCTGCAGATTTTGAAAACTGATTGTCTCTGTAGTATGCTTCGGCCAGCCAGAATCTGGCAACATCTCTTAAAGCCAGATTGTAATTTCCGTTGTTTACGGCCAGTTCCAGGTTTGGAACAGCCTCTCTGTATGCACCCAGATCAATCAGTTGCATACCCCTTAAAAAGGCTGCTTTCTGCAAATTGACCACATCTCTTGACTGAGGAAAGCGAATCATTTTCAATGCCTCAATTGCTGCCTTGTAATCCTTGGCCAGCAGAGACGCTGAGGCTATGTAATTTTGAATTTCGTTGTATTTTGAATCTGCAGGTGAGAACTCTGCAAGGTATTGTCTGAATGCAGATATGTCTGAATTCAGGTCAAACGATAGCTTTGCGTAATTGAACATGGCATCTTCCCTGATAGCCGGGTCAAAAGTATATCTGGAAGCGTTTCTGAACGCAACAAGCGCGCTTTGTTTGTTTTTTGTCTGAATATAGCTGTGTCCCAGATGGTACTGAGCATTCTGGCTAATAGTGTCATTGCTTTCTCCTAGTTTGTTGAATGCCTCAATTGCCTGAGGAAAGTTTTTCATTGAATAGGCAATTATGCCGGAATAGTACAGGTCATTTCTGGATAAATCACGGCTAGCAAATGAAAACTGTTCGAAGTAATAGTTTGCCTTCTCTACATTACCAGTTGCAAAGAATGCTTCTGAGAGAATTCTTGCCGCCTTGGTTCTGAACTCGCCGGAAAGTGACTTGAATTGTGCCTCGCCTCTGGAAGTTACATACTCATAATCTTTAAGCATAAATCTAGACTCAAGAGAGTAGTAAGAGGCAAGAACAGAGAATCTTGGGTCTCCTTCAATTTTTGAGAAGAGCTCTATTGCCTTGCGGAAATCCTTTTTCATATATGCTACATAGGCTATGTAGTATTTTGACGGATTGGTGTATGTGCTGAATGGTGCATTAATGACATTTCCAAATAGACGCTGAGCCTCTTCAAGTTTTCCTGTTCGCATATGGCAGTATCCAAGCCTGAAGTTAAATTCAGTTTTCTGGGAAGATGAAAGACTCTTTTGATTTATTGATGAGAGTATTTCAAATGATCTGACATAATCCTGAAGATTGAAATAGTATGCTGCCTGTCTGAGCAGTATACTCTCTTTTTCACTTGAGTATGGATACTTATTCAGGTATTCGCTAACAAGTCCTTCACTGTTTGGCATTTGCAGCTCAATTGCGCAAAGAATTGCCAGCGCTTCTGCATCTGCATATTCAGATAGTGAAGAGGAGCGGGCCTGAGAGAGTGCCTCTGTAATCTCCTTGTATGAAGCGTGATATAATGCTTTGTCGTAAAGTTGTTTAGCCTTTTCCATCTTACTGCGAAAATCTTCCCTCTCTTGTGAAAACGCAGGGAGCGTCAGGAGAGAAACAAGAATCGCCATGACCGCAACGGTCTGTAAAATCCTTCTGTTTATAATCATTACTGATTTCTTTTTATGAATAGAGCAAATTTAGTAAATTTGCATGAATTAACAGTCAAATATTATGCCGACAGACCCTTTTGAACCTATAATATCCATTAGTGGTGCAGACATCGTAAAAGAGGAGAGCCTCATTGTTTCAGAACTCAGCCTGAAAGTAAAAAGAGGAGAACTGCTGTATCTTATAGGCAGGGTAGGGAGTGGAAAGACCTCAATAATTAAGTCAATAATTGCAGAAATTCCTTTGAAAAAGGGCGATGCAAAAGTTGCCGGCTTTGACTTAAAAGAGATAAAACAGAGGGATATTCCAATGCTAAGAAGAAAAATTGGGGTTGTCTTCCAGGATTTTCAGCTTTTAACTGACAGAAGTGTCTACGACAATCTGAAGTTTGTACTTCAGTCTACCGGCTGGAAAAATATGCATGACATTGACTCAATAATCAAATCAAGGCTGGAGAGTGTTGGAATGCAGCTCAAGGCGCATAAAATGCCACACCAGCTTTCAGGCGGAGAGCAGCAGAGGGTTGCAATTGCAAGAGCGCTTCTTAACAATCCTGAAATCATACTGGCAGATGAGCCAACAGGAAATCTGGATACTGAAACAGCAAATGAAATTATGAACCTTCTTATGAAGATTCACAGGGAGGAGAGTCCTGCAATTATTATTGTTACGCATAACCGCTCTATTGTGAAAAGATACCCCGGCAGGGTAATGATGTGTGAGAACCTTACCTGTTCTGAGATAGATGCAATGCAGGAGATTGATATGTCCCAGCTTCTCGAGGAGGGTATTCTCGAATAATAACTCATTATGAAATTAAAGGAGCGTTACTCAAGGGTTCTGGAGTGGTTTTCACTGAATATGCCGGTCGCAGAAACTGAGCTGCATTTCAAAAATCCCTTTGAACTTGTTGTTGCTGTAATTCTCTCGGCCCAGTGTACAGACAAGAGAGTGAACATTGTCACTCCGCCTTTGTTCGAAAAATATCCGGACGCTGAATCCATGTCAAAGGCAACTCAGGAGGAGCTGCTGAGCATGATATCTTCTGTTACATTCCCAAACAATAAAAGCAGGCATCTGGCAGGAATGTCGGCAATGCTCTCAAAAGATTTTAACTCTGTGGTTCCTGAGGATCCGGAAGAGCTTCAAAAGCTTCCAGGAGTAGGAAGAAAAACTGCTAATGTAATTGCTTCTGTAATATACGGAAAGCCGGTAATTGCAGTAGACACACACGTCTTTCGTGTTTCAAGGAGAATTGGTCTCTCAAAGGGGAAAAATGTGTATGAAGTGGAAATGGATCTTACAAACAATATTCCCGCAAAAGAGAGGGCTATTGCTCATCACTGGCTGATTCTCCACGGCAGATATGTCTGTGTTGCCAGAAAACCAAAATGCACCGGGTGCGGACTCAGTGCATTTTGTAAATATTTTTCCGAAAGGAGAGATTAATCTGTTCCCTCGCTGGTTAAGAGATCATTTTGTCTACAGTGCTTATTTCAATGAAAGAGGCTCCTGCCTGAACTCCAAAACTTCCTGCGAGTACTCCAATCATATCAGTTTCTGATACCATCTTTTCGTCAAGAAGAGTTTGTGCAGACTCCTTTACAAAGTCATCCTTTGAAGGTGCCGGTGATACAAAATAACTGTAAACCCCATAAGATAATGCAAGTTCTCTCATTACATATGGTTTGTAGCATTTTGAGAAAATTGGAACCTTTGGTCTGAATGCAGATACATAACGTCCTGTTCTTCCGGTCATGGTGTCAATTACAATTGCCCTGATAGGCAGCTGACATGTGGCATAAACGAGAGATCGAGCCAGGACCTCTGCTGTGTGCCAGGTGACATTCTCAAGTTTAATATCTGTAGACGGGTTAATCTGCTGCTCAATCTCAAGGGCAATATTTGTCATGGTCTTAACTGCCTCCACCGGATATTTGCCGTTTGCTGTCTCTCCGCTGAGCATAATAGCGTCTGTGCTCTGATAAATTGCATTGGCCACGTCGCTCACCTCTGCCCTGGTAGGTCTTGGGTTGTCAATCATGGTATGGAGCATCTGAGTTGCAATTATAACAGGTTTTTGTTTCGTATGACCCTTTCTGATAATGCTTCTCTGTATAACAGGAATTTTCTCTGCTTCAATTTCAACTCCCAGGTCGCCTCTGGCCACCATTACACCATAGCAGTTGTCGAGTATTTCATCGATATTGTCAACTCCCTCCCTGTTTTCAATTTTTGCAATCACTTTAAGGTGACTGTTGTGCTTTCTGATAATTTTGTTTACCTCTTCCAGGTCTGCCTTGCTCCTTACAAAAGAGTGAGCAACAAAATCGAGATCGTTCTCGATTGCCCAGACTATGAAATCATGGTCCTTTTGCGTTACAGACTGTAACTTGATT
The DNA here is from genome assembly GCA_002842695.1 of Bacteroidetes bacterium HGW-Bacteroidetes-10. Classification (GTDB taxonomy): domain Bacteria; phylum Bacteroidota; class Bacteroidia; order Bacteroidales; family UBA932; genus Bact-08. The sequence continues at coordinate 63,126 of PHDT01000024.1, read as the reverse complement.
GATACATTTGGAACATTTATGCTTTTCTTGCCCTTGATCACACCATCATTCTCAACAATACACTTGAGCTTGCCGTTTTTCTTTTCTGCAACGGTCATCTTTAGCTCGCCATCGTCAATAAGCACGCTTGCGCCAACGGGCACATCCTTTACAAAGTCACCGTAGTTTGTGTAGAGAAGGAAATTCCCGGAAACTCCCTTTATATCGTCTGCAATGTAAACAATATCCCCTGCCTTAACTTTAAATCCCTCTGGCGGATTCATCTCTGTAAGCCTGATTTCAGGCCCTTTGGTGTCTATGAGGATTGCTATTTTGTCGGAAACCTTCCTTGCGTTCTTTACAATCTCCAGTGATGAATCAAGTGTTGTGTGAGCTGAGTTGATTCTAATCACATTCATTCCTTCATTGTAAAGAGACTCAATGAATTCGGTACTGCAATTCCTATCGGAAACCGTACAGACAATTTTTGTTTTCTTTTGCACCATAATTCTCGTTAAATTTGCTGCAAAAGTAATTCAATTTTATTTGAAAAGCGACAATCGTAACAATTTGATAGCAGAATTCTGCTCCTACCTCCGTTTGGAAAGATCTCTCTCTTCAAACACTATCTCTGCGTATAAATCTGACCTTGAAAAGTTCATGCAGTTTTGTGCAGACAGCATCTCCGAAACATTTAAGCCGGAGAGTGCAGGCAGCGATCTTATATCGGCCTTCCTCTCATCTCAAATGGACCTTGGCTTGACAAAACGGTCTCAGGCAAGGCTCATAAGCTCTCTCCGCTCTTTCTTTAAATACCTTGAGATGGAGGGGCGAATTGAAAAGGATCCGACAGAACTAATTGACCCGCCTAAAATCCGGCAGTATTTGCCAACTGTACTCTCTGTAAAGGAGATTGAAGACATTATTAACTCTGTCGATCTCTCTTCAGATGAGGGACACAGAAATAAGGCGATTGTTGAGGTTCTCTATTCATGCGGGCTGAGAGTCTCTGAACTCACCGGGCTAAGGATTTCTGACCTCTTTTTTAACGAATCCTTTATTAGAGTTACCGGAAAAGGGAGCAAACAGCGTCTTGTGCCAATTGGCGCTCCTGCAATTGAGGCCGTAAACCTTTATATGCAGAAGAGGCGCGCTCTCAGTATCAAAAAAGGGTGTGAGGATATACTGTTTCTTAACAGAAGAGGAGGGAAACTAAGCAGGGAGATGATTTTTATTCTTGTAAGAAAGCAAGCGTCGGCAGCCGGTGTTACAAAGGATATTTCGCCCCACACTTTCAGGCACTCTTTTGCTACTCACCTGGTGGAAAACGGTGCAGACCTGAGGGTTGTGCAGGAGATGCTGGGCCATGAAAGCATTCTAACCACAGAAATTTACACCCATGTGAACAGTGAGAGGTGGCGGGAAGGAATTCTAAGGGCTCATCCCCGCGGTTGATTGGAAGGAATTATTATATTTGCATTTCAAACACCTGAAAACCGATGACCGAGAAAAGATCCCGATTGTTCGTATACCTTCATCTGTTGCTTCCGATTTCATTAGCTTTAGTCTCTGAAACTTCGTTCGCATCTTCCGAAGATACATTAAAATTCCGCAATATAGATTCTGCTGTCGTTACTGTTACCAAAAGCTTAACCAACCGCAGGCTTGTCCCAAATACCATAACTGTTGTACCATCCGTAAGGCTGGAGGCTTCTGCAAACTCGGCACTGCTGCCGGTTGTTTCAAGAGAGGTTCCGGGTCTGTTTGTAACCCAGAAAGGTGTTACAGGCTTTGGTGTCTCTGAGGGCTCTGCAGGGGTTGTAAATATAAGAGGGGTAGGACAGGGAAACAAAGTTCTGCTGATGCTGGACGGACAGCCCCAGTGGGCTGGTATTTTTGGCCATGCACTGCCGGATCTCTATGTTGCTTCTGATGCAGACAGGGTTGAGGTGCTGAGGGGGCCTGGTTCGCTGATTTATGGCTCAAATGCGGCAGGAGGTATAATAAATGTAATAACTCACAGTCAGGATTCGCCCGGAAGAGAGACCAGAGCACGATTTATGTATGGCTCTTACAACACTCAGAAATATCTTGTGAGCAACGGATGGACTAAGGGGAAGTTCTCTTCTTTTGTCTCAGTTAATCACGACAGAACAGATGGGCACAGAGATAACTCGGCCTTTAGGATAACTAACGGATTTGCAAAGAGTTCCTGGAAATTCAATAATAAATTTCGTCTGGTTGCAGACCTTTCACTGGCCAGAACCAAAGGCCAGAATCCAGGAAGAGTTGACAAGCCAATCTACGACAATACAATAGATATCCTCCGCGGCTCTGCCTCTGTTGCGCTTGAAAATAATACAGGTAACCTTTCAGGAATGGTTAAAGCGTATTACGGCTTTGGAGACCACCTTATAAACGACGGCTATTTTGCAGGAGGAACTCCCAGAAACACCCTGTTCTCATCATTCGACCACAATATGGGTGTTATGCTTTATGAAAGTTTCTCCCTTTTCAGGGGTAACAGGGTTACTCTTGGAGCCGACTGGAAAAACTGGGGAGGCAAGGCTTCAAATGTACCTGTTCCGGAATCTTCAATGACCGCAACTCAAATAGTAGACAAGAGTGTATCGGAACTCGCTGCATATGCAATTGTTCAGCAGGAGCTGTTCAATCTGCTGACACTTAATGGCGGAGTGAGATATGAGAACAATTCGGTATTTGGAGGAGAGTGGATACCTCAGATGGGTGCAACCCTGCGTCCATTTACAGGAAACACTGTCAAGTTTATTTTGTCAAAAGGCTTCAGAAGCCCCAATATCAGAGAGATGTATATGTTCCCTCCTCAGAATCCGGATCTCAAACCGGAGCGTATTATTAACAGGGAGCTCTCGTTAATTCAGGAGATTGCAGAAGGACGTTTCACTGCAGAACTGGCACTTTTTCTTATAACAGGAGACAATCTTATTCAGGTTGCAATGGTGGATGGCAGACCTGTGAATTCAAATACCGGAGAATTTACCAATAAGGGATTTGAGTTTGAGACCAGAGCCAGGATTCTTAATAATCTTGTTCTCTCTGGGAATTACTCATATCTTCATACCGACAAGCCAATGCTGGCAGCTCCTGAACACATGTTCAACATGAGTGCGGTTTATGCGCCGGGGGCATTTAGTTTTACTGCAGGTATTCAGTATGCAGGGGGGCTTTATGTATCTCTTCAGCCTAATCCTGTAACGGAGGAGAACTATATGCTTGTTAATGCATCGGCCTCATGGGACCACAAATTCGGAAACATTGCCACAACATTGTTTCTCAGAGGAGACAACCTGGCCGGTACCCATTATTCAATTAATTACGGATTTCCAATGCCTGGCAGGATAATTTCTGCCGGGATCAATTTTAATTTCTAACCCAATAACAAATTTTTAAGACTATGAAAAAAGCTCTATTGATTCTTGCCTTCGCGGCTCTTTGCGTATCATGCGGAAACAGAAACACAACTGAAGAGACTGCAGTTCCTGCAGCTGATTCAACAAAAGCATGCTGTGATGATACAACTCACACTCATGCAGATTCTACAAAAGCATGCTGCGATTCAACAAAAGTTAAGTAGTAAAGGCGGGAATTATTCCCATTCAATTGTTGCAGGGGGTTTTGAAGAGATGTCGTATACGACTCTGTTCACCCCCTTAACTTTATTTATGATGTCGTTAGAGACCTTGGCAAGGAACTCATACGGCAGGTGAACCCAGTCTGCAGTCATTCCATCTGTTGAGGTAACTGCGCGAAGAGCAATTGTGTATTCGTATGTTCTCTCATCTCCCATAACACCAACGCTTTTTATTGGGAGAAGAATTGTTGCAGCCTGCCACACTTCATTATACAGTCCACTCTCCCTGAGAGAGTTGATAAAAATTGCATCGGCTTCCTTAAGAATAGCAAGTTTCTCTTCATTAATTTCACCCAAAACTCTGATTCCAAGTCCGGGACCAGGAAACGGATGTCTGGAAATAAGTTCGGTCCTGATTCCAAGCGCTCTTCCAACTCTTCTTACTTCGTCCTTGAACAGAGATCTTAGAGGCTCCACAATTTTCAGTTTCATATAATCAGGAAGTCCTCCCACATTATGGTGAGACTTGATTGTTGCTGAGGGGCCGTTTACTGAGACTGATTCAATAACATCCGGATATATTGTTCCCTGAGCAAGCCAACTGACATTTTCAATTTTGTGAGATTCTGTATCGAATACCTCAATAAAGGTTTTGCCAATTGCCTTTCTTTTCAGTTCAGGGTCAGATACTCCTCTGAGTCCCTCCATGAATCTCTCTGCGGCATCAACTCCAATAACATTGAGCCCCATATCCTTGTATGAATGAAGTACAGACTCAAATTCGTCCTTTCTGAGAAGTCCGTTGTCTACGAAGATACAGTAGAGGTTAGCGCCAATTGCTTTGTTTAGAAGCACGGCTGCAACGGTTGAGTCTACTCCGCCTGAAAGGCCAAGAATTACTCTGTCATTTCCAAGTTTATCCTTAAGGTCTTTTACTGTTGTCTCTATGAAGGAATCGGGGGTCCAGTCGCCTGTGCACCCGCAGATGTTCATGGCGAAATTTCTCAATATGTTACTTCCTTCTGTAGTATGGTATACTTCCGGGTGAAACTGAACTGCGTATGTCTTCTCACCGGCAATTCTGAAAGCTGCATTTTTAATGTCTCCTGTTGAAGCAACAGGAACCGCACCTGTTGGGAGCGTTGTAATTGTATCGCCGTGAGACATCCATACCTGAGAGCCTGATTTAATTCCGCTAAAAAGAGGACAGCTGCTGTCGTCAATTGTGAGCATTGCTCTTCCGTACTCTCTGGCAACAGATGCATTAACATCACCTCCAAAGTGTTTTGCCAGGTACTGGGCACCGTAGCAAATCGCCATCAGGGGCATTTTGCCCTTTATCTCAGAGAGATCTACTTGAGGAGCGTTTATGTCTCTTACAGAAAACGGACTTCCCGAAAGAATTATCCCTTTTACGCTTTCGTCCGGTTTAGGAATTTTATTAAACGGAACTATCTCACAGTAAACGTTTAACTCGCGAAGTCGCCTTCCAATTAACTGTGTAAACTGTGATCCAAAATCAATAATAAGGATTTTTTCGGTCATGAGGTGGGAGTTTTTTATGAAATCGGGGGCAAAAATAATATTTTATATCTACTTTTGCGGCCACATTATGCAAAAAATTAGAAATATTGCCATCATCGCACACGTCGATCACGGCAAAACCACACTGGTGGACAGAATGATCCTTCAGGCAAAATTATCCAGAGAAGCAGAAAAGCTGGGAGAGCTTATAATGGATAGCAATGACCTGGAGAGAGAGAGGGGTATTACAATTCTTGCCAAGAACGTATCTGTACCTTACAAGGATTACAAAATCAACATTATTGACACTCCGGGCCACGCCGACTTTGGCGGAGAGGTTGAGCGTGTTCTTAATATGGCAGACGGTGTTCTGCTGCTTGTTGATGCGTTCGAGGGGACTATGCCCCAGACTAGGTTTGTGCTGCAGAAAGCTATTGAGATGGGTAAAAAGCCCGTTGTTGTAATTAACAAGGTAGACAAGCCGAATTGCCGTCCCGATGAGGTGAACGAGCAGGTGTTTGACCTGATGTTCAGCCTTAATGCGACTGAAGAGCAGTTAGATTTTAAGACAGTTTACGGAAGTGCAAAACAGGGTTGGATGTCTCTTGACTGGAAGACACCAACAACTGATATCACTGCACTCCTTGATACAATACTTGAGGTTGTTCCTGAGCCTGAAGCATATGAGGGAACTCCTCAGCTTCTGATCTCATCCCTTGAATACTCTCCTTATGTTGGCCGTATTGCAATCGGAAGGCTGCACAGAGGCGCACTCAGACCGGGAATGTTCCTCACTCTTTGCAAAAGAGACGGAGTTACTTTCGAGAAGGTTCGAGTTAAAGATGTAATGGTCTTCTCGGGACTCGAGAAAATTAAAGTGGATGAAGTTATAAGCGGAGACATTTGCGCTGTGGTGGGAATTGAGGGATTTGAGATTGGAGATACCCTTGCAGACGCAGAGAATCCTGAGGCACTTCCTCCAATTGCAATTGATGAGCCTACAATGAGTATGCTCTTTACAATTAACGATTCACCTTTCTTCGGACGCGAAGGCAAACTGGTAACTTCAAGGCACCTTAAAGACAGACTTGAAAAGGAGCTGGAGAAAAACCTCGCCTTAAGGGTAAAGGATGGGCTTACTGCCGATTCATTTATCGTTTATGGCAGGGGAGTTCTTCATATCTCGGTGCTTATCGAGACAATGAGACGCGAAGGCTTTGAGCTGCAGATTGGTCAGCCTAAGGTACTTGATAAAACTATAAACGGACAGAGATGCGAGCCGGTTGAGCACCTTACCATTGACCTCCCTGAGGAGATGGTGGGAAGAGCAATTGAAATGGTAACCAGGCGCAAGGGATCTCTCCTTCATATGGAGCACAGAATGGAGAGGGTACACCTCGATTTTGATATACCATCAAGAGGGCTTATTGGTTTGAGAAGCAATTTGATGACTGCAACTCAGGGTGAAGCTGTTGTTTCACACCGTTTTAAGGCTTATGAGCCGTTCAAGGGCGAAATTGAAAGAAGGAGCAATGGATCTCTTATCTCAATCGATACCGGAACTGCAATTGCTTACTCGATGGACAAGCTCCAGGACAGAGGCAAATTCTTCATCCACCCTGGAGATGAAATCTATGCAGGTCAGGTTGTGGGAGAGAATTCCAGAGGCGACGATATGGGAATTAATCTTTGCAAAACAAAGAAACTTACAAACGTTCGTGCTTCAGGCACAGATGACAAGGCAGTTCTTGTTCCACCAATTATTTTCTCGCTTGAAGAGGCTCTTGAATACATTCAGGAAGACGAACTGGTTGAACTTACTCCAAAATCAATCAGACTTAGAAAGATATATCTTGATGAGAATGAACGAAAAAGGAGAAAGGCTCAGTAATCTGTTGGTATTTTAGAAAATTAGATTAACTTTGCAGGCTCATTTTGCTTATGAGTAAAGTAGTACATAGAGATTTTATTATACCCATAAAGGGTTTGTCAGTTGGGAAGCATGAGTATGCTTTTGCAATAGATACACCTTTTTTTCAGGAGTTTGAGGGCTCTCTTATTTCTGAAGCTGCTCTAAAAGCAGATGTGGTTCTGGAGAAAGAGGTGACATGGATTAAGATCTCCGGTACTGTTAAGGGAAATGTGGTTGTAGAGTGCGACAGATGCCTCGAAGACCTTGAAATTCCGGTTAAAACTTCTCTCAATCTTCTTGTGAAGTTTGTAAGAAGCGAAGGTGAAGAGGATAGTGACGATGTCATGATTCTCGATCCGTCGGAAGCAGAACTGGACCTTAGTCAGTTCCTGTATGACTATATTTGTCTGAGCCTGCCAATACAGAGAGTACACCCTAAGGGTAAATGTAATCCTTTGATGTTGAACAAGCTGAAGGACCTGGGATTAGGAGAGAGTACAGAAAAAAAATCTGACTCTCCATTTGAAAAGCTAAAAGATTTATTGAATTAATACTGTTAAATTTTATAATAATGGCACATCCAAAACACAGAATTTCCAAGCAACGCAGAAACAAGCGCAGAACTCACTATAAGGCTGAGTTGCCTACACTAGGCACATGTTCAAACTGCGGTTCGGCAGTTCTATACCACAGAGTTTGTCCTGAGTGCGGTTTCTACAGAGGTCGTCTCGTAATGGAGAAAGCAAACGCCTAGTGCAGATGAGAATCCTGCTCCGTTGCATTATTTCCCGCAATAGGGTGTAAAGGAATAAATTACCGCGATCTGTTGTTTTTGATACGACAGATCACGGTATTTTCATTAATGCTACTTAATCCTTGGCACAATATCTGCAAAAGAAGAGTGGCAATTGTCCGCTAGATACTAAAAACCTAAACTGGCAAAAAAATGAGTAACAAAAGAGCAATAATTACTGGAATAGAGGCCTTCATTCCGGAATATATCCTTACCAACGAAGAGTTGTCAACTATGGTAGACACAACCGATGAGTGGATTATGACCAGAATTGGTGTGAGGGAGAGACATATACTCAAAGAGGATGGTCTTGGAACTTCATACATGGGAGCCGAAGCTGTAAGAAAACTTCTTGAAAAGACTAACACAAGCCCTGATGATATTGACATGGTACTTTGTGCCACGGTTACTCCGGATATGCTGTTTCCCGCAACTGCAAACATAATATCAGACAAAGTCGGTATTACAAATGCATGGGGATATGACATTAACGCTGGATGTTCAGGTTTTCTGTTTTCATTTGCTACTGCCTCTTCTTTTATCCAGTCCGGTCAGGCAAAAAAGATTGTTCTTGTAACTGGTGAAAGAATGTCTTCAATTACCGATTACAAAGACAGAACTACCTGCCCTCTTTTTGGAGATGCAGCAGTTGCAATGCTTATCGAGCCAACTCTGGATGAGTCGCTTGGACTGCATGATCAAATATTGAGAGTGGACGGTATTGGAAGGCACTATCTCTATCAAAAGTCTGGTGGTTCAATGTATCCATCAACTGAAGAGACTGTAAAGAACAGAGAGCACTTTGTTCATCAGGATGGACAGACTGTTTTCAAATATGCAGTAAGCCGCATGGCAGATGTATCTGTTGAGATAATGGACAAACACAACCTAAAGGCAGAAGATATCGCATATCTCATTCCTCACCAGGCAAACCTCAGAATTATTGAGGCTACCGGCAAGAGAATGGGACTGCAGAGCGATAAAATCCTTATTAACATAGAAAAATTTGGAAATACTGCAGGAACTTCCATACCTTTGGTGCTGTGGGAATTTGAAAAGAATTTCAAGAAAGGGGACACCCTGATATTCTCGGCTTTCGGAGCCGGTTTTACCTGGGGATCCATGTTATATAAATGGGCCTATTAATAAGGCTCAGGTAACGGCCTCATAGTTCAAGGGATAGAACGGAAGTTTCCTAAACTTCAGATTCGCGTTCGAGTCGCGGTGGGGCTACAAAACAAATTTTCAGGGCTGAAACAAAAAAGTTTCAGCCTTTTTTGTTTGCAAACCTGCAAATATTTGAATATTTGCCACTTTTCCAATGAGGAAGATGAACTAAAATATAGTAAAAGGTTATACTATATTTTTAAAATGTTATATCTTTGAACAAGAAACTTAATTGTAAACAACTAACTATGAAAAAGGCTATCGTTATTCTTACTCTGTTATGTATCTCGGTAAGCGGTGTAATCAAGGCACAGGAAAGCAAAATCAGTTACAAGTTCGGTGGATTTATCGAATTTAAGAGCTATTTCGACGACTACAGGTCAAGAGTGTCCCGCTACGATCATATCTACTTCTACCCCCTGGCTCCAAAACTTAATACAGCCGGAGATGATCTGAATTCCACCAGGTCTTTTAATGCATCAATTGCGACATCGCGTCTTTCATTTACTGTTACGGGTATGAAATTGCTTAATGCAGATATAACATCTTATATAGAGGCAGACTTTACAGGCTCTTCAGAGGCATATATTGGGATGTTTAATCTCAGGCATGCATATTTTAATATGAAGTGGGAGAATAGCTCACTTCTCTTTGGCCAGACAAGCCATCTTACAATGGTTAATGAGGTTACACCTTCAACAGTTGCGTTCGGGGCCGGTTATCCTTTTAATCCCCTTAACAGAAACATGCAGATTCAGTATACAGCATCTTTATCAAAGTATGCAAAACTGGTTGTGGCTGCTTCAATGTTCAGCGGACACAACTCTCTGGGCCCTGCAAAGGCTCAGGCGCAGGCCGGACTTCCCAACCTTCAGGCCCAGTTAAAGTTTGGTGATCCTGCTAAGTTATTCGGAGGTCTTACATTCAGTTACAAACTTCTCAAACCACGAACTGCTGATGCAGAAAATAACCTTNNACAACTATAGGTTCATATGATATAAATGCCTTTTTCAAGGCAAATCTGGGTAAGGGATTTTGTATTAAATGGTGGGGAATTTACGGTGAAAACCTGTCACACCTTGGTATAATTGGCGGCTACGGAAGAATTGACAATACCTTCTCAAGCAACTCAAATGAGCTTCTTGACTACAAATACGATAACATAAAATCTTATTCTACCTGGTTAGATATTGATCTGCCATCTGCCAAAAACTTCTCATTTGGCATTTTTGCCGGATTGCAAAAGAATCTCGGGACAGATGAGCTTATGGATAAGACAATGGCTTCAGGAGACTATACCTATGGATATTACAAAGATCCAAACCTGGTCTGGTTCTCAAGAATTTCACCAAGAATTGTATACAATCTTTCTAAAAAGCTTATCTTCGGAGTTGAATACTCTTTGTCTCACGCTCAGTGGGCAAAAAGTACAGACATGAAATTCAGGGCAGATGAACTGCATCCTGTTAATCATAACAACAGACTTGAGTTCATAGCTAAATACAGCTTTTAAATACATAGATGAAAATAGGCAGGAGAGACCTGATCTGGAATTATGCGGCAAGTTTTATGAGGGTGGCGTCTGCCCTCATAATCTTGCCCATTATTTTAAAAATGCTGCCGGCAGAGGATTATGGTCTGTGGAGCATTATGCTAAGTCTCAAGGCAATGACCGACCTGCTTGATTTCGGGTTTTTCCCAACTTTTTCAAGAACGGTTACTTATGTTTACTCGGGTGCCAAAACACTCCGGGCAGAGGGATTTGCTCCTGTTGAGGGTGATAACAGTATAAGTTATCCTCTCTTAAAGGGGCTTATTGCCTCCATGAAACGCTTTTACGGAGCAGTGGGGTTAGCTCTCTTTATTATCCTCTTTAGTGCCGGAATCTGGTACGTAGAGAGAATTCTTACAGGTTACAGCGGAGATCCGGTTATGGCCCGTGTTGCATGGTATGCATACGGAGCGTTACTTGCCTATCAGTTCTATACTTATTACTATGATGCACTGCTTGTTGGACGCGGTATGGTTCGCCGGTCACGGCAAATTATGGTATTGTCTCAATCCATTCATATTGTTGTTGCCTCTGTATTCCTGTTATTGGGCTTTGGCATTATTTCCATGGTTGCCGGCCAGATTGTCTCAATTACAGTTAACAGAATCCTGGCGTACAACTCCTTTTATGACAGAGATACTGCAAATGCAATAAACAGCGCAGTTGCACAGAGATGGCAGGACATTCTAAGGAAGCTCTGGAATACAGCATATAAATCTGGCCTGTCAGGTATTAGCTGGGTACTTACAAACAGGATGCTTGCTGCATTTGCAGCACTCTACATACCTCTCTCTCTCGTGGGAAACTATGGTCTGAGCAAGCAGGTTGCTGAGATAACATACACACTATCTGTAGTGTGGTTTGTAACCTTCTATCCAAAGATTACCCAGCACAGAATTCAGAATAACACTCATCAGGTAAGGAGAATGTACTACAAGGCTCTGATAATAGCGACCGGTGTCTTTGTTGTATGTCTTGCCGGGGTACTCATTGCAGGTGGACCTGCACTTGAATTCATTGGAAGTAAGACTCATTTCATTGAAGTTCAGCTGCTAATTGTGATGCTTGCAGCGTCACTTTTTGATGGATATACCTATATCTCAACATCAATATTGCTTTCCGGCAATGAAGTTCCGCATTATAAAGCACAAATGGTTACAGCGCTAATTACCATTTTACTGCTCTTTATATTTCTTCAATTCTCAAACTGGGGATTGTATGCTCTGGTATTTATTCCATTCGGCTGTAACCTTCTTTTCAACCACTGGCGATGGAGTTATAAAGTTATAAAGATGCTGGGTTAGCCCACCCTTAAGGCCTCTATTCTGCCAGCTGACTTCCCGCTTCGTATCCCTGAGTGAATGATTCCCAGTTCATCAGTACAAATACAACTATGATAACTGCAGCTGCTGCAAGTACCCAGAAAATTGTCTGTTTTGTTCCTCTTTTCATAATGTTTTCTGTTTGGTTTGACTATCCAAATTTAGTAACCTCATCTTCATTTGTTCAAAATAGTTAACTTTGAACCACAGATTTATCTGATTCTGGATTTTTTTGAATTAAATCTGTTTTTTTATGAGTAAAGCAAGATATATTGGTGTTTTTGGCAAGCGAAATTCAGGCAAGAGTTCGCTAATAAACAAGCTTTCCGGACAAGATGTGGCAATTGTTTCAGAGACTCCCGGCACAACAACTGATCCTGTAAAGAAAAGGATGGAGATCTTTGGAGTTGGTCCTGTTGTTCTTGTTGATACTGCCGGTATTGACGACGAAGGTACACTGGGAGGCCAGAGGGTAGCCAAAACAAAGCAGGTGATTTCACAGATAGACCTGGCAATTCTTATATATTCCAACAATGATTTTGGTAAGTACGAAAAAGATCTTGCCAGCAAATTTGAAGAGGAGGAGATTCCCTTTATTTTGCTTCATAATCAGTCCGATATAATTCCAATGGACAAAGAGATGGCAGGGGAGCTGGCTGTTAAATTTGCCTGTGATGTTATGGAATTTTCCTGCGCACTTATTGAAGAGGAGGATCAGAGAGCAGCGGTAGAGCAATTGACGGCATTTATAGTAAAAGCTCTCTCAGCATCATTGCCCGGCCAGAGAGGGATGTTTGAGGGGCTGGTTGAGGATGGTGATTTGATTATCCTTGTTACCCCCATAGACAGTGAGGCTCCTGAGGGAAGGCTGATTCTGCCTCAGGTAAACGCTATCCGCGAGGTGCTTGACAGGGGAGGGGTTGCTGTTGTTCTTCAGCCCGATATGCTTCAGAAATATATCGCGCTTAACAAAAGTAAGGTTAAAATGGTTGTAACCGATAGCCAGGCTTTTGAGTTTGTAAGCAGAGTTGTTCCGGATGAGATACCTCTTACAGGTTTCAGTATTCTTCTTGCCAGAAGTAAGGCGAATTTTGAAAATTATCTGAAAGGCACTCCTTCTATTGATAATTTAAAGGATGGTGACCGGGTACTGATTCTGGAATCGTGTTCACATCACAGTTCATGCGATGACATTGGCAGGATAAAAATCCCTAAACTTCTTGAAAAGCGAACTGGGAAAAAAATTACCTGGGATGTGGTTCCGGGACTGGATGATATACCGGTACCTGTTGATAATTATGCGCTGGTGGTTCAGTGCGGGGGATGTATGATAACTCAGAGACAACTGGCTGCAAGGTTGAGACCGGCTGTAAAGGCAGGTGTTCCTGTTACCAATTATGGTATGACTCTGGCGTGGTGTATGGGTATTTACGAAAGAGCAATAATGCCTTTCAAAGATGAGACAGGTGTATGAAATTAAGAGATATTGAGACTAAAGATGAGGTTCTGGCTATACTGAGCGAAACAGATCCTCAGGCAATTGAAAAGATTCATAAAGAGGCTTATGATGTTAAGGTTGAGAATATTGGCAGCAAAGTATATCTGAGAGGGTTAATTGAATTGTCTAACATCTGCATTAAAAACTGCCTTTACTGTGGTATCCGGAAGGATAATGATCATGTTCACAGATATGAACTCTCAGATAAACAGGTACTGGAAGCGGCTCAGTTTGCATGGGAGGCAGGTTACGGTTCACTGGTGCTTCAGGCAGGGGAGAGAATCTCTTCTGAATATGTTGGAAAAGTTACCAGACTTGTAAGGGAGATTAAGGAGATTTCTGAGGGAAAGCTTGGGATCTCGCTCTCTCTTGGTGAGCAATCAAGAGATGTATACAGAGAGTGGTTCGATGCAGGAGCTCACAGGTATCTGCTAAGGATCGAGAGTTCTAATCCTGAACTCTATTCAAAAATTCACCCGGCAAATAATCTTCACTCCTGGGAGAGGAGGGTTCAGGCTCTGAAAGATCTTAAGGAGATTGGATATCAGACTGGAACAGGTGTTATGATTGGATTGCCTTATCAAACTCTTGAAGACCTTGCAGATGATCTGATGTTTATTAAAAGTATGGGAATTCATATGGTTGGAATGGGTCCCTATTTAACTCATTCTGAGACCCCGATGGGAAGCCTTGGGATTACCACTACAGATCTCTCGCTTACCTTAAAAATGGTAGCTGCGCTAAGACTCTTATTGCCAAAAATCAATATAGCAGCAACAACCGCAATGCAGGTTGTAGATCCGGAGGGTCGCGAAAAAGCTGTACTTGCCGGGGCAAACATAATTATGCCCAACATGACTATTACTGAAGTTCGTGAGAGTTATCAGATATATGAAAACAAACCGGGCATAAAAGATGATGCGGCAATATCCAAGACCAAACTCGAAATGAATCTGGAGAAAAATGGTATTGAGATAGGCTGGGGAGAATGGGGCGACTCGAGAGCATTTGTCAGGAAATAAAAAAAAGGCTGTTTTTACAGCCTTTTTTCATTTGCTTTCCTGAGTACCAGGTCAACATTTCTTCTCACTGCTCCTGCAGTAAGTGTTGCTCCCGAATATGTGTCGGGCGTTGCCTTAGCATTGAGAGCATCGCGAATTGTAAGTCCCTGCCAGCATCCAAAGAATTTTTGTCTTTCGAGTTTAGCAATGTAGGACCGGGTTTCGCTGTGTGTCAGCAGGGTAATTTTCTTGATTACCTTTGAATTGTCCATAACTACAATAACCGGAGTTGTTCCGTTGTAGCCTTTGATTCCATCAGAGAAAGGTTTGCTTGAGAGACAATAGCCCAAAAGCTCTTTCTTTGCATTAACAATTTTGAACCACACCTCGTTTGCCTGAACAATTTCGGCAGCTTCAGGGAATATGGACTTTACAACCTGCATTCCTGATACTTCGGTTACAACTACAGGTTCTTTGTGTTGCTGTGCCTGAAGAGACACCGCAATTACGCTTAAAACTAAAAATAGGGTCAGTTTTTTCATTTTTTTGGAGATAGTTTCATAATAGACAAAAAGAGCCGGCAAAGGTTTATCCGCCGGCTCCAGTTATTTAGAAATATTTTTCAATTTCTATTTGTACTCTTTAATTGCAGCCTGGGCAGCAGCAAGTCTTGCGATTGGAACGCGGAACGGTGAACATGAAACATAATTCATGCCAATTTTATGGCAGAATTCAACTGATTCAGGATCTCCTCCGTGCTCGCCGCAGATACCAATCTTAAGTTTAGGATTGGTTGTACGTCCGCCCTTGATACCTACTTCAACTAGTTTGCCAACTGATGCCTGATCCAGAGTCTGGAAAGGATCCGCTGCAAGAACTTTTTGTGAAAGATATCCTCCCATGAATGCTCCAATGTCGTCACGTGAGAAACCGAAGGTCATCTGGGTAAGGTCGTTTGTTCCGAATGAGAAGAACTGAGCCGTTTTTGCCATTTCGTCTGCAAGAAGAGCAGCTCTTGGAATTTCAATCATAGTACCATAGAGGTAAGTGATTTTAACTCCAAATGTTTTCTCAACATTATCATGAACTCTGTCGCAGATAACTTTCTGGTGATCGAGCTCTTTAACGGTAACCGTAACAGGAACCATTATCTCTGGCTGAGGGTTGAAGCCCTCTTTCATGAGTTCTGCGGTTGCTTCGAAAATTGCCTTGAACTGAGTCTCTGAAATTTCAGGGTATGTAACTCCCAGACGAACTCCGCGGTGACCCATCATTGGGTTAACCTCGTGAAGTGACTCTCCTCTTCTCTTGATGTCCTCAACAGAGATTCCAAGCTCTTTTGCAAGTTCTGCCTGCTTTTCTGCTGTCTGCGGAACAAATTCGTGAAGTGGCGGGTCAAGAAGGCGGAATGTTACAGGCTTGCCGTCCATAACTTTCATTGTGCCTTTAACAGCCTCCTTTACGTATGGTTCCAGTTCAAGAAGGGCAGCCTTGCGCTCTTCGATACTCTTTGAAAGAATCATCTTTCTGAGTTTCGACAGCGGAGCCTCTGAGTTTGCGCCGTAGAACATGTGCTCAATACGGAACAGACCAATACCCTCTGCACCAAAGTTGATAGCATTCTGTGCATCCTCAGGTGTGTCAGCATTTGTTCTTACCCCAAGAACTCTGTATTTGTCTACAATGTTCATGTATTCAACAAAACGAGGGTTCTCAGTTGCGCTCATTGTCTCGATCTTCTGATCGTAAACGAATCCTTTCGAACCGTTAAGACTGAATACATCTCCCTCTTTGTATGATTTACCTGCAATTGTAAGGATCTTTTTGTGAAGGTCGATATGAAGCTGGTCGCAACCTACGATACAGCATTTACCCCATCCGCGTGCAACAAGTGCAGCGTGTGAAGTCATACCACCGCGGGCTGTAAGCAGACCATCGGCAGCTCTCATACCCTCCACATCTTCCGGATTAGTCTCCTCGCGAACAAGGATAACATTTTTGCCGGCAGCGGCCCATTCAACAGCATCTTCTGCAGTAAATACAATCTGACCTACTGATCCGCCGGGACCTGCAGGGAGACCTCTTGCAATTACTGTAGCCTTTTTCTCTGATGAAGGATCAAGAATAGGGTGAAGAAGTTCATCCAGCTGAGCCGGAGCAACTCTCATTACAGCTGTCTTTTCGTCGATAAGACCTTCGTGAAGCATATCCATTGCCATGTTGAGGGCAGCAAGACCTGTTCTCTTACCTACGCGGCACTGAAGCATCCAGAGTTTGCCATCCTGAATGGTGAACTCGATATCCTGCATGTCGCGGAAGTGTTTCTGAAGGCTGAGCTGAATATTGTCAAGCTCTTTGTATACTACTGGCATACCTGTTTCCAGAGATGCAAGGTGTTTGTTCTGGTCGTTCTTTGTTGACTCATTAAGAGGATTAGGTGTACGGATACCGGCAACCACATCTTCTCCCTGAGCGTTAACAAGCCACTCACCATAGAATTTGTTCTCTCCGGTTGCAGGGTTTCTTGAGAAAGCAACACCTGTTGCAGAGTTGTCACCCATATTTCCGAATACCATTGCCTGTACGTTTACAGCAGTTCCCCACTCGTCAGGAATGTTCTCAATTCTTCTGTATGAAATAGCTCTTTTACCATTCCATGATTTGAAAACGGCACCAACGCCACCCCAGAGCTGCTCGTAAGCATTGTCAGGGAAAGGCTTGCCAAGAACATCCTTAACGCGGATCTTGAAATCTTCGCAGATTTGCATAAGGTCTTCTGCAGAAAGATCTGTATCGCTCTTATATCCTTTTTTGTTTTTTACTTCGTGAAGCATCTTGTCAAGCTGAACACGAATTCCTTTGCCTTCCTCCGGCTCCAGGCCTTCTGCCTTCTCCATAACCACATCTGAGTACATCATGATGAGGCGGCGGTAAGCATCGTATACAAACCTTGGATTTTGTGTCTTTTTGATTAGTCCGGGAATGGTATCTGAGCAGAGACCAATGTTGAGAACTGTCTCCATCATACCTGGCATTGAGCTTCTTGCTCCTGAACGGCATGATAGAAGAAGTGGGTTCTCGCTGTCTCCGAATTTCATCTCCATTACTGCCTCTGTTTTGGCAATTGCTAGATCTACTTCGTTTTTGAGAGCGGCAGGATACTGCATGTTGTTCTTGTAGAACTCAACGCAAGTCTCTGTGGTGATGGTGAAACCTGCAGGAACAGGGATGTTCAGCTTGCACATTTCGGCCAGGTTGGCACCTTTGCCACCCAACAGATTCTTCATTGAGCCGTCTCCCTCGGCATCCTTGCCTCCGAAGAAATAAACTCTTTTTACTTCTGACATATAAATATTTATTTGGGTTATTATCTAATTTTTAAGGGTGCAAATATAACAAAAAAATCTTATAAAAGCTTGCCCGCAAGCTCTGATAATTCACTGCGTTCGCCCTTAATCAAATTGATGTGTGAAAAGAGCTCCTGACCATACATTTTTTCACTCAGGTGAGTAAGTCCGTTAGAGTGAATATCAAGATACGGGGAGTCTATCTGATGAATATCACCGGTAAATACAAGTTTACTGCCCTCACCGGCGCGTGTGATTATTGTTTTTACCTCATGAGGAGTAAGATTCTGAGCTTCGTCAATTATGAAGAAAACATTTGAAAGGCTCCTTCCTCTTATGTAGGCGAGGGGAGAGATCATCAGCTTTTCCATGCGGAGCATCTCTTCAATTCTTACAGCCTCTTTGCTTGTGTCCTTAAAGCTCTTTTTGATAACACTCAGGTTGTCATAAAGCGGAAGCATATATGGTCCCATTTTATCCTTGATGTCTCCCGGCAGAAAACCCATATCCTGATTTTGAAGAGGGATAACAGGTCTTGAGAGAAGGATCTGATCGTAGCCCTGCTCCTGGGCAATAGCAGCTGCAAGAGCAAGCAGTGTTTTACCTGTTCCTGCCGTTCCTGTAAGAGATACAAGTTTTATATCGGGATTGAGAAGAGCATCAAGTGCAAATGTCTGTTCGTCATTTCTTGACTCGATTCCGTATGCTTTTACCTTTTTAATGCCTACAAGAGTGTTAGTAAAGGCTGAATACCTGGCCAGAATTGAATGCATTCCTTCCCGCTCAACTTTAAAAAGCTGATTGGGGACAGCATTTTTGAGCTTGAAATCTTTAAGAGTAGCTCCGTTACCATAAAAGAGCTTGTCAATTTTATCCTGTGGAGCTTCTGGTAAAACCTTTACCTCCTTATGGATATTTTCTACCTTCTCTTCGGTAACTTTATCTGTAAGGTAGTCCTGAGCCATTATTCTCAGGGCCTTTGCCTTCATTCTCAGGTTTATGTCTTTTGTAACAAGGGCAACAACACGGTCTGGGTTCTTTTCCTGAATCCATTGTGTGGTTGCCAGTATTCGATGATCTTGTGTGTCATCAAAGAATGACTCGGCCATCTGTTCGCTGAAGGGATGCCCCAGTTCAATCTTAATTAGTCCCTTTCCCCTTGCAATTCTTGCTCCTTTGTCAAAAAGCTGGTTGTCTGTGATTTTGTCCATCTCCCTCACGAACTCTCTTGCGTTGAAGTTGAGAGTTTCATTCCCCTTCTTGAACTTATCCAGCTCTTCTATAACAGCAATCGGGATTACAATGTCGTTTTCCTGGAAGTTATGAATTGAGCGGTAGTCGTGCAGAATCACATTGGTGTCCAGCACAAAAATCTTAGGTTGTTTGGACTTTTTCATGACAATCGGTTTTATTTTTTATCGATCCATTCTCTGGCGTTTACAAAGAGTTCAATCCACGGAGTAGTTTCATCGTATCTTTTCTCTGCCGGATAGTGTGCCCAGTTGTGAGGGTAGAGACATCTCTCCGGGTGAGGCATCATTGCAAGGTGTCTTCCGTCATTGCTGCACACACCTGCAATTGACTCAGGAGATCCGTTAGGATTGGCAGGATACTCTGAGTAATTGAATTTCACAGCAGTTGTAAAGCCTTCGAATCCTTCAGGGAACGAGAATTTACCCTCTCCGTGAGCAACCCAGATGCCAAGTGATGCACCTTCAAGCGTTTTGAGTAAAATTGATGGTGACTTCTCAACTGTAACTCCAACAAATGCACTTTCGTATTTGTGACTGTCGTTGTGAAGCATCTTAGGCGAGTTCTCCCTCTTTTCCGGGGTGATAAGCCCAAGTTCGGCCATTAGCTGACATCCGTTGCAGACACCCAGACTTAATGTATCCTCTCTTGCATAGAAGCGTTCGATTGCCTCCTTTGCTTTTTGATTGTAAAGGAATGCACCTGCCCATCCCTTTGCAGAGCCAAGAACATCTGCGTTTGAGAATCCACCTACAAATACTATCATCTTTACCTCATCCAGAGTCTCCCTTCCGGTTATAAGGTCAGTCATATGAACATCCTTAACTGTAAATCCTGCCATGTGAAGCGCCCATGCCATCTCCCTGTCTCCGTTTGAGCCCTTCTCTCTGATAATTGCCGCAAGAGGCCTCTGCTCTGAACCTTCTGCAGGAATTGAATAATCTGAAAGTTTTCCGCTGAAATTTGCAGGAAAGCTGTATTTAAGAGGTTGATTCTTATAGTTTGTAAACCTGGCGTGTGCAAGTTTTTCTCCGCTCTGGCGAGTATCGAAAAGATATGATGTTCTGAACCACAAATCTCTCAGGTGATTAATGTCAAACTCAATTTTGTTCTTAAATAATCTGATTTTGCCTGTGCGTTCTTCTGTCCAGTTACCTATATGGTAAATATGAATGCCGTTTTCGTCTGCAACAGTGTTGATTCTCTTAAGATTTTCTGCAGATACCTGAACAATCACACCGGCTGTTTCTGCGAAGAGAACTCTAACCGGGTCTTTCTCTCCGGTAGCTGTGAGGTCTGCCTCAAACCCGCCGGTTGTGTTTGCAAAGCTCATTTCAAGGAGGGTCGTAAGTATCCCGCCTGCTGAGATGTCATGTCCTGCCAGGAGAAGCTCTTCTCCGGTCATCTGCTGAACTGCAGTAAAACATTTGGCAAAGTAATCTGCATCCTTTATATCTGCACATGTATTGCCCAGCTGGCCGGTTACCTGAGCGAATGATGATCCGCCCAGCTCAAAAGTATTTTCATCAAGAAGAGAGAATGGAATATATACGATTTTTGAATCCTTCTCTTTTGCAAATACCGGTCTTACAGCTTTTCTGACATCTGAACACTCTGCAACGGCAGAGACTATAAGTGTTCCGGGAGAAAGGACTCTTTCATCACCAGGATATTTCTGAGTCATTGACAGAGAGTCTTTACCTGTAGGAATGTTAATTCCAAGCTCTATGGCAAAGTCACTTGCTGCCCTGACTGCATTGTATAGTCTTGCATCTTCGCCAGGGTTGCGGCACGGCCACATCCAGTTGGCAGATAGTGAAACTCCGCGGATTCCCTGCTCCAGCGGGGCCCAGACAAGATTTGTAAGTGATTCTGCAATTGCCATTCTGCTGCCGGCCTCTGCATCAATTACGGCAGCTGCGGGGGCATGCCCGATTGAGGTGGCAATCCCTTTGAAATCTTTATAGCCGATAGTTGTGATACCAAGATTGTTCAGAGGCAGCTGAATTTCTCCTGCAGTCTGCTGAAGGGCAATAAGTCCGCTTACTGAACGGTCAACTTTGTTGGTAAGCCAGTCCTTACACGCAACAGCCTCAATCTGCATAACCTGTTCTGCATAATAGTGAATGTCATCTGTGTCATACTCAAGCGGGTCAAAAGAATCCCTTAAAGTTATGTCCTCCATAACTGTCTGAGGAGTTTTGCCAAGCAGGTCTTTCATTCCCAGGTCAATAGGTTTTTCACCGGTTACACTGTTTACAAGA
Organism: Bacteroidetes bacterium HGW-Bacteroidetes-10; assembly: GCA_002842695.1. GTDB lineage: Bacteria > Bacteroidota > Bacteroidia > Bacteroidales > UBA932 > Bact-08. The sequence continues at coordinate 41,903 of PHDT01000024.1, read as the reverse complement.
GTGAAATTGTGTTCTCCGGTAGCCTCTCCTACAACATACATTGGAGCACGCTCCCTGGCAGATATTCTTGCCGCCTTTTCAATGTCGGCCTCTTTCATTACAAGCCCCATTCTCTCCTGTGACTCATTCCCAATAATCTCTTTTGCCGAGAGGGTAGGGTCACCTACAGGTAATTTGTCAATATGTATTGTTCCGCCTGTCTCTTCAACAAGTTCAGAGAGAGAGTTCAGGTGTCCGCCTGCTCCGTGGTCGTGTACTGAAATGATTGGATTATCATCTCCTTCTGCCAGTGCGCGGATTGCATTGTATACCCTTTTTTGCATCTCTGGATTTGAACGCTGAACTGCATTTAGTTCAATTGAGTTGTCAAATTCACCGGTTGCAACTGAAGAGACAGCGCCTCCGCCCATCCCAATTCTGTAGTTGTCGCCTCCCATTACGACTACTTTGTCTCCTGTCTGTGGTGAGTATTTTAATGCGCTCAGTTTTCTGGCGTAGCCAATTCCGCCCGCCTGCATAATAACTTTATCGTATCCGTAACTTTTCCAGCCTTCACTGTGTTCAAATGTCAAAAGGCTGCCGCAGATGAGAGCCTGCCCAAATTTATTGCCAAAATCGCTGGCTCCGTTTGATGCCTTTGTGAGAATCTCCTGCGGAGTTTGGTACAGCCACTCTCTTTCAGGTGTGTTTTCCCAATCGCGTCCTTCTACTTCGAATCTTGGGTATGAGGTCATGTAAACTGCTGTTCCTGCAACAGGGTATGATCCTCTGCCTCCGGCCATCCTGTCTCTTATCTCACCTCCTGAGCCTGTGGCTGCTCCGTTGAACGGCTCCACTGTTGTAGGGAAATTATGTGTCTCTGCCTTTAGGGAGATTACAGTCTCCTCCTCATGCGTTATGAATGTATCCGGCTTGTCTCCGCTTGCGGGGTGGAAAAGGGTAACCTTAGGACCCTCAAGAAAGGCACAGTTGTCTTTGTATGCCGATACAATTCTGTTTGGATTCTCTGCCGATGTCTTTTTTATTAGTTTGAACAGGGTGGATTCCATTTCAACTCCGTTTACAATGAAGCGTCCGTTGAAGATTTTATGTCTGCAGTGCTCTGAGTTAACCTGAGAAAAGCCGAATACCTCTCCGTCTGTAAGAGGTCTGCCCAGTTTTTTGCTCAGATCCTCAAGGTATTTAATTTCATCCGGGCTTAAAGCAAGTCCCTCCTTTGTATTGTATTCCTGAAGGTTTTCAATATTAATTACAGGTTCTGGTTCATGAACAATTGTAAAGAGCTCCTGGTCCAGTCCATTGTAAACTCTTTGGAGCATCTTGTCAAAATGCAAATTCTCTCCCTCATTGTTCCCGAAAAACTCTTCCATTCGCTCAATTCCGGCGATGTTCATGTTCTGTGTAATCTCTACTGCTGTTGTACTCCAGGGTGTTATCATCTCTCTGCGGGGTCCGGTGAAAGAACCTTCCACTCTGCCTCCGGTAATTAACTCTGCTCCGCCAAGTAGCCACTTAAGCGAACCGAGATTTTCCTGTGATAATTCTCCTGATGTTTTAACTGCTACAACTGAGCCTTCCTGAGTACGAAAGAATAGAATCATGCCTGTAAAGATGAAGTTTGTTTGAGGGCCTAAAATTACTGCTTTTTACTCAAAGTGTAAAAAATATAACCATTTTTGCATGAATTTTGCTTGAATGAAGAATATGTTTAACATAGAAATATACAACAGGGAGCTTGAATGGATATTCAACCAGTTCCCTTCATATCAGAAGGTGGGAGGTCGTGCATATAAGCCTGGCATTGAAACCATGAAAGAGTTTGATGCAAAACTTGGCAATCCGCACAAAAAATTTATGACTATACATATTGCCGGAACTAACGGAAAAGGTTCGGTATCACATATGCTGGCATCTGCACTTTCACAGACAGGTTTGAAGGTTGGCCTTTATACATCTCCACATCTTATTGATTTTAGAGAGAGGATAAAGATTAACGGAGAGATGATTTCAAAAGAGAGTGTCCTGGATTTTCTTTTAAAATGGAAAGGGTTCATGCTTGAGCAGAAGCCATCTTTTTTTGAAATTACTACCGCAATGGCATTTGATTATTTTGAAAAGGAGAGGGTTGATATTGCTGTAATTGAAACCGGTCTTGGGGGCCGGCTTGACTCAACTAATGTTATTACTCCTGTTTTGAGCATCATAACAAACATTGCACTTGATCACTGTGAACATTTAGGATTTACACTTCCTGAAATTGCAACTGAGAAGGCAGGAATAATCAAGCCCGAAATTCCGGTAGTCGTGGGTGAGGTTACGAATCAGACCAGAGCTGTTTTTGAAGATACAGCTGCAGGAAGAAACTCACTCCTCATCTTTGCCCAGGAGTCAAGGTTCAAAGATGTACTGGCATCTGAATACAATCTGGATCTTAAGGGAGACTATCAGACTCACAATATCAGAACTGTACTTGCGGCCCTGTATGTGCTGGGGCACAATCAGCAGTTTATGTCAAAAACAAAACATGGATGGTCAGATGAAAACCTGAGGGAGGGAATCAGCCATGCTGCAAGAAATACATCACTTCGCGGAAGATGGGAACAACTGCATGAAAAGCCTGACGTAATCTGTGACACCGGGCACAATGCAAACGGACTTCGTGTTGTTTTTTCTCAGCTCAGACGGCAAAAGGCCGGCAGACTCTTTATAATACTGGGATTTGTTGCTGAGAAGGATCTTGAAAAGATTTTCGGGTACATGCCAAGAAATGCATACTATTTTTTCACTCAAGCCTCGACAGAGAGAGCTCTGCCTGCAGAAAGCCTCGCCGGTAAGTGTAAATCGCTTGGTTTTGAGGGAGAAATTCAGGCTGGTGTAGGAGTGGCTCTGGAGGCATTCCGTAAAATATGCAAAATTGACGACCTGCTTTTTATTGGTGGTTCTACCTTTATTGTTGCAGATGCTATAAATTTTTTAGAAAATCGTGATAATTTTTTTGCAGATTAAAAAAATGGCCATATATTTGCACTCCCAAACGATAAGAATGGGGCTTCAAAAGGGAGCATAGCTCAGTTGGTTTAGAGCATCTGCCTTACAAGCAGAGGGTCGGGGGTTCGACTCCCTCTGCTCCCACAGAAAGAGAAAAAGCTGTCAGCAATGACAGCTTTTTTTATATTGGTATTTTATCTCTTTTTTAAGTTTGACTACTGAATAACAGCTGGTAAAATTATTATCTCCTTTGGTAATGTCAATTATTTTCTCAAAACCATTTTTAAACCAGAAACGTAAACCTGTCAGATTCTGAATGTAAACACCCAGTCCCAGGTTTTTGTATCCATTTATTGCAGCTTCTCTGGCGACTGCTTCAATTATCTCCCCTCCATATCCCTTTTTCTTGTGCTGTGAATCTATAACCATTGTGCTAATCCACAGGGTTTCACTGTCTGGATATCCGTGGTACAGGTCAATAAACCCAATAATTTCTGTATTTGCTTTATTGATAGCTACTTTAAAAGAATATCGCTCTTTACTTGCGTCAGATATCGGGGGAAGGTCACCCTCGTTTATACATTTCTCAATAAAACCTGGTTCAAAATCATGACCTTCGGTTAATCTCTTATCATCCCAGCTTTCGCATATTTTATTCAGGAATTGTATATCCATGGTTATTCCTTCACGGATAATCAGAGATGATGTTTCAACTCTTTCTGATATAACTTTTTTCATAGTGTTCCAAAGATATATAAACATTATAAAACCAAAAGAGTAAATTTGTGTTAATATCTAAAATATGAAGCTATGTCAGTACTTAATGAAAAATATGTGATGTACAACGGAGTTTCGATTCCAAAAATCGGATTCGGAACATGGCAAATCCCAAACGATGTGGCGGTGAAATCTGTCTCTGATGCAATCAGAGCAGGATACAGACACATAGATACTGCACTCGCCTATCAGAATGAAGAGGGAGTTGGCAAGGCAATCAGGGAATCTGGTCTTAAAAGGGAGGAGATCTTTATAACAAGTAAGTTACCTGCTGAGATCAAGGGATATGATAAGGCTTTGGAGTCGTTTAATAAGACTGTTAAAAATCTTGGTACAGAAGTGCTTGATTTATATCTTATCCATGCTCCATGGCCCTGGACAGATAAAGGAGGTAACTATACTGCAGAGAACATTCAATCATGGAAGGCATTTGAAAAGCTTTACAGGGAGGGCAGAATAAGAGCTATTGGAGTATCAAATTTCAGCCCGGCAGATATTCAGGCGCTCCTTGATAACTGTGAAATAGTTCCAATGGCAAATCAGATTGCATTTCATGCCGGCCGTACTCAGGAGGAGTATGTAGCCTTCTGCAACAAGCATAACATACTTGTTGAAGCATACTCTCCGCTTGCAACAGGAAGAGCACTCGCAGATCCATTGCTTAATGAGATTGCAGCATCTTATGCTGTTTCGGTAGCTCAGCTGCTTATCAGATTTACTTTACAAAGAGGCACCCTGCCGCTTCCCAAAACAACAAATGCGAACAGGATGCTTGAAAATACCCAGGTAGATCATTTCATGATATCAGATGAGGATATGGCTCGTTTAAATGCAATTCATTCTGAATTCAGATAATTCTCCTGACGGTTAGCTGAATATCTTTACTTTTAATAGCCGATATGTTCTCCCTTTGCTATTCTGGAAAAGATGAACAGATGCTGGTCAAGTGAGAATTCCCAGTAGTTCCAGGTGTGATTGCCCGGGCTTATGTGAAGTATTACCGGAATCTTAAGAGAGTCGCATTTTGCTGTAAAGTCGTATGCACTTCTGGCAAGTCCGTCCTGTGCACCGCAGGTAATGAGCATTATTTTTCCTTGCTCTTTTCCGGCTTTTTCCAGCTGGGAATTATATCCCTCAAGTCTGTGTATAGCAGAGTTTGCCCTGTACAAAGGTGCGTCAGGTGCATAAGGTCCAATAACTTTTGGAATGTCAGAGGTTTTCAGACGTGTATCGTCAAGTCTGAGCACACCTGACATACTTCCGGCTCCGCGGAACCTGGTAATATCATCCAGGTATATGTTGATTGCACCGTGTCCGCCCATACTCAGACCTGATATGAAGGTCTTCTCAGGTTTAAGATTATATTCCTTAACAATCAATGGATAAAGTTCCTTGTCAAAGAAAGTTCTCCACTGCATTTTGGCGGGGTCAATATTATTAAGGTACCAGCTGTTGTAGAACCCGTCCGGAGTAATTATAATAAATCCGTATTTGTCGCTCATTGACTGGATATCTGCTCTTTTGCTCCAGTTACTCCAGTCTCCGCTCCACCCGTGAAGGAGGAACAGAGCGGGAGCTGATTCCATTTCTGAGCTCCATCCTTTTGGAGTGAATACAAGTACTGTATCGTTGCATTTAAGATTTGAAGAGTTAATTACGATTTGCCTCTGTGCAAAGGACGGAACTGATGAGAACAGAATTGTTACGGCGAGGATTAAATATAAAACGGGGTTTTTCATGGTTGCATTATTTGTTGATTGAATACCCAAATTTAGACTATTTTTGTTGTCAATTGAAAAAACTTGTAAAAAGGAGTTTAAGATGAGTTTAACCGAATGGCTTAAAAAGAATTCTTTTATAACACTTATGGCTGCAGCAGCAGTAATCCTTACACTTCTGTTACCCGCCGAAGGCAAATTCAAATATGAATATCAGAGAGGGAGACCATGGCTTTATGAAACGCTTGTGGCACCAATGGATATCCCAATTCTTAAAAATGACCAGGAGTTAAGGCTGGAGAGAAATCTGGCAGCCAAGAACACAGTAAACTGCTTTAACTTTAATCCGGATTCAAAAGGGGTTGCAATTGACGGATTGAATTCTCTTCTGGGGAAATATGCTGTTAATGATGTATCTGAGATATTAAAAATGGCTTCATTTATCTATGATAAAGGAGTGGCCGACCGACTTCCTGACACTGCAAGACTTTCAAAAATATTAGTTCATACACCGGGTTCACCTCAGTCCGAGAGGGCTGTTGCAGAGGTATACCTTATTGATAATGCTCTCTCTGTTATTAAGTCGCTTTTTGGTAAAAATCCTCCGGCAGACAGAGAGCTGGAAGAGGTAATTGTACCAAATCTGATATTTGACAAAAGTGCTACAGAGATAGCCCATAATGAAGCTCTGGAAAGAATCTCTCCTACGAAGGGAATGCTTTATACCGGAGAAGTGATTGTTGCCAGAGGTGAGACTATTACAGCCGAAATTGAGCAGTTGCTCGATTCTTTCAGAGCTGAGTATTCACTGAGTATGGGTTTTACCGGAAGTTTCGTGCTTCTAAAATCAGGACAGTTTCTGATAATTGCAGGAATAATGCTGCTCTTGTATGTGCTGCTGTTTTTTCTTAAAAGGGAGATACTGTTTAATAATGCAAAAATTGCCTTCATTCTTGTTCTGATGATATTCTCTGTTGCAATAACAATTATTGTGAGAGATATCAGACCTGCATTTCTTTATCTTCTTCCTTTTTCTGTATTTGCTCTCTATCTGAGCTCTTTCTTTTCTCCCAGAATTGTTGTGCCCGTTTATCTGACTCTTTTACTGCCTGTATTTCTGATTGCTCAAAACGGAACAGAGCTCTTTATGATTAATGCATTTGCAGGAAGTATAACTGTTCTTACATACTCATACTGGAACAGGGGATGGCATCAGTTTGCCGTTTCATTTGCTGTTTTTTTGACTTTAACAGTCAGTTACTCTGCTTTTCGCCTTGTAGAAGAGGGTAGTCTGCTAACAGTAAATCCAGTAATTATTGGGTTTTTTATCTGGAATGCATTGCTCATAATTGCTGCATTTCCATTGCTTTACCTTTTTGAAAAGCTATTTGGACTTGTTTCCGGGCAGAAACTCAGGGAGCTGGCAGATGCAGATTCGGCACTACTGAAATTGCTTTCAGAAAAGGCTCCCGGGACTTTCCAGCATTCTCTTCAGGTTGCCAATCTGGCCGAGAGTGCTGCCTCGGAAATTGGTGCCAATGCTTTACTTGCAAGGGTGGGCGCTCTGTACCACGATTTGGGTAAAATGAATAACCCTCTTTTTTTCATTGAGAATCAGCCCCGCGGAGGAGAGAATATCCATGAAACTCTTAAGCCTGAGGAGAGTGCTGCAATTATCATTAAACATGTTGATGACGGTGTTGCAATTGCAAAGAAATGGAAGTTGCCGCAAATTGTTACCGATTTTATTCTCACTCATCATGGACACTCCAGAACCTTGTACTTTTACCGTAAGTATATTAATAACGGCGGTGATCCGGCTGAAAAGGAGAAATTCACATATACAGGAATGCTGCCTGAGTTCAAGGAACAGGCAATAGTGATGATGGCAGATGCGGTTGAAGCAGCTTCAAGGTCAATAAGGGATTATTCAGAAAAATCCATTTCAGAACTTGTCGAAAAGGTTGTTGATGAAAGGATTTCTGAAGAACAACTTGCAGGTTCAGAAATTTCCATAAAAGATATTAAGAGAGTGAAGGAGGCTTTTAAGCAGAAGCTGATAAGAGTCTATCACTCAAGAATAGTTACTCCGGTATAAATAAAGGCTCGCCTATAACGAAAGTAAAAGGGGCTAAAAAATAATCCTTTTAGCCCCTTTAATTTACTGTTGATACAGTTTTCAGTGGAGATGGGCGGACTCGAACCGCCGTCCAAACAAACCATCCAAAAGCTTTCTACACGCTTATCCTGTCATTGATTTTCGGAATTGAGCTGCCGCCAGGCAGGCCACTCAAATCTTATCCTCTGTTTCTTAAGACGCCTTAGAGGAGTAAACGTCAGCATCCCGTTTGTTTGATACCCCGTATGCAGGACATAACAGGCTTAAAGCCCTGCGGGATACTCGTCACGGCCGGACCTAGCCGGCGGCGATAAAGCGATTAAGCATGGCTTAATTACGCAGCGAGTGCATAGTTGTTATTGCCAGTTAAGGCTTGAGTTCCGGGATTTACGAGCCGGCTTCACGACGCTCGACGTGCTTACTTTCCGATTGAGTATGCTGTCAAAACCAAAACATCCCCGAAAAGTGATGCAAAGTTATGTAAAAAAAAGGAATATTATCTGAAATAGGGAGATATGAATCTTAACAGACCGTCGAAAAAGGAGATAAGTCCTATCGCTACAATGATTATTCCTGATACTCTGTTTATCATAAGAAGCTGTCTCAGCCTGAATTTCTTTCTGAAAACATTTATTGATGTACTAAGAATAAACCACCATGTTGCTGCCCCAAGAAAGACTCCGCCCAGAGTTGCTGTTATCATTCTGTTTGCAGATTCAGCGTTAATTTCCAGTCCTACAAAGGCAAACATGCCCAAAATCAGGAATACAGCTCCCGGGTTTGTTATGGTCATGAAAATGGCGGCAAAAAGGTCTTCTGCATGCCTTTTGCCGCCATTTTTAGCTTGTCTTATTTGTTTTACTGGATTTGTAAGGTAGATCTTAAGTCCTATAAGCCCTACAATCATTCCTCCAAAGAGCAAAACGCATCTCTCATACTCTTCAATAAAAGTCTGTATATATGCGAGACCCAGAATTGCTATCGCTGCAAAGATTGTATCGGTTATAGAGGCTCCCAGACCTGAAATGAATCCTGAGTTTCTTCCTTTGCTGAGGGTTTTCTGAACGCACATGACGCCCATTGGTCCAAGGGGAATCGAAGCCCCCATTCCTACAATAAAACCCTTTACAAAGTCGATCAGCATAAATTCTAAAATTTCATCTTAACTCCGGCTCCATAGTTAAATGGCCTTCCGTACTGAGCAAATCCCTCTCCGAGGGTCTCAAAGTAGAAGGTGTGCAACCATACCGAAACCTCAAAAATAGAAAAATTTACTGAACCTTCAATATCAAGTGTTGAGTAATACTTCTGAAATACATCATTTTTCTCAGTCCAGTAAATCTTTCCTGCTCCAAGGTACCTTGCTGAGAGAGAGAAACTGTCAACAGATTTTCCCCGGAAGATGTGTGAATATGTAAGATTTGCACTGGCTGTGTTTCTTGGAACAAATGGAACAAATTTGCCTGAAAAATCATTCTGGTTGTCTGTGTACTCAGTAAATTCTGCATGAGTATATCCCCAGCTCAGAATGGCCTCAAGTCCTTCAAAAAATGAGTATCCGGCAGAGATCTCTGCACCTGTACTAAATGATCTGGCTGCGTTTTTGGCAACTCGTCCCATCCCGGTAGCCCCTGCAAACTGAACAACTTGCTGGTCTTTGCTGTCAATAAAGAAAACTGATCCGTTCAGTTTCATTTTACCTGGTAAAATATCTCCGCTGAATCCAATTTCGTGGTTCCAGTTGTATTCAGGACGGTAAGTTATTTTGTCTGATACATCATCACCGCTTCCGCTTCCGCTGCCGGGCATTCCTCCCATTATCTTTCCCTGAAGAATGTCAGAGAACATCTGGATATTGTAACCTCCGGCCTTGTATCCTCTTGCAGATGTTGCGTAAAGAGTGCCGTTTTCTCCAAATGTGTATCTAAGGGATGCCTTAGGCAGAAATTGTCCGAAATCCTGAGTGTGATCTCCCTCAACAAGTGCAGGAATAGTCATGGAGATGGGCATCGGAACTCCAGGCCTTGTGAATGAGAGAGACATTGACATCGCGCTCATATAGTCCAGGGATTGTTTTTCATATTCATATCTCAGACCTAGTGTAAGTGATAGTTTTTCAGTGAACACTCTTTTAAGGGTTACCTGATGAAAGGCTGCAAATCCCCATGACTTCTGCATAAACTCACCTTCAGACGGAATTGTTTCATTGCCTACAATCATACGATATGGCATTGCTCCAGTCTGGTAGAGTCTGTCGAAAGTTCCCTGAAAGAATCTGTCAACTCCTGCCTCTCCAAACAACACAGGAGCATCAGTATAATTTGACTGTATAAAGCCTGAAACACCTGATACAAACTGGTAGTTCTTTGAATTTTCTGATTTAAAAACAGCCTCCTGAGTAAAGCTTCTGATTTTCTGAGACTGACTCATGGTATAAATTGAGAGTGGAGAGAAGTCCTGGTCAAGCTTTAAGGTGTCTTTCAGGTACTGGTAGGCAGAAATCAGATTAAGCTTCCAGCCCGGTGCATTATGAGTAACCACTAGACTGCTGGTGTTCAGAAATCTATTGTATGAACTGCTGTCATTGTAGTTTGGTTTTGCAGTTTCACCGGTAATTTTATCATATTTCCCGTAGGGATAAGAATTCTGGTCACTGTATTCAAGTTGCGATGCCACTTCTGCTTTCCATGCAGGAGTTATGTTGTATGCAAGGCGGATTCTTCCTCCGGTTGCATATCCTTTATCGGCCTTTTTTCCTGAATATTCATTTGTGAAGAAACCATCTTCACTTCTGTAAAAACCTCCGGCAGAAAATGCTGCATTTTTTGAGATTTTTTGTCTTGTACTCACTGACCCTGAATATTGACCATATGAACCGGCATTTAGTCTGATCTCTGTTGCGGGCCTTGAGAATGGCGATTTTGTCCTGATATGAATAATGCCCCCCAGTGAATTTCTTCCATACAGAGTTCCCTGAGGTCCCCTGAGTACTTCAATTCTCTCAATATCCATGAATTCAAAATCGAATGCACTTTTATCAATAAATGGAACATTATCTTCGTAAAGACCCACAGAGGGTGACGGAGAAAACCTTGAACCAACACCTCTTATGTAAACAGCCGAGGTCATCTTTGAGCCGTAATCCGGGATGAAGAGGTTAGGCACAACTGCAGATATCCCCTTAATTGAATTTTTACCACCTGTTTCGCTCTCCTCTTTTCCAAGAATTGTAGTTGATGCAGGAAGCTTTCTGAGATCGTAACTCTCCTTGGGATTGGATATGACTGTCAGACCCTTGATGTTGTAATTGCTAATTGTTGTATCTTTGGCAGAGGATTGACCCAAAAGGGCAGTTGATGTTGCAGGAAAAACAAGAACGAGCAGTCCGGCAACCAAAATGGATTTCTTCATGTGTAATAATTGTTACAATTTTGAACGGCAAAAGTATGCTTTTTAGACTGAATAAAAAAACAAAAACTATAGCTGGTCTTATTTTAGCCGGCTCTGTTTTACTCTCTCTGCCATTCCTTTTTTCTGGTTTTGGGATTGTTATGCTGGTTGCAATGGTTCCGGTTTTATTTCTGGAACACTACACAAGAACAAATAAAATCAGGTTCAGGTGGGCAATAATTTATCTGACACTTCTGTTATGGAACACAGCAACCACATACTGGATTGCCTATGCAAACCTGAGAGGAGCCCTTAGCGCAATTATTCTTAATGCACTGTCGTTCACTCTGATACTAATGTTATATGGCTGGTTCAGAAAGCGATATAGCAAAGGTATTGGGTATCTTTTTCTTGTGTTAGGGTGGCTTGCCTGGGAGTATCTGATGATGGAGGGAGAGCTTAACTGGCCATGGTTAGTTTTGGGTAATGGGTTTGCATCTTCTTATAAAATTGTTCAATGGTATGAATTTACCGGAGTACTCGGAGGCTCTCTGTGGGCATTGTTAACCAGTTTACTGATATTTGAAATTATAACGGGAGGTGGAGATTGTTCAACAGGGAAAAAGTTGAAAATCAAAAACTTTGCACTAATAACATTGATTATTCTGCCGATATTTGCATCACATGCAATTTACATTACATATTCAGAGAAAGAGAACCCAAAAGAGTTTCTGATTATTCAGCCTAATATTGATCCTTATGTAGATAAATTCGGAGGAATGACTCAGAAGGAGCAGGATGAGGTTCTTATAAAGCTTCTAAAAGAAAATATCACCGATTCCACTCTTATAGTAATTGCTCCGGAAACATTCACATCTGGAATAATTGAGAACGAACCATTCTCAAGCGATTCTTTCAACCGCTTTTACAGGGAGATGACAAACCACGGCCATTCACATCTTATTATAGGAGCATCGACTCATTATCTCTATCCCGAAAATCTCTATCCGCCGGAAAACAGACCTACTTACACTGCCAGGAGAATAAAAAACGGATGGTATGAATCATATAATACTGCAATTTTCCTTGACAGTACAGGAAAATATGAGTTTTATCACAAATCCAGGCTTGTTCCGCTGGTTGAGTTCATGCCTTTTCCGAAGTACCTTAGCGGATTCCGGCTTCTTGTAATAGAACTGGGCGGATACTTTGGAAGCTACGGAACTCAGAAGGAACGAAGTGTATTCACAACCAGAGACAGCAGTACTGTTATTGGTACAGCAATATGCTATGAATCTGTCTACGGGAACTTTTACAGAGAGTATGTTCAGAAGGGGGCTAATGTAATGTCTGTGATTACTAATGACGGATGGTGGCTGGACTCTCCGGGGTACAGGCAGCACCTCTGGTTTGATCAGCTCCGTGCAATTGAGACCAGAAGGTCGGTTGCTAGATGCGGCAACACTGGTGTGAGCGCTCTGATTAATCAGAAGGGGGATATTGTTTCAAAAACTGAGTGGTGGACAAAATCTGCTCTCAGGGGAACTCTTAATTTAAATGAAGAAATCACCACATTTGTAAAATACGGTGATTTCATAGGAAGGATTGCTTACGCATCCATGCTTATCTTTTTAGCTCTGGCTATTTTATCTCTTTTGAAAACTTCAGTGAAGGAGAAGGAATAAACGGGCCTATTCCAAGCTTATCCCACTTTTTATCGACAGCCTCAATTATTGCCCCGGAAGCAAGTGCTTTTCCGGGCCATTCTCTGGTGAAACCATCCTTGCCTGTAATTTTAGCCCTGCTGTCTGCCACAAGTTTACCACCTGAAAATTCTGAATCGCGAACTGGGTCCCAGTTGCTGCCCCAAAGCCATAATCCGGTGTAGTCATCATCGAGAGGCTCATTTTTGTCAAGGATGACATTAATCAGACCCTTCAGGTCGTCTGCAGAGTGAGTATAGTGAATAGCCTTGATACCAGGTTCCGCTTTGTGTTCTCCGCCCTCTTCGGGCAGTTTAACTGTTGCATCAATGAGCATTTTACCACCATATCCGCATACAGGTGATGTATGGTCAAGTACATCCATGGGGCCTCTCCCAAAATGAGTGTCGCGTTTAGGGAGGTAGTTTCTGATAATAGTATCGTATAACTCTTCCCGGTTTCTTATGTCAATATCCTCGTCCACTACTATGAGGATTTTATTGAACATCATCTGACCGGCACCCCAGAGTGCGTGGGCAACTTTTGCTCCCTGACCGGGATAACTCTTTGATATTTTGGCAATGGCAAGATTGTGGCCAACTCCCTCCTCGGGAAGATGTAAATCCAGCATTTCAGGAACCATTGTAAACTGGATTGGTTTCAGAAATATTTTTTCAGTGGCAATTGCTATGTATTTATCCTCCTGAGGAGGAATGCCAACCAGGGTGGCTGGGTAAATGGCATCCTTTCGGTGAGAAATACTGGTTATGTGAAGTTTTGGATAGAGATCTGCCAGAGAGTAAAATCCTGTATGGTCACCGAATGGCCCCTCAACAACTTTCCCTTCACTTTTGCTTACATAACCTTCAATGATGAAGTCGCAGTCTGCAGGTACCTGCAATGGCTGAGTGAGGCAATCTACAAGCTTTACAGACTTCTTGCGGAGGAATCCGGCAAGAATGTATTCATCAATACCATCAGGAAGCGGGGCAGTCGCAGCATATGTGTATATTGGGTCTCCGCCAATAGCTATTGCAACCGGAAACTTGTCGCCTCTGAATTTTTCGAAGTGTCTTGCCCCGGTTTTATGTCTGTGCCAGTGCATTCCGGTAGTATCCTTTGTGAAGACCTGCATTCTGTACATTCCCAGATTTCTCATACCTGTTTCCGGATCTTTGGTGTGAACGAGCGGCAGGGTAATAAACTTTCCGCCATCTTCCGGCCAGCACTGCAAAACTGGTAATCTGTCAAGATCTGGCTGATATAGTATTACCTCCTGACATGGAGCGACACCTTTATGCTTTTTTGGCATCCATGATGCTGCATCTTTTAACAGTGGAAGCAGCCTGAGTTTCTCAAACAGAGAGCCACGCTGTTTCATCACTGCCTGAAGCAAGCTCTGCATTGAATCTGATACCTCTTCGAATGAATCGATACCAAGGGCATATTTAATCCGGCTTTCAGAACCAAGCATGTTGGTGAGGACCGGGTAGGAGGTGCCTGTATTTTCAAACAGAAGTGCCTTTCCGCCACCCGGCTCCTTGCTCACTCTGTCTGTGATCTCTGCAATTTCCATTACAGGATCTGTGAACTCTTTTATTCTTATTAATTCGCCCTTAGATTCCAGAAAATCTGCGAATTCCTTTAGATTTTTAAACATTTTTATAATGGTCTAGATGCCTCTTCAAGTAAGTAAAATATTGATTTGAATGTTATTCCGCTATGATTGGAGAGTCCAATTTCACATGTCCTCGATGTTGCATATCCTTCGGAACAACCTTCACTTTGTACTTTAAGGTTTCTGAGGCCATGTTTGTTCAATTCAGGCAGTAAAAAACCTCTGTCGCCTGCAAATCCGCAACAATTACTATCCATAACCACAACCTCTTTTGCGCACCTCTCTGCAATCTCCTTAAGGTGACTCTCAACCTCCATTTTCTTGGCACTGCAAACGGAGAAGAGAGATATTTTCCTCTCCAGTTTTCTTGGATTAAGTTTATCAAGAAGAAACTCCGTCGCAAATTCTGCTGGTTCATAAAGCTTCATCCTCTCTCCAAAGTTTGTTTTCATTGTGTAGAGGCAGGGACTCATATCGCAAAGAACAGGATATTTGCCACCTTCGGATGCCTTGTAAAGGGCAAGTTCAAGTTTGTCGGATGCAATTTTTCCAGCCTCGGTAAATCCTTTGGATGAAAAAGCCATTCCGCAGCAAAGTCCGTTCAGACCCTCAGGATAGATAACTTCAATTCCTGCGCGCCTGATAAGTTTCTCTGTAAGGGCAGTAAGTTCAGAAGCATCTGAATAATCCTTTGAAACGCCCATGCTTCGTGTGATGCATGAGGGAAAATAGACAACTTTTGCTGTATCTCCGGATTGAGTCGTATTAGTGGTTGTTTGTTCTGACTTAATCTTTGCAGCTCCCTTCGGGAAGTGTTCATTCCAGAGAGGTATCAGCCCTCCTGTTACTTTGTTCATCCCGGTTGCAACGCTTCCGAACAGTTTTTTTCCGGTAATGAGCCTCAGGTAATAAACAGTATTAAGGCCGATTCTCATCCCGGCTGTCACAGTGCCCATATTAGCTGCAATGGAACTGGCTATTTTCTCTGCTCTTTGGGAGTGTCCTTCGTGCCTTAGCTCTTTAACCAGCTTGCCGGTATCTATTTTTACAGGACATTTTAAATAACAGAGACCATCAGTTGCGCAAGTATCCAGTCCGCTGAATTCGTACAATCGGGTCATCTCTGCCGCAATATGAGGAGTCTCACCTGTTCTCTTAAGTCTTGATATTTCGCGGTAAACGGCAATTCTCTGTCTCGGTGAGAGTGTGAACCCTTCAGAAACACAGGCCCCTTCACAAAATCCGCATTCCATGCATTTGTCCACAATCTCTTTGGAAGTGGGCAGGGGTTTGAAATTTTTGAGATGTATCTTGTTATCCTCGTTTAGAATTACTCCGGGATTCAGAATAGATTTTGGGTCAAAAAGTTTCTTAATATCCTTCATAAGTGCAAATGCGGCTGCACCCCATTCCATCTCAACATAGGGAGCCATGTTTCTTCCAGTACCATGCTCAGCCTTGAGCGAACCGTCATAACCCTCTACTACCATTTTTGCAACATCATCCATGAAGTTGCTGTATCTGTCTATATGCTCCTGTTTTGAAAAATCCGGATTAAACATAAAGTGAAGATTGCCTTCAAGGGCATGCCCGAAAATTACAGCCTCTGTGTATCCATATTTAACAAATAACTGCTGAAGTTCAAGTGTGCCCTCGGCAAGCCTCTCCATTGGAAAACATATATCTTCAATTATTGGAGTTGTCTCAGCTTCTCTCATTCCGGCGACTGTTGGTAATGTCTCTTTTCTGATTTTCCACAGAGATGCCTGCTCTTTTGGATCTGTAGTAAATGCAAGTGGCAGTTCACGCCGGATCTCCTTTATGCTTTCGCTTATTTTTTCAACATTCTCCTGAAGCTCTTTTTCAGATGAAGCCCTTGTCTCCACAAGAAGCGCCGCAGCTTTATCTGAGAGACTCTTTATGAATTCGGGTACCCCTTTTGATGACTCAACGGAACGTACAGCAGCCCTGTCCATAATTTCGGCAGCCGTGACAGGTTGTTTCTTTATAATCTGAACGGCTTTACATGCATGTTCAATATCTGGATAGATTATCAGAGCAAGAGACTTGAATTTATGCTCAATTACCGTGTTGTATGTGATGTCAGATATAAAGCCCAGTGTACCCTCCGAACCAATCATCAGATGTTTCAGAATATCAATGCCGTCTGTATAGTCAGTTAATGCATTGAGACTGTATCCTGTTGTGTTTTTTATCTTGAATTTTTTTCTGATTCTGGAACTGAGATCTTCATTTGACTGAGCTTGTTCAGCCAGTCTCTCCAGCCCTTTAACAAGATCGCTTCTCTTCTCCCTGAAAGATTTGCAGCTTTCCGTGTCGGCAGTATCCAGAAGGGTTCCGTCTGCCAGCACAACCCTCATATCTGCAAGAGTCTTATAAGAGTTTTCAGCTGTTCCGCAGCACATGCCTGACGCATTGTTCGCAGCAATACCTCCTATCATAGCGGCATCAATAGAGGCAGGATCGGGACCAATTTTTCTGCCATATTTTACCAGCCAGTTATTTGCCTGCTGGCCCCTTATTCCTGTCTGAAGGCGGATTTTCTTTCCTTCGTCCAGAATTTTATGCTGTTGCCATCCGTGAGTCGCTATTACGAGCACAGAGTCAGTTATTGCCTGACCGGAAAGAGATGTGCCTGCAGCCCGGAAAGTAAGAGGAATTTGCATTATATCTGCCGTCTCGACAACATGCTTTAGTTCATCTTCATTATGAACTTTTACAACAAGCTTTGGTATCAGTCTGTAGAATGAGGCATCGGTTCCGAATGCCAGAGTGCTGAGTGAGTCGTGGAGCAGTCTCGTTTTTGGGATCGCTTTGGAGAGTTCATTATAGAACGCCAGGTACTTTCCGGTGATCATGGTATTAGTGTTTCGAGGGTTATTGTATTGATTCTTCTGGCAATAATTTTTCTTTCGCTGTCCAGAAGATAGGTCACAGGGACCTTCTCGGCTTCATAAGCAGCAAAAATTTCACCCGGTCCGTTTACTCCGGGAGAGAAAATTTTCCATGGAATCCTGTTCTTTTTTTTGTATGATTTCGAGCCTTTGGGCCCGCCAGTTATGTTTATACCTATAATTTCAACTCCTTTTTTGCGGAGTTTCCGGTAAATTGATTTTAACTCTTCCGAAAAAGGTTTGCAAATTGAGCAATCGGGGTCAAAGAAGTATAAAAGAGTATATTTTGATTTGGAATCACTTAACATAACCTGACGACCCTTTGTGTCAAACAGTGAAAGATTTGCTGCGATTTTTCCCGGAACATTTGCTCTTGTTCTCTTTACCATTGAAGGAATCCATTCATGGGAATAACTTTTCTCACTCCACAGTATGGGGTAGGGGATAATAAACTCCTCTGCAAGTATTGCAGATGCCAGGATTTTATCATTTTCTCCTGAGAAAAGCAAAGACTCATATAGATATGAGAATGTTCTTCTGTACATCACTTTATTTGATTCAGGATTCAATCTTTCAAAGAGAAATCTGAATGTCTGTTTTACTGTGAGTGTATCTGAAAAGTTTGTTGAAGCAATAAAATTATCAGAAAAATTCTCAACTCTTCTGAACATATTTTTCTCACTTTCCATAAGTGATTTCAAAAGCACTTCAAGAGATTTCCCGTCAAGGTTTCTTCCCTGTATTACCCCCTCTTCGTCAATAAGATAGATTTGAGGAGTGCTTATAACATTATATAATCTCTGATAATCACTCTTAAGCTCGGCATCCATCAGGAATGTCCAGCCGGCTGCGGAATTGCCGGATGAAAATTCTTTACTGGTGTAATCCCTTAGCCTTGCAGCGGATGATTGTGTATATACGGCAATTACTTTAACTCCCTCTCCGGAGAGAGAATCGGCAATATGTCTGATAACGGGAATTTCTCGCATACAGACAGAGCAATTTTCATCAAAGAACAAAAGAATGTTATACTTTGAAAATTGATTTTTCAGTGAGAGAGAGTCTCCGTTTAAGTTTGCAAGTTTTAGTTCCGGTGCCTGCATGCCTAACAGAGAGTGACGATTGAATTCATAGAACAGGAGAATCTCCATTTGACTCATTCCTTCAGGAACAGGGAGTACTCCGGTAAGAAAATATTTTCCGGCAATATGAACGGCTACACTCTCAAGTCCCATTATTTCAGGATCTCTGAAGATTCCGAAAATTCGCGATGCAATGTATGAGGCGACATGCTTTTTTTCTGCAAAAGAGATAATTCTGTCAGAAGCGGCAATTAATGAGTCTGGGTCTGGCGGAACAGATGAGAGATATGCCGATATATAATTATTTAGCTTAGTGACAGATGAGTCGGCAACACCCTCAATTGTTCCGGGGTGCTGTGCATTCATAACTGCTGTTGTGAACAGCAGCAATGCAATTGCCACAAATCGTCTGAACATGTTTAACCTCTTCTTTTTAACCGGGAGGCAACATCCACTCCTTTTGCAAGAAATAACTGTGCATCCCCTCCGTTCAACAATACATCCCTCACAACAGTTGATGTTATGAAGGAACACTCTGCACTTGATGGTATAAATACTGTCTGTATGTTTGGCGACATTTTAGCGTTAGCCTGGGAAATTACCTGCTCAAAATCAAAATCGGTAGTAGAGCGAATACCCCTGACAATAAATTCTGCCCCTGTTTTGTTGCAGAAATCTATTGTTAAACCTGTGTAGGATTCAATCTCGACATTCTTAAGTCCGGCAATTGAATCTCCTATTATTGAGAGCCTCTCTTCTATGCTAAAGAGCCCAGATTTACTGACATTGTATCCAACAGCAACCACCACTTTGTCGAATACCCTCAGTGAAGACTGAAGAACATCCAGGTGACCCCTTGTAAAGGGATCGAAAGATCCCGGAAAAACTGCTTTTTTCATAATGTTTGCATATTAGCAATCTATTACACAGCTGAATACATATGTAGCCGGCCCAGTGAGTTTAATATCTCGGTAATTGTCTTCACCGGTGTATGTAAACTCAACCTCAAGCTCCCCGCCTTTGGTTTCGATTATATTTCTTACTGTCTGAGGTATCTTTATATCAACCTTGCTGTAAGAAAATTTATTTCTTGTAAGCAATTTGTGAAGAGCAATAGCAGAGGCCGTTACTCCGGTGCCGCACGAGTATGTTTCATCTTCAACCCCTCTTTCATAAGTTCTTACTGTAATCTTTTGATCCTGTCCCTCTTCAAATTTTGGAATATTAAACCTGCCCCAGCTGCCCTGAACAAAATTTACATTTGTTCCTTCAGGAAAATGAGGGTGGTAACGCCAGAGCTTTCCCTGCTCAAGTACATCATAATCCTTTACATTCTCTACAAAAATTACAAGATGTGGAGATCCGGTATTTAACTGGTAGCTTTTTGGCGAGTACTCCTTTACTTCATTTACATCAGTCATGCCCAGTTTAACTACGCATGCAGATGATGTGTAACTTACCAGTTCTGCATAGTGGAGACCGTCCATTGCTTCAAAATCGAACTTTTTTATTCCCTTGTGTGCTGCAAATGTTACAAGAGATCTGCCTCCGTTCCCGCACATGCTTCCCTCTTTTCCGTCGGCATTATAATAAATCATTGAGAAGCTGTGCTTTTTGCTTTTGTTAAGCAACATCAGCCCATCTGCTCCAATGCCAAATCTTCTGTGACACAGGTACTTTATCTGGTCTTCTGTGAGTGTAACTGACCCATCGCGGTTGTCAAGTATGATGAAGTCATTACCTGTAGCCTGGTACTTATATGCTGTTATCCTCATTTTAAGGTTTATAAATTTTGTTTAAACAAGTTATTCTCTGTGTTCTGATATGTCTTCTCCAAGTCAAGGAGATAGCTCTTTTTGTCAATGCCTATTGCAAATCCGGTAAGTTTATTATTGGCTCCCATAACTCTGTGGCATGGAACAACAATGAGCAGAGGATTCATTTTGCAAGCCATCCCAACTGCCCGGCTTGCATCTTTTGTTTCAACTATTCCTGCAATCTCTCCGTATGTTTTAACCTGACCGTAAGGAATCTTGATTAATTCCTCCCAGACTTTATTCTGAAAATCTGTTCCTCCCAGTTTTACAGGAAGCTCAAAAGTTTTTCTTTTTTCTGAAAAATATTCATCCAGTTGCTTTACGGTCTCTTTAAGAATCGGGTGGTGTGAACCCTTTTCCCTGCCAGACTCAGCATAATCTTCCATGTAATTTATCTGAATGAGGTTATTGTCGTCACAAATAATTTTGAGTGTTCCAATTGGAGTTTCGTGTACTACGGAGTAAATATTTGAGTGGTTTATAACATTAAACTCCTTTACCATAGATTTAGCAACTTTCTCTGAAGCCCCCTCTCCGCCAAGAATCTTGCGAAGCCTCCTGTAGCCGCTTGTTATTCTTGTCCTCTCCCTTCCTTTGATTATGCTTCGAAGCTCAGACGATATATTTTCGGGAGTGCAGTCACCCTGGAGCAGCTCTCTTACTAGAGGCATATCCAGAATGAGATTAACAAGACTTACATATTTAACCTTAATTACAATTCTGGCAAGAGCCGCTGTGATAGGGTTCATTCCGTAGCAAACAACCTGCGGAGTCCCTATTATGGCTGCTTCCAGGCTGGCTGTGCCGGATGATATAGCTGCTGCAGATGAATGTCTGAGTATGCTGTATGTCTCTCCTGTGAGCAATCTGATGCGACTGCCCTCCAGTAATTTGTCGTAAAATTCCTTTTCAACGGAAGGGGCAGCAGCCAGTAAAAGGTTGTACTCCTGAAAATCGTTTTCAAGTAATCTGAATCTGGGAATAAGGTACTTAATTTCATGTTTTCTGCTTCCTGCAAGAAGTGCAATGCAAGGTCTGTCATCCAGAGAGTTTCTCTGCAGAAAATCCTCTTTTGTTTCGTTCATGGCCGGGTGGCCGGCAATACTGTCTAAAAGCGGGTTACCAAAATATAGAGCATTAACAGAACGACTTTTAAAATAATTCTCTTCAAAGGGGAATATAATATAAAGTCTGTCTGTATATTTTCTGATTTTCTCAATTCTCCCTTCGCCCCGTGCCCAAACTTTAGGCGCAATATAATAGTATACCCTGAATCCTCTCTCTTTTGCAAATTTTGCAATTCTGAGATTGAAACCGGGGTAATCTATAAGAATTATAATATCTGGTTTCCATGAAACAATATCTTCCTTGCATAGTCTCAGGTTTTCAGTAATTGAGGAGAGTTTGGCAATTACCTCCATGAGCCCCATTACTGCTGTCTCCTTGTAGTGTCTGACCATCTCTCCGCCGCTCTCCTTCATGAGGTCTCCTCCCCAGAAGCGGAACTCTGCCTCGCTGTCGGCACTTCTGAGACTTTTCATCAGGTTGGAACCGTGAAGGTCTCCTGAAGCCTCTCCGGCTATGATGTAATAACGCATAAGGATAAATTTTATCGTTTCAGTTCAATCAGCTGAATTTCCACATTTTTCCGAGACGGCTGAGTTCGTCGTAATCTGTGGTGTCAATCTTGTGCGGAACAATACTAATATAGTTTTTCTCAACAAGATTATGGTCTGAGTCATCATTTGCAGGCTCAAGGTTAAAAAACTCACCTGTCATCCAGTAGTAGTTAAAACCATAAGGGTCTACACGCTCTTCAAACTCCTTGATCCACTGTCCGCGCCCCTGATGGCAAAACCGGATTCCCTTAATTTCAGTCATGTCAGAAGCGGGAAAATTTACATTAAGATATGTATCGGCCTTTGGCGGATTCTCCAGAAACTTATCAATTATCAGCTTACCAAAGTGAACGGCAGCGGTAAAGTCGGCATTTCTGTCGTGAGAGGTTAATGAGAAACCGATTGATGGAATTCCATATACTGTACCTTCAGCTGCGGCTCCGAGTGTTCCCGAATAGAGGGAGGCAATAGATGCATTTGAGCCATGGTTAATACCTGATACCAGCAAATCCGGGGGGCTGTCGGCAAAAAGCTGATTCATAGCCATTTTTACGCAATCTGCAGGAGTTCCTGAACAGGCGAAAATTCTCAATCCCTCTTCTGTTTTAAGTTCGGTAAGTCTTAATGGTTTTCCAATCGTAAGAGCGGCTGACATTCCGGACATTGCTTCGAATGGTGCTACAACTGTTATATCTCCGTATGGTCTCATCATCTCTGTCAGTGCAGATATTCCTTTTGATTTTACACCGTCGTCGTTGGTTATCAGTATTTTTCTTCCGTTCCTTCTGTTCTCCATAATCTGCAATGCATTGATGTTAATAACAATTTGCGAAGTTAATAATTTTGGTAGGATTTTTGCTTAATAAAATTGCATTTTTATAGCTTGTAAAAGATACAAAATTTATAACTTTGCAGCACAATTTCTTTAGAGAATTTTTATCAAAACCATAAAATAGTTAGAAAAATGAGTAAAATTAAAGTTGGAATCAACGGTTTTGGCCGTATCGGAAGACTGGTTTTCCGTGCAGCTCAGGAGAGAAACGACATTCAGGTAGTTGCAATCAACGACCTTATTGATGTAGACTACATGGCTTACATGCTAAAATATGATACAGTTCACGGCCGTTTCAGCGGTACAGTTGAAGTAAAGGATGGTAAGCTTATCGTAAATGGTCTCCCTATCCGTGTTACAGCTGAGAAGAACCCTGCAGATCTTAAGTGGGGAGAAGTTGGAGCAGACTACGTTGTTGAATCAACCGGTCTCTTCCTTACAAAAGAGAAATGTGAAGCTCACATTCAGGCTGGTGCAAAGAGAGTGATTATGTCTGCTCCTTCAAAAGATGACACTCCTATGTTTGTTTACGGTGTAAACCACAAGAAATACGCCGGTGAGCAATTTGTATCAAATGCATCTTGCACTACAAACTGTCTTGCTCCAATTGTAAAGGTTCTGAATGAAAACTTCGGAATTATCGAAGGTCTCATGACTACAGTTCACGCAACTACTAACACTCAGAAAACAGTAGACGCTCCGTCTGCAAAAGACTGGAGAGGCGGCCGTGCAGCAGCTGCCAACATTATCCCGTCATCTACAGGTGCAGCGAAAGCTGTTGGCAAAGTTCTTCCTGAGATGAACGGCAAACTTACCGGAATGTCTTTCCGCGTTCCTACCGTTGACGTTTCTGTTGTTGACCTTACCTGCCGTCTTGAGAAGCCTGCTACATACCAGGATATCAAAGACGCTATGAAAAAGGCATCAGAAGGCGAACTTAAAGGTGTTCTGGGATACACAGAAGAGGCAGTTGTTTCATCTGACTTCATTACAGATCCGCGCACTTCAATTTTCGACGCTGAGGCAGGAATTTCACTTAACGCAAACTTCGTGAAGGTTGTCTCTTGGTATGACAATGAGTGGGGTTACTCAAACAAAGTTCTTGACATGGTAGCTTACATGGATACTGTTAAGTAATCCGTCTGAAACCATTTATTAAAAGGCTGTCTTATTTTTGTAAGACAGCCTTATATTTTTGTATATTTGTGAATAAAACTTAAGCTATGGGTATCCGTAAGAAAATCTCTCTGGGTTTTGTAGTTATCGGAGCTATTCTTTTTTTGTCAAGCGTTATCGCGATCTTTGAATTTAACAGGATGCGTCATTCGGTAACAAACCTTATGACTGACAATATTAACAGCATAAACACATCCCGTCTTCTTCTGGAACTTACCGATGAATACAACTTCATGCTTCTTAGCAGCGTGATACTTGATTCTGCGCTGAATTCCGAGAAGGCTCTCTATGACGACAGATTCGAAAAATACATTGGAAATATAAAAAGCAAGTTCACCTCTCAGGCTGAGGTAGCTGTTGCAGATTCTCTTACTGTTGCATACAATGCATATCTGGTAAGAATAGGAGAGGCATCTGCAATAATGCAGAAATCACCGGCAGAGAGAAGGCTGTGGTATAAAAACGAACTTGTACCTGCCTATGATAACCTGAGAATGTACAAAAAGAAACTTGGTCTTCTTGCTCAGGGTGCTCTTGCAGAAAATACTGCACAGCTTCAGGATGGTTTTTACAGGAGCATAATGCCGGGAATCATCGCTGTAGCAGCTGGAATATTACTGGTGTTGCTTTTCAACTATTTTATCAATCTCTATTTCATCTCCCCGGTTCTTCTTATCTCCAGAGGTCTTAAGAGTTACAAGGAGTTCAACAAAAGTTACAATGTTCAGTTTGACAATGATGACGAACTTCAGGATTTGAATTCAGAGATTAAGACAATAATTGATGACCATAAAAATCTCAAAAAAAGCAGAGAGTAGATGAATCTCAGAATTGTATCAAGAAATATTGGCATAGCACTGCTGCTGAACGCGATATTCATGTTCCTTTCTGCAGGGGTATCTGCATATTACGGAGTTGACGAGTCCTTTTCGCCACTTTTACTCAGTGGAATCATTACCTCTGTTGTTGCTCTGTTTCCACTTATATTTGTAAGTAAACCGGGTGAGATCAATGTAAGAGAGGGGCTTATAATTGTTGTTTTTTCATGGATTCTTTCCTGCCTTTTTGGAATGCTTCCCTATATTCTTTACGGAGGGGAATTCTCTATAATCAATTCATGGTACGAGAGCGTTTCTGGTTACACAACCACCGGTGCAACCATACTTACAGATGTTGAAGCTTTGCCAAGGGGTCTCCTCTTCTGGAGATCATCAACACACTGGCTGGGAGGCATGGGAGTTGTTCTCTTTATGCTGCTGATTCTCCCTACAATGTCCACTTCAAGAATGAAACTCAGTAAGTTTGAGATTTCTTCACTTTCAAAAGATAATTTCAGATTCAGGGCACATCAGACCGTAAGGGTTATATCAACTGTTTATGTCGGTCTTACGGTAACTGAGATTATTTTGCTTATGCTTGCCGGCATGGATATGTTTGACGCAACATGCCACTCCTTTGGAACTATTGCAACTGGTGGTTTCAGCACAAGAAATCTATCTGTGGCTGCTTTTGATTCTGTTTGGATTGATATCATAATAATGGTTTTCATGATGCTTTCAGGGATGCACTTTGGATTACTTTACAGTGCCGCAGCCGGACGTCCTTCTTCTTTAGTCAGATCTCCAATTATCAGATACTATGTAACTGCTATTATTATTGGTGGTTTGCTTGTTAGTATGAATATTTATTTTTCAGACATTGAAAAAGATTTGTCACAAGCATTGAGATATGGTTTCTTTCAGGTTATTTCAGTTGGAACCACAACGGGATTTGCAAATGCAGATTCGTCATTATGGCCGGGTTTTTCAGTATTACTAATTACATTTTTTACAATACAGTGTGCATGCTCAGGCTCCACTTCCGGTGGTATGAAGGTCGATAGGGTATGGATTTTCTTCAAGTCCTTCAAATCGCAAATATTAAAGCAAATTCACCCAAATGCTGTTATACCTGTTAAGGTAGGAGAACATACTGTTGATAAAGAGACAGTATCTTCTGTTACATTGTTTATCGTAGTTTATATGGCAATAATATTCTTTGTTGCTTTATTGTTAACATTAATGGGTGTTGAAATAATTGATGCCTTCTCAGGATCTGCAGCAAATATGGGTAATGTTGGTCCGGGTTTTGGAGCGGTTGGTTCTTTGGGTAACTACTCTTCAATTCCGGCTCTGGGTAAGTTTTTGCTTTCAATAGAGATGCTTCTTGGCCGTGTTGAGATATACTCCCTCATACTGATGGTAATAATTTTCAGAAGGAGATAGGAGATAAGAGTATGTCACTTTCTGATTTTCTTCATGCAAGAATGGTATCCGGACTTGGTTTTGAGCCAACATCCTGTCAGACATCACTATTGCAGAGTCTGTCTGAATTCATACTTCTTCCTCAGCAGGGAAACTCTGTTCTTACCAGGGAGATTATGGTAGTTAACGGATATGCCGGTACCGGTAAAACTACCTCACTTGCCTCTATGGTAAAGGTTCTTAAGGAGTTTGGCAGAAATGTTATTCTTCTTGCCCCTACCGGACGTGCTGCAAAGGTTTTGTCAGGCTATACCGGATATACAGCATACACAATACATAAACACATCTACAGGCAGCGTTCCATGAAAGACGGGCTGGGCCTTTTTACTCTCAATGTAAATCAAAACAAGGATACTGTATATGTGGTAGATGAGGCATCACTGATATCTAACAGTAATGAAGGCTCGTCGTTTGGGTCTGGCCGTCTGCTGGATGATCTTGTCGATTTTATCTATTCTGGTGATAATAACAGACTGATTCTTGCAGGTGATTCTGCGCAGCTTCCGCCGGTTGGCCTTTCTCATTCAGAGGCTCTAAGCCCTGATGACATAAAGCATCTGGGCAATATCAGATTTTCTCAGCTTACCACCGTTGTGAGACAGGCAGAATCCTCGGGCATTCTGTATAATGCAACTTTACTGAGAAAATTGATTGAAAGTGGCTTAAGTAGCTTTCCACAGTTTGAACTTGCCGGATTTGATGATGTGTCAAGAATTTCCGGGTCTGATCTCATTGAGGAGCTTACCTCTTCCTATGACAAATGGGGAGATGATGATACCCTTGTTCTTTGCAGGTCAAATAAACGGGCAAACAGATATAATAAAGGTATCCGTTCTTCTGTCCTTTTTCGCGAAGAGAGGCTTGGCAGGGGAGATAAAGTTATGGTTGTTAAGAATTGTTACCAGTTTCTTGACGATGTTGAGGAGCTGGGATTTATTGCCAACGGCGATGTTGCAGAACTGCTCAGAATTGGAAATTATGAGGAGAGATATGGACTTACTTTTGCAGATGCAACTCTATCATTCATGGACTATAACAATATTGAGATAAAGGCTAAAGTAATTCTGGACACACTTGAGAGCGAGACTGCTTCTCTTGGGCAGGATCAGCAAAAAAAGCTCTTTGAAGAGGTAATGGAGGACTATTCCCATATAAAAACAAAGAGAAAGAGGATAGCTGCAGTGAGAGAGGACAAGTATTTCAACGCACTGCAGATTAAATTTGCCTCTGCAATAACCTGTCACAAGTCACAGGGTGGTCAGTGGTCTGCTGTTTTTATTGACAATCCTTTCTGGAACAGCGAAGTGACTGTTGATGATCTGAAATGGTTGTATACTGCTGCAACGAGAGCTACCAGGAGGCTTTATTTTGTTAATTTTGATGACAAATTTTTTAAAGTCAAAACAAAAAATATATAACTAAACAACTGAAAAATGAAAAAACTCACCATCCGTATTACGCTTGCATTCGCAGGAATTCTCCTGTTTCAGAATGCTTTCGCACAGGAGATGAAGCCTGTTGGCGTACCTCATTCGTGGAAAAATGAGAATACGCTGATATTTAGTCAGATGAATAAAGATAAAAGGGTGTTTTTTGAATATGATATCCTCACAGGGATAAAGAATGAATGTGAGATGCCCAAAGCGGCTGCTGTTCCCATCGCTGCAATAAAAGGGGGAGATATCTATTTCACCTCTTCAGATAATAAAGAGACCAGGATTACAGCAACTCCTCAGGAGGAGAAAAACCCGACACTCTCTCCTGATAACTCCATGATTGCTTTTACGAGAGATAACAATCTGTATACTGTCAGAATTGATGGTACCGGAGAGAAACAATATACAAAAGATGGTTCTGACCTGATTCTTAATGGCTGGGCATCCTGGGTATATTATGAGGAGATATTGGGCAGGCCAACAAGATATAAGGCGTTCTGGTGGTCACCTGACAGCAAAACTATAGCATTCTTTCGTTTTGACGATACAAAGGTTCCAATGTTCCCAATCTATGATTCTAAAGGACAGCATGGTTCTATAACTGAAACAAGATATCCCAAGGCAGGTGATCCGAATCCGGAGGTTCGGATTGGTTTTGCCAGTACAGAAAATGGTCAGACGGTATGGGCAGATTTTGACCCGGCGATTGATCAGTATTTTGGAACTCCGTTTTGGAATGACAATGGGAATACTTTGCTTGTTCAGTGGATGGACAGAGAACAGAGTAATCTGGTTTTCTACTCTGTTGATAAGAATACCGGCCTTAAAAGTGAGGTTTATAAAGAGCATCAGGCAACATGGCTTGACTGGATGGAGGAGATAAGATTTGGAAAAGATGGTTTTTACTTTGTAAGGGATTTTGAACTATGGGAACAAATTTATTATCAAAGCTATGATGGTAAGGTTTTAAAAAGACTCACAGAGGGCAAAAACTGGGGAATTAAACTTATTGGCTTTGACGAAATTACCAGAACAATCCATTTTACCTCCCGTCGTGAGACTAGTGTCAGAAACGACATTTACAAACTTGTATGGGATAAGAAGATGGCAAAAAAATCTACTGTCAGGCTTTCATCCGGTGATTATAATTACTCGATGGTTGTACTCTCTCCAGATAAAAAACACTTTGCGGCCGTTGTCTCAAATTTGTCAACCCCTTCACGACTGGTTTTTCTTGCTGACGGCAAGTCGAAAGCAGTAAATCCTTCTGAACTTAAAACCATATCTGATACAGCGGAGGGAATCAGCCTTTCTGAGATGCCTGTAACACAGATGATCTATATCACCACTCCTGACGGGTATACTTTGCCCGGAACTGTGATTTGGCCGGAAAAAATGGATAAGTCTAAAAAATATCCTGTAATTGTTAGTATGTATGGCGGGCCAAATTCAGGAACAATTATGGACTCCTGGAGAAATCCGTCAGCAGACACAAAACTTTGGTATAAGGAGGGTGTGATCCAGGTGGGAATTGATCACCGGGCATCCGGCCATTGCGGCAAGGAGGGGATGAACTTTATCCACAGAAATCTGGGTGCTCAGGAGATAAAGGATTATATTTTATGGGCACAGCATCTTGTTACCTTACCTAATGTGGATAAAGATAAGATTGGAATTACCGGATTCAGCTACGGGGGCTCGATGACTGTTCTTGCTCTTACAGAGGGCGCAGAGTACTATCGCTTTGGAATTGCAGGAGGAGGAGTTTATGACTGGAAATTATATGACTCTCACTATACAGAACGTTTCATGGATTCTCCTCAAACAAACAATGAGGGTTATACATCCTCTTCAATTCTTGGAAAGGTTACGAAATACAGAAGCGAAACCGGATCCAGACTTTACTTAACTCACGGAACAGGGGATGATAATGTCCATATGCAGAATACAATGCAGCTGATTGATGCTTTGCAGAAAGCCGGCAAACAGTTTGACCTTATGTTTTACCCGGGTGGAATGCATGGCTACAGAGGTTATCAGGCTGCTCATGATACCGAGGCCGAAAGAGCATTCTGGCGCCGTCATTTGTTGAACAAGTAGTCTGATTATTATACATACGAAGGAGCAGCCTGCATTGCAGGCTGCTCCTGAGTTTAATAAGTATATGTTTTAGGGTTAAAGGAGAGCAAGTAACATCAGCTCATCGTAAAGTTCCCAGATCAGGCTGTCGTCACCGGCCACTTTCTTTTCGGCAAGAATGTCAGTTGATTTCATGATACTTCCCTTGTCGGCAACATATCCCTTGCAGTTGAAGTCAGTGATGACCATTTTTGAACTTACCATGTATTCGCTGTTGATTGATCTTTTCTTGCTGGATGCAGCAAATTTAACATCAGATCTTGAATAATCGTAGTACCATTTGCCTTCATATTCCTTGTAACCTACAGTGTAATTTGCAGATTTAACTGCGATTCTCAGGTGTGAAGGTTTGTCCTTGATGAAGTTAAGGTAAGCATCGCCTCTTCTCTCAACATTCATAGCAAATTCAACTTTGCCTATTGCGAAGGAGTTTGCCTCTATGTACATTTTACCTCTGAAAAGTGCATCATCTGCAGGGTATTTCTGATCAAACCTTACTACATAGAACAGTTTATTGTCAATGTTTACCGGAGCTTCATATTCAAAAGTATAGTACTCTGTAAGATTATCTGAATCACAACCCAGGAACGGATATTTCATGATATCAAGCTTAAGGGCTGTATTTGGACCTCCCTGGAGTTTCACAAGAAGAGGGTCGATTCCCAGTGCAGGGTTACTGCCGCGAACATTCTTAATGATTACCTGGTCATTTTTTGCGTTCATATATGAGGCCTTGTTAATGTCAAGAATTGCCTCATTAAGTGAAATAGCCTTGTTGTCCTTTGTGATTGTCTCTTTGTAGTAGGCTGATACAAAATTGCTTGTTGTACAGTAGTTTTTGTCAAGATTCCTGAAAGCAGAGCGTACAAGAAGTGTAGCGTCATATTTCGGATTGGAAAGCGGAGCGGTTTTGGTTTGCGCCATAGCTGCGGGGGTTATTGCAGCTAATGTGAAGGCGATTGCGAGTGTGGAAAGAGTTGTTTTCATAAAGCAGAAAAATTGTGTTTGCAAAAGTTTTTTTGTTTTCTGCATTATAGACGAAACTGCTTTACCAAAAGTTGCAAAAATATTTGCAAATTATTTACAAAACGTTGAGAGTCTGTTCCTTAATCTTTTCAAGTTCATCCTTCATCATCACAACCTTACGCTGCATCTCGGCATGATTTGCCTTTGACCCCAGTGTATTTATCTCTCTTCCCATCTCCTGAGCAATAAATGCCAGCTTTTTTCCCGGAAAATCTTCCTTGTCAAGTGTCTCCAGAAAATAGGAGCAATGCTGGCGCAATCTTACCTTCTCTTCTGTTATGTCAAGTTTTTCCAGATAATATATGATCTCCTGTTCAAATCTGTTAAAATCTACTGACCCTTTTACCTCTTCCAGCTTTGACTGTAATCTGGTTCTGACCAGTTGTGCCCGCTCCTCATCAAATTGTTCGGCTTGTGTCAGGTTTTCAAGAATAAGTGCAACCCTTTTTTTGAGTTCTTCTCCAAGCTTCTTTCCCTCTGCAGACCTGAAGTCGTTGAGAGCATTTGCAGCATCAGTGATACAAGCCTTCAGTGATTCCCAAATGTCTGTGTCGGGAGATGATTTCTGACTCTCAATTACATCTGGCATTCGCAGAATTATTGAGAGAAGGTCGGCTTCGCTCAGGCTTTCAGGAAGAGATTTGTTGATGTCTCGTATCTGATTATAATAAGCTGTAAACAAATCTTTGTTAATGCTTTTACCTGTGCTCTCTCTTGTGCTTTCAAGATTAGCAAACAAATCTATGCTGCCTCTTACCAGAATTTTTGAAATAAGCTGACGGACTTCATGCTCGTTCTCTCTTGGTATCAATTGTGTTTTGAGACCAATATCTGCATTCTTGCCATTTACGGATCTTATTTCAACTGTTATCTTTCCAGTTTCTGTTGTGCATTCGGCTTTTCCGTAGCCGGTCATAGATTGTAGCATATGTAAGGGGTATTTGATGGTTGCGTTATTCGCAAAGTTACGTAAGAAATCTTATATTTGCGGGTTAATTTATGAAATTGTATGGAAGAGACTAAGATAGTTGCACCAGAGGAGCGTCAGCTGAATTTTCTGGAAGAGATAGTTGAACGCGACCTCGCAGAGGGCAAACACAAATCAATATTAACCCGCTTTCCTCCTGAACCGAACGGGTATCTTCATATAGGCCACGCAAAAAGCATCTGCCTCAATTTTGGACTTGCAAAAAAATATGGCGGAAAGACTAATCTTCGTTTTGACGACACCAACCCTACAAAGGAGGATGTTGAGTATGTCGATTCCATCAAGGAAGATGTTAAATGGCTTGGATTTGAGTGGGCTAATGAGTTCTATGCTTCTGACTATTTTGAGCAGTTGTATTTATGGGCTCAGGAACTTATTAAAAAGGGCCTTGCCTACGTCGATGACGAAACTCAGGAAGAGATTCGTCAGAATCGGGGAACGGTAACTCAGCCCGGCAAACCAGGGCCATACAGAGACAGGTCAGTTGCAGAAAACCTGGAGCTTTTTTCCAGGATGCGTGCAGGCGAATTTGAAGAGGGATCAAAGGTTCTCAGAGCGAAAATTGACCTGGGACACTCAAACATGCTCATGCGGGATCCAATCCTCTACAGAATTATTCATGCCCATCACCATCGTACCGGAGACAGCTGGTGCATATATCCTATGTACGACTATGCACATGGTCAGAGTGACTCCCTTGAAAAGATTACTCACTCTATTTGTACACTGGAGTTTGATGTTCACAGACCTTTGTATGACTGGTTCATACAGCAACTGGAGATTTTCCCTTCAAAACAATATGAATTTGCGCGTCTGAACCTCACTTACACAGTGATGTCAAAGAGAAAACTTCTTGAATTAGTTAAAAACGGATTTGTGACCGGCTGGGATGACGCCAGAATGCCTACAATTTGCGGTTTACGAAGAAGAGGTTTTACTCCTGAAAGCATACGCATGTTTGCAGACAAGGTAGGTGTTGCCAAAAGAGACAACATTATTGACCTCTCACTTCTGGAGTGGTGCGCAAGGGAGGATCTGAACAAGAGGGCAAACAGGTATATGACAGTGCTTGATCCTGTTAAGCTTACAATATCTAACTATCCTGAAGGTAAAGTAGAGTATTTTAACTCTCCTGTTAACCCGGAGAATCCCGAAGCAGGAACGAGAGAAATTCCATTTTCAAGAGAGCTTCTTATCGAAAGAGAGGATTTTATGGAGGAGCCTCCAAAAAAATATTTCAGACTTAAACCGGGTGGCGAAGTCAGACTAAAATATTCTTATATTATTAAATGTGAGAGAATTGTGAAAAATGACGCCGGTGAGATAACAGAAATTATCTGTACATACGATCCCGAAAGCAGACCAGGAACAGGGGAGTGGCGTTCTGTTAAGGGAACCATCCACTGGGTTTCGGAAACACACTCTGTGGAAACCGAAGTTCGTCTTTTTGACCGTCTCTTTACAGAGCCTGATATGGATTCAATTCCGGAAGACAAAGATTACAAAGACTTCATTAATCCGCAGTCGCTTATTGTAGTTAAGGGACATTCTGAGCCATCAGTACTTGAAGATAAATCCGGAATAGCTGTGCAGTTCGAACGAATTGGCTATTTCGTAAAAGATTCAGATTCAACAGACAATAAAGTTGTATTCAACAGAACAGTAGGACTCAAATCTGCATGGAGCGGCGGATCTGCTAACTAAGAGCAGTTTTAACACGGTGCTTTTTCCACAACCCTGAGTTGTAGTAGAGAATTGCACCAAAGCAGCCAATTAACCAGCCGGCAGGAATTGACCACCAGATACCCCTCTCTCCGAACATGTCCGAAAGGACCCAGGCGAGGGGGATTCTTATTATCCACAAACTGAGTGTTGTTATGAGCATTGGAACGAATGTGGCTCCTGCTCCGCGCGTAACTCCGTTTACCACAAACATTGTGGAAAATACTATGTAAAAAGAGGTAACTATCAGCAGATACTCTTTTCCAATCCTGATTATTTCATTGTAGTGAGGAGAATTTGCCTCAACAAAGAGATGCATAATATCCTCTCCAAAGAATACCACAACCAGTGAGAGTGCAATACAGATAGCAGTTGAATACTTAAGAGTTGCCCAGAGCCCGTTTCTTATCCTGTCAAACCTTCCCGCGCCAAGATTCTGACCTACAAATGAGGATAAAGCAGCTGCAAGATTCATTGCAGGCATTGAAACAAACATGTCTACTCTTCCAGCAGCTGTATAGGCTGCCAGAGTTGCAACTCCAAAAGGTGAAACTATTGAAAGAAGAGCCATGCTGCCCAGCCCAACAAGTGTCTGCTGAACACCGGATGGAAGTCCTATTCTCAGGGAGAGTTTGAAATTTTCCCAGTCAAATTCCCATTTTTTGTAGTTAAGATTGAATCTGATAATATTCTCTTCATTCTTGTTGAGATGATACCATAATGCAAGCCATGCAGCTACTGACGAAATACCGGTTGCCCATGCTGCGCCCTCGACTCCCCAGCCAAATCCCAGAACAAACACAATATCTAAAATTGTGTTCATAATAATCGATCCAACAGTAAAATAGATAGGAGTGAGCGAATTACCAACACCTCGCATTATTGCTGAGATTCCGAACAACATAAAAGAGGGCAGGGTAGTGCTGATAATTACTATGTCAAAATATCTTACGGCATCAGGCAAAACCTCTTCAGGTATGGCAAGCATACGAAAAAGCGGTCTGCTGAAAATAAAAAATACCACAGACAACAAGAGTGAACTTATCATCAGAAAGATCTGCAGAGTGTCTGATGTTATCTTTACTTTATGGTAATTTTTTGCCCCAAAATATTGAGAAATGAGCACAGATCCACCAATTGTAATACCTGCAACAAGGGCAGAGAGGGTAAACAATATCGGGAAAGAGGCACCAACTGCCGCCAGGGCAACAGAGCCCACAAACTTACCTACAACAATACTGTCAACAATATTGTACAATTGCTGAAATATGTTTCCAATAAGCATGGGAATCGCAAAAAGGATAATCTGTCTTCCCTCTTTGCCCTGTGTGAGATCCTTCATTCGCCGAAATTTGAGCGCAAAGTTAAAAATTAACGGCGACTAAGCTAGAACCTTTTTGTGTATGAGTGGCAGTATGGCTGAGTTCCTTTTCTCAGATAATAGTCCTGGTGATACTTTTCGGCAGGATAAAATTTTCCGGCCTTTGTTATGGTGGTAGCTACTTTAAAACCTTTTGCCCTGAGCTTTTCAACAAGAGCCTGTGCTATGATTTTCTGTTCCGGAGTGGTATAGAAAATTTCTGAGCGATACTGAGTACCAATGTCCGGTCCCTGGCGGTTAACCTGAGTTGGGTCGTGTATTTCAAAGAAGTATTTTGTGAGTTTTTCGTAGCTTATTCTTGAAGCATCGTAAATAACCTCAACAGCTTCTGCATGGCCTGAGGTGCCGCTGCAAACCTCCTCGTATGTAGGATTAGATATTAATCCTCCTGTGTAACCGCTTTCAACAGAAATAACACCTGGAAGTTGTCTGAGAAGATGTTCCACGCCCCAGAAACAACCTCCGGCAAATATTGCACTCTCTTTTTTCTGTGGAATAAATTCCATGGAGATTGAATTTACACAATGACGGGTATTTTTTGCGGTAAATTTTTCACCGATAAATACATGTCCAAGATGTCCTCCGCATTTAGAACAAACTATCTCTGTGCGCATTCCGTCTGCATCGCGTTTTCTTGTTACGGCTCCAGGAATCTCTTCGTCAAAGCTGGGCCATCCGCAACCTGCATCGAACTTTGATGTTGAATTATATAAAGGGTTTCCGCATTGTCTGCATATGTAAGTCCCTTTTTCTTCGTGTTTGTAAAATTTTCCTGTGAACGGCGCTTCAGTTCCCTTCTCAAGAATAACTCTTTTCTCCTGCTCCGTTAACGGTCGCATGTTCTGTGAATCCATTGTATTTGAGAAAATTACTAAAATTATTAATACGAATAAATGTTTCATGGCTTATTGTGTTACAAAGAGCCCCATTCCTTTAACTGTGCGATTTCTCTGCTCCAGATCTCCTCGTCTGGGGTCTCAAGAATTAATGGAATATTGTCAAATCTTGGATCTTTCATAAGTAGTTTAAATGTCTCTTCTCCAAGTGTTCCCTTACCAATTGAATCATGTCTGTCTACCCTTGAGTTAAGCCCTTTTTTTGCATCATTCAGGTGCATCCCTTTAAGGTACTGGAAGCCAATTGTATTGCCAAAATGAGCGAAAGCTTCATTAAACCCCTTTTCGTTTGATAAGTCATATCCAGCAGCAAATGAGTGGCATGTGTCAACGCATACTCCTACTCTGGACTTGTCTTCAACCTGATGGATTATTTCTGCAATCTGTTCAAAAGTGTGGCCAAGATTGCTTCCCTGTCCGGCAGTATTCTCAATTACAGCAATTACACCCCTTGTCTTTTCAAGGGTAATGTTAATGGATTCTGCAACTCTTGAAAGACTTTCACTTATTGATATCTTTCCCAGATGACTTCCCGGATGAAAGTTTAGTCTGTCAATTCCCAGCTGTTCGCATCTCTGCATTTCGTCAAGAAATGCTGCCCTTGATTTTTCCAGTCCTTCAGATTCCGGATGACCCAGATTGATCAGGTAACTATCGTGTGGTAAAATCTGATGGGGCAGATATCCAAATTCACGGCATCTCTCTTTAAAGAGTTCAATGCTTTTGTCTGAAAGGGGAGCCGCGACCCACTGCCTTTGATTTTTTGTAAAGAGAGCAAACGCTGTTGCTCCTATGTTTTTTGCATTGAGGGGTGCGTTTTCAACACCACCCGAACTGCTTACGTGTGCTCCTATGTATTTCATTGTTGTCTGTTTGTTACAAATATTTCAGCTTATCTGCGAGAAATCCTTTACCTCTCTTCTTAGTCTTGAAAGTCCCGTTTTCAAAAGGAAATTCTCACTTTTTTCCAGTAAAGGGTCATTTTCGAGAACCAACATTGCCATGTTTCTGGCCTCTTCAAGAATTTGACTGTCTTTGGCAAGATCTGATATATGAAGATCCATTGGAAGTCCACTCTGCTGAGTTCCTTCAATATCGCCGGGCCCCCTCATTCTCATATCTGCTTCTGCCAGCTCAAATCCGTCCTGGGTTGAACACATCAGGTCAATTCTCTGCTTTGACTCTTTAGTGAGCTTGTGTCCGGTCATAAGTATGCAATATGAGTTATCACTTCCCCTGCCTACACGTCCTCTCAGCTGGTGAAGCTGGGAGAGACCAAATCTCTCTGCACTCTCAATCATCATAACAGATGCATTAGGGACATCCACGCCCACCTCTATAACCGATGTAGATACCAAAATGTTCGCTTTGCCTGATGCAAAAAGCTCCATATCGTACGCTTTGTTCTCGTTTTTCTGCTGCCCGTGTACAACGGCTGTTACATATTCTGGTGCGGGGAACTCTACAATCATGTGTTCGTAGCCCTCCTGAAGGTTTTTATAATCCATCTTTTCACTCTCTTTAATAAGAGGATAGACTACAAATATTTGTCTCCCGGCTTTAATTTCATCTTTCATGAAAGCATATATGCGCCTTCTCTGCGACTCAGTACCATGTATTGTCTGAATAGCTTTTCTGCCAGGAGGAAGCTCGTCAATTACTGATACATCAAGGTCTCCGTAAAGAGTCATTGCCAGTGTTCTTGGGATTGGAGTTGCAGTCATAACCAGAACATGCGGCATCATTAACTCGTTTTTGCTCCACAGCTTGGAGCGCTGTTCAACTCCAAACCTGTGCTGCTCGTCAATCACGGCAAACCCAAGGTTTGCAAACTGTACTGCATCTTCAATGAGCGCATGTGTGCCAAACAGAATATGAATTGATCCGTTCATCAGCCCATCTGCAATAGCTCTTCTCTCCTTTGCTTTAGTACTGCCTGTAAGAAGTGCCGTATTGATGCCGGAACCTTCAATTATTTTTTTTACACCAACAAAGTGCTGGTTGGCCAGAACTTCAGTTGGCGCCATTATGCAAGACTGGTAACCATTGTCGGCTGCGAGTACCGCACATAAAATTGCAACCATTGTTTTACCGCTCCCCACATCTCCCTGCAACAGCCTGTTCATCTGTTTTCCGGATGTAAAATCACTCCTGATCTCTCTTATTACTCTTTTTTGTGCATTAGTAAGTTCAAACGGAATATTTTCGAAGCATTTATTGAAATAGCTGCCTACCTTAGGCATCACAATTCCTTTTGCAGTACGCTGACGATAACTTTTTTGTCTCAGAAGGGAGAGCTGCAGGAAAAACAACTCCTCAAATTTTAGCCTTAGCTGTGCTGCAGCAAGACTCTTCATATCTGACGGAAAATGGATGTTCTGAAGTGCATCGCGGAGAGAGACAAGTCTCTTTTTCTCAATAACTTCAGCTGGAAGCGACTCCTGAATTACATCAAGGCACTGACGCAGGAGAGTTGCCTGAAATCTTGCAAATTGCTTATTGCCAATGCCGCTGTTTCTTATTCTTTCGGTGGAGGAGTAGACACCAATCATGTTGCCAATATAAAATGGATTCTCCTCTGTAACAGAGTCAACTTCTGGATGGACCATGTTGAGACTTTGGTTGAAAACAGCAGGCTTACCAAATACAATGTATTCAGTATTAAGCTTAAGCTTATCTTTCATCCATTTGACCCCCTGAAAAAAGACAAGGTCAATGACTCCCGTGGGGTCTGCAAAGGTAGCCACAAGCCGTCTGGCAGGGCCTTTGTCGCCAATAAGGTTTATTCTTGTAATCTTACCCCTTAGCTGAATGAAGCTCATTGTAGCCTCCACTTCGCTAATTGTGTATATTCGGGATCTGTCTACATACCTGAATGGGAAGAGGTAAAGCATATCCCGGAAGCTTTTTATGTTAAGCTCCTTTTCAAGAAGTGCAGCTCTTTTAGGGCCCACTCCGGGAAGAAATTTTATCTCACTTTCCAATATGCCAGGCATATCACAAAGTTAACAATCTTCTCAGATTTTTGTATCTTGCACAAAATTTCTTGAAGCATTAAACATGGGCAATAAAATAGTGGTTGGGATAACCCAGGGAGACAGCAATGGCATCTCTTATGAAGTAATAGTGAAAGCACTCACAGACAGTCGGGTAATTGAAATTTGCACTCCGGTTATCTACGGCTCTTCAAAACTTTTTGGGTTTTACAAAAAGCAGGTTCACGAAACAGAGGGAATGGTTACAAATGTGATTGCAAATCCATCTGAGATTCACCATAAAAGAATTAATATTATCAATTGTGTGCCTGATACAGTGGTTGCCGAGCCGGGTAAGTCTACCCCCGAGAGTGCAAAGGGAGCATATCAGTCACTTGAAAAAGCAGTAGAGCATCTAAGAAGCGGAGAAATTGACGTGCTTGTTACAGCTCCATTCAATAAAGCATCAATGAACCGCGACGGTTTTCACTTCAGCGGTCACACAGAATATCTGGCAAAGGAGTTTAACTCTCCGGATTCTCTTATGTTTATGGTTTCATCAGATCTCAAAGTTGGTCTGGTAACAAATCACCTGCCTCTTAAAGATGTTCCCGGAAAAATTACCAAGGAGCTGATTGAGAAAAAGTGCAGGATTATGATTGATTCACTTAAAAAGGATTTTGGAATTGAACATCCAAAGGTTGCCGTTCTTTCTCTTAACCCTCATTGCGGTGAAGAAGGACTTATGGGACATGAGGAAGAGGATATTATCAAGCCTGCAATCAAAGAGCTGAAAGAGGCAGACGAGCTTGTATTTGGCCCGTATTCTCCTGACGGATTCTTCTCTTCACCTGTATACAAGAAATTTGATGCAATTCTGGCCATGTATCATGACCAGGGACTTATTCCGTTTAAATCGCTCTCATTTGAAGAGGGTGTTAATTATACAGCCGGTCTTCCGGTAGTGAGGACATCTCCTGACCATGGAACGGCTTTTGATATTGCCGGTAAGAATAAGGCTAGCCACTCTTCAATGCTAAGCGCCATATTTATGGCAGTTGATATTTTCCGCAAAAGAAAGGAGTATGATCTGCTTAGAATAAACCCTCTCAGGGTTGAGATTCCAACCTCAAGGAACAACAATGATTGAATTATTTACTGATGGGTCGTCAAGGGGTAACCCCGGACCCGGAGGTTATGGTGTAGTTCTAAAAAGCGGGTCTCACAGAAAAGAGATCTCGGCTGGTTTTTTACTTACTACAAACAACAGAATGGAATTGCTGGCTGTTATTGTGGGACTTGAGGCTTTAAAGCGCCCGGGCTCACTGGTTACAGTCTATTCAGATTCTTCATATGTATGTGACGCAGTAAACAAAGGCTGGGTATTCGGCTGGGAGAAAAAGCTCTTTGCCAAAAAGAAAAATCCCGATTTATGGATACGGTTTCTTAAAATTTACCGAATCCATAAGGTAAAATTCGTATGGATTAAGGGACATGCCGGACACCCTGAGAATGAACGCTGCGATGCTCTCGCCGTAGAGGCGGCACTGGGACAGAATTTAATTAAAGATTCGGGTTATGAACAGGAGGTACAGACTCCTGTTCTTTAGCGGGGCAAATAGTCTTGTCCTCTGAGCCATGGTTCGAATCCGGCCTCTTTGATTCTCCTTTGCATCTCTTCACTCCCCATTCTGTAATTAGCACCTGCAGAGGAAACTACATTTTCTTCAATCATGATTGAACCCATATCGTCTGCTCCGCAATGCAGCGCCATCTGTCCTGTTGCTTCTCCCACAGTAAGCCATGAAGCCTGTATGTGAGGTATATTGTTGAGCATAATCCTGCTCATTGCAACCATTTTAAGGTGCTCAACGGGCGTAATATCTTTTCCTGAATAGATTTGCGACAGTTTTGTTCCCTCCATCTGCATTGGCCAGCTTATGAAAGCTCTAAAACCGGGGGCATCTGAGGGTTTGTCTCTCTGTATCTCCCTGATTGTTACAAGATGTTCCATTCTCTCCTCAATAGTTTCAATATGTCCGTAAACCATTGTGGCAGTTGTGCTCAGACCCATTTTATGAGCTGCTCTCATTACTTCACACCATTTTTGAGTATTTGGCTTCGCAGGGGAAATGATTTTTCTGACCCTGTCTGAAAGAATTTCGGCGCCGGCTCCAGGCAAAGTTGTAAGTCCGGCTCTTACAAGCCTGTGCAGAGTCTCCTCAATTGTTATTTTGCTAATTCTTGCAATGTGGGCTACTTCGGGAGGCCCCAGTGCATTCAGCTTGATTTCAGGGTCAATGGACTTGATCTCTGTAAAAAGATTCTCGTAAAAAGTAATATCATAACCGGGGTGTAATCCACCCTGCAGCAATATCTGGTCACCCCCGAGTGATCTTAGTTCTGCAATCTTTATTCTGTATTCCTCTGTACTGGTTGTGTATGATTTATCTTTCTGAGATACTGTACAGTGAAAATTGCAAAAAAGACAGCCGGAAATACAGACATTGGTATAATTGATGTTTCTGTCAATTTGCCAGCTTACCTTTGTTTCTGGTACATGAATAAACCTGACTCTCTGTGCTGTTTCGAACAGTTCTGATGGTGGGGCATTCCTGTACAGAAAGGCACCTTCTTCAGATGAGAGTGACTCCAGGTTTAATACTTTTGTATATAATGTGTTTAAATTCATTTTGTTGATAAATATTCGGTCCATTGCAAAAATAAAAGAATTATCCGAGAGTGAGGCAAAATAGGTATATTTGTATCATGAAAAAGTTTCTGGAAAGAGAGAACCTTCGTTATGCCATGGTAGGAGGTGGAAGCTGGGCAACAGCACTTGCAAAATTGCTGTTAAACCATCAGCCCCGCATATCATGGTTCATCAGAGACGAAGTCGTTATTGAAAGTATTATAAAGAGAGGTCATAATCCATATTACCTTCAGGCTGTTGAGTTTGATCCTGCAAGGATAGACTTCACAAGCGATATTAACGAAGTCATTGATTCGGCAGATGTACTCGTATTTGCAATTCCTTCTGCATATTTTATGAATGTAGCAGAAAACATAAACCGCACACTTGAAGATAAGTTTATAATAACTGCTATCAAGGGAATGGTGCCTGTTGAGAATATTTCAATTGCAGAGTATTTTAATATAACGCACTCTGTGCCATTCAGCAGGATTGGAGTCATCAGCGGGCCTTGTCATGCCGAGGAGGTAGCAATGGAAAGGCTTTCATATTTAACCCTTTCAAGCAAATATATTGAAGTCGCAAGATCTA
>PHDT01000023.1 GCA_002842695.1 Bacteroidetes bacterium HGW-Bacteroidetes-10 | reverse complement strand
TCAGTGAATTATCCTTGGTGCCCAGAACAAGACTCGAACTTGCACACCTTTACGGCACTACCCCCTCAAAGTAGCGTGTCTACCAATTTCACCATCTGGGCGGTTAGGGAGTGCAAAGATAATATGGTTTTTGATATTTTAAAATACTTTCTGAAAAAATTCGTAACTTAGCGTAATATTTAATGAATAAACGGCATGAACGACAACTTTAAAAAACAGATTGCAACAATTGACGACCTTACAGAGATTGGAGAGATTCTCTCCGAAAGCACAGAACTCCGCGACAGGGTTGCCAAATTTGCAAAAAGTCCGTTCGATACGCAGTTTGCCAGGGACGGGCATAACGTACCTATGAATTTCGTCAAAAAAGGAGACACAATATATCTTCTGGGCGAATACAGAACTCATGTTAAGGACAACAGCTCCCTTCTTGAAATACTGTATGATGCCATCTCACAGGAGATGGTAACAAGCGCCCACATTCTTGATAAGACCGGATTATTTTGCGGTCTTATTGAGGCCTGCGGAGTAAAGAAACTCGGATTTGACATCACCGGCGATGCGGAAATGAACGACAAAGACTTTCTCTTCAGAGACAAGAATTCAGCAATATTAATAAGCGTATCGGCAGATAAAGAGGGCAAGTTTGTAGATTTCATATACAACAATGTTCTTCCTCTCACACTGCTTGGTCACGTTACAAAAGGTGAGCTCCGCATGGATGATACCTCTTTTGGTTTTATATCAGACTACATAGGCTAACATGGGAGAAGGGATCCGTAAAGAGAGAGGGACAATATCGGCAATGTTCAACAGTATTGCCGGCAGCTATGATTTTTTGAACCATTTGCTCTCACTTGGAATTGACAAAAGATGGAGAAAGAGGCTCATCAGAGAGGTAATAAAAAAATCTCCTGCCACTGCTTTGGACGTTGCAAGCGGCACCGGAGATATTGCGATAGCTTTGTACCATAAAAGCGTTAAGGTTACCGGCATAGACATCGCACAGAAAATGCTCGACAGGGCTGTCGAAAAATCCTCAACGCTTCCGTTTACCTCCACTCCGGTTCCGGTATTTGTACTTGCCTCAGCAGATGAAATCCCTTTTCCTGAAGCAAGTTTCAATCTGGTTACCATTGGATTTGGCATAAGAAACTTCGAAAACAGGGCTCAGTCTCTTTCTGAAATCTTCCGTGTCCTGACACCGGGGGGAGATTTGGCCATACTTGAGTTTGCATCACCAAAAAACAAACTCTGGAGATTTCTGTATACATTTTACTTCCACAATATTCTTCCAATAATCGGAAAGATTATATCCAAGGATATGGGTGCCTACACTTATCTGCCTGAATCTGTAAGCGAATTCCCTCAATATGAGGCATTTTGCTCAGAAATGGAAAAAGCAGGATTCAAAACAGTAAGGTTCAGACCCCTTACCGGCGGAGTAGCCGTACTTTACACTGCAGAAAAAAAGTAAGGAGGAGTTGCCATGACATATTGGGAGATGATATCAGTCATTTTGTATCTGTCATACCTGGTGCTAGCCATATATGCTTCGCTGGCAATCATTTATAAAAAACTCGACCCCGTAAAATCACTCTCCTGGATTGTGGTAATTTTAATGCTGCCATATATCGGGCTTATTGTCTATATCCTGTTTGGACAAAATTTCAGGAAGACAAAGATTTACAACAGGAAGGGAGTAAGAGACGAAAGATTCAGGAGATTAAACAGCTACAGA
Source organism: Bacteroidetes bacterium HGW-Bacteroidetes-10 (assembly GCA_002842695.1). GTDB lineage: Bacteria > Bacteroidota > Bacteroidia > Bacteroidales > UBA932 > Bact-08. The sequence goes on along the minus strand of PHDT01000023.1, from coordinate 32,248 downwards.
CAATTAAAGGAGTTCAACAGCAAGCCAGAGCTTCTGCCTGAAGATTTGCGAAAGTTCAGAAAGTTAATCAATCTTAACATAAAGGGTAACAAAAGCGTACTGGGTCTCAATTCTCAGATTGAAATCTATTTTTCGGGCCGGGATTCTCTTGATGCGATGCTTCAGAGCATTGGGGAGGCAAAACAGCATATCCACCTGCAGTCATACATAATTGAAGATGATATTACAGGTAACAGATTTAAGGATTTACTAATTGAAAAAGCAAATTCCGGTATTGAGGTCAGGCTCATTTATGACGATGTTGGCTGCTGGAATCTCTCTTCTTCATTCAGAGAGCAACTCACAAAAGCAGGAATTGAAGTTCTGGCATTTGCCCCTGTTAAATTCCTCTCTCCCACCTCACGTATTAACTACAGAAATCACCGTAAAATCCTTGTTGTGGATGGCGTAGTGGGTTTTCTGGGGGGAGTTAACATAGCTGACCGCTATTATAACGGAGGGAATTTTGAGGAGTGGCGAGACACTCACATGAAGATTGTGGGTGAGTCAGTGTCATCGCTCCAGTCAAGCTTCCTTCTGGACAGATACTTCATTATCAATCAGCAGTTCAGAAGAAAGAAAAAGTACTTCCCTTCCTTTATTACCCCAGATGTAACTTTTGAAGCTTCTGAGAGAAGATATTACTCCCAGATTATTGCATCAGGTCCCGACAGTGACTGGTCAAGCATTATGCAGTGCTATATGGGTGCAATATCAAAGGCAACCAAGCACATTTATCTGATAACTCCATATTTTACTCCAAATGAGACTCTGCTAAATGCACTTAAAATCGCAGCACTGGGAGGTGTTGATGTTTGTCTGATGATACCAGAAAAGGGGGACTCCCCTATTACACACTGGTGTTCTCTGTCATACGCAGCAGAGATGCTTGAGGCTGGGGTAAAGGTATACCTCTTTTCTAAAGGCTTTAACCACTCGAAAGTGATTAGCATTGACGGCGAATTCTGTATTGTAGGATCTGCCAATTTTGATAACCGCTCTATGGAACACAACTTTGAGATAACAAGCATAATATATAACAGCGAGATAACTCTCCAGCTGGACAGGCAGTTCATTAAGGATACAGAGCGGTGCATTTCGCTGGCCGGTTCAAAGTGGGCAAAAAGAGGGATTAAGAATCAGATTAAGGAATCATTCGCAAGGTTACTAAGCCCGCTACTTTAATAATTTTATCATCAAATGAAAAAAGCAATAGCCTTTATAATTCTGGTCATATTTTCAGCAGGCTTTGCTGCCGGTCAGACTACCTCTTCATTTAATGCTGACAGTGTCAGTGGTTCAATTAATTTTCAGGGTAAACAAAAATTATTTTCCAGAGCAAACGGCGGACGGCTGATTTTGCCGGCAACACTAATTGCCGCAGGGAGTGCAATGTATGGCAAGCCGGGAATAATGTTCCAGATGCTAAGAGACAATTACACTCCTGATTACTCTTCTACTCTTGATGAATATGTACAATATTCGCCTGTTGCGCTACTTTACGGACTAAAAATTTCAGGAATTGATGGCAGAAGTGACTGGACCAGGCTTATCACTACTAATGCCATTTCTGCCGTAATAATGGCAGGAACTGTAAATGCAATCAAATATACAGTCAAAGAGCCCAGACCAGACGGGTCAAGAGATAATGGCTTCCCAAGCGGACATACAGCTCTTGCTTTTATGAGTGCCAGCATGGTTCACCACGAATACGGGCTTACAAGGTCTCCGTGGTACTCAGTAGCTGCCTATGGCCTGGCATCATCAACGGCAATTATGAGGGTAATGAATAACAGTCACTACATTCACGATGTTATAACGGGTGCTGGCATGGGAATACTCTCAACAGAGCTGGGTTATATATTTGCAGATCTCATCTTTGGTAAGAGGCATCTGCTGCGGGAGGAGATGAAACAGAAATTCAGCCGGGTACCCGACACTCCTTATTCATATTTTGGAAGCACTCTGGGATTCACAAAAATTCAGGGAATAATTAAAATGTCCGGAAATGAATACAGAGCTCTTGCCGGAAGATCGGCCTCCGTTGAAGGAGCATTCTATTTTGGAAACGGAAAGGACTCAGAAAATAGCAGTTCAAAAAGCTCCCTGCACACCGGAATAATAATTAATGCCTCAGTTAACAGTTCATCAACATATTCTATCAACCCCATAATTACAATCTACCCTTCACCGGTTCCTACATTCAACTGGTATACAATAACAGCCGGGCCGGTAATATCTGCAAGAGCAGCCAACCTGTTCAGGTATGGAGCAACTGCAGAGATGGGTTATGCAGGACTAAAAGAGAATGACTTTGGCTCCTATATTCCCTCACGGGCAGGAATCAGCCTTGGCGGTTCACTTTTTATCGAAAGGCACATCACAGATGGAGTTATTCTAAAGGCTTTCGCAAGAAGCAACAATGCGATTTTCAAAAATTCGCCGGATCTCCCTTCACTCTCATATGGCGGCAGTGTTGCCGTTTCGCTTTATTAGAACGTTAAAATAAAAACAATAATATCAACCGGGAATTATGGGAACAACTCAGGATTACGCACTTTTCGCAGTTGGACAGATGGAGGGTGCAGGCCCTGTCAGATTCAGAAAGATGATGGGTGAATATGTAGTCTATCTTGAAGACAAGGTTGTTGCTCTCATATGTGACAACAATCTCTTTATTAAACCAACTGAGGCAGGCAGAGAGGTAATTGAAAGGCTGACAGACTCTCCTGCTGTCGAGGGCTCTCCTTTTCCCGGAGCAAATGGCTGGTTTGTAATTGGTGACAAAATTGAAGACAGGGATTTCCTTGCCGAGCTTTTAAGGGCCGCTTACAAAGAGCTTCCGTTTCCAAAGCCAAAAAAACATAAAAACCCCGGAAAATAATGAGGCTGGGTAATTATTTTAAAATCTCCTTACCATTCGCTGCTGCAAGCTTTCTTATAACATCCGTGCTTATCCAGTAAATATCCGGATTCCCGTTTTGAGGTTTTGCAAACTCAGATTTTAAAAAATCAACACTTAATACTTCAGGATGTCCAGATTCTGTCTTTCTAAGTGTTGCCATGAAAAATGCAAACCTTCTGTCGGGTGATATATAAAATGACCATCCCCTTCCTACCGGAGTATTGAACTCTTTGCCCATATTAACAGGTTTTTCCCATGACCCATCATTATTTCTGAATACAATGTAATAGAAAGCTCCGTTTAATCCAGGCTCTACATCTACTGCAGGTACAACTGCAAAGGATTCGTCAGGAAAAATGTATGCATTAAACCTGTCAATCCCGCAATTAATCTGTTCAGGAAGCTTTTCAGGAGTTACGAAATTACCATCTTTATAAACAGCTTTAAAAATAAATGAAGTTCTTACTCCTGCCTCGTTTCTTGTGAAGTACATGTCTCCATTTTTTGTGAAAGATGGGAAAAATTCACCTCCGTCTGTATTAACGGGACTACCAATATTAACCGGAGAACTCCAGCCTTGAGGAGTTCTTTCTACATACCAGATATCTTCATCACCAGGCTTTTCGTTACCTGCTTTGGGCATATCTGATACAAAATAAAGCCTCTTTCCGTCAGGACTAAAGGCCGGCTCAACAAACTTGTATCTTGAATCTCTGGAGAAAGATGCGACCTCTGGTTTGCTCCAGAGTCCGTTCTTCATTTCAGAAACAACAATTGCGGCATATCTGAAATCAGGAGTTGAAATCCCAAAGTATATCTCCTTTCCGTCGTTTGAAATAGCAACATCCCTGTTGGATAATTCATCTGATACAATTTCAGGAGCAAAGAGTTCAGGAATATTTGCCGGCTGGCTTAGTCCAAAGTATAATCCTTGAATTGACTCATTAACAGAAACAGATGACTTAACTTGCTGAGCACTTATTTCCAGAACCGATATCGATAGAAGAAGAGAAAAGAAAAGCTTTTTCATAATAAATTGACAATATTTAATTCAAAATTGCAACTTTTTTTTGAAGGTTATCGTCTATTGTACTGAATATTCAATACAAACATGAAAAAAATCAATTTTCTTATCATACCATTAACATTACTGATTTTTATAGAAATGGGATTTCTATGCCTGGGAGAAAAATTGAACAAATATTCTCACTACGACATTGTACTCAATATTGATCCCGCTTCAGGAGATGTATCTGTTAAGGGTAAACTGGAAATCAATCTTGAAAACTTTAAAGATAAGGAGCTGTTCATATACCTGGACAGTAATATGACAATCGAAAAAATGTGTATTAACGGCACAAAGTGCGATTCTGTCATATCAGATACATCCGATAGCCGCTTTATGCCCATGGCAAGAAAAATCAGCCTTAAGGCAGCTCAGGTAAAGGGGATGGGAAAATTCGCAGAAATTGTATTCTCATATAAAGGAAAACTCAGCACATTACCCTCAAATATGTTCGCTAATGTAACCGGCGCTGACTGGACAGAAATAGGCCTTTACCTTCCCTGGTTTCCTTACAGCCCGCTTGGCGCGAGGCTATTTACTTTTAATGTAACCATAAATAATGTGCCCGGATATGAAATTTTTGGTCTTGGGGATGTTGAAAAAAGAGAGGAGGTGACAAGAATTATTTCGCGCAATCCCACTACAGATATTGTGGTTTGCATGTCAAGAGATATTAAACATATTGCAGGAAGAACCCCCGATGCCGGGATCAGTATATATCATAAAAATTTCAGCAATGAATTTGCAGAGGAGTTATCTGAAGAGGTGAGTAATATGATATCTCTGATGGAGGAGTGGACAGGTGAGGAACTTATGTCAGATGTCACAATTATTGAATCGCAGCGAACAATGGGGGGAGGATATGCAAGAATGGGCGGCATTGTTCTTGGCGGAATTGATCAGGAAAAATATAAGCTGAATAAAATTCCTTTGAAACGATATTTTGCTCATGAAATTGCTCATCTCTGGTGGTTCAGGGCAAATCCGGCAACCTGGGAAGACTGGCTCAACGAAAGTTTTGCCGAATACAGTGCAATGATGATATTAAGAGAGAGTGAGGGAAATGAGACATTCAACAGACTGATAGAGATTAAAAAAGAAAATTCTGACTCAACTCCGGCTATCTGGAACTTTGACAGAAACGGCTCTGACTACAAAACTGTAAACAAGGTTATATATGATAAGGGTGCCGTACTGCTCAGTGAGCTGGAGCAAAAAATTGGGAAAGAGCAGTTCATTGAACTGTATGGCACTATTATTAAACAAAATATCTCAACAACTGCAGAACTGCTCTCTTTAATTAGTAAAAAAAGCAACCCGGCTACAGCTGTATGGTTTGAGAATCTGCTTAAAACCCGGTAGGGAATCTTAAAAAGTTTTAACTAAAACTCCAGATTAACGGACCAAAAATATAATTGTTATCTGACTTTTGATTTAATTTGTACTGAAAATGCTCCTTTAAATATTTAAAGTTATGAAAACATCATTTAAGCCTATGTCATTTGATCATTGCGAAGGCGTAATGAACATTTACAACTTTTACATTGAGAACAGTCTTGCGGCATATCCTGAGAAAATTATGCCTCACGAATACTTTGAAAAGTTCATGGAGCATACGAAGGGGTTTCCGGCATACACAATCTTTGTTGAAGATGAAATTGCCGGATTTTGCTTTTTAAAGGCATACAACCCTCACTCCACATTCAAAGAGACTGCAGAAATTACCTATTTCATCAAAGAGGGATTTACAGGAAAGGGGATTGGGAAGCTTGCGCTGGAAAAACTGGAAGAAGAGGCGAGAAAAATGGGAATCAGGTATATCCTTGCAAGTATCTCCTCCGAAAATGCTCAAAGCCTCTCATTTCACAAGAAACACGGCTTTAGCCAGTGCGGGCGTTTCGGAAAGATAATTACCAAGGGAGGAGTTCAGTTTGATATCATCTGGATGCAAAAAAACCTCTGATAATTTTTCCTGACTATGAAAATCAACAACAAAACCTCAAAAACCCTCAGATATATTCTGGGAGTACTCTTTGCTTTTGCTGCGCTGAATGCTTTTGGCGGCGGATATTACGGACTTGCCGGAGCAGAAGGAGTTCCTCTGGAGTGGCTCGAAGGGAGCCCTTTTGACTCATATTTAATTCCCAGCCTTTTTCTGCTGATAGTTATGGGCGGTTCATTTCTGACTGCTTCCGTTGCAAACTTTGCCAACTGGAAAAGAGCAAGACTTATCTCAATGCTAACTGCACTTTTAGCCTTTACCTGGATAGCCGTTCAGGTGTCAATCATTGGTTATATATCATGGATGCAGCCTGCAACAGTAATTTTTGGGGTAATTGTTCTTGCTATTGCTTGGTTCACTTCTGACATGTGAATTTGCGTTTGACACTTTTCCCCAGGGGTAAACTGCGTTGTCAATGTAAAACAAAAAAGCTGCCGGATCTTTCCGGCAGCTTCTGTATAATTAAGGACAGTTTATTAGTTGTATGTTCTTTTGTATTTGAGTCTTGGTCCCTCTTCGGGTTTGTTTTTACTCTTGCGGTCATCTCCTTTTTTGTCGCGGTTGTTGTCACGGTTGTTGTCACGTTTGTAACGCTCATCACGCTGCTCGCGCTCCTTTTGCAACTGCTTCTCACGCTCCTTTCTCCAATCCTTGTTGCGATCATTGTCTCTGTAGTAACGGTCATGGTCGCGGTCGTTGTCTCTGTGGTTTTTGTAATAGTCGTTACGCCTGTCGCGCTCCATCTTTTTCCAGTTTCTGTGTTCCGGATGGTGCCTGTTGATGTAATATCGCGGGTCACGAATGTCGCGAATGGTTATATAAGGTCTGAAGTCGCGGTAGTTTGAGAACATCCTCCTTATTTCGCTGTGTCGCAGGAAAGGTCTGTATTCATTAATAACAACTACTCTGGTTCTGAAAAAATCAAAGTCCCTGTAGCGTGCAGGAAGATAAGATCTGGCAACCCATCTGCCATTTACCATGTATATGAATTGCTCACCGGGAACAAAGTAGTAAATGTCAAGTTCGGGGATATAGTAGTATTCTACATAATCATATCCAACAGGTCCCCATATAGGCTGAAGGCCGATATTTACTCTGATGTCAATCTGAGCATCTGCTGCTGTGGGTGCAAAAAAGCTACCGATAAAAAGAGCAGCAATTAGTATTAGTTTTTTCATGATACAGTGTATTAAATGATACCTGTCTTACACAAAACAATTATCGTTCCACAAATGCATTACCTCAGAGGTAAAGTGTCAAATTGCTGTAAAATAATGAGTTAAAGAAATTGCAAAAATATTGTAGAACACTAATGTTCAATGATTTGACACTTTACCTCTGAGGCATAGGGCCGGGGAGGCACAGAGCCGGACTCAGAGCCCGGCAAGGACAGGTATGAACGCAAAAAACGACAACTGATATCAATCAATTGTCGTTTTTGTGACCCCGACAGGATTCAAACCTGTAACCGTCTGATCCGTAGTCAGATACTCTATTCAGTTGAGCTACGGGGCCAGAAAGTGGAGATTTACTCCGCTGTATTCTTAGGAGGTGCTGTGTATTTTCTCTCTTTGATACGAGCCTTTTTACCGGTCAGGTTTCTCAGATAGAAGATTCTTGCACGACGTACTTTACCTCTCTTGTTAACTTCAATAGCTTCGATGAAAGGAGATGTAATAGGAAAAATTCTCTCAACACCAACTCCGTTTGACATTTTGCGAACAGTAAAGGTCTCGGTGGTACCGGTTCCTCTTCTCTGTATAACAACGCCACGATAGTTCTGAAGACGCTCTTTACTTTCCTCTTTGATTTTGTAGGTAACTGTAACAGTGTCCCCGGCTTTGAAATCCGGAAAAACTTTTACCTCACCGGCAAATGCTTGTTCTGCAATTTTAATTAAATCCATTGTAAAAACTGTATTTGCGCAACATTACAGACACCCAGGTTCGTATAAGAGGTTGCATTATTATTTTGGGACTGCAAAAATAGAAATTATATTTAAGATACCAAAAAATATTATCTCTTTATTCCACTTTTATAAAGCGCACCGCCAATATTATCATATTTTGCACCCGTTACGGAGCTCAGGCAATTTGGCATATCTGCAGCCCAGAGAGCTCCAAGAAATGCAAAAATAAGAGCCTCCTTGAAGTTAACTGTTCTTGCATCCGGAACAAAGTATTTGCACTGCGGTGCATTAGCCTGCATTCTCTCAACAAGATACCTGTTAAATGCACCTCCGCCCGTAAGAAGAACGCTTCCACCGCTTATATGCTTTGATATCTGTACAGCCACATGCTCACAGAATGTTGCCAGTTTGTCCTCCATTGAAACAGCAGATGCATCTATCAGAGGAATAACCTCACCCACTACCCACTCCCTTCCGAGCGATTTTGGTCCCTTCTGACTGTAAAAAGAGAGATTATTCAGCCTTTCAAGAAGAGCAGAATTTACATTGCCGCTGCGGGCAATTTCTCCGTCCTTGTCATAATCAAGCCCAATCTGCCTGGTATAGTGATTAAGCACATAATTAACTGGAGATATGTCATAAGCAACTCTGTTGCCGTTCGCACCATCCGATGAGATATTGGAAAACCCGCCCAGATTAAGGCAATATGAATATTCAGAAAAGAGATTTCTGTCCCCTACAGGAACCAGCGGAGCTCCCTGCCCGCCAAGTGCAACATCAACAGTTCTGAAATCGCATATTGTGTCTACCCCGCTCTCTGCAGCAATCCCGGCACCCGAGCCTATCTGCGTTGTAAAGCGTTTTGAAGGCTGATGAAATATTGTGTGGCCGTGTGATGCAATATACCTGGGTGAGGCCCCTGTACGCTCTATAAAGGCCTTTACTCTGCGTCCAAGATAGAGTCCGTAGTCTGAGTTGAGCAGTGCATACTCCTCTGCTGTCATACTCTGAGCTGTCGCAAGCTGATGCTTCAGCTCTTCCGGGTACTGTTCATCCTCAGCCGCAAGTATTGTGTAGTTCCACTTTCCGCTCTCTTTGTCGTAGCTGAACTTAGTGTAGCAGATGTCAAGCCCGTCCAGCGATGTGCCGGACATAAGACCGATAATTTTTATTACCATATAAATTCCCTTGTTACGGTTGTACTGTTCGCTCTGCTGTCGGATACCGTTACCTCAACAGTATGTCTTTTGCCTCTTTGAGTAACCACTCTGTCAAGTTCTGCAACCAGCGACCTGCTCTTTGGGTCATAAGAAGCCAGTACCCATTTGCCGTCTACGGTTACCCTGTATGAAGATATTCCCGACATTTCGTCAAATATAGTAAATCTTATGCTTTTGCGTCCGGCCAGATTTTCTCCCTCTTTAAGTGCAGGCAGAATTTTTGGTTTAACAGTGTCATAAGCAATCGTATATTTTCCAAACTGACCAAGGCCGGTTTCCAGCCGCTCCCCTTTCCACTCTCCGCCCCTGTATGAGAGACGGCCGTTTTCAGAAACAGATGCAATAAACGCCTTCTCTTTTAAATCAGATGGAACAGCTGCCCTTATTGAGATTCTGGCACCCGAATGAACAGGAGTTGAACTGTTGTGAACTCTCCAGACCGGAAATCCTCCCGGAGGGGCAGGAACGCTGTCTGAAGTAAAAAGCACAGAACTGTAGAGCGAACCCACCGGAAGCTCAACCCTTAAATTTCCATTTTCCCAGATATTTGGGAGGTACCACGGCATCAGCACACCTGCGGAAAGCATAGCCGAATCTGGCAGTGCCGGTCTGAGGCGGGAATTACGCTTTACTCTGAAACTCTTTGCCGTTTTATTTCCGGAGTTGTCCTCCAGTTCAACTCTTACAGTGTGCTCAACATTATCCATCAGAACAAAGAGACCCTCATTTTTTGAACGGATATTTCCCTTAAGAGCAGAACCCGGCTCTACCCAGCTTTTAATCATACTTCTGCCAAAGTTCTCTTTCTGCGGATACTCAAGGATTGAATTAATATACCGCCCTTTTTCAAATGAAATGCCGCCTGTATTAAAGCTGAATATCTGCTCATTGTCCAGGTAGTACCTGTATGCATAAACCGCAAAGCGGGCTCCGGATGCATTCATCCTGTCAATTGCTCCCACAGCAACATAGAAAGTATCTGAAACCTCAACCGGCAGCTTCTCTGCAGCCGAAATACTCTTTATAAAAGTTCTCACCGGAAGGTTTGAACTGTTTGAGATCCCATAAAGTGAAATCCTCTCAACTAAAGGAGGAATGTTATCAGTAACAGAGTACTTACACTCCTTTGCAGGATCAAGAGTTATCTCAGTTTCTGAATTTCTGATCTCAAAGTGCAGGTGAGGTCCTCCTGAAGAGCCTGTGTTCCCGGCCTTACCCAGCAGATCTCCCTTCTTAACACGAAACATCGTTGAATCCGGGTAAAGAGTCACAGAAAAACTCTCTTTTTCGTACTGATTATTTCTTACCCACTTTTCAACTGCAGGAGAATATGCCATCAGATGGCCGTACACTGTGGTCCTTCCGTTTGGATGCTGAATGTAGAGAGCATGCCCGTAGCCAGAAGGTGATACTGAAAGCCTTGAAATATAACCATCCATAACAGCATAAACAGGAGCTCCTGAAACTCCCCCCACACGAAAATCCAAACCTCCGTGAAAGTGAGTTGCCCTCAGCTCCCCAAAGTTTCCGGAAAGTGAAGGAGCCAGATTAAGCGGAAGGCGGTAGGTTTGCGATGAAAGATTCAGGGTACCCATGCAAAAAGTGGCGACAAATACTATCGCCACTTTAAGAATATTTTTTCCAATATTCATTATGAAAATATTTTTTTCATCCTGTCAAAGAAGTTTCTCTCATCCTTTGATGGATTAGGTTTGAAATTCTCAGATGTTCTGAATTTCTCAAGCATTTCACGCTCTTGCTTATCCAGCTTTTTGGGTGTCCATATCTGAATGTAAACCAGCAGATCACCGTGACCATATCCGTTAACATCCGGCAACCCCTTGGCCCTGAGACGAAGAATCTTTCCGGATTGGGTTCCGGCATCAATTTTAATTCTCAGTTTGCCGTCAAAGTGAGGAATCTCTGCATCTCCGCCCAGAATTGCGTCTGTTAGGGAGATAAAGAGGGTGTAAATGATATCGTTTCCGTCTCTCTGAAAATCCTGATGCTCCTCCTCTTCTATAACAACAAGAAGATCACCGTTTATACCGCCCCTTTTAGCTGCGTTTCCCTTTCCCTGAACAGTAAGCTGCATTCCCTGAGCAACACCTGCCGGTATTTTGAAAGTTATCTCCTCACTCTCCTTAACCAGTCCGTCGCCGCCACATTTGCCGCAAGGCTTAGTGATAGTCTTTCCCTCTCCTCCGCATGACGGACATACAGAGGCTGTCTGCATTCTGCCAAGGATTGTCTGGGTAACTCTTGAAACCTGACCGCTTCCGTTACAGGTAGCGCAAGTCTTAATATCTGCTTCAGATTTAGCTCCCTTTCCATCACACTCTCCGCAGGGAACCTGTTTATTTATCTTGATTTTTTTCTCGGCACCATGTGCTACCTCTTTCAGATCCAGTTTAACCCTGATACGAATATCAGAACCTCTGTTTACCCTTCTTCCGCCTCTGCTTCCTCCGCCAAATCCACCACCGCCGAATCCGCCGCCGAATCCGCCAAAATGGCCTCCGAAAATATCCCCAAACTGGCTGAAAATATCATCCATAGAGAATCCGCCTCCGCCATAACCTCCGGAGCTGGCACCATTCATTCCCGCATGACCAAACTGATCATATCTCGACTTTTTATCCGGATTACTCAGTACATCATAGGCCTCGGCAGCCTCCTTAAAGTTCTCTTCTGCCTCCTTGTTACCCGGATTTTTATCGGGGTGAAATTTAAGGGCCATCTTGCGGTAAGCCTTCTTTATCTCTTCTGCAGACGCGCCTTTTGTGACACCAAGAACCTCGTAATAATCTCTTTTGCTCATCGTAAATATTTATATGCCGGTATGTTAAACTCCCACTACCACTTTAGCAAAGCGGATAATTTTCTCGTTAAGTTTATATCCCTGCTGAACAACTTCTATAATTCTGTTTTTCATTGAATCATCCGGTGCCGGGAACTGCGCCACAGCCTCATGAAGATCTGTATCAAGCACCTCTCCCTTTGCCTCGATTTTCTTTAGTCCCTTTGACGCAAGGTAACCCGAAAGCTTAGTGTAAATGAGCTCAGTACCCTCAATAGCCACGGAATGATCCCCCTCTGCCTTGTGGAGCATCTCAAGAGCCCTTTCAAAATCATCAAGAACAGGAAGAAGTCCCTTAATTGTCTCTTCAGCAGCATTCACAACCAGATCCATTCTCTCCTTGGCTGTACGTCTGCGATAGTTGTCAAACTCAGCTACAAGACGGATATATCTGTCGTTGAGCTCAGCAATTTTGTCTGTCTCACTCTTTTCCTGAGGCTGATTTGTCTCAGCATTCCCGTTTTGCTCCTCCTGTACAGGCTGATTCTCTTCGTTTATACTCTCCTTATGGATATTTTCTCTCTCTTCTGCTTTGTGCTTCTTATGTTCCTTCATCTCTCTGTTTGAAATTATAAAATTTGCCTTCAATTATTTGCAATGCAAAATCGCGGCCCTTTTCAGGCCGCAAAAGTAGTAACAAAATTTTTGCCAAATGGCTAAACTGGACAAAATGGCACAGTTTATTGTTACATTTGCCCGGAAATTTTAGTAATCAGGACAAATTATTCATAACCGACTGTGTTTACATCCCTGGCAGACTACCTTCTTACAAGCGATCCCTTTTCGGCAGGGATTATTGCCATACTCATAGGAGTGGGAATATTTGTCGGCTTTGTAAATACCCTGGCAGGAATGGCCACGGCCCTCTCCTATGCTCTCTTTATGGCAATGGGAATGCCCATTAATGTGGCAAACGGCACAAGCCGGGTAGGCGTACTTGCCCAGTTTGCAGTTTCATCTGTCGTTTTCAAAAAGAGCGGATATCTCGATCTGGGTCTGGGAACAAAAGTCGGAATCCCTGTAGCAATAGGCTCAATAGCAGGTGCTCAGGCTGCTGCTGTTCTCAATCCGGCCGTGATGGAAGTTGCAATGGGAATCATGCTGCCCATTATGGCAGTACTTCTGCTCTACAGTCAGAAAGGCAGAGAGGGACGGGTGATTACCCCGGAAATGGAGAAAAGGAGCAGGAAATTTGGAGTATTAAAGTTCATTGCATTTGTATTTATTGGGGCTTACGGCGGATTCACCCACGCAGGAGTGGGAATACTTATAATCTTTGGCTCATTCTATATGCTGGGGCTGGATATTCTCAGGGCAAACGGAATCAAGCAGTTTGCAGTTGTTATCTACACACCTCTTGCCCTCTCAATTTTCATCTGGCATGGTCAGATTAACTGGCCTGTTGCGCTCATATATGCTATTGGCAACGTCACAGGAGCATTTATTGCCTCTAAGTTTGCCGTAAAGCTTGGTGCAAGATTTATAAATTACGCCATTGCACTGGCTGTATGCGCAATGTCATTCTGGCTAATTTACAAGCAGTTTTAGCAAAAAGATACGCCTGGATTTATCAGATTCAAATTTCCCAGAGATAGAGAGAAGCAACAGAGTTGTACGGAGAGAAGAGCCTTCTGTACTCTTCAAACTGCTCCCTTGTGAGAGACTCCAGCCCGTAAAGTTTCATAATTCCCTTCTTGATAGCCAGGTCACCCCAGCTAAGCACATCGGGTCTCTGCAAAGAGAAGATAAGCAGCATCTCGGCTGTCCAGACACCAACCCCTCTGAGTGCAGATAATTTAGCAATAACCTCGCTGTCCTCCATAGAGCGGAGGGCATCAAAGCTGATTACTCCATCAGCCGCAGCTTTTGCAATTCCTGTAATGTATTCGGTTTTGCGGCCTGATATTCCGCACTTTCTGATGTCATCCGGATTAATGGCTAGAATCCTCTCCGGGGTTATCTCCCCAACCAGTTCAGAAAACCTTCTCCAGATTGTCTGGGCAGCTTTGCCGGAAATCTGCTGTGAGGTTACACTGGATATAAGAGCTGTAAAGAGATCCGGAACCACCTCTCTTACCAGAATGCCTTTTTCATCTATTGTTTCTGAAAGCCTGGGACATACTCTCTTCAAATGCAAGATCTCATTCTGACCATATTTGAAATAGTTCCTGCCGCTGCTTTCTGCCGGCACACCGGGCATTCCTGTATCCATTTTTATCCTTTTTTGCTGATAAGCTGAAGCGAAGTTTTATCCAGAATTTTAACCTGTTTACCCTTCATCTCAATTATTCCATCCTTTGAAAACTCCGCCATTACACGGGAGACACTCTCTCTTGAGGCATCTACCAGGTTCCCCAGATCTTCCTGAGTAACATTGATAGTAAAGGTATCTGCCTTGAAAATATTATCTGCGAAATCGAGCAGAACATCCGCAAGTTTTCCTCTTATCTGTTTCTGTGTCCTGTTAACACATTTCTGATATGACTCCAGCTCGCTTTTACAGAGTTCAAGCATAATCTGATTTGTGAAATCCGGATTCATCTGAAGCATCTGGCGGAATGTTGTGATATCGATAAAACAAACCTCCGACTCATCAATAGCAGTAACAGAATACTGATTGATTTTGTCCCCGAATGTTGTGGGCAGACCAAGATAATTGCGAGGCTTTACAATTCTGACAACCTGCACATGATATGGTCCGTCTATGTGAATTTTGACAAGACCCTTCTTCAGGTAGGCAACATTTGTGGAGTATGTGCCCTGCCTGATGATTGTGTCTCCTTTTTTAAATTTAACGGTTACACAATTTGGTGCCAGATTTTTTAATTCATCCGGAGTGAGCTTCTGTGCGGCAGCAGATTTATAGTCACAAAGAGAGCAATTGTTTTTCATACTGCAAAGTTACAAATTAATGTGATTTACATCACAAAAAAACTATGTCCATATCATACACATTTACTTCATTTCGGGTCTATTTATCTATTTCTTTGTGCACCAAAATTATTGACACTATCAATTACATTTTTAATTAATCATGCAAGAGCAACTAAAACAAGAAGTTAACCAACTTCAGGAGCAGGTGGAAAAACTTAAAAAGAAGATCACAAAAATCGAAAACAGCAGAAAAGATCAGCTTTCAATGGCTGTTGTTTCAGGTGACCTGGACAAAGTTATGGCCTCAATGATAATAGGCATAGCATCGGCTGCCATGGACACAAAAGTGAAGATGTTTTTCTCTTTCTGGTCGCTTAGCGCATTGAGGGATCCAAAAAAGAGCCCCAAAGGAAAAGATTTCATCTCAAAAATGTTTGGCTTCATGCTTCCAAAAGGGAAGAATTCGCTTAAACTGTCCAATATGAATATGTGCGGAATGGGACCTGTAATGATTAAATATCTGATGAGAAAAAACAATGTTCTCTCACTGGACGATATGTTTAAAACCGCAGGCGAACTGGGCATTGAGATAATAGTATGTGAAATGTCAATGGGTCTTATGGGCTTCAAAAAAGAGGAGTTTATTGACTATCCTCATTTATCATATGCAGGTGCAGCAACATTTGCTGCAGATGCAGGAGAGAGTGCAGCTCAGCTTTTCATATAAAATAAAACAACCTGAATAAATAAGAATAAACCTTAAAACATAAATTATCATGATGACAACAGAAGAACTAAGAGCTTTGGAAGTAAGCAAAAGTGTAGACGCAAGAGGAACAGCATGTCCGGGACCACTTCTCGAGGCAAAGAAAGCCCTTGGAACCATTGAAGAGGGAGAGATTATGGAGGTACTTTCTGCAGACGAAGGAACCAAGGTAGATATACCAAAATGGTGTTCAAAACAGGGGCATGACTACCTCGGAACAATCGAGGAGAACGGCTACTTCAAAATCTACATGCGTAAGAACGAAATTTAACAGTAAAAGAGATGAGCAATAGGAGTGCAAAAATCCTGGTTTTCTCTACTGAAAAGATCTCAGATCCCGCCATTGACATGGCGGGACTTCTTAAGCTGCACTATCCTCCTCAGGTTTATACCATAGCTGTACCATGTTCAAGCGGGATCAAACCAAGGTGGATATTAAGAGCCTATGAAAAGGGTTTTGACGGTGTATTCATTGCCGCAGACGGAAGCGACTGCATGTATGGCGAGAGTTGCACAGAAAAGACCGGAGCCCTGGTGGAAAAGACACATGAGCTTATGAGAGAAAAAAACATAGAGCCAGCCCGCCTTAGAATGGCGGCAATCTGCTCTGTGTGCAGCGAATCTTTTGTAAAGCAGGTAAAGAGTTTTAATGAGTATTTACTGAAAACCGACAAATAAGAATTATGCAAAAAGAACCAATAACCCTCACTTATGATGCTATCGTTATAGGAGGAGGAATTGCAGGAGGAGAGGCAGCTCTAAATCTTGCAAACAATGGCTACAAGGTAGTTCTTGTGGAGAGCAGGCTTTCAGTGGGAGGTAAAATGATTATGCTCAGCAAGGTGTTTCCGACACTGGACTGCTCTGCATGTATCACTACACCAAAAGTATCTGAAATATCCCGCCATCCGAATATCAAAATCTTTACAGAGAGTGATATAACCTCAATTGACAAACTTGGGGAGCAGAGTTTTGTGGTTAAAATGACTCAGAGACCACGTTATGTGGTTGCTGAGGATTGTACTGCATGTCAGCTCTGTGAGCAGGCATGTCCTGTGATTGTAAAGGACCAGTTCCAGTATGGTCTTGTTGGAAGAAAGGCGGTTTACATACCTTTCAGCATAGCCAGCCCAAAGGTGGCTGCAATTGATATTGATAACTGTACTCTTTGCGGAGCGTGCGAAAAGGTGTGCCCTCCGGGTTGCATCGACTTTACAATGAAGCCAAAGGAGTATATCTTCAATGTTAAAACTGCAATTGTTGCAACAGGATTCAGACTGTACGACCCCACAAATGTTCCGAGATACAGCTACGGCACGGCCAAAAATGTGATAACATCTATTCAGATGGAGCGCCTCCTGGCCCCTACCCGTCCCTTCCACACTATTCTTCGTTCAAGCGACGGAAAAGTTCCGGATAAAATTGCCTATGTACTTTGCGCCGGATCGAGAGATGATTCAATGGGAAACCCAATCTGTTCACAAATCTGCTGCATGTACTCAATCAAGCAGGCTCAGCTTCTGCTGGGAGCTCTTCCAATGGCAGACATTACAATCTACTACATTGATATAAGGGCGTTTGGCAAGGGATACGATGAGTTCTACGAACAGGCTGTTTCAATGGGTGTCCGCTTCGTAAAGGGAAAAATTGGTAAAATTACCGAGAAGGAGAACGGAAACCTTACTCTCAGATATGAAGATGTTGCAACCGGCAAACTAAAGGAGGCAGAACACGATATGGTTGTTCTCTCTGTTGGTGTTAAGCCAAACAAAGAGGCTGCAGATCTTTTCAAGAGTCACAAACTGGAACTGGATGGTCTCTCCTTCGTAAAACAGAGCGACCCGCTTCTCAGCCCTGCAAAAACCTCTATTGACGGTGTATTTGTTGCCGGAGCAGCAACAGGTCCAAAGGATATTCCGGATTCAATCCTCTCTGCAGGAGCTGCATCTACGGAGGCAATAAGTTATCTGAATCAAAAATCACAGTAATCGAGATGAAAAAGAAACTTGGTGTATATATATGTGCATGCGGCGGAAATATCTCCGACTACGTAGACATTGAAAGGGTCCGTGAAGCGGTTAAAGACGAAGACTGCGTCATAATGGCCAAAACAACAATGTTTGCCTGCGGTGATTCCAATCAGAAGGATATGGAGGCCGATATTAAAGAAAACAATTTAAGCGGGATAGTGGTTGCAAGCTGTTCGCCAAAGCTTCACCTTACAACTTTCAGGGGTGTAAGTGAAAGGGCTGGTTTGAACAAATACAACTATGTACACGCAAACATACGCGAGCAGGCCTCATGGGCACACTCAGACAACAAGCCGGGTGCAACAGAGAAGGCAATTCATCTTGTTAAGGCTGCAATTGCAAAGGCAAGACTGGCCGAATCGCTGGAACCTATCGTTATAGAATCAAAGAGAGCTGTTGCTGTTATTGGTGCAGGTGTGGCCGGTCTTAAGGCTGCAATCTCTCTTGCCAGAATGAATGATGATGTTTATCTCATTGAGAGAGACAGCAAAATTGGCGGAAAGCTGAACGAGCTTGAAACAATCAGTCCTGAGAACATTTCGGGAAAAGAGCTTCTGGAAAGACTTCAGAAAGAGATCGCCTCTGAAGAGAGAATAACTCTTATTACAAATGCAGAGGTTGTCGCATCCCGCGGAAACATAGGGGATTTTAAACTGACAGTCAGAATATCGGGTCCTCAGGGTAATACAGAAAAAGAGATTCATGCGGGATCTGTTCTTGTATCTACAGGCTTCAACTCCTACACACCCGCAGAGGGGGAATTCGGCTTTGCAACTGTTCCAAATGTTATTACCCTTCCGGAGTTCAGAAAGCTTATGGGCGGTCAGAAAAAGGCTGCTGAAGGCGGATCCGGCAAGCTGGTTTACAACGGAAAAGAGATTAACTCCATAGCATACATTTACTGTGTGGGAAGCCGTCAGGTTAAGGGTGATAACAAGTACTGCTCAAGATACTGCTGTACTGCTGCCGTTCAGGCTTCGCTTGATGTGAGGGCAATTGCTCCGGAAATTGAGAATTTCCATTTCCACAAGGGTATCCGCACATACGGAAAACAAGAGCTAATCTACAAGGAGTCTAATTCTAAAGGAGATGTTTATATTCAGTTTATGGACAAAAAACCGCCTGTAGTTTCGGCTGCAGAGGGAGGAATTTCTGTAAAGGCACTGGATGTTCTTACTGAAAAGAGAGAATCTGAGGTGATTGCAGACCTGGTTGTTCTTGTAACAGGAATGGTTCCGGACAGCGACACATCCATTGGAACTCTCTTTAAACTTCCTAAAGGACGTGACAACTTCTACAATGAGATTCACATGAAGCTGCGTCCGGTTGAAACTGTAATTGACGGTATTACAATCGCAGGAACCTGTCAGGGACCTAAGAATGTTATGGAGTCAGTTAACTCTTCACTTTCGGCTGCAGCAAAATCTCACTCTTTTGTGAGCAAGGGAGAACTTGAACTGGAGCCAATAATCGCATATGTAAATGCAGATACCTGCAACTGGTGTGACGCCTGCAGCAAAGCATGTCCGTTTAACGCTGTTGCAATGGTCGAAACAGCCGGGGGTCAGAAGGCTTCAATTAACAAGAGCACCTGCAAAGGATGCGGAATGTGCCTGCCTGTTTGCCCGTCGGACTCGATAGAGCTCATCTCGTTTACAAACCGCGACATGGAGGATATGATAGATGTACTTGCACTTTAAAGCGTAAAATGATATGTCGGAAGAAAAAACTATGACAGTGAAAATTTTGCGCGAAGAGCGCAAAGTTTCCGAAGAGGTGAAGAACAACCTGAAACAGTTCAACAAAGAGAAAAAGGCCATAACAGAATCTCTCTCAAAGGGAGACAAGACAATTGCCCAGCTTAGCAAAGAGACCGGAATGAATCTGGAACATACAATGTACATTCTTATGTCCATGGTAAAGTTTGGATTTGTAGCTGCAGGGAAGGTTGACGATATGGACGAGTACTTTACCTATAAACTGAAGAAAAATGAGCAGAATTAATACAAAATTCGGCAAAGAGCTAAAAAGATACGGAGCAGTTGATTTCAACAAATGCTACAACTGCGGTACATGTACAGCCGTTTGCTCCCTCTCAACCGGAGAGGATTCTTTCCCCAGATCAATGGTGAGGCTGAGCGAAACCGGAGATAAAAAGGGTGTGGAATCGTCACTGAAACCATGGCTGTGCTACTATTGCGGCGATTGTTCGGTTAACTGTCCGCAGACAGCAGATCCGGGTGAGCTTATGATGTCTCTGCGCAGATGGCTTACAGCAAAATATGACTGGACAGGTTTGTCTGGTTTATTTCACAGATCTGGCTTAGCCAACATAATTGCAATGATTCTTGTTGCGGTTGGTGTGATTGTATATTCATTCACCCAATCTTTTGACCAGGAGGGAATCATGCACTTTGCACACCTCTTCGAGATGTATGCAATAGCGACTGTTTTTGCAGTAATCCTCCTGCCAAACATTATCAGAATGTGGTACATGACAGTGGTAAAACCCGGATACAAAGTTCCCTTTAAGGCATATTACAAATCTGCCGGAGAGCTGTTTGTTCACATGTTTACTCAGAAGAGGTCACTCGGCTGCGACGACAATCAGGCAAGATGGTTCGCCCACTTTGTACTGGTAATAGGTTACCTGACACTGCTGTTTACTACTGTATTCCTTGACTGGTTCTCAAATGAATCAATCTTTGTGAACCTGCTGGGTTATGCAGTTAGTGCTGTGGTATTCATTGTAACCTTTGTATTTGTACTGGGCCGCATTAAGCAAAAGCACCAGGTAAGCAAAAAATCCCGTCCCTCTGACTGGTTCTTTGTAATCTGGCTCTTCCTGATGGGAGTTACAGCATTCTTTGTAAAGGTATTCATTGACCTGGAGATCCTGGAGAACAACTTCTGGCTCTTCCTGCTTCACTTCACAATCCTTGTACAGTGGGCAGTGATAATTGTACCATTTGGCAAGTGGACACACTTCCTTTACAGATCTTTCGCAATGTACTTTGACAAGCTTCGCAAAAGCGTGCCGGCAGAATCTGCGAAGAAGTAACTGATAACACAAAAGAGATTAATCAGCCTTTGTATTGGCTGTTAATACTGAAATTGAGACCGTCATATAGCGGTCTCTTTTTTTTATCACTATGTCAAGTAATGTGCATTTACTCCAGGGCAATTTCCCCTGGGGAAAAGTGTCAAACACCACATATACAACTAGTTGTGAAAAATTCCAGTTTTGCATAAGGACCTGTTTATCAATGATCTGACACTTTTCCCCAGGGGTAAAAGGGCAGGTGGTATTTCAAAGAAGGTACCGTCAGCTTCGCTGCCGGTGAAGGTGCAGCGCTGCGCGCGCTTTAAAACTCTGGCAGAGTTTTTACGAACTTGCATATTACCTGCACATTACTATTCTGAAATTTAAAAAAATACCTAACTAAAATATTGTTCTTACCTAACATTCAAGAACTTGCTAAAAACTCTGCCAGAGTTTCCCTCTGAAACCATTATCTGGCATATTGTTTAGTTGTTTTTTCTGGAAAAATCTGTGAGCAATATCACAGAAAATAAATTCCATTAGCAAATATTTATATTGAAAGATTAATATATCTTTGGTTGATTCAAATATTTAAGATATGAAGAATGTAGTTATTTTAGGTGCTGGAACGGCCGGAACACTCATGGCCAACAAGCTCAGGAAGAAATTGCCTGTCAAAACCTGGAACATAACTGTAGTAGATCAGGACAAAACTCACTACTATCAGCCGGGTTTCCTGTTTGTACCATTTGGAATCTATAACGAATCAGACGTAGTCAAACCAAAAAAGAACTTTTTCCCAAAGGGTGTAAATATTATTTATGCCAAAATTGACAAAATTGTCACTGACGAGAACAAGGTCCTGCTGGAAAATTCAGAGAAAATTCTTGATTACGACTTTCTCATCATTGCCACAGGCACTCGCATAGCACCCGAGGAGACACCGGGTCTTCTGGGCGATTTGTGGAGAAAGGAAATTTTTGATTTCTATACAATTGAGGGAGCTGTTGCTCTTGCAAAATATCTTGAAACCTGGAAAGGTGGCAAAATGGTTGTTAACATAACCGAACTTCCGTACAAATGTCCGGTTGCCCCACTTGAATTCATTTTCCTTGCCGATGCCTATTTCAAGAGAAAAGGGATGCGCGACAAAGTGGAAATCAGCCTTGTTACTCCTCTGCCGGGGGTATTTACAAAGCCGATAGCTACTCAGATGCTTAGCAAGGTGGTGGAAGAGAAGAACATAAAAGTGATTCCTGACTACAATGTTGCAGAGGTTGACAATGCCGCGAAAAAGATAATCGACTATGCGGGAACCGGAGTGGAGTTCGACCTGCTTGTAACCATCCCAACCAACAAGGGAGATGATATGATAGAGAGAAGCGGACTGGGAGATGACCTGAATTTTGTACCTACAGACAAATTTACTCTTCAGGCTGCGGGTCACTCAAATATTTTTGTAATTGGAGATGCGGCAAATCTGCCAACTTCCAAAGCCGGTTCGGTTGCTCACTTTGCAGCAGAAGTTGTAGTGGAAAACCTTTTGTGTGCAATTGAGGGAAAACCACTGCAGGCAAAGTTTGACGGTCACGCAAACTGTTATATAGTAACCTCATACAGCAAAGGAACCCTGATTGACTTCAACTACGACACAGAGCCACTTCCCGGTGTCTACCCATATCCGGTAATTGGCCCTTTCGGTTTGCTTAAAGATACAAGGCTCAACTATTTCGGAAAGATGTTTTTCAAATGGATGTACTGGAACCTGCTGTTGCCGGGAAGATCTCTCCCTGTGACAGATCACATGTCCATGATGGGAAAGAGGTATCCAAAGCATCACGTAAAATAACAAATTCAGAATCGTCAGAATAATTCTGTAATCAAACATATAAATCTGTAAACAAACATATAAATCCAGAGAAATTATGGCACAAAAAGAATTAGCAGGTCAGATGATTGAAGTAAACGAAGAGGGTTACTTCACTAAACCGGAGCAATGGAATAAAGATGTTGCCGGTGCTGTGGCCAAAGAGGAGGGTATTGAACTCACCGATAAACATTATGCCGTTCTTGATTATCTCCGCACAAGACATTTTGCAGGAGATGCACTCACTATCCGGTCAATCGGAAAATCGGGAATTGTAGATGTTAAGGATTTCTATGCTCTGTTCCCCGGTGCGCCGCTTAAAAAGGCAACAAAGATTGCCGGCATCCCTAAACCAACAGGCTGTATTTAAAGGGAATAAAATTTTAAGCTGAATAATAACTGTTTAAACAAAACAACCATGAGTGCAGAAAAAGAGACACCTCTTAAGAGAGTTTGCATAATATGTGCAAAGGGAACTATTGAAGATGTATACGCAGCCCTCATTATGGCAAACGGAGCTGTAATGGAGGGCATTGAGGCAAAACTGTTCTTTACATTCTTTGGCCTCGATGCAATTACGAAAAAACAGATGCACAAACTACATACAGGAACAGTAGGAAATCCGGCCATGCGAATGCCGGGCGGCCTGCCGTTTCCGACTATTCTGGGAGTACTTCCCGGAGTTGAAGCAGGAGTGTCGGCCATGATGAAAAGCCAGATGGCTGCACTGGACATTCCGCCTGTTGATGAGTTTTTTGAACTGATTACAGCAGGAGGCGGCGAAATTTATGCATGCAAGCTTGCTGCCGAGATGTTCAAACTCAAAAAAGAGGACCTGAGCGAGCATGTAAAAGATATCATAACGGTTGGCCAGTTCTATGAACTTGCCGCCGGGGAGCGCACTCAGATTATTTTCACCTAAATTTAACTGAGCGTTTTTTTAATTCGCAAGAGTTGCAATTCTGTTGCAACGGAAGAGACCACCGGCGGGTGGTCTCTTTTTTTTCTAAATGTTCCTCCAGGTTTTAAATCGACGGTTTGTCGTCGTACTTTTTCATCAGTCTCTCCAGCTCGCGGTGCATGCGTTCGCGGGTGGATTTATATGCAGGATTTTCGTATAGATTGCGGAGTTCGGCGGGATCTTCCTGAAGGTCGTAGAGTTCGTATCTGACAATGTCATGGCCGTAAAAACGGATGAGCTTATAGCGGCTGTCGCGCACACCGTAGTGGCGGCGGACTGAGTGCTCGGCAGGGTATTCGAAATAGTGATAGTATACACTCTTGCGCCATGATGCGGGAGCTTTGCCCTCAAGAAGCGGAACAATTGACTCACCCTGAACATCGGATGGAATCTTTACTCCGGCAAGGTCGAGGAAGGTTGGGGCGTAGTCTACATTCTGAACAAACTGCGGAATGGTTCCCCTTTTTGAGAGTTTGCCAAAACTGTCAGGCAGTCTCATAATGAGAGGTGTGCGGAATGACTCCTCATACATAAATCGTTTATCGAACCATCCGTGCTCGCCCATATAGAAGCCCTGGTCTGAGGTGTAGACAACCAGAGTATTCTCAAGAAGTCCGTGTTCGCGAAGGTAATCCATAACACGGCCAACATTGTTGTCGACACTTCTGATGCATTTAAGGTAATCCCTCATGTAACGCTGAAACTTCCACTCTGCCAGCTCCTTTCCGGTTGGTTTGGTTGCCAGAAACTCCCTCAGCAGTTTATTATACGTACTGTCCCAAAGTTCACGCTGGCGGGGTGTCAGCCTTCGCAAAGCAAAAGTAAGGTTCTCCTTAAGGCGGGTGTTAATAGAAGAGTCATTCATCTTAAGATCAAATGCATAGTCCATCTCATCGCCTGCAATACTCATCTCCTGACCGGCAGCGGCAGGGCGACCCTCATAATCGTCATAAAAGGTATCCGGAATGGGAAATTTCACATCCTCAAAGAGATTCAGCTCACTAGTATCCGGCATCCAGTTCCTGTGAGGAGATTTGTGATGGATGATGAGGCAGAATGGTTTTGTTGTATCCCTCTCCTTTTCAAGCCAGTTAAGGCTGAGGTCTGTAATGACATTTGTGGCGTATCCGTCGTAGGTCACTCTCCCTTTGGGAGTAATAAAAATGGGCTTAAAATATTGCCCCTGCCCTACCAGAACCTCCCATCTGTCGAAACCAACAGGATCGCTCTTCAGGTGCCACTTTCCAAATATTGCAGTCTGGTATCCCTGCTCCCGCAGAAGAACCGGAAAAGTAACCTGACTGCTGTCAAATCGGGTAGCATGGCTTATCATCCCGTTCTTATGCGAAAACTTACCTGTGAGCATGCAGGCACGGCTCGGACCGGAAATGGAATTGGCCACAAAACTGTTGGTAAACCTCACACCCTCGGCAGCAATTCTGTCGATGTTGGGAGTCTCAATATACCTGTTGTCGTATGCGCTGATTGTCTGATAAGAGTGGTCGTCTGACATGATGTAGACGATGTTCAGCTTTCTTTTTCCGTCGGGTTGATTTTCGTTGGGCTGATTCTCTTTCGCGGTTGCTCCGGCCGAGAGGGCAAGCGGAAGCAGAAAGAGAAGTTTTTTGTCGGTTTTCATAGCTGGGGGTTATGAGGGTTATTCGCAGTTAAATTAATCTGCTTTTCTTAATGAAGATATTAATGTAACTCAGAGATAAAGGTACAAATTTTATTAAGTTTGTATGAAAGAAAACAGGAGGAAAGTATGGAGAGGGTAAATATAGTGTGGTTCAGGCGGGATATCAGGCTGAAAGACAATCGTGCACTTGAGGCCGCGCTGGCCGGCGGGTTGAGGGTTCTGCCCCTGTTCATTTTTGATACTGTAATTCTTGACCAGCTCCCCTCACGCGAAGACAAAAGGGTAAGTTTCATTCATAAAGCACTCACCAACCTCAACTCAGACATTTCTGCCCTTACCGGCATCAAAGATTCACTGCTCTGCCTCCACGGCCGGCCGGCAGAGGCATTTGAGTTACTTTTAAATTCGCTCGGCACAGATAATTCAGATAATTCAGCAAATTCAGTTAATTCAGTTAACTCAATTGCCGGCGTCTATTGCGGCGACGACTACGAACCATACGCCCTTGAAAGGGACAAAGAGGTGGCGGCACTGCTTCAGGCAAAGGGAATCGGCCTTCATAAAATCAAAGACCATGTGATCCTCTCCCCCCGCGAAGTACTCAAGACAGACGGAAACCCTTACACCATCTATACACCCTACTCTAAACTCTGGCGTGCAACACTGGCCGGTGACAGGGAAAATCTTCTGAAAAGTGCTTCCCTGCCGGCTTTAGCCGGAAGAATTTTGCCGGCGGCGGAGAATTTTAACTCAATTCCAGGGCTTGCAGATATTGGATTCAATGAATGCGAATCGCCGGATGCCCGCTGGAGCCCCGACTTTTCAATTATTGATAACTATGGCAAAACCCGCGACTACCCGGCAATTGAGAACGGGACAACAGGAATAGGAGTTCACCTGAGATTCGGGACTGTGAGTGTCCGCGAGGTGGCAGCCATAGCTCTTGAACATAACGACACCTGGCTGGGCGAAATAATCTGGCGCGAATTCTTTCAGCAGATTATTTTCAATTTCCCTCACTCTGCAACCAGCTCTTTTAAAAGGCAATACGACCTTATTGAGTGGCGCAATGACGAGACCGAAATTGAGCGCTGGATGGCCGGTGAAACCGGCTACCCGCTGGTAGATGCCGGGATGCGCGAACTCAACACCACCGGTCATATGCACAACCGCGTTAGAATGGTGGTCGCAAGCTTCCTCACCAAACACCTGCTTGTGGACTGGCGGATTGGCGAAGCATACTTCGCCTCAAAACTGCTCGATTACGACCTCGCCTCAAACGTGGGCAACTGGCAGTGGGCGGCCGGCTCAGGCTGCGATGCCGCACCCTACTTCCGGGTCTTCAACCCCACCGAGCAAGCCCGCAAATTCGACCCCGCCGGCCGCTACATCACCCGCTGGGTGCCCGAATTACAATCAAAACCAATGGTCGACCACAAATTCGCCCGCGACAGAGCACTGGCCACATATGCCAGGGCATTGAAAGGCTAAATGTGAGTATTTACAAATTGCACATGTCAGCCTAATTTACATACAACTAATAAACAGCTATTTACAATTTCTGATTTTAGATTTTTTCAATTAGCAGGCATTGTATTTTACTGATATTCTGATACATGTAAATTAGGCTGACATGTTAAATCTTTCTGTTCCCAACTTCAAAGAAGGTACCGTCAGCTTTGCTGCCGGTGAAGGTGCAGCGCTGCGCGCGCATTTATAATCCGCAAATCGTTGCCTGGCAGGATTCCTAACAATTAATTGATTATCAAGCACAACACTTTTTAAAACTCAGAACGATTCTGTTTTCTTAAAATTTAACACACTGATAATCTGTACATTCTCAGGAATCCTGCCAGGTAAATTTTTTCTTTTACTTTAGACTACTTATCAAGCTGATTATTTAATCATATCATACAGGACAAAAAGTTTTATAACTGATTGATTATGCATAATATATTGGCTTCTGCTGATATTTGGAAAGTCTCAAAAATTAATTTGAATTGAATAATAAGAGTGTTTAAGCTCAGACATAAGCAAAATCGCATTTTTTTAGTTTTTTACTGAAGTGTTTTCAGGAAAAAGGCTGAGGACTGTCTGACGAGCGGAGCGAGGAGTCCCGCAAGCCCCTGAAAACACGAAGAAAAAAGCGTAAAGAAAAAATGCGTTGCGTTGGCTGAGCTTATACAGCCATAAATACTTATAAATAAAAAAGAGACTTCCCTGTTAAAGGAAGTCTCAATTCTTATGCAGCATCAGGTTTGAAGCCTTTTTGCTGTATTAAATATCAGCCTTGATAATTAGATCTTATCATTACTACCCAGCACATTCACAATCTTATGTTTGTAAAGATTCTGAAGGGCGTCGCGGGCAGGGCCGAGGTATTTGCGCGGGTCGAATTCGGCAGGTTTCTCAGCAAATACCTTGCGGATTGCTGCGGTCATAGCCAGGCGGCCGTCTGAGTCGATGTTGATTTTGCAAACAGCACTTGCAGCAGCTTTGCGAAGCTGGTCCTCAGGAATTCCGATAGAGTCCTCAAGTTTGCCGCCATATTTGTTAATGTCAGCAACAACATCCTGCGGAACGCTTGATGCACCGTGGAGAACGATAGGGAATCCGGGGATTCTCTGCTCAATCTCTTTAAGGATGTCAAGGCGGATTTCTGGTTTTTGACCAGGTTTGAATTTGAAAGCTCCGTGTGAAGTTCCGATAGAGATTGCAAGTGAGTCAACACCGGTTCTCTTCACGAACTCTTCAACCTCCTCAGGCTGAGTGTAGGTATGGTGTTCAGCAGAAACCTCATCCTCTACACCGGCAAGAACACCAAGTTCTCCTTCTACAGTAACGCCGTGAGCATGTGCATACTCAACTACCTGTTTTGTAAGTTCAATGTTCTTTTCGAAAGAGTGGTGCGAACCATCAATCATTACTGAAGAGAATCCCATGTCAATGCAGGATTTGCACAGCTCAAAAGAGTCTCCGTGGTCAAGGTGAAGAACGATAGGAATGTTCTGTCCAAGCTCTTTTGCGTACTCAACAGCACCCTGAGCCATATATCTTAGCAAAGTCTGGTTTGCATATTTGCGTGCTCCGCTTGAAACCTGAAGGATAACAGGCGATTTGGTCTCAACACAGGCAGCGATAATCGCCTGCATTTGCTCCATGTTATTAAAATTGAAGGCCGGAATAGCGTATCCGCCCTTTACTGCTTTGGCAAAAAGCTCTTTAGAGTTTACCAAGCCAAGTTCTTTGTATGAAATCATAACTATATTATGTTTGGAGTTATTATTATCTTGATTTTTTCTGCCCCGATTCATTCAAAAATCATGCAAAAATACAAATTAATAACATGAAACACTAACTTTGCATCAAACCAGGAACAGATGAAAACTCATATCCTTCAGGAAACCAACTGGAACACAGTAAAAAATACCATTTACAATGTTGCAATTCTTCCGTGGGGAGCCACTGAAGCCCACAACCTTCACCTTCCATACGGCACAGACACAATTCTTGCCGAAAAGGTATCGGCAGCGGCTGCCGGAATTGCAAACAAGAAGGGGGCCGGAGCCATTGTCCTGCCTTCAATAGCGTACGGAGTAAACAGCGGGCAGATGGAGGTGCCGCTATGCATGCACATGAACCCCACAACTCAGCTTGCAATTATCCGGGACATCCTCTTTGTTCTTGAAAATCACGAAATCCGTAAGCTGATTATAATAAACGCACACGGCGGAAACGCTTTTCAGCCCATTATACGCGAACTCTCACTTGAATTTCCGGACATCCTTATGGCCTCAGTAAACTGGTGGACTGCCTGTAAGGCCGACAAATACTTTGACGAGCCGGGAGACCACGCAGGCGAGCTGGAGACATCGGCAATGCTGCACGAAGCACCTGAACTGGTGGCGCCGCTAAAGGATGCGGGCCGCGGCGCCGAAAAACTTTTCAAAATTGAAGGCCTCCGTGAAAAATGGGCATGGACTCCGCGCCGCTGGATATACATCTCAGAAGATACCGGAGTGGGAAATCCTGCAAAGGCTACAGCAGAGAAGGGCGAGAAATTTATAAATGACTGCGTGGACAAAATCGGAAAATTTATTCTGGATTTCTCTCGGGCAGAGAGTGAAGAGGAACTTTACGAGGAGTAAGATTTTTATATTTGGAAATTAAAATACAGAATTAGTGAATAAAGATAGAAATGTGCTGATTTTTTCTGCTCCGTCGGGGGCGGGTAAAAGCACGATTGTACAACATCTTCTTACCAGGTATGACTATCTGGAATTCTCAATATCGGCAACCTCGCGCGAACCTCGAGGAGAGGAACAGAATGGCAGGGAGTACTTCTTTCTGTCAAAGGAGGAGTTTGAAAGCAGGATTGCCGCAGGTGAATTTGTTGAGCACGAAGAGGTATACAAAGGATTTTACTACGGCACCCTTAAAAGCGAAGTGGAGAGAATCTGGGCAAAAGGACATGTAACACTGTTTGATATAGATGTTGTTGGCGGACTCAACCTCAAAAAACTATACGGCGACAAGGCGCTTGCAATCTTCATCAGCCCGCCGTCAATAGAAACCCTGCGTGAGCGTCTGGTAAACAGAGGAACCGACTCTCCTGAGGCAATCGAAAAGCGTGTTGCCAAGGCGGCGCTTGAGATGACCTATGCAGACGGCTTTGATATGATTATCACTAACGACAAACTCGAATCGTCGCTTCACGAAGCAGAGAGGGCAGTCGAAACCTATTTCAAAAGATAATGAAAACCGGCCTTTATTTTGGATCCTTCAACCCGTTTCACACCGGTCACGCCGCAATCTCAAAATGGCTTCTTACCGACGGCGGGCTTGACAAGCTGGTGCTTGTGGTAAGCCCGCAAAACCCGCTCAAGGACCAGGCCGCCAACTCAACACCACAACAAAGACTGGCGGCGGTCCGCTCCGCAGCCCGCCGCCTAACCACCCGCCTCACCGGCGAAAATCCTGGTGAAATATCCGGCGAACTTCCTCCAAAATTTCAAATAGATGTCTCCGACATCGAATTCTCGATGACCCCTCCCCTCTACACCATCAACACCATGCGCGAAATGCGCGACAAGATCTATCCCGGAGAAAACCTCATCCTCATAATTGGTGCCGACAACCTCGCCATCATCGAAAAATGGCACAGCTGGCAGGTCCTCCTTGACGAATTCGAAGTCTGGGTATACCCCCGTAAAGGCTTTGATGCCGATTCTCTCTGCCAAAAGTACGGCACCCGCCTCATCGCCGCTCCCCGGATCAACATCTCCTCAACCCAGATTCGCGAAGCCGCCGCCAGGGGTGAGGACGTCTCATCATTTCTTGCTTAAAGAAGGTGCCGGGCAGGCCCGGCGAGAGTAAGCCTTTGGCAAAGGTTTTTCATGCTTGCATGTGGTTGTCGCTTTATCAAACCTGTCATTGGTTTCCGATGATTATTACAGACAAAATATCTTCGACCCGTGTGGCTGCAACTCACTGACTATCTGCGACTGCCACTTTGTCCCCGCGGTTGATCCGCGGGGACAAAGTGGCTATCGTTGATTTACAACATGTTACAGCGATACGGGTCTGGCTGAAAATCTTATCTAAAAATTATTGTAAATTCCTGTCAATCTGTTGGTTTGGGCGCTCAAAAAAGAAGGTGCCGGGCAGGCCCGGCTTGAGTAAGCCTCCGGCAAAGGTTTTTCATGCTTGCATGTGGTTGTCGTTTTATCATACCTGTCGTTGGTTTCCGATGATTATTACAGACAAAATATCTTCGACCCGTGCGGCTGCAACTCACTGACTATCTGCGATTGGCACTTTGTCCCCGCGGATGATCCGCGGGGACAAAGTGGCTATCGTTGATTTACTGGATGTTACAGCCTTGCGGGGTCGGGCAAATTTTGATTCAAAACGCATATCAGGCTTGGTTTTCTGCACTTTTCAAAAAAGTGCCAAAAAGCCTGTCAATTCAACCATTTTCAGAGCGACACATGCCCGACCCGCACCGCTGTAACTCACTCATCACCAGTAAACAACAAGTTGGTCTGACATATGAGATGTCAGACCAACTTGTTAATCATTGATTTTATGTTAGTTACAGCCGCCCGGGTGTCAAAAAAAATCTACTCCAGCATCTTCAGAAACGCGTTCCACAGGTTGTCTTGTGGTGGCGGGGCGATGATGAAGACTTCGCTCTTCTTTACGGGGTGGGTGAAGCGGACGCTGCGGGAGTGGAGCGAGATGCTGCCGTCGGGGTTGGAGCGCGGGGCTCCGTATTTGAGGTCGCCTTTGATGATGCAACCAATGGCGGCAAGCTGACACCTGATCTGGTGGTGGCGGCCGGTGAGCAGTTCAATCTCGAGGAGGTTGTATCTGTCGCCGCCAGCAAGGAATTTGTAGCGGAGTCTGGCCTCTTTTGAACCAGGCTTTGGAAGCGCAGTTGCATAGGTCTTGTTCTGTTTCTCGTTGCGGGTGAGGTGATGGAGAAGTTCGCCCTGATCCTCGGCAGGCTTGCCTGCAACAATTGCCCAGTATCTCTTGTCTACACTGCCGTTGCGGAACATCTCGTTCATGCGTTCGAGAGCCTTGGAGGTCTTGGCAAAGATCACAATCCCGCTCACAGGCCTGTCCAGCCTGTGGGGTACGCCAATGAATGCCTCGCCCGGCTTCTGGTCACGCATAGCAATAAAGCGTGCAACCTTCTCACTGAGAGGCTCGTCTCCGGTCTTGTCACCCTGTACAATCTCCCCTGCCCTCTTGTTTATCACAATCAGGTGATTATCCTCAAAGAGAATCTCAAGGTTCAGAGCCTGCGGCTCCTCACTGCCCGGTTCAAAGTTATAAACTTCAACATCTGTGTGCTTGCTCTTCGCTCCGCGAACTATTTTCTTCACCGGCTTAAGCGGTTTATTAGTATTGTTCTCTTTCATTAGGAAAATCCTGGCTTTTTACGTCTTTTATATAATTCTGAACTGCACCGAGTATTTCGTCGTGCAGGTTATGGTATCTTCTCAGAAATCTCGGAGAAAATTCGTTGTTAAGGCCCAGCATGTCATGCAGAACCAGTA
>PHDT01000022.1 GCA_002842695.1 Bacteroidetes bacterium HGW-Bacteroidetes-10 | reverse complement strand
TTGTCCCCGCGGATGATCCGCGGGGACAAAGTGGCTATCGCTCATTTACAATCAGTTACAGCGATACGGGGAATCGACAGTTTAGGAGGCTAAGTTGCTGGTTCCTATTTTAATAGAAGGTGCCGGGAGTGACTCCCGGCGAGAGTTAGCCTTCGGCAAAGGTTTTTCAAGCTTGCATGCTTTTGCGGGTTCCCTTTGCCGGGCTTGGTTTTCGATGGGTTGCCGGTTGACTCTCACTGACAGACCCGTGTCGCTGTAAGTTGCTGACAGTGTGATGGTAGCACTTTGTCCCCGCGGATGATCCGCGGGGACAAAGTGGCTGTCGCTCATTTACAATCAGTTACAGCGATACGGGTCGTCAATAGAAAGGAGGCTAAGTTGCTGGTTCCTATTTTAATAGAAGGTGCCGGGAGAAACAAAAAAAGCACCCCTAATGGAGTGCTTTTTTTAATTTTGCTGGTGAAGTTGATCGTTATGCTTCGGCAGTTACCTGTGGGAGGGGTAGTACTGAAACATATGATTTGTTGTTCACTTTCTTTTTGAAGGTAACTACACCGTCGATGAGTGCAAACAGGGTATGGTCTACACCGATGCCTACATTTTCGCCTGGGTTGTGAACGGTACCTCTCTGGCGTACCAGAATGTTACCGGCTTTGGCGTACTGTCCGCCAAAAAGCTTTACGCCAAGTCGTTTACTGTGTGATTCGCGTCCGTTCTTCGAACTACCGACGCCTTTCTTATGTGCCATAGTCTAAAAAATTTTTCTTAAATGATTATTAACTGATTTTTAAGTGGAAACCTGCTTATTTGTTTCCGAATCAGAAATTAAGCAATCTCCTCAATCTGAATTTGTGTCAGGTACTGACGGTGACCGTTTTTCTTAGTGTAACCTTTACGGCGTTTCTTTTTGAAAACGATAACCTTCTTGCCTTTCAGGTGCTCGAGAACGGTAGCTTTTACAACCGATCCCTCAACATAAGGAGAACCAACCTTCACTGCGCCTTCATTGTCAATCAGAAGTACCTTCTCAAAATTCAAAGATGCTCCTTCCTCAGCGTGAAGACGGTTAACAAAAATCTTTTTGTCCTTCTCTACTTTAAATTGCTGTCCTGCAATATCTACAATTGCGTACATAAAATAATTTTTATTATTATTGACTGCAAGCGGTTACATACTTAAGTAACTCTTAATCAATAGCTTGACAATCTTTGTGTTTACTTTTTGGGTCGACAAATATAAATGATTCTTTTATATTATCCAAAACTTCCGGTAAAGTTATGAAAAGTAATTTGGGCCGACCATGAAAAAAAAGAGATAATCTGTTCAATATTACATAAATGTTCTTAAATTTGTAATACCCTTTTACTAACAATTTTATAATTTAGCCATGGACTCACCTTTCATATATAACAATATCGTTACGGGGTCCGATTTCATTGCACGAACCAGCGAGATTAATCAGCTCAGCAGTCTTATTAAGGAGCAGAAATGCGCAGTGATCTACGAGCCCGCCAAGAGCGGAAAGCAGTCATTTATTCAGCAAACCTTTCAAAAGCTGAAAAGCGATTCACACAAATTTAAAGTGTGTAACATTAATCTGTTCAATGTACGAACAGAAGAGGTACTTTACCGTAAACTAGGTGAAGCACTTATTGAAACGTTTAAAACGACTACCCCGGGAACAGCAAACAGGTCACTCGAAGGAAGCCTTGGTTCACCGTCGGAATTGCTTATTCTGGCAGAGAGCCTTGCAGAGGAAGCAGGTTGCTACCTTGTCGTTTATATTGAGGAGTTTCAGGAGATACTCCACTTTGACGATCCGGACAAAGCTCTTAAGGGATTTGAACAGGCATGCCTGGACCTTTTGGGCAAAAACAGAGACGGAGAATTCCTTGAAGATCAGCCAAAAAGAAGGACATCAATGATTTTTTCAGGCTCTTTTGTGAATGCCATGAAAGAGATTTTCGAAAGAAGGAAATTCTTCTACAACATGGCTCAGAGAGTCAAACTCTCCAAAATCGACGAAAGAAACTTTACCGAGCACATTATCAGAAGTTTTCTAAAAGCCGGCAGGGTTGTTCCCAAAGAGCTTGCTCAGCATATCTATTCACTTACCGACGGACACCCGTGGTATACTCAGCAACTGGCAGATACAGCATTCGGCCTTACAAGGGGATACCTGATGGAGAGCATTATAAATCAGGCTTTTCAGCTCTTAATGGAGCTGCATTCATACAGATTCAGACTTATTACAAGCAGGCTGAGTATTTTTCAGCTTAACATGCTCAAGGCTATTCTGGACGGGGCCGAAAAACTGAGCGCGGCCGAGACAATGAGCAAATATGAACTGCAGTCGTCGGCCAATGTGAACAGGCTCAAGGAGGCGCTGGAGAAAAAAGAGATTATTGAGTTTACCAAGAAGGGGGCCGATTTTCTTGACCCGCTTTTCAGGACCTGGATGAAGGAGAAGTATTTCGGGAACTAACAGTATAAGATGACAAAAAAACGAGTAGCGATAGGCGTAACCGGTGCATCGGGCCAGATTTACGCACAATATATAATAAGAGAGCTGCAGGCAAACCAGTCAGTTGAGACAGACATTGTCTTCACCGACACAGCCCGGCAAGTTTACCCCGCGGAGACCGGCGCGGCTCTCCCCGCCGGCCTCATCCCCAACAACACCTACTACAACCGTAACGCCTCAGGCTCCAACGCCGCAGACGTCTTCATCATCATCCCCTGCACAATGGGAACCATAGGCCGGATCGCCGCCGGAACCAGTGACGACCTCATCTGCCGCATCGCCGACGTTCAGCTTAAGGAGAGAAAAAGGCTGATAATCGTCCCCCGCGAGACCCCCTATTCCCTCATCCACCTGCGCAACATGACCACCCTCACCGAGGCCGGCGCCATTATCGCCCCCGCCTCCCCCTCCTTCTATACCAACCCCAAAGACCTGGAAGAGGTAATAGGAAGGTTTATTAACAGGATACTGGCTATCGCAGGAGTTTCAATGTTAGATGACAATGAAAAGTGGCTTGCAAAACATTAAAAGACAATAAGATCTTTGATTGATCTGACTAAAAATCAAAGTAAGTTTTGTCAATTTTGTATACTTTAATCCTCTTATCTGTATCTGACTTTATTACTGAAATAATGTCCAAATCAGATTTAGTCAGCAGCATAAGCTTTAGATTAAGCTCGCAAATTAAATTATGAAGAATTCTTAAATTCTGTGTAGGGTGTAGATTTTCCTTCTTAATTGAGTCAAGTAAAGTTCCAGTAGAAACTTCATCGTTCTTTAATAAAATCTTTAAAACAATACACATCTCTTCGCTTATATCAATAGTCACATCACCCAAAGCAAGAGATTTTGATTCCACGCGTATTCTACCCTTATTCCTGAATTTAAAATGATAAACAAAAATGACAATGAGTAAGAATATACTAGATATTAAAACCCATTTAAGCAGATTATTCGATTCATTCTTATAAAATGGTTTTTCATCAACTAATTTTCCCAGAAAATCGTTCTCATCAATTTTGCTTAGAACGTATTCCTTATCAGAAGACTTTGACTCAATTAAATAAAAATATCCCTTATGGAAAAATATGTGTTTCAAATTATCATCAATAAATGAATTTTCATAGACTGATACATTATTTGCAACAATATCCAGCAAAAGAAATTTATCTTTTGCAACTATAAGCGCACGATTCCTGTATTTGACAGTTTTAGAAATAACAAATGAGGAAGGTGTATAATCACCAAGCTTTGTCCACTTCAATTTCTTGATATTAAATTCCCAAATTTGATTATATTTTTTTGGCTCCAGAGGAAATCGAGGATCAATGTATTTACCGCCAAAAAAGTACCAAACAGAGTCTGTTTGAAATAAAAAACCATCATAATTTCCAACCGGAATCTCCGCAGAACCTACAGGTTGCAAAATCTCCCAGTTTCTTGAAGTTATATCAAAAAAAGTAATAATATTTCTTGCAGACCAGAACCCATAACCTCCGTATCGGTAAATAGTTCCGTTAAAAATAAAGGTATTGGATGCTATCTGCATCTTATGAGAATAAGAATTGTCCTTACGAACCAAACTATCGGAAGATAATTGATAAACTTCTCCGCCATGATCATTTACAAAGAACAATCTGTCAGCAGAAATAAGCATTACATAATCGTTAATATGCACTTGCTCAGGGATTCTCAATTTGATTGACTTCAACACTTCAAAATTGCTTAAATTCACGATTCTTAAAGTGTCGTTCTGTAAGAAAAACAGACAATCTGTAAGTGTACTCAAGACAGCTTTGCTCTGATTATTACCATTATTTATACTTTCCTGAAAAAATCCAATATTGATTTCCTCTGAAAATAATGTGTTTTGTGTATTTATAAAAATAAACACAAATAGTACTGATCTTAAAAAATTCGACTTCATCTGAAACTCTCCCTACCTAAATAATTGATTCAAATTTAGTTAATAAAAGAACCTAGATAAAAGAATATTAGCTGCATTGTATTTCACTATTTACACAAATTAAGTATGATACTGATATAATGATTTTTATATAAATATGCATCAAATCAAATTTGTGTAATAAAACTTATTAACACTACTATTTTAACAATTTTTCCCTTAATATCCCCTATTTCTCCCCTAATTCGAACCTGAAGTTTCCTAGTTGCCCTATTTATAAGCAATGCAATTCATATATAAATAATTCGCAATATCCTTTATTTCAGATATTTTCGTATTGCTAAAGCTTAATCTAATAGTTAGAGTTCTATAAAACCTACAAAGTGAAAAATTTCATATGAATAACAAACCAGTAGTACTTTTTGTTGTGTTTTGCGAACTTTCATTGTCTTCGTGTACAGTCTCAAACAAAGTGTCTTACCTGTCAGTTTCAAATCCATTAAATATTGAAAGAGATTTCACTGACAATATATATTCCGAAATCAAACTATCTCCAAAAGACATATTAACAATTTCCGTCAATACTTCTGTCCCGGAATCTGCTGCACCTTTTAATATCGGGTCTAGTGCAGGAAGCGGAGTAACAATGCAAGGCGGGACTATATCTGGGGCCGAACTCCAGACATACATTATTGATAAGGATGGATATATAATTTTCCCGGTAGTTGGAAAAATAATGGCAGCCGGTCAAACCAGGAGTGAACTTCAGGAAAAGATAAAAAATGAAATTTATCCTCGGTATATAAAAGAGGTTCCTGTAATTAATGTAAGGCTGAAAAATTTTAAAATTGCTGTTCTGGGAGAGGTAAACAGGCCAGGGAGCTTTATAGTAACAGATGAACAATGTACAATTTTTGATGCTCTTGCCATGGCTGGTGATCTGACAATATATGGTAAGCGAGATAATGTTAAGGTTTTGCGCGAGGGAGAAAATGGGAAAAAAGATGTTATTTTAATTGACCTTCAAAATGTTGAATTGCTTTACAGGGCAGATCAATACTATTTGAAACAGAATGATGTTATCTACGTTGAGCCAAACAAAGCGAAGGCGAGAGCTGCCGGAATTGGCTCAGCTGAGACATTCAGCCTATCCATAGTATCTACAATGATCTCAATTGCCACTTTACTTATCACAATTCTCAGGTAATCCAACATGAACCAGCAAGAGCACCAGGAACAAGAAATTGATATAATTGAAATTATCCAGTATTTACTTAGGTACTGGTACATTTTTGCAATATCTGTGGTAATTTTTTGTCTAGCAGGATTTCTGTATGTCAAAAAATTAACTCCACTTTACGAAATATCCGCATCCGTAATAATCAAACAGGAAAAAACAGCTCCAGAAGAGATGCTGTTACTTCAGGACATTGGATTAAACGGTGGGACAAATAATATTGACAATGAAATTGGGACATTAAAATCTGTTGATTTCATAACCAAAGTTGTTACCTCACTTGAACTATACACATCATACAGAAATGAGAAAAGATACGGTTTATTCTATGCGCCGGATTTATATAAATCATCACCATACTACGTAAGATGGGAGAATATTGAACCCGATAAAATACCGGTAAGTATAAATTTTCATATCCGAAAGGATAAGAGTACCACACTAATTGAAAGTGAATATTATAAGGATGGCGAAAAGTATTCAGATAAAACTACCTTGACCATTCTTCCCGGCTATATTAATCTTTCAATTGGGAAGTTCTATATCGAGCCAACAAAGTATTTAACAGATAAACAGGCTATTATAATAGCAACAATACAAAATCCATATGAACTTGCAAGAAATATACTTTCGAATCTTAACATTGCAACCTCAACCAAACAATCTTCTCAATTAAATCTTATTCTTAAAAGTGAAAACAGAGAGAAGGGAACAGATTTTCTGGCAGCACTAATTAATGAATATAACAAGGATGCAATCAAGGATAAAAATATGATTTCGTTCAACACTGCAGTCTTCATAGAGGAGAGACTTAAGGAGATCGCATCAGAACTGGGACAGGTAGAGAATCAGGTTGAATCTTTCCGTAGAGAAAACAAGATTGCAGATATTCCAACTCAAGTGGAAAGTTATCTTAAACAGACTGACGACTTCAATACTCAGAGACTGGAGATTGAGACCCAGATGAATTTACTCGGGTATATAAAGGAATTCATTTCTAATCAGGATAATAAAAGTAAACTAATTCCAAATCTTGGAATCAAGGACGCCGGTTTAAATTCAGTTATTAAGAGATACAACGAAATGCTGATTGAAAAAAACCGAATTGAGAATTCTTCCTCAGAAAACAATCCGGTATTAATTCAGATGAATTCACAGACTAAAAATCTATTGCATAATATTCAGTCTTCACTTAATAATGAAATTAATGCTTCTACAATTGCACTCAGAGATCTTGAAAGAGAAAATACAACTAACAGCAATTTAATTAAACGACTGCCAACAGTTGACAGAGAGTACACAGAGATTTTACGGCAGCAAGAGGTCAAGTCAAATCTCTTCATATATCTCCTCCAGAAAAGAGAAGAGACCAATCTTACACAAGCTGCTGTTGCTCCAAAAGCGAAAATTATTGAACAGCCAAGAGGTGGTAGTAATCCGGTCGAACCAAGAAAGTCTATGGTTATGCTTGCTTTCCTTGTAGTTAGTGTTGTCTTACCGGCCGGTTTACTCTATTTAAAATCCATGTTTTATACAAAAATAGAGGGGATGGGAGATCTCAGCAAATTGAAAGAGGTTAGTACTGTAGGAGATATAGCAATTGTGAAGGAATTTGAAAATCAAAATAACCGGATTGTAGTTCAGGCAAATAATACCTCTCCGGTTAACGAGATGTTCAGAACTTTAAGGAATAACCTAATGTTTATGACCAGCGAAGAGAATCAGCGTGTAATACTGGTGACTTCCACAATTTCAAAAGAGGGAAAAACATTTATTGCAGCAAATCTTGCTAAATCACTTTCACTTATTGATAAAAAAGTTGTCTTAGTTGGTGCTGACATTCGCAACCCTCAAATATCAAATACCTTAGGAATTGAAAAAAGCAAAAAAGGATTAACATCATATTTAGCTGGTATTATTGACAATCCTTCAGAAATAATCGAGCCAATCGGTGATAATTTTGATGCAATACAAACCGGGCCAATTCCACCTAATCCTAACGAACTCCTGGCAAAGCCTAGGGTTGGCGAACTTATTGATTTACTAAAAGATATTTATGATTACATAATTATCGACTCTGCTCCTGTAGGTCTGGTTTCAGACACTTTTATAATTTCAAAATATGCAGATGCTTCAATCTTCGTAATCAGGGAGAATTTTTCAGAAAAAGACACAATCTCATTTATAAATAGCATTCACAGAGAAAAGAGACTTCACAATATTGCAGTTGTACTAAACCAGACAAGCAATTCTGGAAAGTCCGGAAACTATAAATACGGTTACAAGTATTCATATAGTTATTCTTACAGATATAAATATGGTTATAAAGCTTAACATTATGATAATAGCAGTAGATTTTGATGGTACAATTGTAGAAAACAGGTATCCCGGAATTGGAAAGGAGATTCCGTTTGCAATTGAAACAATAAAGCTAATTCAAAGTGAACTGAAGCACAGAGTAATTCTCTGGACAGTGAGGGAAGGAGCAGAACTTGAAACAGCAGTGGAATTCTGTAAATCAAAAGGGTTGATTTTCTATGCTGTCAATAAAAATCACCCTGAACCCACTTCTGTTAATGAGCCCAGGAAAATTCTTGCAGATATATTTATAGACGACCGAAATTTTGGAGGTTTACCAGATTGGGGGTGCATTTATAACTCACTTAAAATAAACAGGTACGGAAATGAGTATTCAAACGAGACATTTTCACAAGTTGATTCTTTTAAATCAAGAAAAAATATATTTCAATTCCTTTTTAACTGATTAAAATACATATCCAATATCTATTAGTAATATCCAAAACATAAAAAAACAAATCAATGAAAAAGTGTCGTAATCTGTTATTATTAACTGTTTGTTTACTGTCATTTATTGTTAGTTGTGTAAAGATTCCCGATTCTCCTGCACCATCAATTTCAATCTCAATTTCATCTGAGGTTTTACATTTTGCAGACACTTCAGGTAGTCAGACCCTGACAATAAACTCCAACAGTGACTGGACTATTTCGGGAACAAATGCAAATTGTAGTGTATCTCCAAGTTCCGGTAAAAAAAATAGTGAAACAATTGTCATAGTTACAATTTCAGAGAATATTGACACAGACCGTGAGTTTTATCTGAATATTAAAGCCGGTGAGGTAACAAAAAAAGTCACGATTAAACAACCAGGCAAAAACTACGCTAATGATAAAGCAGATATTATAGTTACTGAATTTTCAATATCTCCAAAATACAATAATAGTATTTACAGTGAAATTGAATTCATTAAGAAAATTGGCTCTGTATACGAGTTTACGAGTGAACAAGTTATTAAATACTATAAAACAGATCTTACTACCCTAAAAGCATCATGGAAATCAAATACATCTAAAGTAACAATTGCAGAAAATACTCAGAAAAGCGGAATCACAGTAAATAACTTTTCCAATTTAGTTACCTACAGGTTTTATGCAAAAAACAATACATATATAGAATATTCAGTAAAACTCAGTAATCCAGAAAACTCATATTCAGGTCTTCCCCTTCTGGTGCTTACAACAAATGATAATACAGATATTACAAGTAAAGAGGATTGGAAAGGAGGCAAATTTAAAATTGATCCTCAGGGTAATAGTGGTATTAATGAATTATCCGGAGAGACAGATATCAAAGGTAGGGGCAACAGTACGTGGAATATGCCAAAAAAGCCATACAATCTTAAGCTTAAGGAAAAGAGTGCAGGAACATTCCTTGGGATGAATCCTCACAAAAGATGGGTCCTTCTTGCAAATTATGCCGACAAGACTGGATTGAGAAATAAAGTTACATTCGAAATAGGAAAACACTCCAATTTAAAATGGACACCCGATTCAAGATTTGTTGAAGTGATTTTAAATGGAAAATTTCTTGGCAATTATCTTCTTACTGAACAAATCAAAATTGACTCTAAAAGGGTTAACATTGAAGAAGTTGACAACACAGAAACAAATTCAGAAAAAATTACAGGAGGTTGGCTGCTGGAGATTGACCGGTACTACTCCTTTGGAGAGACCAGATATTTCAGGCCAACAATTTCTCAAATACCTGTAATCGTTAAAGAGCCAGAAGATGCAAATTCAACTCAAATGAATTACATTCAAAACTTCTTCAATCAACTTGAAAAATTCATTTTTCCTGATCTTCCACAAAATACCAAGTATCATTCCGGGACTGCAAATTTAGCCGGAACACCAGACACT
This sequence comes from Bacteroidetes bacterium HGW-Bacteroidetes-10, assembly GCA_002842695.1. GTDB lineage: Bacteria > Bacteroidota > Bacteroidia > Bacteroidales > UBA932 > Bact-08. The sequence goes on along the minus strand of PHDT01000022.1, from coordinate 24,194 downwards.
ACAAAATTTAACAACCTTCTGGATATCTCAACTTTTATTGATTTCTGGCTTATTCAAGAGCTAACCGGTAATGAAGATAGCAGATTACCAGGAAGCGTATATATGTATAAAGATACTAACGGTAAGCTTTGTGCCGGTCCATTGTGGGATTTTGACCAGACAACATATCTTGGCACACTCTACTGGATGCATTACGATTATATTCCAAATGAAGATGAATACAATAGTTTAGAATACAGAACAATTTACTTCAGACAACTATTTAAAGATCCAAAATTTAAGGCTCGTGCCAAAGATCGATGGAATGAGTTCTATAATTATCTTCTAAATGACGTTCCCGATTTCATTGATAATGAGTACGCAAAAATTGCAAAATCTCAAGACATTAACTGGATAGAGGTTAATGAAAATTCGTCACAAGGTATCTGGGCAATAAGTGAAGATGAAAAAATTGGAGGTGGAAGAAATCATGACAAGCATTTAACACCTGCCGAAGCAGTAACTAAAATGAAAAACAGGTATATGCAAAGACTTTTATGGCTAAATAATCAAATTTCCACATGGTAAAATTTAATTTTCACCAACTATAACTAATTGGTATAAGAATAATTAAACAAGTAATTTAAAAAATCATCACTGCAAGAGAAGAAATAATAATTGTTAACGTTTTTTTTAAAAATTTGTCTTGTTAAAAATTTATATAGGCGCCAAAACAACAAAAGTTACTTGCTTTCGACCCTTTGGCATTGCAGCGTAACATAAAAAGTCTTTTCGTAATTTAAGTTTGTGAAGCCATCCTAAATGAGGGTGGCTTCATCGTTTTTATATGGTACCGCCGTGCCGGCGGTGGCGGTGCAGCGCTTCGCGCGCGGTGTGGATTGCGCAGCGTGCGTGCAGGGTTGAAAAACCTTTGCCGGAGGCTTTAACTCGCCGGGCGCAGTCCCGGCACCATATAATCAGGCGTCCGGGGGAACTGTGAATCAAAGATATAGACACTGTGAGGAGCTGTTAAAAAACGAAGACCCGCACGGCTGTAAGTCGCTGTGGGTGTGTGAGTAGCACTTTGTCCCCGCGGATGATCCGCGGGGACAAAGTGGCTGTCGTTGATTTACTGAGAGTTACAGCCGTGCGGGGTCGGGGAAAAATGAAACAGGGCTAGTGGCCGGAGAACGAGGCTGTCATTGGGTTTGCGCAGCGTGCGTGCAGGGTTGAAAAACCTTTGCCGGAGGCTTTAACTCGCCGGGCGCAGTCCCGGCACCATAGAATCAGGCGATCGGGGAATCTGTGAATCAAAGATATAGACACTGTGAGGAGCTGTTAAAAAACGAAGACCCGTATCGCTGTAAGTCGCGGTGGGTGTGTGAGTAGCACTTTGTCCCCGCGGATCATCCGCGGGGACAAAGTGGCTGTCGTTGATTTACTGGCTGTTACAGCCGCACGGGTCGTTACTCAAGCTTCTGCAGAGATACCCGCCCATCCATCGAGCTGACCAGGATCTGGCGGTTGCCGGTGGGGAGGATGTGGTTGATGAGGGCGCCGGAAAAGCGGATGATACCGGCAACTGAGCCGTCGGCCTCATTAAGAACGAAGATGTTACCCTTGTCGGTTGGGATGAAGACGTATCCGTAGGCCGAGGTGATTGCTGACGGGGCTATCTCGTAGCCGTAACCGGTGTGTGAGGTCCATTTTCTGAGCGACTTGTCTGCTTGTGCAACATCTGTGCGATACGCGAAGACGGTGTCCTGCATGGTCTTGACAAAGAGGGTGGTGGCGTCGGGTGAGAGGCCGACACTTTCGCGGCCGCCGCGGGCGCGCCAGAGTTCGGTGCCGGTGGCGGCGTCAATGGCGTGGGTCATGCGCTCGGGAGTGGCGACGAAAATTTTGCCGTTTGCCTTAACGGGCCACACGGCTGCGGGTGAGAGTCCCCTGCCCTTGTGGTTGGTCCAGCTCCAGAGGAGTGAGCCATCTTTTGGGCTGAGGGCGTAGAGCATCGAGCCCCAGGTTCCGAAGTAGACACCGGAGTCGTCCACCCAGGCTTTTGACTCGACGAATCCCTTCACATCTTTGAACTCCCAGACAAGTTTGCCGGTTTTGAGATCGAGCGCGCGGAATACTCCGTCTGATGCACCAATATATACAACGCCTTTGTGGATGGTTGGCGAGGCGAGGACAGATTTTGTGGCTTTGTATTTCCACAACAGTTTACCGGTCTTAATATCAAGACTATATATATAGGTATCGGATGAGCCGACAACCAGTTTGCCGTCTGCAATGGCCGGAGTGGAGAAAATCTTGCCACCGGTTCTGAAGGTCCAGGCTGGCTGCGGGTTTTTCAGTCCTGCTGAGGAGAATGAAGTTACTGAAGAAGATAAGGGTTGAGCAGATGAGCCAACACCAGAATTTTGATTTGATGACTTGGAGATATTGTGTTGAGATGGTATATCAAAGGCCTTGATTACACCGCTGGCGTTGGCCCAGAAAATTCGATTGCCGTCGATTACTGCGCCGGAGCCTATGTCGGTGTCGTCCTGGTAGTCAAATAATAGTGTGGTTTTGATGGCGGGTGGCGGGGTGAGCATTTTAAGGGTGTGCCAGGGGGCTTTGGTTTGTCGGCCTTCACGCTCATGAAATGTAATGGTGGCGGCAGTCTGGTCAATTGTGACAAGGTTGTAGCCATGGGCGGCTTTGCCGGCACGGAGATTTGAGCGGCCCATCACTCCGCGGATTACGGGTGTAACGGCGGTATTTGGTGAGCCGGGAACCTTATAATTGTAAGTTCGGTTGTTGTGTCCGTGTCCGCACATGGCAAACTGAACATTATTTCTTGAAAGGAAGTCGAGGATGGTAGTGTAATTTAGCATGGCCTCGTCGAGCGGGTAGTGATTTACAAAAACTACAGGCTGGTGGGGCGGGATTGACCTGGTTACAGAGTCAAGCCATAGAACCGCGTCGCGGGGAACGAGCGCAGGCGCCATCCGCATGTTAGGCCCAGAGTTACAGCCAAGGAACCGGATCCCGCCCCGCTCAAACTCAAACCATTCATACCCGAAAACATCCTTAAAAGTGTTGCATCCGCTCTCACTCCATTTGGAGTCGTGGTTTCCTCCCACTATATACCACGGAACTTTGAGTTTTGAGATAATGGCATGGGAATGGGCAATCTCCTTGTCACTGCCAAACTCGGTGATATCGCCTCCGAATATGACAAAATCGAGGTTGGAAATGTTGTTGAGATCTTCGACCGAGAATTCGAGGTCCTCTGCGTTGGTCGCAACATCGGAAATATGCAAATCTGTAAGGAATGCAAACCTCACAATATTTTTATTTTGAGCCTGAATATCAGGAGATAGTAAAATAATCAGCAATAGAAATGTGATAAACCTTAGAGCTTTCATGGCGAGTGTAATTAAAGATTGATAAAACCTATTGCAAATATATGTAAAAGAGCATATTTTTCTTGCTTTGTGGTTTTTCATTTATTACATTTGTATGCTTGTAGTGAGTTCGGGCGAGGCGCAAAGATTTGTGACTCACCGGACATCTGCATGCAACAACTTAAACGAACTTTATGGCAAACTTCCGCGACCTCATGATACGGGGCGAGCGTTACCTGTGGAAAGTAATGCGCAATTTCATGCCCCGCTGGACCATCTTCCTGTTCGATGAATTTATTGTAGTAATCGCATTCGTATCACTCTGGTTCTTCAGAGAAAATATAGCAGCCACACCATCTGAACATTTCACTTTCAAGCTGTTTCTGGCAGTTTCTGTCTTCGCTGCTACCTCTATTCTTTTCAGAACATATCACGGAGTGGTTCGGTTCTCGACCATGGTCGATCTCAAAAAGCTATCCAATTCTACGATAGCAGCGTCAATTATCTATACCGGTCTTGCAATCCTTATTACCGAAACCAATGTTGAGGGGGCTACAGCTATTGAATTCAACTACTGGTTCCCCGGTGTACTTGGAATGATGGTACTTGCCGGTCAGTTTATTTTCAGGTTTACAGTCAGAAGCTTTTTCGAAACATTTGAACAGAACTATAACAGCAAAAAGATCCGTGCATTTATTCTGGGGTCCGACTGGGATTCAATTCTCCTGGGGAACAACCTTCTTTCTGACAGAAGCAGCCCATATCAGCCTGTAGCCTTTGTTGCCTTCAAAAGCAATCAGGTGGGTAAGGTTGTTAACGGCATCCCAATAATCTCTGCGGCAAAGGGGCTTGCTCACCATATGGCTGCCTTTAATGTAAAGACACTTATTCTGTATAAGTCACAACTGGAGGCTATGCCTAAGGAGTTTTATGACCGATGCATTGTAGAGGGGCTTGATTTGATGATGGTCTCGATGTTCACTAAGTTTGACGAAAATAACATCTCCTCTGCACCACAGATAAACAAAATTAAAATTGAAGACCTGCTTGGCAGGAATGCAATCCGAATGGACAGGGAGCGCATAGAGGACCAGTTCGAAGGACAAACAATTCTGATTACCGGAGCAGCCGGTTCTATTGGTAGTGAGATTGCAAGGCAAATTGTGCAATTCCACTGTAAAGAGGTATTACTGGTTGACCAGGCAGAGACTCCTCTGAATGATTTGTGGCTGGAGCTACAAGCGCGCAATACCGGAATTTCAATTAAACCAATTATCGGGAACGTCACAAGCCAGGTAAAGATGAGGCAGATTTTTGAAATTGCAAAGCCTAGTCTTGTCTTCCATGCAGCGGCATATAAACATGTGCCAATGATGGAGTTTCACCCATCTGCAGCTGTTGTGACAAATGTAGGAGGCACCAAAATTGTGGCCGACCTCTGCATGGAGTTTGGTGTGAAGAGGTTTGTAATGGTTTCAACAGATAAGGCTGTAAACCCAACAAACGTAATGGGAGCATCAAAGAGAGCAGCAGAAATCTATGTTCAGTCGCTCTTCATGAAACAGCTTGAAAAGGGAGTTGAAAACCCAACCCAGTTTGTAACCACAAGATTTGGAAATGTACTTGGCTCAAACGGCTCAGTTGTTCCGCTCTTTAAAAGACAGATTGAGGCTGGAGGACCTGTTACAGTTACCCATAAAGATATCACACGTTACTTTATGACAATTCCTGAGGCCTGCTCTCTCGTGCTTGAGGCGGGCTGTACCGGAAACGGAGGAGAGATATATATCTTTGACATGGGAGAAGCTGTAAAGATTTATGACCTGGCAGAGAAGATGATAAGACTCTCCGGTAAAATACCTCACAAAGACATCAAGATTGTAGAGACAGGTCTCCGTCAGGGAGAGAAACTCTACGAAGAGCTATTAGCTACAACTGAAAATACAATCCCTACATATCACAAGAAGGTGATGATAGCAAAGGTGAGGACATATGACTATGACGATGTACACCCTTTAATCAAAGATTTGCTCTACACTGCAAACAAGTATGTATACCCTATTGAGGTTGTAAAACTTCTTAAGAAGATGATACCGGAATTCAAGAGCCATAACTCTAAATATGAAGTCCTTGATGTAGAATTTGAGGCAAACCTCAAGACAAAATAAATAAGTAATCACAGATAAGTAACCACATATGAATTTCGCAAGAAAATTATTCACGTTATCGGCTGCGCTTTTACTGGCATCGGCCGTTTTTGCTCAAATGAGTGATCAACAGGTGATTGATGAACTTAAAAGATTAAGTACTTCCGGAAAAACTCAGGAGCAAATCTTTTCAGATTTATCTTCAAAGGGAGTAACAATTGAGCAGCTCCAGAGAATTAAAGCTCAATATGAGACATCTAAATCATCAGTTTCAACTTCCGGCACAATAAGTACGGAATCAAGAGAGCGAGAAGTATTGATTAATTTCCCCGACCCAACAAATTGGGCTAAGATTAAAGAGAATCAAAAGGGAGTAAAAGACACAATTTTTGGGAAGAATATCTTCTCAAATCAAAACCTGACTTTTCAGCCAAATATGAATGTTCCTACTCCTGAAACTTATGTTCTGGGAAGTGGAGATGAGATTTTGATAGACATATGGGGAAATAGTGAACTTAATCTTTCACTTCAAATTTCTCCCGATGGAAAAATTATGGCCTCCGGAGTAGGCCCCATTTACCTTGCAGGATTACAGATTAAAGATGCCAGAAGCAGAATAAGAAAAGCCTTTGGCAGAATTTATTCAGATCTGTTATCCTCACAACCGGGTACATTTTTGAATGTTACTCTTGGCAAAACCCGCACAATACAGATAAATATCATGGGAGAGGTTGAGGTACCAGGAACATATGCATTGTCTTCTCTATCTACCGTTTTTCATGCTGTATACTCTGCCGGTGGCATTAACGAGATTGGTAGTCTCCGTGATATTAAAGTATACAGAGGTGGTAAACTTTTTGCTTCAACCGATGTGTACAGCTATTTGCTCAAGGGAGACAACAGTGGAGACATTTCATTAAAGGACGGCGATATGGTAAAAGTTGAGCCTTACAGAAGTCTCGTTAAAATTATAGGGGAGGTTAAAAGACCTATGTATTACGAGATGAAAAGCGGAGAAACTATTGAGACTCTTCTCTCTTTTGCCGGCGGATTCAAAGGTAACGCATATAAATTAAGCCTGCTGGTTAACAGAAAGGGAGAAAAAGAGAAACAGGTGCACACAATAGAGGGGCAGGATTATTCAAAATTTACAACCAGAGATGGCGACATCGTGTTTGTAGGAGCCATTCTGGAAAGGTACGAAAACAGGGTTACTGCAGATGGTGCTCTTTTTAGGCCGGGCACATTTGCGTTAGGTGAAAAAATTACGACTCTTAAGGAGTTGATAATAGCAGCAGAGGGGCCAAAAGAGGATGCGTTTCTCGATAGAGTATTACTTTACAGAGAGAACCCGGATTTATCAACTACTGTTGAATCATTAAATCTATCAGCAATACTTAACGGAACCTCCGTCGACATAAAGCTGAAGAGAAACGACCGTCTTTATGTCCCATCAAAAGATGAGCTTCGTGATGAAAGAAATATTGTTCTTGCAGGTGAGGTTCGCAGACCAGGCTCCTACCCTTTCGCAAGAAATATGAGTATCGAAGATTTGATTCTGCAAGGCGGGGGGTTGCTTGAGAGTGCCTCAAGAGCGAGGGTTGATGTTTCAAGGAGGATCAAAAACCCAATGAGCATTGTAGAATCTGAAAAGCAGAGCGAAGTATTCTCATTTGCTCTTGAAAATGGTCTTATAATATCAGGCGACAAAAAATTAATATTACAGCCCTTTGATATCGTAACAGTCAGGCGATCTCCGGGATATGAAGTACAACAGAATGTATCAGTCATTGGCGAGATTCTTTTTGCAGGTTCATATGCAAAGACAACACGTGATGAACGGCTATCTTATCTTGTGAGCAGAGCAGGTGGTGTAACAGAAAGTGCTTATATAAAAGGAGCCCGGTTATTAAGACGAATGGACAAAGACGAAAGGGCAAGGCTTGAAGCCAAACTAAAACTTGCAGAAAGTAACAGTGGTGAAGATTCTCTGGCAATCAAGGAGTCGGACATCAGTCATTTCTATTATGTTGGTATAGATCTGGCAAAAGCAATTGCAAATCCAGGAGGTGACGATGATTTAGTTTTACGTGAGGGAGATGTTCTTGATATCCCTACTTATAATGGAACAGTAAAAATCTCAGGAGCAGTAATGTATCCAAATACAATTGCATTTTCTAAAGGGATGAGTGCAAGGGAGTATATTGAGAACGCAGGAGGTTATGCATACCGCGCCAAGAAGAGACCATACATTGTATTTATGAACGGCAAAGTCGATACCGGACTTGGAGCCAAAATTGAACCGGGATGTGAAATAATTGTCCCACAAAAACCGGAAAGACAAGGCGCTTCATTTGCAGAAATCCTAGGTCTCTCAACATCTGTAGTATCAACAGCAGCAATGGTAACAACTTTAATAAGACAATTCTGATGGAAGAGAGAGAAAAAGATATCATTACACAGAATCAGGCAGATGAGGAAATTGACCTCGTAGAGATAGTTCAAAAACTCTGGAGAAACCGCAAGTTTATAATTAAGGTTACAATTGCTTTTGCCGTAATAGGATTTTTAGTTGCTATATCAACTCCAAATGTTTACACTGCCTCCTGCACCATGGTGCCACAAACAGGAGAAAAGAGAGCCGGAGGAAGTTTAAGCGGGCTTGCAGCAATGGCCGGTATAAATTTGGGAAGCTTAAGTTCCGGAGAGGTTCTCTCCCCTACAGTCTATCCAAAAATTATTTCTAACATTAATTTCCAGAAAGAGCTGATATACTCCAAATTTCATTTTAAAGGAGTTGAACAGCCAATAACATTATATGATTACTATACAAACGAAAAGTATCGAAAGTTTAGTTTGATTGGTACAATAAAGAAATATACGATTGGTTTGCCGGGAGTTATTATAAGAACCATAAAGGGCAAACCTGCGGGCACTGTTCAATCCGATAGTTCGACTATTAAATCATTGACAATAGGAGAAATAGGTGTCCTCAAAATTGTAAGCAAAAACCTATCGGTGAATGTAAATGATAAGCAGGGTTATGTATCAATATCCGCTAACATGTCCGAACCTATTCTTGCAGCAGAATTAGCACAAAAAGGACAAGAGCTTTTGCAAAAATATATAACCGAATTCAAAATTGAGAAAGTAGCTAGCAACCTCAAATTTGTTGAGAGGAGTTATGATGAGTCAAAGAGAAACTTTGAGTCAAAACAGGCAGAACTTGCAAAATATAGAGATGCAAACAAGAGTTTTGCTTCCGCTGTGGCAAAAACACAAGAGGAAAAACTAACATCTGAATATACTCTATTATTGGGTATCTATACCGAACTTGCTAAACAGAAGGAACAAGCAAAGATTTCGGTTACAGAAACAACACCTATTCTTACAATTATTGAACCCGTTGTAGTACCAAATGAAAAAAGCAAGCCAAACAGGGCAATGATGTTATTTTCATTCATTTTCCTTGGGCTTATTATCGGGGTGGGAGTCGTTTTTACTGTACCATATCTTGAGGAAAATTTTATTCCAAACATAAATAAACATAGGTTTATTCCAAAAATTGTTTAATTTCGTATCATTATTGAGTAATAAATGTACTCGAAATTATGCTCGATAGCCTCATAACTTCTAAAACCCGTATAAAGCTGATGATAAAATTCTTTATCAACAGCGATACGACAGCTTACCTTCGTAATTTATCAGAAGAGTTTGGAGAGAGTACAAATGGCATACGGCAGGAGCTAAACAGATTTGAAGATGCAAAACTTTTAGAAACAAAAACAGAGCAAAACAAAAAGTTATACAAGGCAAACACAAAGCATCCATATTTCAAAGATATGCATCGCCTACTTTTAAAATATGTGGGAATTGAAGAGATAGTTGATAATGTTGTAAATCAAATTGGTGAGCTTGAGAAAGGATACATTATCAACGACTTTGCACAGGGCAACCCGGGTAATATTTTAGACCTTCTATTGGTTGGTAAAAATTTCGACCACGACTACCTGAATAAGCTCATAAGAAAAGCAGAAGAGAATGTTTCGTTTAAGATACGGTACGTAGCAGTATCGCCCGACGAAGCTGCACAATTCGTCCCCGACAAGACCAAAACTTTACTGGTATGGTCTGTTGGGGATAATTTTTAAAACCGCGCGAACCTTATTGTGGGCAATTCAAAAGTCACCAAACAGAAGATGGGAGTGACGAGGATTTCATGTGAATAAATTTTAACGTCAATTATGTATCATTACTAATTGATTTCTTAAAATATTATCTAAATTATATCTAAGTACATGACAAAAATTTATATATCCATTTGGCGAGTACAGTAAGGATTTAATAGGGAATGAGATACAAGGTCAAGGCCATTTTAAACAAACTTACTGCCCGTCGTTTATGTTTTAATATTCTTATCTTTTAATATTTTCATTCCTGTATATTCCAACAATAAACGGCTTCATTTAGTGAAATCTTGTTGAAAAAATACCAACTTAAACACGGAATGATAGTTTTTACCTGGCAAACGAAAAACTGTTTACCAATAATTTTCAAAATGTTATTTCTTAACTATTGGTAGATTAGACGGAACCCCAGCTCTGGTGGCGACCACCTGCCAGGGATAATCTGTCAGACTGGAATTGTCAAATAGGACAAGATAGCCCTTCTTCCTCTTTAATCATTCCAAGAGAAAATGCAATAAAAACTAATTGCCTTGGCAGAAAAAACATCCAACTTTCAAATGAAGTCTTAACTTTTTTCAAATGAGCAATAAAAAAAACAAGACCAATAATTCAACTCTTGTAATTATCCTTTCATATTTTATAGCAAACACCCTATTGCCGTTTCTTTCATTTATTTCGAGTGTATACGTTCAGTTTATAATTGTTCTTATTATCTTTTTCTATATATTCAAAAGTAAATTTTCATCTAATATACTTTTGTTTTTGTTCCCGTTTTCATTAATTCTATTTTTGGAATTGCTTAGTAATTTGATAAATCAAAATATTATAGAAGAACTTATTGTAGCAATATATAAGGTTTCAATATTTGCCCTACCTGCATATATCGCATTTTATCTATTTATCAATAATCTGCGAAATGAAATAAAGATCTTGATGCAAGTTTCACTAGGACTACTGGTTTTTACATCAATCACATCAATTTATGGATTATTTGCGGAACCAGGTGCGTCAAGAGCTTTGTCAGTTGGTATGCTTGACGAAAGACTTGTTATGTATTATAATATTAGAAATATTGGAGGATACGGGCTAGTCTATATGATACCTTTGATTGCACCTATGTTAATTGGAATGTTGAAGAAAAAGAAATTAAATGTATTTGTTTTCATTATCATGATAATGATATTATCATATTATGTTTATCTCTCTCAATTTACAACTGCTCTTATTTTATTAATAATATCATCGTTATCATTTGTTATTGTAAATAATTATTCATTTAAAAAGTTTGCTATTTATATTTTCGGTTTTTTGATTTTTGCTTCATTTTTAAGGCCTATTATTGGCGATGTTTTATACATGATAGCAGATAATAATGAAAGCAAAACGGTAGCAGTAAGGTTAAGGGCTACAGGAGATTCGATTTATGGTTATGGTAGTGATGCCGCTGAATTGACTGAAAGAATAGCAAGATACGAAATGAGTTATAATGCTTTTATTAAATCGCCATTATTTGGAGTATACCTTAGAAATGGAGAAGTAGGTAAGCATTCTTTTATACTGGATACTTTTGCAATGTATGGCGTTTTTGGAATTTTAGCCATAATTTTACTTTATCGACAAATCTATAGGTATTTATATGAGCCATTCAAAAGCGAAAAATATTATGGATATATGATTTGGAGTTTATTGAACAGCATTATTTTAGCTTTTGTTAATCCAAGCCCAAGTATATTTACAATTTGTTTAGTTATTCCACTTATTGCCTATTCGTTGCAAGAAAAGAGATATGCTGTTGTTGGAGGGAAAGGAAGATTAATATAAATTAAATGTCCACAGAAAAAAACAAACGCATTGCTAAAAACACTGTCATGTTGTATATGCGGATGCTGCTCAGTTTGGCAGTTTCACTTTATACTTCCCGGATTGTGCTTAATACTTTGGGAGTTCAAGATTTTGGTATTTATAATGTAGTTGGTGGTTTCGTTTCTATGCTTGGTTTTTTAAACAGTAGTATGTCTTCTGCAACTCAGCGATTTTTGTCATTTGAGATTGGCAGAAATGATTCCTTTCAATTTGCCAGGGTATTTAGTATGAGTGTTAGCATACACATTTTCATTGGTGTAATCATACTAATACTTGCAGAATCAGTTGGATTGTGGTTTGTGAATGTTCATTTGACTATACCTCCAGAAAGACTTTCAGCGGCAAATTGGGTATATCACTTTTCAGTAATAGCATTTATAGTAGGCGTTATTAGTGTGCCCTACAATTCTGTTATTATAGCACATGAACGTATGAATGTATTTGCATGGGTTAGTATTGTGGAGGTAAGCCTGAAATTACTAATTGTATTTATGCTCCTTTGGTTTGGGTTTGATAAGCTCAAATTATACGCAGTTTTGGTTTTTGTTGTCTCATTAATAATTCGCTTTATTTATAGTATTTATTGTAACCGGAATTTCCCTGAAAGCAAATTCAGGTTATTTTGGGACAAACCCTTATTCATAACATTAATTAGTTACGCAGGTTGGAGCCTTTGGGGCAGTGCTGCTGGTGTATTATATAGCCAGGGTGTCAATGTTCTGCTAAATATATTTTTTGGGCCGGCAATTAACGCCGCAAGAGGTATTGCCTATCAGGTTCAGGGTGCAATTAACAGTTTTGTGTCAAATTTCCAAATGGCCATGAACCCCCAAATTATAAAGTCTTATGCTTCGGATGATATTAAGTATATGCACCAGCTGCTTTTTCAAGGTGCAAAATATTCATTTTTTTTGCTATTTGCTTTGTCTTTACCTATAATAATTGAAACGGAAATTATCCTTAAACTATGGCTTAAAATTGTCCCGGAATATACTGTAATATTTACGCAATTAGTAATTGTAAATATTTTAATCGATAGTATTTCAGGGCCATTGATGACAGCTGCCCAGGCTTCTGGAAAAATCAAACTCTACCAGGGTGTTGTTGGAGGATTATTGTTATTGATTCTTCCTTTATCCTATTTGTTTTTTAAACTTGGATTTCCTGCAGAGTCTACATTTTATATTAGTATCTTAATTTCAATTATCGCAACTTATGCAAGATTAATAATATTACGTAACCTTGTGCATATTAATATTGTTTATTTTCTTAAAGTTGTTGTATCCAAGATTATTATTGTTTGTTCAATTGCGATATTTATTCCCTTAACCTTTCGTATTATAATGGTAGAATCTTCTTTTAGATTCGTTTTAGTTGGTTTGTCATCAATAACGTGCACTCTTTGTTCAATCTATTTTATTGGTTTAAATAAAACCGAAAAAGAATATCTTTTTTTAACTCTTCAAAAGACTTTTAATAGGGTATTTTCTAAAAAAATAATTCAACACAAATCATGAGAATTATAAAATTGCTTATTCGTAAAATTATTGGGGAGAAGTTGTTCGAGTCAATATCGTTATTTAAGTTATTGATAATTAATACTTATATTGACGCAATGATGTTTTTTAAACATTCAATGGTATTTAAACAAAACACATTCAATAAAATTGAATCTAAAATTATCTTACATTATCATGGAATCGAAAAAGGATTTTTGCATGAAAAATTTAGATACCGTTTTGGTGAAAAAGGAATAATCGGACTAATTGAATTACTTAAAAATAAGGAAGTAATTGAAAATCAAAAGAGGACTCAAATTTTAGCAGCATATATGGCAATTTGTAAATATTATGAGAAGCATCAAAAAGAAGGTATCGATATTTCGGATTATTATAGCAGCAATGATTATGTTTTTTTTAAAAGTCTGTTAACTATTGATTTTGATATTGTTAAAGAACACAATCACACTGAATTTTTCGAGCATAGTAAAAGTGATTTCTTTGAATTCTCAAAATCTAGAGGAAGTGTACGTAATTTCACCGGTGAATTAGTTTCTTTTGAAACAATTAATAAAGTTATTCAAATAGCTAAAACAGCTCCCTCTGTATGCAACAGGCAGACTATAAAAGTATATTATGCAGAGAAAAAAGAAATAATTAGCCGCATTCTTTCATTACAGCAAGGCTTAAAAGGCTATTCAGATGACATTAATCAATTATTAATAGTTGTTTCGGATCGCAATTATTTTTATACCGTTGGAGAAAGGAATCAATTATATATTGATGGGGGGGTATTCCTGATGAACTTATTGTATGCACTGCATTACTATAAAATTGGGGCATGCCCGGCACATTGGGGGTTTAATTACCAGCAAGATAGAGAAATACAGAAGGAGCTTGGTTTATCTGATTCAGAAAAGGTAATTTGTCTTGTGCCCATTGGTATCCCCAAAAATGAGTTTAAAACAACATTGTCAATCAGAAGGGATAATGAGGAAATTCTGAAAATTGTCAATAGTTGAACGTATATTCTTCTCTTTTAGAGCACAAATATTAACGAAATTTTCTTGCTAATTTAAATTTAGCAATGTTACTTTAATCACTTCAAAAACAAAGTAACAGAAAATTCTTCAAGAGAGGTCAACCATCTCTTATTATTGTTTACATACTCAACCTTAGTATGCAATTTCAGCAGGTATTCCACAAATCAATATTTTAATCGACAGAGATATGAAAATTGGTATAATTACATTTCACTGGGGTACAAATTATGGCGGCGTTTTGCAGGCTTATGCCCTACAAAATTATCTTGAAAAAAATGGCCACGAGGTATTTATAATTAATTATAAACCTAAACGTTACAATAATTTATTAATCGGCTATTTTGCACCTAAACGATTTATCTGGTTACTAGCCTTACTAAAAAATAATTTTAAAGGGAGGGGGTCGGTAGCCTCCAGTTTTAAACATATTTTTATTGAATATTTAGATAATATTATTAAAGAAAAAAAAATTAAAGTTTTTAGAAAGAATTATTTAAAAGAAACGATTCTTTATGAGTCAATAATTGAATTGCAAAAAAATCCCCCAAAATTTGATGTATATATATGCGGTAGCGATCAGATATGGAATTCCTTTTTTACAACAAAAGGTGAAGGTGGACCTACGTCCGCATATTTTCTAGATTTCGGCGATTTTGGGATTAAGAAGATCGCTTATGCTGTGAGTTTTGGTTGTGAGCAATATCCTCTAGAAGCAGGGATTATTGCAAAGGAACATATGAAGAATTTCTCCGCTATAAGCGTGCGCGAAAATAGCGGAATATCAATTGTTAAAGATTTAGGATTTATGGATCCGATCATATTGCCGGATCCGACATTATTACTTTCTTCTTCAGATTATTTCCCTATATACAATGGAGTGGATAATGCAAGTATAGCTGGAGTTTTTAGTTATTTTTTGCGTGGAGAAAATAAGGAGATTTTTGCTTTAGAAAGTTTTATAAAAAAAACTTATGAAATATATGCACCTGATGGAATATTAAAACCGTATTCTATTGAAGAATGGATTTCCGGTGTTAAGAATGCATCATTAGTTCTTACAAATTCCTTTCATGGAGCGGTTTTTTCAATTATTTTCCATAAACCTTTTATCGTTTTATTATCAAGCGAGGATACTAGCAATATGAACGACAGGTTCTATACATTGCTGCGAAAACTTAATTTGAATGATAGAATTATAACCAGTTTTGACGAGGACATAACGACCAAACTTTTAAATACATCAATTAACTGGACGTTTGTTGATGCTGAAATTAGTAAATTGAGGAAACTATCTCAATCATTCTTTAACGAACATCTTTGTTAGTTGTGATTTTTAAAAGAATTTTCAGGAGGATTATTTCATTGTTGAATCAATATATTGAGTCCGTTCGGATTGGAATAAAAATATTAAATTGAACAAAATGCGTTTATTAATATATGGAGATATTGGAGGGAGCGGTGGATATATTCGCTACTGTAAAGGCTTGCTAAGTAGTAAAGCTATCCCAAAGGATATTGAAATTTATTTAGTAATATCTTTGCCCTTTTATGAAAAACTAAAACCTATTGATCAAGAAATACATGTTATTACCCATCCATGGATGATAAGTAAGAGCAGATTAAAGAGATACTTATGGTATCTTTGGTTATACCCTCGTTTAGTTAAGAAAATAAAACCTGATGTTGAATTTTATCCGTCTGGTCAACTTAGGGTTTATTTAAGAAAAGCATGTACAATTTCAACTTGTCATAACTTACTATTGTTTGATCCAAGGGAATTAGCATTGATTGTAAACAAAGAAGAAAAGGCTTTTTTTGAAAATTACCGAAAAAATCAAACCCGCTCCTTAATTAAAAGCAATTCAGTAATATTCTTGTCGGATTATTCTCAAAAAACTGTTTCAGAGGTAGTTAAGAACATAAAAGACAGCATAGTAATAAGTCATGGATTAGATCCTGTTTTTCTTCAGCATTATAAGCGTTCATATGAAATTGGAAATAAGGTTAAATTGTTATATGTATCTCCTATATATATTTACAAACATCAAATAGAAGTAATTAAAGCAGTTAAAATTTTAAAAGAGACAATTGGGGTTGATGTACAACTTAACCTCATTGGCGAAGGTAATCCTGAAACACACGCTCTTGTTAAAGCCCTCATTAAATCAGAAAATCTTTCTGATTCAGTTTATTTATTTGGACACATGGAATATGAGAAATTAATGAAAGAGTATAATTCTGCTGACATATTTATTTTTGCATCGTCTTGTGAAACGTTTGGAATAACAATTCTGGAAGCAATGGGATCCAGATTGCCAATTGTATGTTCGAATCGAACAGGGCTATCTGAAATTTTAAAAGATTCAGGAATATATTTCGATCCGGAAATACCTGATAGTATTGCGGATGCATTAAAGAAAATAATTTTAGATAGAAACCTTCGTGAAACTTTGGGTGAACGAGCTTACCAATATGCAGTTCATTACTCATGGGAACGTTGTGCTTTAGAAACATATAGTCACTTAAAAAATCTGGTTAAATGAAAAATACAAAAATACTAGTAACTGGCGGTGCTGGCTTTATCGGATCGAATCTGGTCAAACAATTGCTTAAAGAAGAGAATTCCGTAACTATTCTGGACAATTTTTTTTCAGGATATCGAAGCAATCTCGATCCATTTCAACAGGTTCATATTGTTGAAGGAGATGTAAGAGATAAAGCAGCAGTAGAATTGGCTATGCGGGGTGCTGAAGTAGTATTCCATCTAGCAGCTTCAGTTGGTAATAAAAGGTCTATTGATAATCCTATCACCGATGCAGAGATCAATGTATTAGGAACTATAAATGTATTAGAGGCTGCTCGTAAAGAAGGTGTTCGTAAAATTGTAACCTCCTCCTCAGCAGGAATATTTGGAGAATTAAAAACGATGCCTATAAAAGAAGATCATCCGATTGAACCCGATTCACCATATGGTTGTACAAAATTATGTGAAGAAAAATTATGTCTATCATATGCTAAGTTGTATGATATAGAAGCAGTATGCCTAAGATATTTTAATGTATATGGTCCTAATCAACGTTTTGATGCCTATGGAAATGTAATACCAATATTTGTATTTCGCATGCTCCGAAACGAACCACTTATTATATTTGGTGATGGTGAACAAACGCGCGATTTCGTTCATGTAGATGATGTTGTTCTGGCCAATATTAATGCTGCTGATTCCATTGGAGTCAGTGGTGCTTATAATATTGCCAGTGGAACAAGTGTTACCATAAATAGCCTTGTCAATTTGATAACTAAAGGAAACAATAATCTGGTCAGAGTTGAATATGGACCAGAGAGAGCTGGTGACGTTCGACATAGCTTAGCAGATATTTCATTAGCTCGTCAAAAAATCAATTATATACCCAAAACTGATTTAGAATCCGGCATTGATGAGTATGTAAAATGGGCCCAAAACTTAGTTCTTGATCTTAAATAACTTTACAGAAAATAATTTGCTATACATGAATAAGATTATTGACTTTCCAAGGGTTTTAATAATTTATAATAGCCGTATTAACACTTATGATCAACATGGAGTTTCGATAAGAGGGTGGTTTGCTGATTGGCCAAAAGAGAACCTGGCACAAATATATTCTGGTGGCGAAGTTGGAGAATTTAGTTATAGTGGTTATAATTTTAAACTTGGGCCAAAAGAAAGAAGATTTGGTAACATATTCTTAAAATTAAAAGGCTCATCTATAGGACAAAGCAGTTATACTATAACATTGACTGAAAATTTCTCTCAATTGAAAAAACTAAGTTATTGGTCTTTATTTAAAAATAGAATTAGTGAATGGGTAATAATTTCTGGTTTTTGGGAGTTGATATTTAAACCTAAACTTTCAAAAGAACTAGTAAACTTTGTTCGAGATTTTGAACCGCATATTATTTATTGTCAGGGTTATAGTTTGACATTTTCTTGGATTCCTGTTATGCTTAATAAAAAAATAAATGTACCCATTTGTTTTCAAACTGGGGATGATTGGCCGTCAAATCTTTATAAAAACACACCATTTTCAACTCTTATACGTCCAATCGTTCAAAAAGCTGTTAAAGAACTTTTTAATAGATCCTCCATAAGATTAGCTAACGGAATACCTATGGCTAAGGAATATATGGCTAAGTATGGAGCTAATTTTGAACCGCTAATGATGTGTGATAATCTAAAACGGTTCAAAGAAGTTGATGAACGTAGATTAGTTAAAAACTCTGCTTTTTCGATTATTTATACCGGCAATCTTGGTTCAGATCGTTGGACAACAATAATTGATTTAAGTAAAGCTGTAAATATGCTTGTGAATAAAGGCTTTGACATTTTGGTAACTGTTTTTGCAATTACAATACCTCCGGAAGCAGTTGGCGAATTGCAAAAATGTAATAATATCCAAATACTTCCTAATCCTACTCATGAAGAGCTACCCTCTTATCTAAAAGGTGCAGACATTTTATTTTTGCCGGAGAGTTTTGATTCTGAGCAAGCTAGAAGTATTAGTTTATCAATTTCGACAAAAGCACATTTATACATGATGAGTGAGAAACCAATTCTTGTATATGCACCTTCTATTACTGGAACAGTAAAATATGCAATGGAAGAGGGCTGGGCACACATTGTTCAAGAAAAAGGTTCTGATAAATTAGCAAAGGCAATTCTGTTTTTACTCGAAAATAAAAAATATTGCAGTGCTCTAGTCAGTAAAGGTATTGAAGTTGCAGCAAAAAATCATGATGAACTTAAAGTTAGAGCGAAGTTTTTAACACGTTTGTCTGGGCTTAAAACTAATCAGGAGAATCGTTAAAATGATAATTAATCGATCAGATATTGAAGATTTACCTTGTGTTTCCGTTATTGTGCCAATTTATAATGTAGAGAAACACTTAACAGCATGCATAAAAAGCATCCAATGTCAAACATTAAGCAACATTGAAATTATTCTTGTGGATGATGGATCACATGATAGGTCTGGCGAAATTGCCGATGAGTTTTCTAAACAAGATAAACGAATCAGTGTAATACATAAACTCAATCAAGGTCTTAGTTCTGCAAGAAATACAGGAATGTCAATTGCTTGTGGTAGATATATCTCATTTATTGATTCAGACGATTATGTTGAGCCAACAATGCTTGAAGATATGTATACAGAAGCTAGGACCATTGAAGCTGATATTGTTGTTGCAGGCGTCTATGTTGAATATACGCTGGAGAACCGTACTGTAATTAACAACGTTAGTACACGAATAGTAACACAAGAAAATGGCGAAATAGGTAAGATATTCTTTGATCTTTATAGGGCTAAATTATCAAATTATGCTTGGAATAAAATATATAGACATTCATTTTTGAAAAACATTAGTTTGGAATTTATAGAAGATGCAATGCCAGCTGAAGATTTATTTTTTAATCTATTAGCATTTACTGAAGCACATTCACTTATTATATTAAATCACGCATATTATCATTATTTAAGAAGAGATGAGACGACTATCCTTTCAAAATATCAAAACAACTTGTTAAAGATTGAAGAAAAAAGAAAATTAGCTTTTATAGATTTTTTTAATCACTTCAAAATGATTGGAAAAGAGTATTCAACTTTTTTAGAGCGATTAACCATTGATATAGGAGCGGCTATTGTTAGAAACTTATATAAAACGAACTCACCACTGACCAGAAGAGAGAGGTTACATATTATTTCGGCAAATATTTTCAATAATAAAGAATTTCAAACATTAATGAGTACATATATCCCGAACAATAAATATGATAAAATATTTATGCTGCTTTATAAGTATACAAACCCTTATTTTATGGAACTTAGTTACTCAGTATTATTCTTTTTAAGGCGCAACTTGAAAGGAATTTATCTAAATTTTAGAAGAAATGAATTAAAGTAGTCATTCAACGTAATCTAATATCCCATAATGAAAAAAGTTGATCTTCTCATTATCAATAATTGTCCTTCTTTTTATAAAATAAACTTATATAATGAAATTAGCAAAAACTGTAGGATTCATGTTGTATTTGTTGGGCTTAGCAAGCAAGTAGTTATTGACGACAAATTCCAAGAGCAAATAGGATTTTCTTTCAGCTTAATAACGCAAAATTTTATTGAAAAAAGAAATAGATTTGCCGTATTATTACATTTACTAGATGTTTTGTTTAAAACTAATTATAATTTTATTATTTATGGAGGTTTTGACCTATTTGAGTTAAAGCTTTTATTGTTTTTAACAAACCCAAAGAAAAATTGCATTCAAGTAGAGTCATCAATTATTGAAAGCCGGGTTAAAGGTATTATAGGTTTTATAAAGAGGATACTTTTAACAAGAATTTCTACTGTTTTACCTTCAGGCAAGCTCCAGGCAGATATTTTTAGATCATTAAACTTTAAAGGCAGATATATATATACTAATGGTGTTGGTATTTTTAACAAGCAAAATATACAAAACAGATCAGCTATCAAGAATGAACCATTAAAGTATATTTATGTGGGGCGTTTAATTGATAAAAAAAATATTGTCAACTTAATCGAGACCTTTAATAAAAATGGAAGAAATTTAACAATCGTTGGAAATGGAAACAAAGAGGTAGAATTAAAAGCAATTGCTAAGACCAACATCAAATTTATGGGATTTGTTCCAAATGCTGACCTGTGGAAAATATACACAAATCATGATGTATTTGTTCTACCTTCATTTTCAGAACCATGGGGTCTTGTCGTTGAAGAGGCTTTGTTTTATGGTCTTCCAGTTATAATTAGTGATGCAGTCGGCTGTCAGTATGAAATGGTTATAAATCCAAAAACGGGGGTAGTTTATCGATTAGATGAAATTAATGGATTGGATAAAGCAATAAACGATATTGAACAAAATTATTTATCTTACTACAAAAACGTATTAGCATATGACTTTGAACAACGTGACAAAGAACAGGTTGCAGCATATCTCAAAATTTTAAAATAATGAAACTATTATACTTTATTCCTTCTTTATATAATCCCGGGGGTATGGAAAGGGTATTAACTCAGAAAATCAATTATTTTGCAGATAATCTCAATTATGAAATTACAATTGTTACGACAGAACAAATGCAGAGGCCTTGTTTTTATAAATTATCTGAGAATATAAAATTAATAGATATTGGTTTAAATTTTAACGCGGATTCCGGAGCGGGATTATTAAAAAGAACTTTTTTACATTACTATAAGCTACAGAAATACAAAAAAATAGCAGAAGATAAAATTAAAGCAATCAAACCTGATATTTGTGTTTCATTGGGTGGCAAAGAAATTGAGTTTTTTGCCAAGCTAAAATCAGAAGTTCCAAAAATTGTTGAGATCCATTTTTCATTGAATTACAGAAAACAATTTTTAACATCTAATTATAAAGGAAAAATATGGTCTGTTATAGGGGACATTCGTACATTACAATTAAAAAGATCGACAAAGCAATTGGATAAACTAGTTGTTTTAACACATCAGGACGAGATCCAATGGAAGAAAACGCATAAAAATATTGTGAGAATTCCAAATCCCAATCCTCTAAATCCTTTTTATAGATCTACAGTCCAAAATAAAACGGTAATATCGGTTGGTAGATTAGATGCTCAAAAAGGGTTTGATATGCTCATTGATGCATGGAAGGTAGTTGCTGAGAAACATTCGGATTGGGTATTAAATATATTTGGACAAGGAGAATGGGAAGAGATGCTGCGTAATAAGATAAATTTAAATAATCTTCATAATCAAGTTATATTGAAAGGATTGTCGCATGTCATTGAAAACGAGTATCTTAATAGCTCAATATACGTAATGAGTTCTCGATATGAAGGATTTGGGATGGTTATTTTAGAAGCTATGTCCTGCGGGTTACCTGTTGTTTCGTTTGATTGTCAATGGGGTCCAAGTGAATTAATTAAAGATGGCGAAAATGGATTTCTGGTCAGTCCTAATGATACACAAGAATTAGCTGACAAAATTTGCTTACTCATTGAAAAACAGAAGTTAAGATTAACAATGTCGATAAATGCAGTTGAATTATCAAAAAAATATGATATCTCAAATATAATTGGGCAATGGACTAATTTATTTAATGAGGTCACGAAAAAATAAATGAAAACCCTTCTTCAAATAAATATTGTCGTTAATTCTGGTTCCACTGGTCGAATTGCTGAAGATATTGGAAAATCCGCCATAAATAATGGGTGGACAAGTTATATAGCTTACGGAAGGGGTGCCGGAAAGAGTCAATCGAATCTAATTAAAATTGGAACTGATATTGATATATATATACATGTTGTACGTACTCGTCTTCTTGACCAGCATGCCCTTGGATCTTATATTGCTACTTTAGACTTAATAAAACAAATAAAAAGTGTTAAGCCAGATATTATCCAACTACATAATATCCATGGATATTACATAAACATTGAATTATTATTTAGTTTTTTAGCAACTTCAAACATACCAATTATATGGACTTTTCATGATTGCTGGCCTATGACAGGGCACTGTGCTCATTTTGATTATATATGCTGTGAAAAGTGGAAATCATCATGTTTTAAGTGCCCACAAATTGAAAGTTATCCACAAAGTTTATTTGTTGACAGGTCAAAAAAGAATCATGAATTAAAGAAATATTTATTTAATTCAATAGAAAATATGACCATAGTGACAGTTTCTAACTGGCTTGGAAATATTGTAAAACAATCTTTTTTAAGTAAATATCCAATTCAAGTAATAAATAATGGTATTGATTTATCTGTATTTAAACAGAGAAATTGTATCCATCTTTCTGAAAAATTTAATTTAAAAGGGAAATTTGTTATCCTAGGGGTTGCTAACCCATGGAGTAAACGTAAAGGTTTATATGATTTTATTGAATTAAGTAAACATCTTGATTTTAATTTTAAAATAATATTAGTTGGTTTAACAATGAAACAAATGAAGTTATTGCCAGAAAACATCATTGGAATCTCAAAAACAAATAATATTCAAGAATTGGCTGAATTTTATTCCTGTGCAGATATTTTTCTGAATCCCACATGGGAAGATAATTTCCCCACGACAAATTTAGAATCATTAGCATGTGGAACCCCGGTTACTACTTATAAAACGGGAGGTAGTTTTGAATCTCTATCACCCGAAACAGGTTTTGTTGTAGAAAAAGGTGACATTCAAGGTCTGGTAAGTACAATAAATATTGTTAAATTAAAAGGGAAAAATAGTTATTCTATTGCTTGTAGGGAAAGAGCGGAGAATCTTTATAATAAGAATAATCGATATCTTGAATATATTAGTTTATATGATAGAATTTTAAGAGAAAAGACAACAAAATAACTTTCTTATTTAAATAATTGAAAGATAATAGATAAAAAAGTTACTTAAATAATGATTTTATTTTATAATAGTTAATAAAGTTTTCATGTTTAAAAACAAAATCCTTCTAATCACCGGGGGAACAGGTTCTTTCGGAAACGCTGTTCTACGTCGCTTCATAAATGATGATACTTTTAAAGAAATACGCATATTCTCTCGAGATGAGAAAAAACAGGACGATATGCGTCATGAAATTCAGAATCCAAAGGTAAAATTTTACATTGGAGACGTTAGAGATAAGAGATCAATTGACGGAGTAATGACCGGTGTAGACTATGTTTTTCATGCAGCAGCATTAAAACAGGTTCCTTCATGCGAATTCTTCCCAATACAGGCAGTAAGAACAAATGTTTTTGGAACAGAAAATGTTATCGACTCAGCAATTGAACATGGAGTTACGAATGTTGTAATACTAAGTACAGATAAAGCTGCCTACCCCATAAATGCAATGGGGATAAGCAAAGCAATGATGGAAAAGGTAGCAATAGCAAAAGGACGCGCTTTGGGACCTAATGCTTCCACGACTATCTGCTGTACAAGATATGGTAATGTGATGGCCAGTCGCGGATCGGTAATCCCATTATGGATTGATCAAATTAAATCCGGGAAGGAAATAACTATTACAGATCCAAGAATGACTCGATTTATGATGACACTTGAAG
>PHDT01000021.1 GCA_002842695.1 Bacteroidetes bacterium HGW-Bacteroidetes-10 | reverse complement strand
TTCTTGATGTAAACAGTGCTGCCATAATGCATTACGGCTATTCAAAAGAGGAATTTCTATCAATGTCCCTGGCAGATATCAGACCTCGGGAAGATATTGAAAGGCTCCATAAAGATGTAGAGGAAACAAGAAATACATACAACAACGCAGGAATCTGGAGACATATTAAAAAGAACGGCGACACAATCTTTGTTGAGATTGTATCCCACGCTCTTATTTTCAATAACAGAAGGGCCAGGCACGTCAGGATAAATGATATAACGGAAAAGCTGGCTGCCGAAAATGCACTTAAGGATAATGAAGCGGTTCTTAAACTTTTCATAGAGAATGCGCCGGCGAGTCTTGCCATGTTTGACAAAAACATGTGCTATATAACATGCAGTAAAAGATGGATTGGGAACTTCTCTCTTCCGTATAATAATCTTGCAGGAATGTGCCATTACGACATCTTTCCCGAAATAAGCAGCCACTGGAGGGAAATTCACCGGCGGGCAATGAACGGAGAGGTTCTTACAAATGATGTTGATGAATTTGTAAGAGCAAGCGGCAAGGTTCACTACGTTAGATGGGAGGTTAGACCATGGACATACTCAGATGGTAAAATTGGTGGAATAGTTATTTTCTCTGAGGATATCACTGAGAAAATACATATGGAAAAGGAGACACTTGATGCCCGGAACAAAGCGGTCATGAGTGATAAACTCAAATCTGCCTTCCTGGCAAACATAAGCCACGAAATAAGAACACCGCTCAACGGCATACTCGGATTTTCTGAAATCCTTCAGAGTGAAGAGCTCACCAATGAAGAGAAGAATGAATACCTGCAGATAATTGAAGCCTGCGGCAACAGAATGCTCTCAACAATAAACAACATAGTAAATATTTCAATTATTGACAGCGGACTTATTGAGGTTAACTATTCTCAGATAAACATAAATGAACTGCTCGATTATCTCTATAAATACTTCCACCTGCAGGCAAGCAGCAAACATATTGTATTTCATGTAATATCTGAACTGAAAAAGGAAGAGGCTGTTGTGAAGAGTGATTATGACAAAGTCCTGGCAGTATTGTACAACCTTATTGAAAATTCTCTGAAATTCACCGAGAAAGGCAGCATTAATGTACTATGCAGAAAAGCCGGAAGTATAATTGAATTCACAATTAATGACACCGGTTCCGGAATCATGCCCGAACAAAAACCATACATTTTTGAGAAATTCAGGCAGGGAAGCGAGCGTCTCTCAAGAAACTACGAAGGTTCAGGAGTAGGGCTCTACCTCTCGAAGGCATATATTGATCTCCTTGGCGGAGAGATATCATTTGAAAGCAATCCGGGGCACGGAACGAGCTTCAGGTTTACAATTCCAGCCCTCTGATTTGTGTATAAACCAACCTAATTAAATTATTATGGAAACATTTTTTGTTGCAGAAGGCACATTTTCGGAAATTTCCTGGCTGTGGTACGCAATTGCAGTACTGGTTGCCTTTGGAGCCGGAGCAATCTGGTACACTCTCCTCTTTGGAAAACAGTGGGTCAAGGTAGTAAATTATGAATGTCTTTGCGGAGCAAACATCTCAAAGGGTGAAAAATGCACCTGCAAAAACCGTTTCCCGTGGGAGATGTTATTTCAGCTTATTGGTAC
Organism: Bacteroidetes bacterium HGW-Bacteroidetes-10; assembly: GCA_002842695.1. GTDB lineage: Bacteria > Bacteroidota > Bacteroidia > Bacteroidales > UBA932 > Bact-08. Next base: position 56,658 of record PHDT01000021.1, on the reverse strand, counting down.
TGCTCTAATAGGTCTGATGTATTTTATTCTTACCCCAATCTCAGTCTGGCTCTCTGTAATCGTTTGCATCGCCTTCGCCGGCTGGACCAAATCGATGCTGAAATTCCAGATTGCAAGCTGGAACCGCTACATAACCCTGGCTTCAATTGATGTCGGCTACTTTATAGTTGTCTCAGCGATATTCGTATTGTTTAGTTATTTGTAAGGCGTGAAAAAACTCTGCCAGAGTTTTTAGCATGTTCTTGAATATTATGCATTTACAATATATCAAGAAGGTGATTTTTCGGCATTATAAAATTGCTATATCTTGATATTCTGCAAGTTCGTAAAAACTCTGGCAGAGTTTGATTCCAGCATAAAGAGCATTAATTTCGCAAATCATTGTAATATTCAGCCTCCGTCTGCGACTAATATGGGTGAAAAGCAAAACAACATGAGCAGTAAAAATCCGGACCGCCTTAGGAAACAAGAATTTCTTGACTTGCTGGATGATAATAAAAACATCATTTATAAGGTAAGTTTTATCTACTCGAACACCCTTCATACTCAGGATGATCTGTTTCAGGAAGTAATTATTAATCTGTGGAACTCCTGGCCAAAGTTCCGCGGAGATTGCAAGGTTCAGACATGGATTTACAGGATTGCTCTGAATACATGTATAAGCTCTCTGAGAAAAAGCAAGTCGGGTCCTCAGTCCATTCCGCTTACCCGGAACATTGAAATGATTGCAGAGGAGTATGACTTGTCAAAAATCAGGGAACTTTACGCTCTCATAAACAAGCTTGAGAAGATTGAAAAGGCGATTATTCTGCTTTACATTGAGGAGAAATCACACGATGAGATATCTCAGATTGTAGGGATTTCCAAATCTAATGTTGCTGTTAAGCTTTTCAGAATCAAAGAGAAATTAAAAATGATGTCCCAAAATTAATTACGATTATGGAACTGGAACAATTAAAAACAAGCTGGAAGGAGCTATCAGTAAAAATGGAAAAGGCCGAAATCTTCAACAGAAAGGTAACTATGAACATGCTGCGTCGCAATGCGAAATCATCTGCAGGTAAACTTGAAAAATATGAAATGATATTCTTTGTGATCTCTGTGTTGTACACAGGATTTCTTGGAGTGGCACTGACACTGAACGAAAGTACTCTCATTAAAAACGAGAGCATAATAGTATGTATTGCAGTATTTATTCTGGCTGCAATATGGCAGGGGTATAAATTAATAATTCTGCAACAAATAAAATTCGACAGATGCTCAACAATTGAGCTGCTCTCCCGGGTAACAAAATATAAGCTACTCACCAAAGGACGTCTTATTGCCGGAATGATTATGCTCATCCCTGTATTCGCACTGCTGATATATTTTCAAAGAGATATGATGGTAAAAGAGCTCTGGATTGGAATGATTGCCGGAGCCGCACTGGGACTGGTCATAGGAATAAGAACCTTCATGAACCACTGGAAAAACATCAACGAGCTGATGACAGACCTGGAAGAGATTAAGAGCTATGATTCATTATCCGGAGAGTAGTGAATCTAGCTTGTCAGCTCCCTCTTTTTATACTTATCGACAGCAAGTCTGGCCATAAGGTAACTGACAGTTGACTCTGCACCCTGATTGAGATTGACATTATTCTCTTCAAGGCCATCATAACAGCCTCCCGTACAAGGGTTATATACTATTTGCATTAGCCTGTTCTTTCCGAGGAACCAATCAAAGGCAATAATCATCTTCTTCAGGTATTCATCCTCCTTAATCAACTCATAGAATTTGCCAAGTGCAAGAATTGTATAGGCAACATCTATGGGTTGTTCTCCAAACTCGCTCTGCTTATCACCTCTGTTCAGGCGGCTTTTGTTAGAAATAACCTCAATTCCGTTCTGGTTGAATATTTTTGACAAAAGAAAATCAAATGATTTTATGGCAATATCTCTGTATTTATCGTCTCCTGTAATTGACCATGCCATTAACATAGATTCAGAGATCACGCTGTTTGCATATGTAAGATAGCTTTCAAACCACTCCCAGTTCTTTGTTGCCTCGTGTTTGTACATAGATGCAAGTCTGTTGGCAAGGGTCGAAATAAGCTCCAGGTTTTCTGCCCGCGGGACAGCACCTTGATAAAAGCACAGCCCCTTAATTACAAAAGCAATAGCCCTTGTTGAGTTAATTGCATTAAGATGGTGAAACGCCTTATTAAAAATGGACCTTGCATTTGCAGTCAGTTTTGAAGGAAGTATTGATGAATTTGACATTACATATCCCAAAGCCCATATCGCTCTTCCGTTTGCATCATCAAGATTGTTTTCATTCTGGCCGGTAAAGTGTCTGCCGGAATTTACATAATTAAGAAACGATCCGTCCCTGGTAAGGCAATGCCTCAGGAAACTCAGATATAGCTCAATTAATGGCAGATCACTCTCATCTGAGGTGAGCTCATAATGTTTGCACATAGCAATCAACGCCCGCGAATTATCGTCAAGCGTATAACCAGATTCAATATCAGGCTGATTAATCTTCGAAAACTGAATCATGCCAAAATCTGTTGTCAGCTTTTTGATATGAGTCAGATTAATTTCAGGCAGATTGTAATACATTGTCATCTCTCCGCCGGCAATTTTCTCCAGGAGCATCGCATGAGAAATTGCTGAGTTCTCCCAGGCAGTGGCTACTATTTTTTGCAATGTATTAAGGCTGATACTTTTTCTCAGCGGTTCGTCGCTGAAGAGCCTGACTACCTCTTTTGCAAGCTGGGGTGAATCCATGAAATTGAAAATAACTCCCGTGTCATTTGTCAAGACCTCAGTGGCATGTGGAATGGGAGTTGAGACTATTGGGCAGGCACAGCTCATAGCATAGACAAATGTTCCGCTTACAGCCTGATTAGGATTATTTGAAGTAAACAGATAGATATCTGTCAGCTGCAGAAATTCCAGCAAATCCGGCAATGCCAGAAAGTTGTTAATATACCTTACATGTGCAGACAATCCAAGCTTTTCGACCCTCTCCTCAAGCATTGACCTGTATCTCTCCCCCTCTCTCATAATGACCATGGGATGAGTCTTCCCTATTATCAGAAATATTACCTCCGGATTGGTTTTAATGATGTCAGGCAAGGCATCCAGAGTAGTTTCAATACTCTTTCCCGAGCTTAAAAGTCCAAAGGTTGAAAGAACCTTTTTATCCTTTAGTCTGTACTTTTCTTTTAGAAACTCTTTGTCCAGATGCTGGACCAGGTGAGTACCGTGTGCAATAACTTCAATTTTACCAACAGCAATTTGATAATCTTCACTCAATATCTTTGAGGAACTCTTTGTCATTACAATTATTGAGTTCACTTGCTCTGACATATTGCAGACAAGTTTTTTCAGGGCTTCATCCGGACCCGGAATTACAGTATGGAAAACAATTACTTTTGGTTTGCTGACAACCTTAAGGAATTGAGTAAATGCCTCTTCTTTCCCCTCAAAAAATCCGAATTCATGCTGAATCAGGACTATTTTAATACTCTTATTACGGTTTATTTTCGCTGCCAGTCTCTTATAACCCGCAGAAAATGATGTATCAAGAATATATTTAACCTCCCCCGGGTATATGAATTTTTCAAACTCATTCTCCAGCGCACATACAATAACTGAAAAAGATTTTCCGAACTTATTTTTGAGGGCAGATATCAGATCCGTTGAATAGGTAGCTATTCCGCACACTCTTGGAGGGTACGAGGTAATTACTAAAATTTGGGTTTCGGGTTTCATTTGTTTGAATTAATAAGAAGCTCATTAATTAAAGGCTTCAAAGGGGTGGATACACAAGCGATTCTCTCGTCCGCAGCTCCGTAATATATGAACAGTGTTTCACCAAATACAACAGCTCCGGTTGGGAAAACGACATTATTTACCTCTCCGTGCAACTCCCAGTCATACTCCGGCGAGAATAGTGCATAAGGAAGCCTGGCTATCTCTTTTGAAGGATCATTCAAATCCAGCAGAGCAGCGCATGCAGAATAGACCAGTCCCCTGTTTGTCTTTTCCACACCATGGTAGATAAGCAGCCATCCCTCCTCTGTCTCTATTGGGGGGCAACCGCCTCCTATATAGTTTGACTCATGTTTATGAACCGGATCCATTACAATATGCTCGTGCATAGTCAGAAAATAGGTCTTCCAGAACTCTTTTGTGAGATCATTTAGATTTTTGACAGAAACAATCTGGATTCCGGGTCTTATCCTGTGCAGAAAAACAAGATTACCATCAATACGTCTGGGGAAAAACATAACATTTTTGTCCCATAACATCATCTTTTTTTCCGGATCAGATTCCTGATAATAAAACTTATGATTTTGATAGTAATTCTTATTAACCTTACCAAGAGACTCGGCAATGCCCACAAATTCGGAATATGTAATTGGAGGAACAATTGTTCCTCTTTTCGTAAATGTCTTAAGGTCCTTAGAGGTGGCAAGTGCTCCCCTGGCATTTATACCATCGTAACCTGTATAAGTTAAATAGTAAAGATTATCAATTTTTACAATCCTGGCATCCTCTGCTCCGTGAGTTTCAAAATCAAGTTCAGGAGAGATTACCGGCTGCTGATATCTTTCTGCAACTGTAAGCGGGCCATCCAGCCGGCAGTAGCCAATGCTAGAATGATTGCCCGTTTTTACAGCTCTGTAAAAAAGGTGGACACTGTCTCCCTCTTTGATTGCAGCGGGATTTAAAACACCCTCGTTTTCAAACTCGAGATCGGTTTTTTCAATTATAATCCCTTCTTTCCTGATTTGCATTATCTCCTTTTGTTTCTCTTTGAGAATCCTTTAAGTGACTTATCTAGTTCCTTCATATCATGATTGAACTCTCTTTTAAATGAATCCCATTCATGGCGTGTTGTTCCTTTGTATTCACGAAGTTTCTTTTTCATGTTATTGTGTCTCACTTCAATCACAATTACTTCATCGCGGTGCTGACTGTTTCTCAGGTTTGCTATCCTTCTTTCGTTGTTCTGTATCCTGTAGTCATACTGTCTGCTGTTATGCTGATAATAACCCCTGTTTGGCCTGGCATGTTGCTCTCTTACAGTAATTCCGCATCCTGCGAAAATCATTGCCCCAATAATTCCTATTGCAGCAATATGTTTGAACGTTGATAATTTTATCATTTTAGAAATTTTTTGTTGTAAGAATAACTTCGGAATACATGTATTGCACACCAGGGTCATTCTCTGCTGTTATGAATATTTTGTTCGGCTTCTCTACCGATACAGATTCAAAATCGGCCTTAAGCTTAGTTGAAAGAAAGGCTGTAGAGGTTTTGATTTGGCCAATATTTTTTGGAGCATTTTCCCCTGAAACCATCCAAACCACATATGCGGTTTTTGATGGATTTAGTCTTGATGGTTCTGCAAGATTTCCAATGTGAATTTTGATACGATAGTTCTTGTTACTGTCTGACTTAACTCTTACAGTACCCTTTGCCGCCGGTGTTACCGTTGAGATTAAGAAATTTACCTTTTGTGCACATGATGCAACAGGGAATAAGAAAATTGCCATTGCAAACATAATTGCAACCCTTTTTACTTTTCCCGAAAATTTAATTGTTTTCATTTCTCTTTTTATATTTGAATTCATTTGTTCGTTTAAAATTGTATAACTCGTCTAGAGTGAACGTTTTCCGGATCTCCAGAGTATAATTCCTCCTGCCCCGATAACTGCTATACCAATAAGTGGTGACCAGTTGATGTTATGAGGCTTGTCTCTTGTTATTTCCAGCTTCCCGATATCTACAACTTTCTCTTTTGTGAAAAATGAAAATGCAGTAAAAATGGTTAGCAGAATCCCGATAATAATAATTACGATTCCCGTTGTTTTCATGATAGATATTTATTGAATTTATGATGTTGCAATGTAGAAAGCAACCGGTGCCTGCGTGTTATACAATTGCAACTATTAGTTGCATAATTCCCACTGCATCATTTGTCTGAATAACCATGAGAAGAAGGCTACGATGACGTAATAAAAACAGGGACCGGTTTCCCGGCCCCTGCAACATTATCGTGATAATCATAAAGATTACATTCCAGGAGTCTGAGGTATTATGTCAATAATAACAGTACGGTTGTAGAAGCGCTCTTCGGGATATTTATTCCCAAACTGAGATCTGTTTGTATCTTCACCAAATCCGTAGACTTCAAAAGTGACATCATTTCGTCCTGATTTTGCAAGTGCATCTTCAATAATTCCTTTTACAGCATCTGCTCTTGCAAAAGAGAGATCAAGATTGAACTTCTCATCTCCAATAATATCTGTGTATCCGTGAATCATTACTTTTGCTCCCTTAGGAATTTTAGGTGTTACAAAATCTGCAAGGTACCTTTCATAGATTTGAATAGCCTTTGATTCACCAAATTCAAAAATAACGCTGAATCTGAGTCCCTCCTCTATTACCGGCTGAGCCCAAAGGACAACCTGCACAGGAACTTCCTCTTTAATTGTTTTTCCAGAAATGGTCTGGCCAATCATTGTAACTCTGAAATTACCCTTAGGTCTGTCACCAAGAATTGCTTTTCCCGGAACACTAACTCTGTCCTGAATGTAAGGGCCAAAGAACTGAACTTTTCCGTTCTCGTCCATAACCTCAACACTCCATGATTTTAGTGCCAGGTTAGCTCCTTCTGCATGGAATGTAACATAACTGTCCAAAGGTGCCTCCTGCTCTGCATAAAACTCAACTGGTCTCAGCGGGAACGAAGGTCCGCTCTGGAACTCCATTATGAGGTCCGGTGAACTGCTTTCAATTGAAACTCTGCGGTCACCTTCACGAAGAAGAGTAAGCTCAAGAGTTCCGCCCGGCTGCTCAGATGGAAGTTTTGGTTTGAATCTTCCTTCAATTTTAATTCTTGATGGAGAGATACCATAAATATCAACCAGATAGTTTTTAACTGAAGTTGCCATGAGCCTGCCATCTTCCGGTCCTAATTCCGAAGAACCAACCAGAACAATGTCAGTGCCTGTATTTGAAACCATTCTGTCTCCCAGAATGTTTAGCACATTATAGTAAACAACCATAGATCTGCCTGAACGACCTGAGAGATCTTTAGGGGTTACTACATCAAGCTGATCTTCGTGGAAATCTTTAACCTCATCTTTCTTGAGTAAAATATAACGATTTGGGATTTCAGTTGATTCAAGGTTAAAGAAGACATAGTTAAGAAGTGGAAAAGTCTCTCTGACTCTTCTCTTTTCAGGAACATTTTTTGGGGATGTTACCAGAAAATTAACTTTTGGTTCAACCACAACAACTGTTGGAGGCGCGTAATAAACAACCTCTTCGCGAGGAGCTTTACGTCCACGTCCAAATTTAATTGCTGCACCTACTCTTATAGTTGTCATGTTCCATGATTCTACAGAACGTGGGTTCTGGCCAAAATATGGTAAGAAACTGACAAATGGAGAGAGTACTGTCTGAGCCTGATTGTCTTTAGATGAGAGCTGAATATCCATACCCATACCAACCTGCATTGATAAACGCAGTTTGTTAATGTCGCTGAATTCACCCTCTACATCTGCTCTTGGAGTCTGTTCCGGAATATCTGGATTGATTCCCTGTTCATAAAGGAAATCTTTTTTCCAGTTATACGAGAGTCTTGGTCCCGCAAAGAGATAGAAATTTCCGCGAAACGGAGCCAGCCTCAGACTTGGTTCAATAGCAAAGTAGTTAAGATTCGTTGTCAGGTCTGCCGGACAGTTACACGGAGACATAACTTCATTGAATTTACCGTTACGTCCGTCATAAGAGAGTTGCAGAATAAATCCCAGCTTAGTTTCCGGTGCGTGGTATTCAAGCATTGTTCCCAGGTACAGCCCGGCTCCAAATCCGTTATGGAATGCTGTTGGAGTTACAAATGTTGAATTCAGAGTTTGCGTGGTTCCGCGATAGAAGTTAAAGTTTGCACCGGCTGCAGCGCCAAACCACCATGATGGCCTTGTGTACCTGTATTCCTGCGCCTGAAGCGTTTGAATACCCGATAGGATAAGAACTCCTAACAGAAGGCTTTTAAATATTTTAGTTTTCATGTTTTTAATATTTTGTTTATTCTTTTAGATCAATCAAGCCTATTGGGGCACATTAATAATTGTATTAACCATTGTTACTGCAGAAACCAGTGATATCGCCCTGCCGTTCAGTACTGTCTGCACAGTAGTATTGGTACTGTTTCCAGGTGAAGACAAAGTGACTCCCAGTTCGGCGATAATAGTTCCTACCATTGTTCCGCCTCCTGCATAGTTAATGACTGCAGTTGTTCCAACATACCAGTACACATTTTTAGCTTGTGCACCGTTTATTAAGATTACACTGCGGGCACCTGTAGGAGTTCCTACTGTAAGAGCACTTCCAGTCTGGAAAATCCATACTGCATTAGGATCGTCCTGAGCATCAAGAGTCAGGTCAACTGTTGTAATGTTGTATGTACTTCCTGAGGCATAAATGCCAGGAGCCAGAGTTCTTCCACCAAGTTCGGCATTGTCAAGGGTAATTCCACCCGGTTTGCTTGCAGGCGAAATGCTGTTGTAGAAATTACGAGCTGCAAGAAGACCCTCCTGCGCTATTGCCATTGTTGTGGCGTTACCACCATAAGGGCCACCTGCTGCAAATATTACAGGTGCCGGAGCATCAGTGTAAATTCGGCCTTTAACATCACCAATGTTAAGCGGAGTTTCTGTATACTTATCTCCTGTACTGTCATGGAATCCGGTAACAAGTGTAGAAGCAGCAGTTGTGCCAATGCTTCCGTTATTGATTACTGTGTATATACCCTGATTCGTGATCCCTGATATTCCGCCAAACGATCCAAATATTGAAGAGAAGAGCGGTTCAACTGCAACTGTTTTTGTTGTAAACTTCCATATATGGGTATTCAGCATTGCTGTTCCCGCTACATTTTTAACTGAGTTTGAAACAGTGGCTGTATACTCCGTATTTGGCAGAAGATCGGCAGATGGGGTGAAGTAAGCTACTGTATTTGCATATGTAACTGCACCATTAACCTGAGTTGTTCCGTTATAAAGAGTAAAGCTGGTTCCTGTAATGGTTAAAGGATCCATTGGTACGCTGAATGTTGCTGTGACTACCTTGTTTAGAACTACACCTGTGGTAAGATTTATTGGGTTTGTAGCAATAATTGTAGGGGCAACTGCAGATTCTGTTGTGAATTTCCAGATATAATTTGCTGCAATTCCAACACCTGCAAGGTTAAGTGCGCCTGTTGTAATGGTAGCTGTGTATTCTGTACCCGGAAGAAGATTAACCAAAGGCAGGAATGAGATATCATCACCGTTATAGGTAATTGTACCGTCAACCTTTGTTGTACCTCTGTACAGTGTAAAGGTAGAGCCGTTTAATGTAAGCGGATCCATAAGCATACTGAATTTTGCAGTTACAATCTTATTGAGAGCTACTCCTGTAGCAAGATTCAGTGGGTTTGTGGAAATTACGGCCGGAGCAACTGTCGATACAGTTGTGAATTTCCAGATATAATTTGCTGCGATACCTATCCCGGCAAGATTTTTTGCTCCTGTAGTGATTGTCGCTGTATACTCAGTACCAGGCAGAAGATCTGAAGAAGGCAGGAATGATACAACATCACCATTATAGGTAATTGTACCCTCAACCTTGGTTGTTCCTCTGAACAAGGTAACTGTAGAGCCGTTTAATGTAAGCGGATCCATAAGCATACTGAATGTTGCTGTAACGATCTTATCAACAGGCACATTAACTGCCAGATTAACAGGACTTGTAAGGGTCACTGCAGGTGCTGTTGCCAATGCTGTTGTGAATTTCCAAACATAGTCTGCGGCCATAGAAATACCACCTGAACTTTTTGCATTTGTATTGATAGTGGCTGTGTATTCAGTCGCCGGCATAAGATTGCCTGAAGGTATAAAGAACAGATCTGTGCCGTTATAGGTTACTGTTCCCAATACAGGTATTGTTCCTTGTTTAATTGTAAATGTTGTTCCAATAAGGCTCAAAGGATCCATTGCCATGTTGAATTTTGCAGAGACAATCTTGTTGAAGGCAACTGATGTTGCATTGTTAAGAGGATCTGTTGAGAGAACTGCAGGTACCTGACCGGTTGAAAAAGTCCACACATAGTCTGCAGCCATAGGCATGCCGGCAAGACTTTTGGCTCCGGTAGTTATTGTTGCTGTGTACTGAACATCAGGTAACAGGTTAGAAGTTGGTGTAAACAACACTGTTGTACCACTATATGAAACTGTACCCAGAACCGGAACTGTTCCCAGTTTTAAAGTAAAGGTAGTTGCGTTAAGTGTGGCAGGGGCCATAGGCATACTAAACTGAGCGCTAATAACTTTATTCAGGAGAACTCCTCCTTCGTTGGTAAACGGACTTGTTAATGTCACTGCAGGCGTCGCATCTGTACTGAATGTCCAGACATAATCTTCCTGAATGGCATTTCCCATCATATCTTTTGCTGCAGTTGTAATTCTGCCTGTATAAGTTATGTTGGATGCAAGAGGGTTAGTAGGTGTAAATGAGGCCGTATTCCCGCTGTAGGTAATTGTACCTGCAACTGGTGAAAGGCCCAGAATTGTGAACGATATGGCTGTAATTGTAGCCGGATTCATCGGTTCATTAAAAGTTACCGTAATCACTTTTGAGGGGGATACTCCTGTAGCCAGGTCTACCGGACTTGTGGAAACCACTTCCGGACAAACTCCTGTTATTTCAGGAAATTCGTCTTTAACGCACCCCGCTATTAAAGCAACCATAAGTAATACTAAGGCTGATAATAGTTTTTTTGTTTTCATTTTGAATTAATTTAAGTGTTATTTTTTTCGTTCCTTATGTTCTTCCGATCGTTTCTCATTTTCAGTTTTTGTTCTTTGAGGAGGATCAGATCTTTTATACTGCTGATTATTCTGCCTCTGAGGCTGAATATTATCAAGCTGATGTTGTCTTACATTTTCTGGTCTTGAAACATGTTTGGGAACTGGCCTGTGATCTCTGTCTGTACTGACTCTTATTTTTGGTCTGTACATCTTAATTTGATCCCTGGACATACTTTGTCCCGGTCTGTTATTGTCACGAATTGAGACAAATCGGACAGCCTGCCCAATTATCCTTTGCACCTCAGACCTGTCTGGTCCGGATACATATGTAGATCTTCTTTGACCATCCCTGTGAGTTCTGTTGATTACTACCGAGTTTCTTATAATACGCTCGTGCTCGTTTCTTCTTACCTGGTAACGGTGCAAATCTCTTCTCTGCAGATCCCTGTCTCTTACAAAAATCCAGTGATCCCTGTCCCTGTCGTACTTTCTTCCAAAGCTCAGACTGACACTAATACCCGGTCTCATTGGCGACCATCCGAAATAGCCATTGGCACGTCTCCATGTCACCCATGCAGGACCCCATTCATTGTCCGGCATCCAGAACCACCCATAACGATTGTCATAGTCCCACCTCCCATAGTGAAAAGGAGCCCAACCCCATACATATTCAGAAACCCAGGTCCATCCGTATGTAGAGAGAACCCAGTATCCGTTTGAGGAATACGGGACAAAATCATCTCCTGCATCCGGAAGCCAGATGTATCCGTAGTTTGGGTGATCTATCCACTGGCCGTAAGGGCTCAGTTCGTCGTAGAAAACCTGAAGGCTAATATTTCCCTGCTGGGCATATGCCTCTTTTTCAGATATAACCGAGGAAAATATAATCCCCAGTAATACAATTAAAATTCTAATTTTTGATTTCATCAGATTCTGTTGTTATTTTTTTAAAACTCAGTTTTAATTTCAGCATTGAGGGCATGGTGTCCCCAAGTAAGAATCCCCATGGTTTTAATGACTCAACATGGTCAAATATGAGTTTGACAATGGCAAGAAGTGGAATAGAGAGAAACATCCCGGGGATACCCCACAATGCATTTCCTGCTATTACTACAATTATTGAGAACAGAGCATTAATCTTAACTTTTGATGCCACAATCCGTGGCACTATGTAATTATTGTCAATGAGCTGGATTATGTAATAGATAATTAAAACGTAAACAGCGTACCAGGCTGTAGATTTTGTTGCCAGTGCAATCATCATTGGCAGGGCAACTGCAACTATTCCTCCTATATATGGAACAAGATTAAGCAATGCACCAATAACTCCGAGCAGTATTGCGTATTCAATTCCAAGAGCAAACAGGGTAATGACCTGCATTGCAGCAACAATTGCTGTTTCGATAATGAGACCTGTAAGATATTTCTGTATTACAGTCTTTGTTTGTGTAGTAATTTCACTTACCCTTGAGTGGTTGGCCTTTCCAAAAAGTCTGTTAATAAATTCGAGGATAAGAGGTTTGTAGAATAAAATTAAAAATGTGTAGACTGGAATTATCAGTACTACAATAATCAGGTTACCCGCTGCAAGCAGCGTTTGCCCTATTGCGGCACTGCTCATATTAATCAGTTCTCCTTTTGTATTGGCAATCCACTCATGAATATTATATGGCTTAATATTAAAATAACCGGACACCCAAGAGATTGATTGGTTTAACAGTTCTGTGAATTTATCTACGAGTAACGGCCACGATTCACTAAGCTGTATGGTCTGCGATACCAGTAACGCACCTATTGTGAGAATTACTGAAATCGAAAGAACTAATGAAATTATAATTGCTATAATTCTGTTTATCCGGATCCTCACAAGATGCTCGACCAGAGGATTTAGAAGTATAGCAATAACTATAGAAAAAACGAGAGGAATAATAATGCCTTTTGCTATATACAAAATCGCTAAAAAGGCAGTCAGACCACAGAAAAAAATTGACGCCTTAATATAAAATGGATATTGTACTTTGCTGTCTGACATAATATTAATATTCACTCTCGTTTGCGTAATATTTGATTAAAGAGAAATTCTCCAAGGGACTTTAATCCGTAAGGGTGCTTTGAGACATAACTCATCACACCTAACTGAAGTACTGACCCCATTAATTTGCGAAATGGGTTTCCTGATGTTCCTATGAAAATCTTCTTTGAGATATAACCTGAGGCCATTCCTAATGCCATTCCTGCGATATCTGTAATTTCTGCCGAAGAGCCGATTGATTTCTTCAGGGATGACTTCAGAAGATTGATAAACCGTAAACTTTCGTAAGTATCCATGAACTGCTCTCTGAGAAGCTGCTCTTTAACAGCTCTCTCAAGTTCCAGCTCCTGAATGGATCTTCTAAGTTCCTCTGATGATGTTATGGTTCTCATTTTGATTATTATTTTAGTAAGTGTTTAATTATGTAGTTCGTTACAACTTCTTTAATCCACCTACGCATAAAAAGAAACATGACAATTACCGTTAGAAGGTAAAAGCCACCAATGAGAAAAAATCCGTAATACAATTTACCGGTCAGTTCTCCCAGCCAGTAAGCCAGACCCAGATTCAAAAAAAGCATGAAAGACGCAATTAACACAAAGGCAACTGAATGAAGTGCCAAAGTTGAAGCAACATCAGATGTTTTTTCAAGAGCTTTCAGCTTAAGTAGTTCAAAACTTGTCTTACTGTACTCAACAACTCTTTCGAGCAATTTTTCTATAAGTTTAACATTGTCTTCCATGATTATTTAAATTAAATTTTGCTTTTTGCAGAGTTCATCTCTTTCTCTATCTTCTCTTTAATTTCATCTTTAGTCTCTTCAAATTTGTCGCTGAAACTTTCAATGAAATCATCGAGTTTGTCCTTCATTCCCTCTGCGTAATCCTCACCTTTCTTTGAGATTTTTTTTCTCAGGTCTGATCCTTTTTCAGGAGCAAACAGAATTCCTAAAACTGCACCTACGGCTACTCCTGCGAGAACGCCCAATAATACTTTACCTGTGTCCATAATTGAATAATTTATAGTTGTTAATGAAAAATTTCTAAAAGATTTTCCTGCCCTGTATAATCCTGAGGATTACTGCAATAATTGCAATTACCAGAAGAATGTGAATGATGCCTCCCGCACTGTAGGCAAAGAATCCAATTGCCCATGCGACAATCAGAATAACTGCGATGATGTAAAGTAAGCTGCCCATGATTTCTGCTTTTTAATATAATTTGTTCACGTGCAAAGTTGCATTCATAAGGCAGCGGAAGTGTTACACAAATCCGGGAATAAATTGCATCATTCACACATTAGGGCATAAAAAAACTGTGCGGCTTTTGCAGCCCGCACAGTTCATTTCCGTTATTATAAGAGAACTTATTTACTTACTGGTAACTTCCATATACCAGTTTAACGCTTTCTCTGTTTTTTTTATATGTGTTATAACGGCAATGGCTTTCTTAAGTCTTATAAATGCTGTTTCGCTCTTTACAATGTAATCAAATGCTTTATGGTGAATACAATTTACAGCTACATCAATCTTGTCCTGAGAAGATAGTATTACTACAGAAATTTCAGGATTACCGGATTTAATTTCGTCAAGAACCTGAATTCCATTCATGGCGCTTTTATCAAAATTGTCCAGAAAATAGTCCAGAACAATTACATCTGGCTTTTTATGCAAATTTTGAAGGCATAATTCACCCGTAGGAAATGACTCAATTATAAATTCATTTTTACTACCCAATTCAATCTCCAGCATTTTTAAGTACAGGGGATCGTCATCTACTAAAAAAAGCTTTATCTTTTTTTCGTTACTCATTATTTCCGTTCTTTATTGAAATTAATTCCTCTTTTAATTCTTCACATGCTTTGCTGCAAACAATTTCCAGCTGCATAACCATATCGCGGACTCCATCTGTCTGCTGCCTTGTGCTTGCATACTCCTGAACCTTCTTTGCCATATTCTCAAAATTGGTGCTGATTCCCATTATTGAAAAAGAGGGAATAAGCTTATGAACTGCCGAATATAAAGACTCCCAATCCTTATCCTGCATACTTCTCTTCATCGTATTTACAAGGATAGGAGTCTGATCCAGATAAAGTGTGATCATCTCCTTCATAAGTAATGGATTGGATTTTGTTCTGCGGTTCAGATATTCAAGGTCTGTGTATTTAAACTTCATGCCTTCTGAAGGCTCCTGCTCTTCTGCTCTGAATCCATCTGATGCGACCGATTTTTTTACAGCTCCCACAATTTTCCCGTACAGTAATCTCTCATCAACCGGCTTTGCTATATAGTCATTCATCCCCACAGCCTTGCATTTTTCAAGGTCAACAGTAGTAACATCTGCAGTGAGAGCAATTATTGGTATATCAGATTTCAGCTCATTTCTGATATAATCTGTTGCTTCAAAGCCATTCATATCGGGCATCTGGAGGTCCATAAGCACAATGGTGAATGCTTTGTTTTTAAGCTTTTCAACAGCAATGCGTCCGTTCTCAGCTATCTCACATTCAAATCCAAAATCATCCAGAAGTGTTTTCATAAGAAGCTGATTAAGCGGAATATCTTCGGCCACCAGGACTCTTACATTCTTCAGGTCTCCTTCAAACTCTTCAATTTCCGGCTCAATGCATAACTCTGCGCCTGATTTCAGAAAATCCAGCTCAAAGCTGAAAACAGACCCCTCGCCAACTTTGCTTTTCACGGTGATAGTTCCGTTCTGGGCTTCAACCAGCTGTTTGACAATTGCAAGTCCAAGCCCGGTACCTCCATATAGTCTTGAAGTTCCGCTTGATGCCTGCTGGAAGTTTTCAAATATTCTCTCAATCTTGTTTTCCGGTATTCCAATTCCCGTATCTGAAACAGAAAAGAGAACCTTCACTTTTTCATCATCTTCACTTATAAGTCGTACTGACATTGTAATCTTACCCTTATTGGTGAACTTCACGGCGTTGCTTACCAGATTTATAATAATCTGATGCAGGCGAACCGGGTCACCTACGAGAATATCAGGGATTTTACTGTCGAAATCTCGTGTAAGCTTTAAATTCTTCTCGTGTATTTTGGTTTCGAATAAATGGAGCATAGCAGATAACGAAGTGGTCATTTTAAATGGCACCTGCTCAAAAACCATTTTTCCCGCGTCTACCTTCGCAAGGTCAAGAATATCGTTTATGAGTACAATTAATGCATCCCCGCTCAGTTTAATTGCTGTTAAGTACTCCTTCTGCCTTGCCGTAAGTTCTGTCTTTAACAACACCTTTGTAAATCCTATAATAGCATTCATAGGGGTGCGGATCTCATGGCTCATATTTGACAGAAATTGTTGTTTTGATTTGACAGCACTTTCTGCAATGAGAGTGGCATTCTCTGCCTTGACCCTCGCCTCTTCTGCAAAACCTGTTGCAAGTTCTGCAAATACAATAGCCTCTGTAAGTTCTTTGGTGAGTTTTTGCTGCTCTGTTGTATCTCTGGCAACAATTACAACTCCAACCACATTTCCTATGTTGTCCTTATATACTGAACCATTGAAAAGAACATCCGTGAGCTTACCCTCAATATGCCGCAGGGTCAGTGGCGAATCGGCCACAAACCCCTTTGCAAATACCTCCTGATATACCTCTCTGGCTTTTTGAGGCTCGGTAAAATAATCGAAGAAATCTGTTCCCCTGAGCTCTTCGCGGGTCATGCCTGTGACATTCGCCAAAGCTTCGTTCATGTCGGTAATTTTGCCCTCAGGGCTGATTGTTACCAGCGGATCTCTGCTTGCTTCTATAAGGCCACGGGCGTAGTTTGCCAGTATTAACGCTGCTGCTCTCTTCTCATTCTCCTTATTTTGCAGGGCCAGCTCCTTGTTTGCATGAAGCAGCTCCAGAGCCCATTTGTGCTCTGCAATGTCTCTTACAACTATAACTGCTCCGGACAATTTGCCTTTTTCATCATTGAAAACAGACCCGTTAAACAATATGTCGGTATGTTTCCCATCCATATGTTTAAATGTGAGAAACGAGTCTTTAACAGATCCTTTTGCAAAAACTTCTGCACAGATATTCTGCGCTTTTGGAATATCAGTAAAATATCCGAAGAACTCCTTACCGGCGAGCTGTGAACCTTCATAGCCCGAAATAATCTCCATTGCACTGTTTGTTTCTGTAATCTTTCCGCCTTTATCAATAACAACTAGGGGATCAAGAATGGCATCCATCAAACTGTCTCTGTGCTGAGATACTATAGAATTAATTTTGGTCATTTTGTTTTTTGCCAATATCCTCAATTGGTCTTCTTCTTATTTCCTTTAACTTCTTAAAATGAGAGGGCGAAAGCCCGGTAACCTTTTTAAACTGATTGGAGAGGTGAGCTACACTGCTGTAGTTCAGTTTCCACGCAATTTCTGAAATGTTTAATTCATCATAGATGAGCATCTCTTTAATGCGCTCAACCTTATGTGCAATGATAAATTGTTCGATAGTAACTCCCTGTACCTCTGAAAACAAATTTGACAAATATGTATAATCGTGATTAAGTTTTTCACTCAGATAATCCGAAAACTTAATTTTAATGACCTCCTCCTTATAGTGAACCATATCAATGATAATGTTCTTGATTTTTTCTATAAGAACAGACTTCTTGTCTTCCATTAACTCCAGCCCATATTTAAGCAAGCCGGCCCTGAACTCTTCCTGCTGCTCAGGAGTGATGTCCTCCATTAAATTAACCTCGCCAATATCTACAATAATGAAAAAAAGCCCCAGCTTGTTAAGCTCCTCTTTCACCACCATTTTGCAGCGACTACTAACCATGTGTTTGATAAATAGCTTCATAAATAATTGAATATCAAACAAAAAATAATTTTAGTAATGTAATCATTTAAAACGGCATTTGCATCATAACACAACATATTTCTTTAAAGAGTTGCTGTAAGTGTGCGAGTAGCACTTTGTCCCCGCAGATCATCCGCGGGGACAAAGTGGCTATAGCTGGCTATCTGCGAGTTGCAGCCTTACGGGTCTTAAAGCAAAAACGTGAAAAGGGAGGTGTATCTAAGCACCCCCTTCTGAACAAGAATATATATTCTTACTTGATACTCTACCTAAGCGACGCTTTTGTAAAGATGTGCGCCGGAATCTGCTGGTCAAACTGAATTTTCGTCATCCTGAACTCAGTTCCCTTTCCCTCCTTGAGCATATCTTTATAAATCATGGTTTTTGGAAACCACCTGCCCTGAATTCGTTCGACATCTTTAAGCTCCATGCGCTTGAGAAGCTGACCGCTCTTTGCATACATCTCCTGGCGGAGTGGCACGAAGCGTTCGGCATCAATCCACATCTTCTGGCGGTGGTAGGCTACGTCGGTGACGCGGGCGGTTAGTTCGAGGATGAGCACATCCCTGCCCTGAAGCGTATCTTTGGAAACAACTCTGGAATCGTAAATATCTGTCAGCTTTCTGTCATCCATCATATCTTCGTAGGAGAGGTCTGAACCCATAACTGACTGGCGGAGCATATGCCCTGAAATCTGGATGGTTCTGTCTGCGGATGGGGTGTAGATCCAGAGCTGACCCTCGAGTTTAAGCATTTTGGTGCCGGCTTCGGCGGCGGGCGAGAGATATTCGCTGAATGATTTTTTGTCTCCTTCGCTCCAGCTGCGGGATGTGACTGTCCGGTCCGACCGCCGCCCGTGGATAATCATTGACGATTCAAAAATTCTGTTTTTTGAGGAGAGGTTCTGGTCTACCTTGCGGAGGATGGATTCGCCGGATTGCTGGGTCTGTTCGCCGCGCGCGGAGCGGGCGTGCGAACCGCCGGGCAGGATTACTGAGAAGAGTATTACGGCAAGCATAAGCGCTCCGTTGTGTGAAAACATAATCCGGGATTTTGCTTTAAGGTGAGAATTCTGGAATCTCTTTATTGTTTCAATATTTTTATTAAACATTTGATTATCTATTTTTTATATATTTTTCATGTTAAATAATCGTCAAACTTCCAGTTCATTGAACAACCTGGCTGTTTCGCGTTTGTAGATTCCGGCTCCGGCAAGTGCATTGCCCAAAACCATTGAGAAAACTCCCGGAATAAAGCCTATGTAGTAAATCACAGAATCAACAGCCGGACGAACAATTGAAGGCATGAGCATGGTTGCATTCTTCATCATTCCCGATATGTCAATTCCGTGAATGTTGAGTGATGTGGCTATTACTACTCCTATTGTTGTTCCAATTACAGAACCTATAGTTCCAATCATAAGAGCCTCCCAGAGCAGGGAGCGGTATATGTGACCCTTATCTTCACCCAGAGCAATACGGACACCAAATTCTGTATAGCGCCTCAGCCCGCCAAGCAGCCCTCCGTTCCAGAGAACAATTGTCATTGCAGAGACAAATATGAAGATCATAAAGCCACTTATAGATTTAGTATAGTCGAGCAGGTCTCCCATTCCGGGCATATCCCGCAGGGTTTGTGCAACCGGCGCAAACTCATCTGTGTCAGCAGCCCATCCGGCATTCAGCTTAGCTTTAACCGCCTCTGCCTCCTCTTCGTCAAAATAGGTTTCCGGCAGATATCCCAGAATCTCACCTGTTGCTCCCTGCATGGCAAATGCATTCCGTGCATCGTTCAGGTCAATGACAACAGCGCCCCTGTCCAGCCCTGCCGAACCAAAGCGTACTGTGCCGGCTACAATAAAGTTGGTGAAAGAGAATCCGCCCTCCATAGTTGTTCCAAAGAGTGTAAACTCCTCTCCCGGCTCAACATTAAACCGCGAAGCAAGATCTTCAGAAATGAGACACTCTCCGGGCGAATCCGGCATCGCTCCTCTTACAACAGAGGCAGCCAGATTGAATCGCTGAGCCTCCAGAGACCCCTCAGAAAAGAGATCTATCGCCCAGCCGGCTACAGGCCCCTGCCCTCTTGTCTCTCCCGCAGAGTCCGGAAAGTCTGCAAGCGCACCAAATCTTATTCGCGAAACCCAGTCTACAGCCGGCTCTTCTTTGCGAAGCTCCTCAACAAGAAGATCAGAATCAAGAATTGCCAGATCATTGGGAAACTGGTCTGCATCTGCAGCGTAGGCCCTTGTAGTAACCTTGACATCTCCGGTCATGAAGTTTGAACTCATCTCCAGGGATTCGCCCATAACACCTGTAAGCCAGCTGTAGAGCAGAACCGTGAGCATTGCTCCGGTAGCCACAACAATTACCGGGAGAAGGCTCCTCCCCCTGTCGTGCAATATACCTTTCAACAGAAATTTTTTCATACCAGTTTTCCTTTTAAAGCTTCAGTAGGTTTCATTTTTGAGATCTTTCTGGCCGGAATATAGCTCACCACAAGCGAAGAGATTACCACCAAAAGTACCGTTGCAAGCAACATTCCCGCACTGTATACCGGAACAATCTTGTCTGCTATCGCCAGCCCCGCCTGGTCTGTATTGGAAGGCATAGGGATTCCTGTATGCTGAATCCACTTTAGCAGCGGCATACCCCAAAGGGTTCCAAGTGCTATTGCAAGTACAGAGTGAATTGTCCCCTCAATTGTAAATATTCCAACAACTTTAAGCCTTGTCATGCCAAGAGCAATGTAGGTCCCAATCTCCTTCTGCCTTCTGAATATTGAAAGAATCTGAGTGTCAAAAATTGCCAGAAGCGCAATACATAACAGAAGCATTGAGATTACAGTTGAACTCCCCTTCTTTGCTTTAATAACCGTGTCAATTTCATGCATCAGGGCATCCTCATCTTCATACCTCCACCCCTTGTAAAGTTCACCGGAGGCGGGAAGTTTGTCGTCGGCGGCACCATTCAGCTTTGCAACACCCTCCTTGCTGAGAGTTATATATGTTGCCTCGCCGTACATAGATGTCATCTCGCGGAGATACTCAAGAGGAATCCACACCTGAGAGACATCCACAGAGGGAACATTTGTTCTGAACACCTCTGCAATCATAACCTCCCTTGCATCAAAAGTTCCGTTTGCATCTCGCCATCTCACAACCATCATGTCGCCCGCCTTTAGCTTTGCAGCCTTAGCCATTCTGTCGCCAATCACGGCAGGAATAACTCCGCCCTCACCGGCAGAGGCAAGAGAGTCCATCAGCCTTACCGGAACAGAGAGTAAAGTCTGCCTTGTATCAATTCCCTTCAGAAGGACATTGAAGAGCCTTCCGTTGGGATATGCCGTAGCCTGAGTAATGAGTACAGGAGATGCATCCTTACCCAGAAGTGTCAGCAGCCCCTCATCTGTTTTGCCATGAGAATCGGCAAGTGTGAAGGGGTCAAACTGGTCAAAAAGCGGATGGCTGAGCCTTCCGTTTCCTGTCTCCCATGCCATGGTATCGGTACGGGCCTGAACGTTCCACCCCTCCAGCAATCCGTTGTAAAAAATGATTACAACAAATGCCAGCGAGAGAACCGAAACATTTAGCCATGTCCTCTTCCCTGAGCCCATGAGATTTCTGAAAGCCAGTATAAATGTTAACATAACTTTCTATTTATTAACTGTTTCGTCTTTATCTACCATTCCGTCCTTCAGGTAGATTATTCTGTCAAGATACTGCATCACCTTCTCGTCATGAGTTGAGAAGATGAATGTAGTCCCAAGCTCTTTGTTGATTCTCTTCATTGTCTGAACAATGTGGTGAGAATTTTTGGAGTCGAGGTTTGCCGATGGCTCATCTGCCAGCACCAGCTGAGGTTTCTTTACAATAGCCCTTGCAATTGCCACCCGCTGGCACTCTCCGCCCGAAAGCATAGATGGTCTCGACTTAACCTTCTCTGTAAGGCCCACCCATTCCAGTGCCTCCATTACCGCCTTTTTTCTCGCCTCTGAACTCATCTTCTGAAGGAGCAGGGCAAATTCTACATTGTCGTAAACTGAATAGACCGGAAGCAGGTTGTAGGTCTGAAAAATAAAGCCAATTCCGTAATTTCTGAGCTGCGCAGCCTCTTTGTGGGAGAGAAGGTTGATTCTCTTTCCCAGCACATCTGCTGTACCCTCAGAAGGGGTATCCAGGGAGCCGATTATATTGAGCAGGGTTGTCTTTCCCGACCCGCTCGGGCCAACCAGTCCCGCAAACTCACCCTTCCCGAAGGAGAGCGAAATGTTGCTCAGGGCTGTGAACTCTGTCTTTCCCGCAGGGAATCGTTTGCAAACTCCCTCAAGCAGTACGATTTTGTTGTTTTCCATAAATTATCGGATTTTTGATTTTGTCTGATGATTAAGTACAAGCATTACCTGAATTCCCAGGCCGGACATAACAGCACTCCCGGCACTGCTCCCCGGCAGAAGCGGATTCTCAGTCAGCTCCGGATTTGCAAAAGCCATTACGAAGAGATCCCCAAACGACACTCTGTGTTTCCACCTCACAAAATTGAAGAGATTTTCGCCCCTCCAGTCATAATAAAACATAAGGCTGATATTATCGTCCATGCCAAGGGGGTAGTTAAGGCTGAATGCCGAAAGGTTCGCGGTTGCAGAAAACTCAAATGCCTTCCCGCCCGAAGCTATCAGCATATGCTCTGCCGATACTCCCAGCCCGTTCCCAATTCCAAAAGTATAATCGGCCCCAAGGGTAATGAGCTCCTGATTAGATGCAATTCCCAGCGGAGCGCGCTTGTTTATAAGAGCAGCCTCTGCCCAGAAACCAACCTCATAGTCAAAGCGAACATCGAGGCCATATTTATTTTCATATTTATTCTCAAACAGCGGAAGATCCATTTTGCGTCTGTGGAAGGTGAAGGCAGCCTCTCCCGACCCGACAGGAACCTGAACCCTGCCCCCAAACTCAGGAGACCATCTCTCAGAAGGCAGAGTCTCAAACGGCTTCAGCTTAGAATTACCCAGCAATCCCCACACCCAGATATTTGCATTATTCCCGAAATAGTACCGCCCCATTGCTCCCCACACACCATCCGTAAGCTGAAGCGGATCACGCGGATCCATTGTATCAAACCACATAAGCGGACGCAGCATCATTGCACTCCCAAAATTGATCTTCTGCAGACCGACCCTAATCTCAGCCTTATCAGAAGAGAGCCTCACCCATCCCCTGTACAACTTCACATCTCCCCTCCATCTGTAATCATCATCCGATGGCAGCTCACCCCCGCCAAACATCTCCAGACTCCCGTAAAGATTCCCAGCAACCTCAGCATCAAACCTAAGCCCTTTGATACCAATACTTTTCCTGCCTGAGTCTAAGTTAAGAGTATCTGAATTAAGATTTTTTACCAGTGGCAGCTCCAGGTTAAGCTGAGGCAGATACCTCCCGCCAACCATCACCGGAAACTCAGCCCCCGACGAATAACTCCCCCACCCGCTCAGCTGACCCTTAAACTTAAGCCCCGCATCACTCTGCGCCGGCAGATTCAAAGGCAGCAACATGGCTGTCAGCATAACCAACGACAACCTCAGCACTGGCACCTTTGGCACCTGTAACGCAGCCTTTGACCTCAGAGGTAAAGTGTCAAATATCATAATATCAATTAATTAAGAAAATTTCAAAATATTCGCAAAACTCAGTTAGTCAACTATTTGACACTCTCCCGCGGAGCAATCCCGTAAGTCATCAAATTGACAATCTCCACAATCATCTCCTGCGTACTTGAATAGAGCGCATTCAGCTGAGGGTTTCCAACCATTTCGGTAATTCCGCGGCTCATCGCAAGGAGAATTTCAGGTTTGAAATCTTGCCTGAATATTCCCCTTTTCTGCGCATCCCGGAACTCCTCAATCACACCCATCCAGGTATCAGCCGTAAGCTTCATCATAAATTGCTGAATCTCCGACCCCGTATCATTATAGACATCCTCCACAAATTCCCTGCTGATATCATTTGTCCCCTCCATCTTAAGACGAATAATCCGATGCATTTTGCCGGAAATTGAATCATCATCCGTCAAAATCTCCCTGAACTTCACACTCCCTTCGTCCACAACCCTCTTCAGAACCTGTTTGGCAAGCTCTGTTTTATTATCAAAATATCTGTAAAAGGTCATTTTGCTGATACCCGCCTTTTTGCATATCTCCTCCACCGACACCCTCCTGAACCCAAATTTCCAGAAGAGCTCATGCCCAGTTTCAATCAACAGATTTTCAATATCTTGTTTCGCAATCCTTCCCATAAATATTACTTTAACGATGCAAAGTTACTTTTTTTGTATTATTTACCAAATTTAGTAACACATATCCTGTAAGGTAACACAAATTGCTACCTGGCAGGATATGTGAGAACTCACTGATATTCTGCATAATAAAATTCACTACAACAGAATTATCATTAAATTCAAAAAGCTAAATACTTAATAATAAGCATTTTCTCACATATCCTGCCAGGCAACATTCACCTCCACCGGCTGCAGAGCTGCCGGTACCTTTAAAGGTGCCGGGCCTCGCCCGGCGGGAGAAAGCCTTCGGCAAAGGTTTGTCAAGCTTGCATACAGTAGGCCGCTTTGCTTTGTCTGGTATGGGTTTAAGGTTTGTGCCATATGTGGATTTTCATCGACCCGTACAGCTGTAACTAACTGTATTTCTGTAAGTAGCACTTTGTCCCCGCGGATGATCCGCGGGGACAAAGTAGCTGTCGTTGATTAACAGTGAGTTGCAGCCGTGCGGGTCGTATCACAAATCTCATGAAACCATTTAGCAATGTGGAATTGCTAAAAATCATCCCGGGTTATCTATTTGAACCCAAAATTCCGGAACATTTTCCCCTGGGGAAAAGTGTCAAACAACACACATACAGCGTGTTATAAAAAATACATTTTTGCATAATTTACTGATTATAAGCAATCTGACACTTTTCCCCAGGGGTAAATGCATGTACAGGGGTAAATGCATACAGAAATACATGCGGGAAACTTCTGTGTGCAATTTACCGCTGTTTCGCGGCAAGCCAGCAGCCTAAATTTT
Source organism: Bacteroidetes bacterium HGW-Bacteroidetes-10 (assembly GCA_002842695.1). Lineage (GTDB taxonomy): Bacteria > Bacteroidota > Bacteroidia > Bacteroidales > UBA932 > Bact-08. Next base: position 31,882 of record PHDT01000021.1, on the reverse strand, counting down.
AGCTGCAATATTTGTCCGGTGTAATTATTTATTTCGTAAATTAGTTTGTCGAACCAAAACTTACTAACATGAAAAATTCGAGATTATGGGTCATTTTTACCGTACTTGTGGTTTTATCATTTGCGGTACTTGGTTACTATGGTGTAGAAATTTTCCGGAAAGCCCCGCCTATTCCGGATAAGGTTGTTACCGACACGGGAGAGCTGCTCTTTACCGGGCAGGAGATCCGCGACGGACAGAATGTATGGCAGTCTATAGGCGGGCAGGAGGTTGGAACAGTATGGGGTCACGGAGCATATCTTGCGCCCGACTGGTCTGCAGACTGGCTGCACAAAGAGGCAGTATATATTCTGGAGAAATATGCCAGAACAGATTTCAACACAACTTTTGACAGCCTAGGCACAGAGCAGCAGGCTGCACTCAAAAGCAGACTTCAGAGCGAGCTGAGAAAAAACACTTACGATCCCGCAACGGGAACTCTGGTTATCTCTTCGCTCAGGGCCGAAGCATACAGGGCGATATCGGCCTTCTACAAAGGGCTCTTCATGAACGACCCTGCACAGGATCATCTACGCGAAGCCTACTCAATTCCTGCAAACTCCGTAAAGGAGGAGGGCAGAATATCAATGATGAACAGCTTCTTCTTCTGGGCAACCTGGGCTTGTGTTACCAACAGGCCGGGCGATGACATAACATACACAAATAACTGGCCGCCCGAGGAGCTGGTAGCCAACAGACCATCCGGCGCCCTTTCACTATGGACAGGATTCAGCGTAATCCTGCTGCTGGTGGGAATCAGCCTTCTTACATACTACTATGCGACCAGAAAGGGAGATCACCTGGAGGTATCAAAACTTCCAAAGCGGGATCCTCTGCTGGGAATGGAGCCGACTCCTTCTATGCGGGCGACTCTTAAGTATTTCTGGATAGTGACTGCGCTCATTCTGGTGCAGGTTGGATTTGGAGTGGTTACTGCGCACTACGGAGTTGAGGGCAATGTTCTGTACGGATTTGACCTCTCGGGGATTTTACCATATTCAATTTCAAGAACCTGGCACCTTCAGCTTGCAATCTTCTGGATAGCAACATCATGGCTGGCAACAGGCCTCTATATAGCCCCTGCGGTTTCCGGAAAGGAACCAAAATATCAGGCGCTTGGGGTTAACTTCCTCTTTATTGCACTGCTGATAATTGTCGTTGGCTCAATGGCCGGCGAATGGATGGGAGTAATGCAAAAATTAGGACTTGCAGAGAACTTCTGGTTTGGACATCAGGGATACGAATATGTGGAGCTTGGCCGGTTCTGGCAGGCGTTCCTCTTTGTGGGACTGCTTATCTGGCTGGTTCTGATGGTAAGGGGACTCGCTCCCGCACTCAAGAAAAAGGACGAAAACCGTCAGCTTCTCACCCTCTTCGTAATTTCGGCCATAGCGATTGCTGCCTTTTACGGAGCCGGACTTATGTGGGGTCAGCAGACACACCTCTCAATTGCCGAATACTGGCGCTGGTGGGTTGTCCACCTCTGGGTAGAGGGATTCTTTGAAGTATTTGCAACGGTTGTTACAGCATTCCTCTTTGTACGGATGGGACTGCTCAATGTTAAGTTTGCAACCACTGCAGTTATCTTCTCAACCATTGTCTTCCTGACAGGCGGAATCATAGGAACATTCCACCATCTCTACTTCTCAGGGACACCAACTGCAGTAATTGCCCTTGGAGCATCGTTCAGCGCACTGGAGGTTGTTCCGCTTGTCCTTATGGGATTTGAGGCCTTCCATAACCTTACCCTCAGCAGATCTACGCCTTGGGTAAAGGCATACAAATGGCCAATTTACTCACTAATTTCGGTTGCTTTCTGGAATCTGGTGGGAGCCGGAATTTTCGGATTCCTCATTAACCCTCCTATTGCACTTTACTATATGCAGGGTCTCAATACAACTCCGCTTCACGGCCACACCGCACTCTTTGGAGTATACGGAATGCTGGGAATAGGGCTGATGCTTTTTGTGCTTAAGGGACTAACCGGAAAATATGCGTGGAAAGACCGCTATATCAAGATTGCCTTCTGGAGCATAAACATCGGTCTGCTGCTGATGGCCCTAATTAGCCTTCTGCCTGTGGGTATTGCCCAAAGTATAGCAAGTATAAAACACGGACTCTGGTTTGCCAGATCTGCAGAGTTTCTGCAGCAGGACTACATGGAGGTTCTCCGCTGGCTAAGGGTAATTGGCGACACCATCTTTGGTATTGGCTGTCTTGCCCTTGCATGGTTTGTTATTGGTCTCAAGACCGGCTGGTCACTTGACAAGCAGGTCGAAGACCATACAGAGGAGCATTTTCCGGAGTAGGAGCTACACAGCTGCACCTCACCTCAGAGGTGCAAAGGCTCCCGGGCAGAGACGCTCACCACAGCCAGATCTTAAAGAAATAGAAAGCGATCAGCATAGTAGCAATCAGCTTAAGGCCCACTCCCAAAAGGAAACCCATAAAGGAGCCGAATGCTGCGCGAAATGCCTGGTCGCTTTTGGCTCCGGCTATAAGATCGCCGGCGAGCGCGCCAAAAAATGGTCCTGCAATAATCCCAAGAGGCCCCAGAAAGAGCCCAACTATTACACCGGCAATTGCTCCGCGCTCGCCGGCCTTCGTTCCGCCAAACTTTCTTGTCCCCCATACAGGAACAATGTAATCAAGTATTGTTACAAAAAGTGCTATTCCGGCCATAGTCCACAGAGTCTCTGCGGGGACATCTGCACCTGAAGTAAAGTGCAGCAGAACAAGTGCACCAAATGCGAGCGGAGGGCCCGGCAGAATTGGAAGGAAGCAGCCTGCAAAACCCAGAAGAATCAGAATTATACCCGATATTATCAGTAATACGTCAATACCCATATCAATCAATTTACTATATTTACAATAGAATTTTAACATTGTAAATTTATGAAAATTACTAACATAAAAACATTTCAAGGCATCACCTTTTGCCTTCTTTTTCTCCTTCTGATTGTGGCAAATCCTGCTCGCTCACAGGAAAAAAGCAAGTACGACGCTCAGCTCGCTGCAAAATACGGCGGAAACGACAACGGAATGAAGAGCTATATCTTTGTGATTCTCAGAACAGGGCCAAATAAAACAACAGACAAAGATTCTCTCAATGCATATTTTGCCGGGCACATGGCAAATATTCAGAAACTGGCAGCTGAGGGAAAACTTATTGTTGCCGGTCCATTCGGAAAAAATGAGAACCAGTTCCGGGGGCTGTTCATTCTAAACACAACCAGTAACGAAGAGGCCAGACAAATGCTTGACGGCGACCCTGCAGTTAAAGAGGGGATCTTCATTGCAGACCTCTACACCTGGTGGGGCTCGGCAGCACTTCCGGCTTACATGGAGGTTCATGAGAAGATAACCAAAGTTAATCCATGACTAATATGATAAAAAGCGACCGTAACAAAATAGAACACCTGATTGCCTTTTCCACCGGTATGATGAGCGGTGCAGAGGGAAGAGAACTTATAGAAAAACACAAGGAGATTCTTAAGGGAATTACTCCGCACGACATGCTCTACCTTGAGGAGTACCAGATGCAGATGGGCATCTCCGTTGCAGAGATTAAAAGGGATATTAACAAGATTCTGAATGTTCTCTATGAATATCTTAAGGAGTACGAGTGGGAAAGGCCTGCCGAAGGCACTTTCCTTTACTACCTTATGCTGGAGAACAGAGCATTTGAGTTCCGCCTCAACTCAATGAAAAAGGTTCTTAAGGCATTCAAGGGAAAGGAGGCCGATGAACTGCCACAGCTTAAGGCTCTGCTCCTTCCCCACCTCGAAAGCTTCGCCCTATTTGAGCCACACTATGTAAAAAAGGAGAACATTCTCTTCCCGTTTCTGGAGAGGTACTGGAAAGAGTACAAACCCCTCAGGGTTATGTGGTCTCTCCACGACGACCTGCGCCGGATGATCAAAGAGCTCATTGGCCTTGCCAGATCTGAAGAGAGCGACTGGATGACACTTAACAGAGCCATTGGTAACTACTATTTTGGAGCCTTTGGAATGATTCAGAAGGAGGAGATTATTGTATATCCAATTGCAGCGGAGACAATTCCCAAAGAGGACTGGGCCGGAATGCATCTGCAGAGTTTCGAGTATCCCTTCCCCTTTATTGAGAGTCCGGAACCTCCCGGCAGCGGAGAGAGCAGCTCACTGTTGAGGGGTGTGGTTTCGGGAGAGCTTACAGAGCAGGCTATGCTCATATTTGACCACCTGCCGCTGGACATCACCTATGTAGATGAATTCGACAAAGTGCGCTATTTCAACAGGGCAAAAGACCGCTTCTTCCCCCGCTCACCGGCGGTAATAGGGAGGGATGTGAGAAACTGCCACCCGCCTGAAAGCCTCCATGTGGTGGAGCAGATTGTTAACTCATTCCGCAGCGGAGAGAGGGACGAGGCCGAATTCTGGATTACTATGAGAGGGAAGTTTATTCACATCCGCTACTTTGCCGTCCGCACAGAGGAGGGAGAATACAAAGGAGTGCTTGAAGTGAGCCAGGATGTTACCGCAATCAAAGCCCTGGAGGGGCAGAAGAGGCTTTTGGACTGGAGTTAGCCTGTTGTTTTCAGATAACAAATATTGCCACGAAATATTTTCTCTGTAACTTAGAACAAAATAAAATTAGCCATGAATAATCAGGAGAGTACAGGTGAACTCCTCGCCTTTCTGCTGAAGGGTGAGAGACAGGGTGCGGCAAATGTCGTAAACGGACTGCTTGAGAGCGGAGAAGAGGTTCAGCATATTTATGAAATGGTTATCAAACCCGCAATGTACAGGGTTGGCGAAATGTGGGAAGAGGGTGAGATTAGCGTTGCTACAGAACACCTCGCATCGGCAATAGTTGAGACAATTCTGGGTCAGCTTTATTATAAGGTGATCTCGAAATCTGGAAGCAGAAATAGAACAGTTGTTGTATCGACAGTAGAGAACGAATCGCACCAGATTGGTGCAAAGATGGTTTCTGATGTGTTTGAGCTGCACGGATGGAATTCTCATTTTCTGGGAGCAAATACACCTGTGGATGAGTTGTTCAAATATATTGAGATGGCAAAACCTGATATGCTCTCTCTCTCAATGAGTATAGACTCCCATCTTGAATCTCTTGAAAGGGCAATTGTAAAAGTCAGGGAAAAATATCCAGATCTGGTTATACTTATTGGCGGACAGGGGCTCAACAAAAACGGCGGAGAGGTCATGCTCAGATATTCAGGAGTTCTCTATTTCCGGGACCTGGGGTCATTCGAAAACTTTCTCTTACAAAGCTAAAACATGAACAGAAAAGGACTTATCAATCAGATACTTGATAATTGGCGCGACGAATTCAAACACTCCGTAGCTGATAATCCTTCTATCTATATAGCTCTCTTTGATACACAGGGGGAGCTCATTTTTGCAAACAAAACGCTTAAGTCCTTCTTTGTTCCGGAAATCCCTCCCAAAGACAATTTCCTTAATCCCTCTGTTAAAAGGCTGCTGCAGATGGCACCTAAAGGAACTCTCATCTATAGCGGGTATGTGACTATTGGGGGCTACGACCGGGAAAACATCTCCCTGCTGGGCAAAGTTTACCGAAAAAATGAAGAGATGCTTTTTGTGGGCGGTGGAGATATCAGACAACTGCTGGACCAGAATGCCCAGCTATTTAGCCTTAACAGCGAGATCATTGCTCTTCAGAGGCAACTCACCAGAGACAAAGTGATGCTAGAGGAGGCAAATGCAGCAAAAGACAAATTCTTTTCAATCATTGCCCACGACCTTAAAAATCCGTTCAATGCCCTGCTGGGATTTTCCGAGTTTCTGCTCACAAACTACAGAGAAATGGCATCTGAAGAGATTGAGGAGCAGCTAATGCTGCTCAGGGATACAAGCAAACAAACCTATAGTCTGCTCGAAGACCTTCTCACCTGGTCAAAGGCTCAGAGGGGGAAAATTGAGTGCAAACCACAACTTATAAAATTTAAAATTATTTGTGATGAGGTTAGAGCACTGATAGGTTATCTGGCAGATGAAAAGGAGATTGCTCTTGTGCTTGAGGCCGATACTGACATTGATGTATACGCAGATGCAAATATGCTCAAGACAATTCTCAGAAATCTGGTATCAAATGCAATTAAATTCTCATACCGGGGGGGCAAAATAACCACCAGAGTAACCGGTGATGATAAAGCAGTAACAATTTCGGTTGAAGATAACGGCAAGGGTATTTCAAGCGAACATCAGGGTAAACTGTGGAACCTGGCCGGCCAGTATACAACCAACGGAACAGAAAACGAATCCGGAACCGGCCTTGGCCTGCTCATCTGCAAAGAGTTTGTTGCTGCCCACGGCGGAAAAATCTGGGTTGAGAGCGAAGAGGGAAAAGGTAGTAAATTTAGTTTCACTTTACCTGTTTATAGTAATTTAGGCTGACATGTCAAATATTTGGGGATATATTGCACCCGTAATCGTTATTTCAGCAATCTTTCTGCTGAATGCACTTCTTCCGGGCAGATGGGTAGATGGATACATAACCCGTCCGGGCAGTAATGAAAAAATGAGATACAGGCTAAACGGACTCTCTGTTCTCACTCTCGCTGTGATGATCTGGTTTATTGCAGGCTACTCGGAGACTCTGCCTTTCGACTGGCTCTACCTCCACAGATGGGAAGGAGCAGCAGGAGCCTGTGTGCTGGGGCTGATATTCAGCCTAACCGTGGTTTTCAAATACAAACCGGTACGAAAAAATCTGCTGGCAGACCTCTTCCTTGGAAGGGCAGAAAACATTTCCCTTCTCAACGGAAGAATTGATGTAAAGATGTGGCTCTATCTTGTGGGGGCGGTTTTGCTGGAGCTTAATGTACTCAGCTTCGCGGCACACCATCAGCTTACATACGGAAGCGATGCAAATCCCGGAATATTTCTTGCAACACTAATGCTTACCTGGTTCGTATCTGAATACCTCTTTTTTGAAGAGGTACATCTCTACACCTATGACATTTTTGCTGAGCGGGTTGGTTTCAAACTAGGATGGGGATGTCTGGTATTCTACCCATACTTTTATGCTGTTCCGCTGTGGTCTTCAGTGGCTCTGCCCGACCCTCAAACTCCTCAGATAATTCTGGCGCTTGCTGTATTGATTTTCTTCTCAGGCTGGAGTCTGGCAAGGGGAGCAAATATGCAGAAATATTTCTTCAAGAGATTTCCTGACAGGAAGTTTCTGTGGATAGCACCCGGGACAATAACTGACGGAAACAAAACTCTGCTGATTAACGGTTTCTGGGGAGTATCAAGACATATCAACTATCTTGGAGAGATTCTCATGGCAACAGGAATAGTTTTGGCAACCGGCTACCACAATACCTTCTGGCCGTGGTTATATCCGCTTTATTATGTTCTGTTATTATTTACCAGACAATGGGATGACGACCGCAGATGCGCCGCCAAATACGGGAGTCTCTGGGCCGAATACAAAACCCTCGTACCCTGGAGAATCATTCCTTACATTTGGTAGATTTTGCGGGTGTTCTCTCCCATGATTATTACAGCAATTCTTCGAGTTAAAATTCTGTGCAGAAAAAATGAAGCGATTCTGTTTTCCCTGCCTGAAATGAATGACGGCACCTTGCCCATTTTTCGCAGACACTCATCTGCAACCTCCTCAGGCGACTGAACACGGGGGGCAAAAAGCGAGCTTTTTGCCGGATTAGAATTAATATAGTTTGGCGTAGCAGTTGCTCCCGCACAGCAGGCAATAACATCAACTCCCCTCTTCCTCCACTCATACCAGAGCGCCTCAGCAAGAATCCGCCCAAAGGCCTTCGTTGCTCCGTAAAGAGAGATGAATCCGCTTCCCTGAAAACCGGCCAGTGATGAGACAACAACCACAGCCCCTCTGCCTCTCTCCACCATTTTCCCGCCAAAGTGATGAATCAGCCTTAACGGAGTCTGAATATTTACAGCCGTAGTGAGTATAATATTCTCCTCTGTGAGATTTGTAAAAGGGCCAATAGGTGATACAGCGGCATTATAAACCAGAAAGTCAACTTCAGTTTCGCCAATGTAATTTTCAATTCTTTGCAGTGCATTTTCCTCTGACAGATCGCACTGAATACAAATTGTCTTATCAGTATCAGATCCATCCCCTCTTTCGCAAGAGCATACGCAAAAGCAGCACCTATACCTTCAGATGCGCCTGCCACCAAAGCCGTTTTCCCATATCGTTTCACCTTGTTTTGCCTTCGTGTCACCTTGCCTTACTTTTTCGCAAATTACTAATTATTAGATTGATATCACAGAGATTTTTCCAAAATTTTTAAATTTTGGAAAAATCTCATTACTTAACAATTTGTAACACAAGAACTTGCGAAAAAGTAAGGCAAGGTCTCCCCTTTTTTTAGTAAATTGCAGGAATCGCATCTATTCACGAATTTAATTTATCATGAGACTTGTAATTATTGCCAATCGTCTGCCGCTGAAAGCCAGCAGAGAAAACAACGAGTACTCGTTCTCAAAAAGTGAAGGAGGACTTGCTACAGGTTTAGATTCTCTGAATTTGGATCTGGAAAAAATATGGATAGGATGGCCGGGAATCGATGTCAAGTACGAAGAGGACAAAAAGCTCATTACAAATCGTCTCCGGGAGTATAACTTTCATCCTGTTTTTTTGTCAAAGAGACAAATTCATGAATTCTACGAAGGTTACAGCAACAGCAAGCTCTGGCCTTTATGTCACTATTTCTATGCTCTTGTAAAATACGACAATAAGCACTGGAATGCATATAAGGAAGTAAACAGTCTCTTCCTGAGCAAAGCAGCAGAAGTTATTCGCAAAGATGACATTATCTGGGTGCAGGATTACCACCTGATGCTTCTTCCCCAAATGATCCGGGAATTAAGAGTCGGAGTTAGCATCGGATACTTTCATCACATTCCCTTCCCTTCGTACGAGTTGTTCAGGGTGCTGCCTGAAAGGGCAGATATACTTAAAGGACTGCTCGGCTGCGATCTTATTGGATTCCACACACACGAGTATATGAGGCACTTTATAAGTGCGAGCGAAAGAGTTCTTGATTTGAGTTACTCTCTCGATAAGGTTTGGACAGACAACAGAGAGGTGTATGTAGATACCTACCCAATGGGAATTAACTATCAAAAATTCAATGATGCAATTCTTGACCCCAATATCCAGAGGCTTGCAGAGGAGCTGCGCCTTAATTATATTGATAAAAAGCTGATTCTCTCGGTCGACAGACTCGATTACAGCAAAGGAATCATTAATCGTTTGAAGGGATATGCCTCATTTCTAAAAAACAATCCTGAGTATCACGGAAAGATTAGCCTCACAATGATAATAGTCCCTTCCCGGGATACCGTTGAGAGTTATGCCGACCTTAAAACCAAAGTTGATCAAACCATTGGAGCAATCAATGGTCAGTATTCAAAAATTAACTGGACTCCCGTTAACTATTTTTACCATAGTTTCTCTTTTGAAGAGCTTGTTGCAATGTATTATGTTGCAGATATTGCACTCGTAACGCCGTTAAGAGATGGTATGAATTTAGTTGCCAAAGAGTACGTTGCAAGCAAACGTGATTTATCAGGAGTACTTATACTTAGCGAAATGGCCGGAGCTTCAATTGAACTTATGGATGCAATTCTCATTAATCCAAACGAAATTCAGGAAATTGAAGATTCAATTCTGAAGGCTATCAAGATGCCGGAAGAGGAGAAGGTAAAAAGTATGAAACGCATGCAGGCAGTAGTCTCCAGGCAGACTATCGAAAAGTGGGCTGGAGATTTCATAACTGAACTTACCACTATTGGCTCCAGAAATAAAGAGCTAAACAAAAAGATGCTCTACCCTCAAAAGGAGAACATAATTAAGTCAAGGTACGAAAAGGCAGACTCGCGGCTCATTCTTCTCGATTACGACGGAACCCTTATGGCCTTTAAGTCAAGACCGGAGGATGCATATCCCGACGAATACCTGCTGGGGTTACTGACCAGGCTTTCTGAAGACAAAAAAAATAATGTCGTAATAAGCAGCGGAAGAGATCACAATACACTTGAACAATGGTTTGGAAGGCTTAATATTGGTCTTGCAGCAGAGCATGGTGCATTCTATAAAGAGAATGGCGAATGGGTTGAAAATGTGCATAAAGAGACCTGGGACGAAGAGATCCTTGAAATATTCCGCAAGGTTTCAGATAAAACTCCAAGATCGTCTCTTGAAATCAAAGAGACAGCATTGGTATGGCATTTCAGAAAGGTAGACCCATGGCTCGCAGCTATGAGATCTCAGCAACTTGTAAATGCACTTATTGCTCCTTGTACAAGACATAATCTGCACATAGTTAAAGGGAATAAAATTATTGAAGTAAAATACCCGGACTGCACCAAAGGCTCAGAAGTAAACCGTCTCCTGGCTCTTAAGTCCTACGACTTTATAATGGCTATTGGAGACGACACCACAGATGAAGATATGTTCAATGCCCTGCCGCCAGGTTCTGTATCAATAAAGATTGGAAATATGTCTGAAGCAGCAAACTTCAATATGCTAAAGCAAACAGACGTAACTACGTTTTTGGAGAGACTTATGGCCTGACAAATTTTGATCTCTCCAGTTCAAGGGCAAAAAGTTTTACTGTATTAATCAAAGCCAGGTGAGAATAGGCCTGAGGGAAATTGCCAAACTGCTCTTTAGTCTTAAAGTCCAGATCTTCGCTAAAGAGGCCAAGGTGATTTGAATGGCTGAGAATTTCAATAAACATACTTTCAGCCTCCTCTTTATTCCCAATAACATAAAGCGCCCTGATAAGCCAGAAGGTAGATATTGTAAATGCTGTATCGGGATTACCAAAATCATCTGCATTCTTGTAACGGTACATAAGGCCATCGTTCAGAAGATTATCTCTCATTGATATCACAGTCTTGACATACATAGGATTGTCAGCAGGTAAGAAACCGTATGCCTCCATAAGAAGTACCGATGAATCAAATTCATGATTCTCATATGATTGAGAAAAACTTTGTATACTCTCCTTCCATCCCAACTTTAAAACCTCCTCACGAATTTCATCTGCAAGCTTTCTCCACCTCAGGCCGGTTTCATATTTCTGAAAATTATCTGCAATCTTAACAGCTCTGTCTAACGTAACCCAACACATTACTTTTGAAAAAACAAAATGCTGTTCTCTTGTCCTGAATTCCCATATTCCCTGATCTGGATTACGCCATTCGACGGAAACAGTATGCACCATGTTTTTTACAATCTCCCACATGTCTTCAATTTCATCCAGAGTTCCGGGGAAATATTTGTAATACTGATAAATAACATCCATTAAATATCCCAGCGAATCATTCTGTTTCTGATTATATGCAGCATTCCCAATTCTAACCGGTTTACTTCCAAGAAAACCTTCAAGGTGCGGCATCTCCTCTTCAGTTAGGCTTCTTTCACCGTTTATTCCATACATAATCTGAAACGAATCGCTCTTATATTTCAGAACCCTCTTTATAAAGAGCAGAAACCTTCTGGCAGACCCCTGATGCCCCATGGAGATAAGTGTCTCTATGAGCATTGAAGCATCTCTTAGCCAGCAAAACCTGTAGTCCCAGTTCCTTACACTGCCTGGAGATTCAGGAATACTTGTAGTTAAAGCGGCCAGGACAGCTCCTGTGGTCTGAAAGGACATCAGCTTTAGTATAAGAAGACTTCTTATGAGCTCTTTGTTATATTTGCTGTATCTTTTTGATCTGTTTACCCAGTTGAGCCAGTATACTTTTGTACGGGAATATTCAAGATAGACCCGTTCAATATCAATCTGAATAAGCTTCTGATTATAGGTAAGTAACAAAAATTCATCTCCGGAAATTTCCATTGAATCTCCAGCCAGAATACCTTTTTTGTCTAAACTTGTATAGAGGTAAATTGAGTTTGCCTCAGAGATAACAGACCTTGTTTTAATATGATCATCTTCAATCGAGTGCTCAACTTGCTCACGGGCATAATTAAATGCAGGATAATAAATAATCTTTATCCTTGGTTTTCCATACAAAACCCTGATGTAACGGTATATCTCAGCAGGCAGATAATACTCTTCTCCGGCACCGGTTTTGTATCTTGGCATAAAGTCGAAAACCTCAAAGCCTGCAGCTTCAGAGAGAAATTTTGTGTTAAGAATATTTGTGTCTCTGAAATAAGATTGTTCAAACCTAAACTCATCGCCCACTTCGAAACCAAAGGATCCTCCAATATTTGAGTCCAGCAGTTTAGCAAATATTGAAGGAGAATCAAACTCAGGGAAACAGAGCCAATCTATGCTCCCTCTTTTTGAAACCAATGCTGCCGTTTGACAGTTCCCAATTACGCCATAATCCAGATAACCTTTTTTCACCTTGCCTTACTTTTTCGCAAATTACTAATTATTAGATTGATATCACAGAGATTTTTCCAAAATTTCATAATTTTGGAAAAACTATATTGTTATAAATGCTTTTTTACAAAATCTTGCGAAAAAGTAAGGCAAGGTCTCTCTTTTGGTTTTTGTTTGTATATTTGGTGTAATTATAACACCATTCTACTCCAATGGCCTTGAAAAGACTATCTCTTCTCATTAGTTCGCTAATTATCTGCGCAAACCTTTTTTCTCAGCGCTCATCACCCGACACACTCAAGGCTCTCAGAATTGAGGGCAGTGTAACTCTGGACGGAAAACTCAACGAAGAGTTCTGGGAAAGAGCTTATCCTATTTCAAATTTTACCCAGAGAGAGCAGACAGAAGGTGCTGCTCCAACAGAACAGACAAAGGTTGCAGTTGTATTTAACACTCACGAAATTATCTTTGGTATATGGTGTTATGACAGTGAAGCCTCGAAACTTCTGGCGACACAGATGAGCCGTGACTTCGACTGGGGTAGCGATGACGATTTTGAAATCATGATAAGCCCCTTCAATGACAACAGAAACGGCTACCTGTTCGTTACAAATCCAAATGGAGCAATGGCAGATGTCTGGCTTGGAGATGAGGGACACGACTTCAACTTCGACTGGAACGGCGTCTGGGATGCGAGGGTAACCAGGGACAACAAGGGATGGTATGCTGAGGTGATAATTCCCTTTTCCACTCTCAAGTTTAAAACAGGAAACATCCAGACCTGGGGCCTTAATTTTGAAAGAAACGTAAGACGGAAAAAGGAGCAGTTGCTTTGGCAGGGCTGGTCCAGATTATACGGAGTTGAGAAAATTTCGCAAAGCGGAAAGCTGACCGGCCTGGAGGGGATTAAACAGAAGGAGAAACTTGAAATCAAACCCTACATTCTTGCCGGTATTGAAAGAGCCGGTGGTGAGACCGGGACTACCTTCAAAGTGGGAGGCGAGGTGAATTATGATATCAGCCCTACCATGAAAGTGAATCTCACATTAAACACAGATTTTGCACAGGTTGAGTCAGATAGAAGGCAGGTGAACCTGTCACGATTCTCTCTTTACTATCCGGAAAAGAGACAATTTTTCCTGGAAGGCCGAAGCTTTTTCGACATGAGCATTGCAAATACGAGTGTATTCTACAGCAGGAAAATTGGCATAGAGGGAGAGAAAGCAGTTCCTGTTTTAGGTGGCGTGAGGGTGTTCGGAAAAATTAACAAAACAAGCATTGGACTTATGTCGCTGCAAACAGCAGCTGATGGGGATATTCCAACCGCAAACTCAACAGCATTCAGAATTAAACAAGATATTTTCAAACAGTCAACAGTGGGATTCTTTACCACTCAGAAATTTACGGGAGATAGATACAATGCAGTTTACGGAGGAGACTTCACATACTCTACATCTGAGTTGTTTGGAAATAAAAACCTGTTAACAGGATTCTCCGGCGCCTTTTCTGTGGAGAGAGACGGGGATCAGACAGATAATAAAAGCAGAGCTGCCACCTACCATCTGTTTCTTTATTACCCTAATGATGTATGGGAATTTAATGCCGGGATCAACTCTGTTGGCGAAAACTTCAGGCCCGGACTCGGTTTCTCAAACAGATCAAATTACAAAAGAATTTACAGTGAGCTGGAGTATAATCCGCGTTTTAAAAAAATGCCCTCTTTTGTCAGGAATTTTGCATTCAGACCATTTGCGTTTGAATACTTCATTAACGACAGAACAGGACTCTCTGAAACTCTGGAGGCAGAGATAATGCCATTTGGAGTAGAGTTCAAAAGCGGCGACGAATTTGGAGTTGCTGTTCAGCATATAATGGACAAGCCTCAGGAAGATTTCGAGTTGATAGAACAGGTTCTTATTCCTGCAGGGGCTTATGGCATGACAGGAATTGCTGCAGGGTTTCACACCTTTGACGGAAGAAGAATCTCAGGGGGATTTGAGATGGGGCTGAGTGAATTCTACACCGGCAGAAGAAATGAATATGAAATCTATTTGAATCTCAATCTTAACAGACACCTTAATATTGGCCTTGACTGGACAAAAAATGATCTCTCCCTGCCTGAGGGAAAGTTCAATGTAAATGAAGTTGGCGGGCGTATTGAATATGCTTTCAATCCTAAACTAAATGCAAATGTGTTCGCTCAGTGGAACACAGAAGAGAAGGAGATTCTCCTTAATTACAGGATTAACTGGATTCCAAAAATTGGAAGTTTTTTCTACTTCGTAATAAATCAGAATATCAGCACAGAGGGCGATAAACTTAAACTTACCCGTACAACCGTTATGGCTAAACTTGTTTGGCGTTTTGCTGTCTGATTATTAATAAAGACAATAAGTCCGGAGAGGAGAATTAATGAAAAAAATTATTTGTCAGGGTGATGTGCCGGCACAGTAAAGAAAAACCTTGAACCAAAATCTGGCACGCTTTCGACATCGAGAGCACCTCCCATTTTCTCTGCAAAATCCTTGCAGACAACAAGTCCCAGGCCTGTTGTAGGCTCCCCTTCTGTACCTTTGCGGTTATTGACTGACCTGAACTCAAATAAATTTTCAATCATCCCTGCAGACATTCCTATTCCGCTGTCCTTAACTGAAATCTCAAGCAACTCCCCTTCCCTCTTTGCAGACAGAACTACCTTTCCCCCTGTATGAGTAAACTTTAAAGCATTTGAAATAAGGTTCCTCATTATCGTCTGAATTAAATACTTATCTGCATATACAGTTTCATAAGGCTCTACAGAACAAACAATTTCAATACTCTTGGATGCTGCCAGATCCTGAAGAGGTTCAATACTCTCCCGAATTAAAGGAATAAGCAGTGACTCCTTTGGATTAAACGGAATCATGCCTCTCTCCATTCTTGCCCATACCAGCATATCTTCCAGCATCGCATGAAGGTTTTCTGCCGACATTTTTAGAGCAGACGATATCTCTTTCAGTTCGTCAGCAGGCAAAGTGAGAGCCTCCTGATCAAGGTATTCGGTAAGTCCAAGGAAACTGTTGAAAGGCGTTTTTATATCGTGAACAATTACAGAGAAAAACTTATCTTTCTCCATCTGAATTTTCAGTAATTGTTCATTCTTATGCTTAATCTCATTTTCAGTATTGTGTCTCACAGTCATATCGCGGCCAATACCAAGAACCCCAAAAAGAACTCCGGATGAACTGTATACCGGTGTCTTGATTGTTTCAAGAAATATTCGCTTTCCGTCTGCAAGAGTTATCCACTCCTCATTTACAACAGGTTTCTTGGCATTTACGGCATTCAGATCATTTGCCCGGAAAAAATCTGCAAGCTCCTTGTCAACAAAGTCATAGTCAGATTTCCCAATGATTTCAGCTTCAGGCGCTCCAAAAAACTGAGTGAACATTTTATTACATGAGAGATATATTCCATCAGGACTTTTAAGCCATATATAATCCGGGATTGTATGGATAATTGTCTGCATATTGGCTTCACTGTTAAGAAAAGCCTCTGTTGCTTCCTGTTTAAGGCGGATCTGCTTTCTAAGAGGTATAACCACTATAAAATAGACAACAGGAATTACCAATAATGCAAGAAATAGGGCGTCTGCGACAGTACGTTCAAAAGTAGTTGGGAAATTGATATTATTGACTACAGTCATAATAATAATCTCCCCGATTATTATCGCGGCAAAAAGGGAGATTCCCATTCGCCTTGCAAGGCTAAAATCGAATTTATCTGATTTTATCCTCTTCATGACATTAGTTTTATCAAATATAAATAATTTACACTTTTAAAACAAACGGTAACTGAAATAGTTTTTTTGTGTTGTCATTTAGCCCAATATTTATTAGCTTTGGTGCGCTTTTGGGCACCTGTTCTTACATTCACTAAATAATTTTTTTAATCCCAAACAATTCAAAAGTTCCCTTATGGCTTCCAGAGATCTTTTAAAGTATGTAATCGAGCACAGCAAAAGCGCAATAGCAATTCTAGATAAAAATCTTTCATACATATACGCAAGCAGCGGCTACACCAGGCAGTACAATATCCCTGACAGTGATATAAGGGGATCTTCTCTCTATGATATCTTCCCCGACCTTCCAAAAAAATGGAAAGAGGTTTTTGCCAGAAGTCTCTCAGGTGAAGTCTGCAGCGGAGATGACGATCCCTTTGTACGAAGTGACGGCTCTGTTCTCTGGACAAACTGGGAGATAAGGCCATGGTTTAGTGATAACCTGGAGATTGGAGGCATAATAATTTATTCAGAGGTTACTAATGAAAAGAGAGAGATCGTTCAGGCACTCCGTGAGAGTACAGAAAGTTACAGCTCAATTTTCTCAAATATTCCCGATGTATGCTACCGCACCGATATTAACGGGACAATCGTTGAACTTAGTCCGGCAATTGAGTCAGTTTTTGGATACGAAAGAGGTTATCTGCTGGGAAAATCAATTCTGAACCTTTACTGGGACGAGTCACACAGACATGTATTTCTCAGGGAGATACTTCAAAAAGGAGAGACAAGAAACTTTATTTCAAAAATGAAGGATAAGTCCGGCAACCTGAAACATATCTCAATAAACTCCCGCTTACTTTACAACTCAGACGGAAACCCAAGCCACATAGACGGTATTATCCGCGACATCACTGACAATATTATGCAGGAGCACGAAAGCCTTATGCTGCATAAGGCTATTGAGCAGAGTCCTGTTATGGTCATAATTACAGATGCCAGTGGAGATATCGAATTTGTAAATCCAAAATTCTGTGAACTAACCGGATACAATGCAGAGGAGGTTATTGGAATGAATGCCCGCCAGTTTTCTGCGTTCAATAATGATCACGATTTTTTTGACGGAATGTTTAAGGCTGTCAATTCGGGACTTGAATGGCGCGGTGAGGTTCAGGCCAGTACCAAAAGTGGCCGGAGAATCTGGACTAACGCAATAGTGTCACCGGTATTGAATGAAGCCGGAGAGATAGTTCAGTTTATCTCATTTCAGGAAGACATAACTCAGATTATAAAACTTAACGAAGCATACAAAGAGGCAAAAGATAAAGCAGAAGAGAGCAACAAACTCAAAACGGCTTTCCTTCAGAACATTTCACACGAAATCCGTACGCCTCTCAATGCAATAATGGGTTTTGCAGACCTGCTCAAAGATGATGAGCTGCCAGAGACAGACAGAAAAAAATATGCCGACATAATTTACAACAGCGGTCACGGCCTATTATCAATGATGTCTGATATTATCCACATCTCAAAAATTGAGAGCAATTCAGAGAAGACAGACATTTCCAAAGTAAACCTTCGAGATCTTTGCAATGTTTTGTACAGCAGATTTCTGCCACATTCAGATACCACCGGAAACAAGCTGCATTGCAATTTAACCGCATTAGAAGAGAGTGATCATCTTTGCACGGACTCCTCAAAGATTCAGGATGTGCTTGCTAATCTTCTTAAAAACGCATTCAAATTCACCTCAAACGGATATATTGAATTTGGACTTACTCCTTCCGACAAACATATCAATTTTTACGTGAAAGATACCGGGATTGGGATTCCGGAAGAGTATCACGAAAAGATATTTGAGAGTTTCCGACAGGTAAACACCTCTCTTAACAAGGGCTTTGACGGTTCAGGCCTTGGCCTCTCCATCTCAAAAGCATATGTGGAGCTTCTCGGCGGGAAGATACATGTAGAAAGTGCCCCCGGTAAAGGAAGCACTTTCAGTTTTTCTTTGCCAAAATGCTGATAACTTTTTAGCCTTTTAGGATTAGCTTGTGCCGGTTAACCTTTGCGGAATCCGTCCATCAGGTTTTTGATTGTCTCCTTAACAGACATGATTTTTTCGGCCTTAAATGCATTGCTCCCTGCAAAAGCGTAACCTTTTGAGAAGTTACCCTTGTATGCGTTGTAGAGAGCTTTGATAATACAGTACGGACTTGTGTTGTAGTCGCATGTGCGGATACAGTGGTACGGACATCCGTTTGGCTTCTCCTTTCCCTCTTTTACACTCTCAATGAATTTGCTGAAGATAGCACGTCCCGGCATTCCAACAGGGCTTTTGATAATCTCGACATCCTTTTCGGTTGCCTTGATGTAAGCCTCCTTGAAAGCAGGTGATGCGTCGCATTCATCTGTGGTAACGAAGATAGAGCCCATCTGAACCGCAGAGGCACCCATATCAATAATCCTCTTCATCCCTTCACCGTCGTATATTCCACCTCCGGCAATAATCGGAATTTTGCAGTTATTCTGCTCCTCAACAACCTTAATGTTTTTTACAAGATCAGGAAGAATCTCCTCAAGAGAAAATTTCTCATCTGCTATCTGATTCTCCTTGTATCCAAGGTGTCCGCCCGCTTTTGGACCTTCAAGAACAATGGCATCAGGAACATAATTATAGTTCTTGATCCACTTTTCACAAATAATTAGCGCAGCTCTTGTTGACGAAACGATAGGAACCAGCTTGGTTTTACAGTCCTTTGTAAGAAACGATGGAAGATCCAGCGGAAGTCCTGCTCCTGCAAAAATTACATCTGCCCTCGAAGATATTGCTGTTTTAACCATGTCGGCAAAATTGGTCAGTGCCACCATGATATTTACACCAATAACTCCCTTTGCTTTCTCTTTTGCCTTTCTAAGTTCTTCTGCCAGGCCAAATATTGAAGCTTCGTTATAATTCTTTGAAAAATCGCGGTAAAGAAGGCCAAGTCCTGCACATGAAATTACACCCACGCCTCCCTCATTTGCTACAGCAGATGCCAGACCGTTCAGTGAAATCCCTACACCCATTCCTCCTTGCACAATAGGAACCGATAGTTGCAGGTTCCCGATAGAAAAGTTACTCATTCAATTTTTGTGGTAAATATAGTGGAAAATAATTACACTTTAGATTTTTCTTTTCTCTCAAGCGGAAGAACTCCGGCCATGTCTCCAATAACATTCACTATTTCAGAGCCTGCCGGAATTATAATTTTTGAATTTTTTTCAAGCGATGCCTCGAGAGTTTCCAGTTTCTTAAGAAGCTGAGCATTGCCAATAAAATATTTATCGGCTGCTTCATTTACAAGTTTGATAGCTTCAGCATCTCCCTCTGCATTAAGGATTTTGAATTGCTTCATACCCTCAGCCTCTTTAATTTTCGCCCTCTTGATACCATCAGCAACAGTTTCTGCTGCTGTAGCTGAGTCAATAGCGGCAATCTTTTCGTTTTCGGCCTTTACAACCTTATTCATTGTCTCCTGAACATCCTTTGGCGGATCAATCTGTTTAAGCTCTGTTCTGACAATTTCTATACCCCAGCCTTT
Source organism: Bacteroidetes bacterium HGW-Bacteroidetes-10 (assembly GCA_002842695.1). Taxonomy (GTDB): domain Bacteria; phylum Bacteroidota; class Bacteroidia; order Bacteroidales; family UBA932; genus Bact-08. The sequence goes on along the minus strand of PHDT01000021.1, from coordinate 12,138 downwards.
GGTCTCGGTATGCAATGTTTTGTAAAGCTCTGCATTAATCTTGCCCCTTTCGCTGTTTGCAGACTTAAGGGTAAGTGTACCAATAATATTACGAAGGGTAGTTCTTGCAAGGTTTACAATCTGCCATCTGAAATTGTTTACATTGTAAATAGAACCTTTGACACTATCCTCGTCTGATTTTACCCTGAAGTATACCTGGGCATCCACGCTGGCGTTGAGGTTGTCATTTGTAATAATCTCCTGAGGTTCCGCATCCACCATCTGCTCAGTTACATTTACCACAAAGATTCTGTCAATTATCGGGATAATCCAGTGAAAACCCGGATTGGCAAATCTGTTGTACTTTCCAAGCCTCTCGATGAGTCCTCTCTGAGTAGGTCTTACGATTCTTATTCCCGCGGCAAAAAACAATACCACAACCGGAATCAATAAATACAAATAGTTCATAATTACAATATTTAGATAATTTTTTAAAGTTAAGAAATTTATCATCCGATATTATTTTTTTTGCACAAGTGCCCCTGTTTACCCCTGGGGAAAAGTGTCAAACAGCTGATATATAATAATATATAAAAATTTGCGAATTTTCATAACTCATTCATTTCATGGTGTTTGACACTTTTCCCCAGGGGTAATTGTTTTTTGTTTTTGTGTGCATTTTTTACCTATTTTTACACTAACCAACTTAAACCCCATGAAAACAACTTCAATTGCTGTTGTGGCAATCATTGCCGCGACACTCTCTTTAGGCTCGCAATCTGCTCTCGCACAGCAAACCGGTTCAAATAACAGTTTCAAATCTATCCCGGCGGCATGGGAAGAGCTCACTTCTTCTGACTTTGAGATTGCTGTTAAGCAGTCTGAGGGAGTATGCATTATTCCAATGGGAGTTATCGAAAAACATGGTCAGCATTTACCGCTTGGAACAGATGTTTTTACATCCAGAGAGAGCGCATTAAGGGCAGCCCGAAAGGAGTACGCAATTGTATACCCCTTCTATTTTGCAGGCCAGATATTCGAGGCAATGCATCAGCCCGGAACTATTGCCTATAGTCCGGACATGCTTTACAATCTTCTGGAGGAGACCTGCAGGGAGATATCCAGAAACGGAATCAAGAAAATTATCTTCGTAAACGGTCACGGGGGAAACACATACTTTCTTCAGTATTTCTGCCAGACTCAGCTTGCAAAGGAGCGCGATTATTCGCTGTATCTCTTCACCCCAGCTGTTGATGCAGAAACGCAGAAGGTTATCAGCTCAATGAGAAAGAGCAAAACCGGCGGGCATGCAGACGAGGGAGAGTCTTCGACCATGCTTGCAATAAGGCCTGAACTGGTAAAGATGGAACGGGCAACTGCTGAATCCGGGGAAGATCAGAAGAGGCTAAACCTGCCAAATGCATATACTGCCATCTGGTGGTATTCCAAATATCCAAACCACTATGCCGGAGAGGCAAGCGGAGCATCGGCAGAGCTCGGAAAAATCATAATGGAGCAGAAAATAAATCAGCTTGCTGAGGTTATCAAAACCGTTAAGGCCGACAAAGCCACAATGTCCCTCCAGCGTGAATTCTGGCAAAAATCTTCAAAATAACATCAGAAACTTATACTTAAAAAAATATGAAACGCACCCTTACGCTCGTTGCAATGTTGCTATTTGCAATACCTGTATTGTTTGCCCAGAGGTATGACCTAAAATATTACCTTCCCGAAGATATCAGAACATTTAATGAAAACATCCCCTCACCGGAGAAGTATTTTGGCTTTGAGGTAGGTACCCAGCATATCACATACGACCAGCTGGTCTCCTATATGAGAGAGCTGGACAGGGTTTCAGAGAGAATTGAGATTCTGGAATCCGGAAGAACCTACGAAAACCGTCCGATGCTCTATATGTTTATTGGAACTCCAGAGAATATCAGAAACAGGGAGAAGATCAGGGAGAAGAACCTGGAGCTCGCAAAACCTGAACTTTCAGGAAAGCTGGATCTGCAAAATATGCCGGTTGTAAACTGGCTGGGCTACAGTGTACACGGCAACGAGGCTACAGGGATGAATGCATCTGTGATTGTGGCCTACATGCTGGCAGCATCTGAAGATGAATTTGTAAAAAACATACTGCAAAACAATCTCATAATTCTGGTTCCGTCAATCAATCCGGACGGCGGCAACCGCTATGCAAACTGGGTAAACACAAACAAAAACCTTACACCAAACAGCGACGAGAATGCAAGGGAGTTCAGAGAGCCGGCGCCAAGCGGCCGTTCCAACCACTACTGGTTTGACCTGAACCGCGACTGGCTGCTGGCACAGCATCCCGAGAGCAAAAGCAGGCTTGAGATATTCTACAAATGGCTCCCTACAATGGTAAATGACTACCACGAACAGGGTAACGCCACCGGCACATTCTTCTCGCCGGGAATAAGAAACAGCACAAATCCCCTTATACCGGACGAAAACTGGCTCCTGACAAAAAAGATATCTGCATACCACTCAAAGATGCTTGGAAAAATTGGCTCAATGCACTTTTCGAAAGAGGATTTTGACGACTTCTACACAGGAAAGGGCTCTACCCTCCCCGACCTCTCAGGTGCAATCGGAATTCTTTACGAACAGCCCAACCCAAGAGGCGTGACAAGGGAGAGAAACGGCATAACCATAACTCTAGCTGCAATGGTGCGAAATCAGGTCTACTGCTCAATATCTGCACTTATGGCCTCAACTGAACTTAAAACAGAGATGCTGGGTTTCCAGCGCAGATTTTTTGCCGACAGAAAAAAGATGGCAGACAACGACCCTGTTAAAGGGTACGTGTTTGGCAGCAGCAAAGATATTTCACTAAGTATTGAATTCATTGACATGCTCAGGGCTCACGACATAAAGGTGCATGAACTCACAAAGGCCATAACCATTAATGGTAAAAGCTTTGAGCCCGGTTCTGCATGGGTTGTTCCGTCTGGGCAGCAGCAATATTCGGTTGTAAAGACAATGTTTGAAAGGCTGACAACTTTCCGGGACACCACATTTTACGACATTTCTGCCTGGACTGTTCCTCTGGCTATGAATATCCGCTACGCCGAACTTCGCGACCAGGGAAAGGTTGCGGGAGCTGAGATTTCCGGCACAGAACAGATTAGAAACGGAAAGAGCATTGAACCTGTTCAAATGAGTAATTATATCTACTTTATGGAGATGAATGACTACTTCTCTTACAGGCTTCTCTACTCCCTTATGGACAAGGGAATCATTGTCAAAAGCTGCGACAAACCCTTCAGCTTTTATGCCGATGGAGCAGAGAGAGAGTTCTCAAGGGGAACCATCAGCATACCTGTGGTTGAGCAGCGGATGTCACCTCAGGAGTTGAACAGAACCATCAATGAAGCACTGAATGAAACTGGAAATAAAAATCTGAAAATCTACAGCTGCGAGGCCGGACAGAGTGCCGGCGATACAGACCCCGGAAGCAACCACTTCAGGGTTATATCAAAGCCTTCAGTTGCGGTTCTTACAGGCAAAGGAGCATCTTACGGCAGTGCCGGGGAGGTATGGCATCTGCTTGATGTTCGTTACAGAATCCCTGTCTCTCTCATTGACTGGGACTCTTTTGAGAGCATGAATCTGGACAAATACAATGTTATTGTGATAAACAGTGCCCTCAGAATGACCAAAGAGGCAACTGCACTGCTCTCTGCGTGGGCTAAATCTCCGGGAAAAACAATTATTGCAACCGGAACTGCATACAGAACCACAAACGAACTTGGAATATCAAATATTGAATCAGTAAGGGAAAAGGCAGCAAACGACACAACCTCTCCCGGCACCTATGAACAGTACCTCAATCTGAGAAAAACATCAAGGGTTAACGGAGTAATTATGGCTGCCCGGATAGATGAGACCAGTCCTGTTGCATTTGGTCTTGAGGGCACAGAGATTCCATTGTTTAAAAACCGCGACCTGGTAATTGCCCAACCCAAAAACAGGTTTGTGACCCCGGTCAGATATACTGCCAATCCGCTAATGGCAGGGTACCTTCAGACACGCTATTCAGACATGTTCAAAAATACTCCTGCCATATTAACCGGAAAGGGTTTAGTATATTTTTCAGATGAACCATACTTCAGAGCTTACTGGCTTGGCAGTTCAAGATTATTCATGAACGCGCTCTTTTTCCGTGAGCTTATGGTTCGGGAGGCGTTATAGCCCCAGATCAGAAAATAAGGAATGAAGCCTTTTCTGTATCACAGAAAGCGCAAATTTCTTCTTGAGCTGCAATATCATAGATATGGCCGCAAGTAGGGCATACTGCATAACCTTCAGGAAGAACAACTGCCGGAAGAGTAGCATCCGCTGCTGCTTTTAGTGACTCAAGTGCCTTTGTGAAGAAAACATGGTGAACTTTTTCTGTCTCAATTACCCAGAGGAATGAGAGTTTAGCCTCATCTACCTTCTCTTCAACGGCTTCGGCAAGGTACTGAGGAAACTTCTCCTCAATTGCGATTGTCTCGCCTTTGATTGAAATCTCAAGATTTTCTGCAGTTGTCAGGGTCTCGTACTGAGGTGTAACCTCTTCCATTGTAACTCCGTGTGCTTCGAGAGCCTTGAGGTGATTCTCAGCGTGGATTCCGTCAGATTTGGAAACAGCGTTGAAAAGTTTTGCAATGGCTTCGTAACCCTCTTCCTGAGCCTTGAGGGCATAAGCGGCATACCTTACGCTTGCGGTAAGCTCTTTTTCATAAGCCCATTTGAGGTTTGCAATAGTTTTCTCAGGTTGTGCCTGTTTACAGCCGGCAAAGGCAAATAATCCTGCCAAAGCAATTAATAACAGTTTTTTCATGATAAATGAATTAAATTAATACCCGGAGCTATTTAGTTTTGTTAACTAATCAGTGACTATTGCTGCCTGTTTCCAGGCATAAATTACTTTTGAAATTCCAGACGGCAGAAATTGATTCCGTAGGAGTAATACCTGAGAACCATCTTCTCCATTCTCTCCTTAAAGTTTTTGTAGTCGCGGGACTCCTTTGGAGACCACACCACCTCTGCCAGAGCCGCTGCACGAGGATAAACCATATACTCAACATGGGCAGGATTCGGCATAAACTCTGTCCACACATTACCCTGAGCCCCCATGATATATTTTGCCTCCTCTGCAGAAAGCTCTGCAGGTACAGGTTCGTATGAGTAAATTTTCTCAAGAGGGGTGAATCCGCCTATAGCCAGAGGTTGAGTCTCTTTTGCTCCCTGGAAGTGGTCAAGGTAGCAGTGGGTTCCCGGAGACATAACAACTTTGTGCCTCTCCTTTGCTGCGGCAATTCCGCCTGCCTCTCCCCTCCACGACATAACTGCTGCATTAGGTGCAAGTCCGCCCTCAAGGATTTCGTCCCATCCAATGATGTCTCTCCCTTTTGCATTCAGGTATTTCTCCATTCTGGTTATGAACCAGCTCTGCAGCTCATGCTCATCCTTAAGGCCAAGCTCCTTTATTCTCTGCTGACAATCGGGACACTCCTTCCAGCTCTCCTTTGGGCACTCGTCGCCGCCTATATGAATAAACTTTGAAGGGAAGAGCGCCAGCACCTCGTCCATAACATTCTGCAAGAATTCAAAGGTCCCCTCCTTTCCTGCGCACATCACCTCTTTGAAAACGCCCCATTTGGTGGCAACTTCATAAGGGCCTCCTGTGCACCCTAGCTCAGGATATGCTGCAAGAGCAGCCAGTGCGTGACCGGGCATCTCAATTTCAGGAACAACTGTTACATATCTTTTTGCAGCATAGGCAACAATCTCCTTAATATCCTCCTGAGTGTAGAAACCTCCGTGAGGCTTTCCGTCGTATAGTTTCACAGCCTCATTTCCCCTTCCCATGATGGTCTCCTTTCTTTTAGAGCCAATCTCAGTCAGTCTTGGGTATCTCTTTATTTCAATTCTCCAGCCCTGATCCTCTGTAAGGTGAAAATGGAAAGTGTTAAGCTTGTGCATCGCCATATAGTCAATGTATTTAAGGACGAACTCCTTAGGCATGAAGTGGCGGCAAACATCAAGATGGAGACCTCTCCATTCAAATCTGGGATAGTCCTCTACAGATACATAAGGAACTTTTATTTTGTCCATTCTCATCTCCTCTGCAGGCATAAGCTGAATAAGGGATTGAACAGCATAGAAGAGACCGGCCGGGGTTGAAGCCTCAATTGAGACACCACTGCCGCTTACATCCATAAGATATCCTTCAGGTTTAATGCCAGATTTTTTATTAAGAGAAATAAAGATTGAGTTGGAAGACATTTTTGGAGCTGCTGCAATTGCTAAAGGCTCCATTCCGTAGAATTTTGAAATGTGGGCGTTTAATGGTGAAGCGATATTCACATTGTGCTCATCGGAAAAATTGAATACTATTTTGGTATTGGAATTTATTACAAAGTGTCCCTTTTTTTCAACTGCCGACACCGGTTTAGGAACAATATTTACATTTCCGGAGGCACTGAGGTTATAGTTTGAAATCATAGATAGAAAAAGAAATAGAATCAGACTGGTTTTAAAGCTTTTCATAGGTATGAATATATTAATTCAGACAAATTTACCCTCTAAAATTAGGAATTTTTCCCGATTTATGGTCATAAAATGCAAAAAACCTTTAAAATTAAGTTGTTTCATCTATTTTTGTATTAATTTTATCTCAGATTACTAACAATCTAAAACCATGAAAAAGCTTCTTTTACTTACAGGTTTACTTCTGTTAATTACACCGGGTGTTTTTGCACAGAAGGCATCTGAACAACATCAGATGAATTTCGTAAAAGTCAATTTAACCTCTCTCTTTTTAAAAAACTATGGAATCCAGTATGAGAGAGTGCTTTCCAAAAGAGTTTCGGCTGCAATAGGATTCAGGTTCATGCCTTACACAACAATCCCGTTCAAGGACAAGATTATTGACATGGCAAATTTTGAAGACCAGGAGCCGATAAACATTCTTAACCATGCCCAGATGGCAAACTACGCAATCACTCCGGAAATCCGCTTTTACCTTGGTAAAAAAGGATACGGACGCGGATTCTACATTGCTCCGTACTACAGGTATGCTACCTACGATGTAAATAATGTTGACATCACATTTGAGGTTGAAGAGGATGGAGTTCCCTCTGAGAAAAGTATCAAACTTGCAGGAAATATTGCCTCACACACAGGTGGAATAATGTTTGGAGCTCAGTGGGCTTTGGGCAAGTTTGTTTCACTTGACTGGTGGATACTCGGACCTGCATATGGTGTAAGCAGCGGTCTTCTGGACGGCATCCCAAGCGAGCCAATCCCTGCAGACGGACAGGCAGACCTCAAGCAGGAGATAGAAAACCTGGATATTCCTATGGTCAAACAGACAGCTACTGTAACTGCCAACAGTGTTAAGGTAGACATTACCGGACCATGGGCAGGAATCAGATCCGGAATTATAATTGGTATTAAATTCTAAAATATTTTGTTTATATTTGAGTACCAAATACTTAATTATGAACAAAACGATTCGGAATTTTGTAAATATTATCAGGAGCGGTGGCAAGGTACAAATCCTTGCAACCGCTCTTCTCTTTAGCACTGCTGCTATTGTGCCCATCGCACAAAGCTGTGCATCTCTCTCCCGCAGTCAGCTTAAAAGCGTAAATGAGTTTGCGGCAGCATGCGACAGTTTATCGGCCTACCCCTCCTTAATAAGCAGCGAAATGGCAGAGATTCGCAAAGAGCGCGGAATCTGGTATGCAGTAACCCTTGAAAATCCGGTGCTGAGGCATTCGGAGCTGAATGCAACTTATGCAATTACAAAAAATTCTGCCTCTTCTTCTGCCGGGCTGGATGCTTCGCTAAAAATTCTTCAGAAATACTCCAGGGCACTCTCCTCTCTATCTCACGATAACCGGGTGGCCGACCCCGGCAGGGAGTTCAGATCTGCCGGCAGGGCTCTCGATTCGCTCATTGGCTCCTTTAACAGTTACAGAATTACCCGGCCCCTTCCGTTAGGGATTACTGCAACAGCAGGGAAAATTGTGGGATACGGTGCAGAACTTAGTGCACACAATGCAAGAACCAAGGCACTAAGGGAGTTTATCTCAGAGGGCGACACTCTTATTTCTGTGCTTAGCGATAACCTTGCAGAGATTCTCTCGGGAAGTGAAATCAAGGCTCTCATTCAAAATGAGCGTGAGGGGCTTCAGAGCAACTATCTGGCATTTCTTAAAATGACCAGACCTTATGAAAACATCTCAGAAGACAGACGCTACATCAATCTGCTGGAGAGGGCCGGCTCCCTTGAAGAGATAAGGAGATCCTCTGTGAGTGCAGTAAAATCGCTCAGAAGGGCCCACTCAAAAATGGCTGCCGAAATCATGCGAAAAAAGAGCTTCACTGAGGCCCGCCTGCAAATTGACGAGTTCATCACCGAGGTCCGGAGCCTCTCCAAAGCCGCCGGCAAGGCAATCCGCAAAATCAACAATTAATATCTGCAGTTATGGATAAGACATTATCAAAAAGTCTCGGAAACCCGGCAATCAAAAAGCTTGAAGATACAAGAAGAGCCATTGCAGAGGTTGATGAGCTGCGATCTCTGGCTGCCTCACTTGGCCGGAAAGAGAAGCTGGCAGCTTATGACAAGGCGGCAGTCGATCTGCGGAATATTGAACGGGAGCTGATAACAAAACTGGGAAAAGATATTGCGGCAAGTGTGAAGGCGGGTGGCGAGCCTCTGGAAGAGCTCGCCGCCCGCCTCAGAGCCCGCATCGAAAAGATGGGCCGGCTCCCGAGACGGCTGGACAAAATCAGCAAAGTAATTCTGGAGATTTCTGCTGTCATTGGCTGGAAATAATTGCGAGGCCATTCGCAGGCTTTTCATCATAATTTTTCGCATTTTTGCAGTCAGATTAGCAATAAATAATTCTAAATATGAAAAAAATACTCGCAATTGCAGCAGCTGCAATTTTTACTGTGGGCCTCACCACACAGTGTACCGTTACAGAGACAACCGATGTTCAGACAGATGTGAGGGCCTATCCGGTTCTCTTCCACCAGACATCTGCAGAATACCGTGCACTCTGCTACCAGGCATTCAACCTTGCAAAGCTTCAGCTTGAACTCAAACTGGAAAAGGCTGCCCCCGGCACCAAACTGGCAATTGTCACCGATCTTGACGAAACCATAATGGATAACAGCTTCTCAGAAGCAGAGAACATAATCCTGAACCGCGAATACAACCCCGATGGCTGGGCCGAGTGGGTTGAGATGGCTGCCGCTCCGGAAGTTCCCGGTGCCGTTGAGTTTCTCCATTGGGTTGCCGGCAAAGGCATCGAGGTATTCTATATAAGCAACCGCAGGGTTTCCCAGGTTGATGCCACCCTTGAAAACCTTGTTAAGCTGAACCTCCCATACGCCGATAAAGATCATATGCTTTTTAGAGCAGAAGAGTCATCAAAGCAGGCACGCCGCAACACCGTCGCTTCAAAGTTTGAGATTGCCCTTCTACTTGGCGACAACCTTAACGACTTCACAACCGCTTTTGAAGGCGGAACAATAGAAGAGCGCTTTGCCGCCACCGACAGCGCCCGCAACGATTGGGGAACCCGCTTCATTGTCCTTCCAAACGCAATCTACGGCGAATGGGAAAGCGCCATCTACGACTACAAAAAAGGACTCACCAACCCAGAAAAAGCCCAGCTCCGCAAAGAGAAAATGACCGGCTACGAAAAGCTGGGAAAATAGATTTTAAAAGATAGGAAAATAGATTCCAAAAAGCTGAGTAAACGTATACGAACAAAGAGTTTCGACAACTTTTACACTTCTACCCGTACGGCTGTAACTAACTGGCAATCTGGCACTGGCACTTTGTCCCCGCGGATGATCCGCGGGGACAAAGGAGCTTTCATTGACAATGAGCAAGTTACAGCGACACTGGTCGTATGAAAATCGCATAACAAAATTGCCCTATAACCTAAGCCGGCAAACAGAAACAGGCTACAGACATGCAAGCATGAAAAACCTTGTGCCAAAGGCTAACCCTCGCCGGGCATCTGCCCGGCACCTTCTAACCTAAGCGCAAGGCGGGTTTCGGCATATTTCCAACCCAGACCCCGTACGGCTGTAACTCGCTCATAATCTGACACTGGCACATCATCCCCGCGGATGATCCGCGGGGACAAAGTGGCTCTCTCTGACAATGAACATGTTACAGCGATACGGGGTAATAACAAATATTACAGAATTAAACGACACTGTAACGATTTATTACCTATCTTTAATGTGCTAATAACAACTATTATGGCACGCCCAATTTTCCCTACAGATGGCCTGGATAATCTTCCTCTGGCCTATCAGCAACTTGACAGAGATGGTGAGATTTTGTATGTAAATAATGCATGGACTGATTTGACAGGGTTCAGCTTTTATGAAACTGTGGGAGAAAACGCATCGGCCTTTATTACGCCGGATTATGCTGACGCTTTTTCTGTCAGCTTTCCGGAATTCTTAAATAAAGGAGTCATTAATAATTTCCATATTACGCTCAAAAAGAGAGGGGGAGAGAGCGTACATGTGAGTGTAACGGGAAATGTAGTCCGTGATGAGTCGGGAAAAATCCAGTCTGCTCACTGCCTCTTTCATAACATTGAGGATCTTATTAAGGCCGAAAACTCCCGCGACGCGAGCAGGGAGAAATACAGATTACTTGCAGAAAACATCCGGGATGTAATCTGGATATTCAATATCAATAAGAGAAAGCTGACATACATAAGTCCGTCGGTGTTCAGCTTGCGGGGTCTCACTGTAGAAGAGGCACTGGCAGAGCCATTCGAAGAGAGCATTGACCCCATCTTTTTAAAGGCAATATCAAATCAGATATGGATTCTTTCCACAAGAAAATGCGGCACAATCAATCACGAAGAATTCAAAGTAACAGAATTCAGGCAGAGAAGAAAAGATGGAAGTTATATCTGGATAGAGGCGACAACAAGACTCCAGACTAACCAGGAAGGAGAGATTGAGGTATTGGGCGTAACCCGCAATATCCAAAAAAGAAAAGAGGCCGAACTTGAGCTTAAGACAAAAACCGACCAGATAGAGAACTTCTTTGATCTCGCTGCGGATATGCTTACAATTTCTGACTTTAACGGCAGGTTGCTAAAACTCAACAAAGCCTGGTCCAAAATTCTGGGCTTTACAATCAAAGAGATTACCAACAAGCCGTTTATGGAGCTGGTACACCCGGACGATCATGATATCACTCTTGAAGCATTTTCAAAAATTCTGAAAGGAGAACCCGTTCAGAAATTTGAAAACAGATATCTCACAAAAGATGGAAGTTACAAATGGCTGCACTGGCAATCTGTACCTTATAAAAATTCGCTTGTCTTCTCTGCTGCAAGGGATATAAGTGATCGTAAGACTTACGAACTTGAACTCCAATCAATAGCAGAAGAGCGAAAAAAAATAAACGAAGACAAAGACAAGTTTATATCAATTCTTGCACACGACCTGAGAAATCCATTCAATACACTTCTTGGATTTTCGCAAATATTGCTTGAACAGAGAAAAGAGATTGATGATTCTGAGCTGGAATCTATGTTAAAGCTCATTCACAAAGCATCACACCAGACCTATAACCTTCTTGAGGACTTACTAATGTGGTACAAAAATCAGGCGAACAAACTTCCATTTGAGCCGGAACTCTTTTTCTTTGAGGAACAGTGCGAAAATGTAATGGCAAGTATTCATGCTCATGCAGAGTCAAAAGATATCCGGATCCAGTGCAAAAAGGACAAAGGCAAACATGAAATCTTCGCAGACATCAACATGTTTAAAACTATAGTCCGTAACCTTTTTACAAATGCTGTAAAGTTTACTCCGGACGGCGGGACCATAGAACTCAGCTTTAAACGAGCCGGCGACATGGCCGAAATCTCCGTTAAGGACAATGGCAAAGGTATGACCGAAGAGCAGATTGCAAATCTCTGGATTCAGGGGAAAAACACAGGCCTTGGAATGTTCCTCTGCAAGGAGTTTGCAGAACGAAACGGCGGGACCATTAAAGTAAAAAGCTCCCCGGGGGTGGGGAGCATCTTCACATTTACGTTGCCGACTCGCAGGTCTGGTGTGCACATGTCAGCCTAA
>PHDT01000020.1 GCA_002842695.1 Bacteroidetes bacterium HGW-Bacteroidetes-10 | reverse complement strand
AGAATACCAGTTTAATGGTAGAGGAGACAAGACCGGCAAGCATTCCCCAGAAATATCCGAATCCGTTGAATCTCCACCATATCCATTTTAGCACGTTGGCTGCTGCGTATCCTCCGTAAAGCGAAGATGTGATCCAGAGGGTAAGTGAATTAAGTGACTTGGCGTAAAAGCCGAATATTATACCCACAATTACCAGAATAATTGAGGCTACATAGCTGTATCTAACATATGTTTTTGCAGGTGCATTGGGATTAATGTATTTCTTGTAAAGGTCGTTTACTATGTATGCAGGTGCTGAGTTTACGAAAGCAGCCAGAGTCCCCATGAATGCTGCAAGCAGACCGGCAAGGAGTAGTCCCTTAAGACCTACCGGAACAAACTTTGTGATTGCCATTGGGAGTATTGTCTCAAAATCTACATTGGTTCCCATAGCAGAGAGCTGAGGGGAAAGGTACACTATGGAAAGAACTGCAAGTCCGGCAACCATAAGATATCTTGGAGCGTAGAGTACCAGAATTGTAAAGCCACTCATTTTTGCGGCCTCGGAAGGTTTCCTGGTAGAGAGAATTCTCTGCATGTCATAACTTGGAACCGGTCCTGCAAGGCTGGCAAATATGCCTTTGAAAACCATCAGCATAATAAGTGTTCCAAACATCTCAAATCCGTCCGATGCGATTTTTCCGTTAAGTGCAGGCATAAGTCCGTCCCAGTTAAGATTCAGATTCCAGCCAAAGAACATATTGTCCCAGCCCTGAGGGGTCATGGCCGCAATCTGTTCTCCTGTAACGGCATTATATGCTATGTATCCAATTATAAGACAGGAAATTGTCATGATTGCAAACTGAAAAACGTCTGCAGCAACAACGCTGAACATTCCTCCCTTGAGAGTATAGATTGTTGTTATACCTATTATAATAAGCGCATACGACTGAGCAGATGTGAGTGTCATAAAGCCGAGGTCTGCAGCCATATCCCACGGGAGAATCTGAACGGCAAACTTGCCTATACCTTCGAAGAAGTATGCCATAAAGCCAATTACACTCATTATCGCAAACGAGATTACAATAATGTGTGAATATTTTCCGCCTCTTCCGCTAAACCTTGTAAGAATCCATTCAGCACCTGTCATTACATTGGACCGCCTCATCCAGATAGCCAGGAATACCATTACAAATACCTGATTCCATACAGGCCAGAGCCATGGAAGCCATGCACTCTTTAGTCCGTAAACAAAAAGAATGGCAACTGTCCACATTGTTCCGGAGATATCAAACATTCCGGATGCATTTGAAAGGCCCAGAAAGTACCATCTGATCTTATTCCCGCCCAGGAAATATGAGTTGATACTGCTGGATGCCCTCTTGGAAAGATAGAATCCGATTGAAATAATTAAAACGAGATAGATACAAACGACCAGCAGGTCTATCCAGGAGAGGTTCATAAAATATTTTATTTATACCAATATTATAGTTTACAAAAGTAATATTTTATTTAAAAACGACAAATGTTAATATAATATTTAAGGTAACTACCCATTAATTATTAAAATATTTTATTAATTGATGTGTTTGAATTAAAATATTTATTATGTTTGTGATGAAATATGCATTAAATACTATGAAGAGACTATTCTTATTTTTAGCCCTTGTTGTTATCGGATTTTCTGCACAGGCAAATGGAAAGCAAAAGTACATGTGGATTGACTGTGAAGCCAACTATGAAAGGATGAGTTCACCTGACTCCATCCGCTATTATCTCACTAAACTGAAGCAAATAGGTTTTACTGATGTTGTAGTTGATGTCAAGTCTATTATGGGTGAAGTGCTTTACAAAAGCAAAATCGCCCCTTTCATGGGAGAATGGGAAGGACACTACAGAAGTGAGGACTTTGATATGATGGGTTGCTTCATAAAGGAGGGGCATAAACTCGGTTTCCGTGTTCATGCCTCTCTTAACGTGTTCGCGGGCGGCCACAATTTCTTCAATCGTGGTATAATCTATAAACAGCATCCGGAGTGGCAGTCACTTGTTTACTGGGAGGGTAAACTAATGAAGATTGGAGATATGAAGTGGAACTACAACGGAATGATGAATCCTGCTAATCCGGAGGTTCAGCAGTACCAGAAAGATATTCTGAAAGAGTTTGCCCTGAAGTACAAAAAAATTGACGGAATTATTCTTGACAGGATGAGGTTCGACAATATTACATCTGACTTCAGTGATTTATCAAGAAAGCTGTTTGAGGAGTATTCGGGTATTAAAGTGGAGAACTTCCCGGATGATATTCTCTACTGGGTAGACAATAACGGAAAGAAGGAGTGGAAGACAGGAAAACTCTTTAAAGAGTGGTCTGAGTGGAGAGCAATGGTAATCAAGAACTTTGCTCAGGATGTTCACAATATGTTCAGGAAAATTAACAAGAACCTTATAATAGGTGACTATACAGGAGCATGGTATCCTACCTATTATCATGTAGGTGTTAATTGGGCGAGCAAGGATTATGACCCTTCAAAAGAGTACTGGTGGGCAACTCCCAATTACAAGAATTCAGGATATGCAGAACTTCTTGATGTTTACATGACAGGTCTCTATTATACAAACGTAACCAAGGCAGATCTTGACAAAATCAATCCAGATCTTGGAAAGAGAACAGAAGCCGGAATGGATAACAGCAGATCATACTGGTATACAATTGAAGGAGGCTCTGCGCTTGTTAAAGAGATTACCAGAGGCGTGGTTCCGGTAGTAGGCTCAATATATGTTGAGCAGTATGAAGGCAATGAGGCGCTGTTCACACGTGCGGTGGCAGAGGCTCTCAGGTGCAATGAAGGCGGAATGATGCTGTTCGATATGTCTCATATCGTAAAGAGGAACTGGTGGAAGGCACTGGAAGAAGGAGTAAGGGAAAAATAACAGACCGTAACCTAAAGGTCAACCAAATAAAACATTACAAATAAACTAAAGGTATTCTATGGAAAAAGTTCATCTGATTTTCAGGAATCTCCGGACAATGCGGGCATTTATGCTCACATTGCTCGTTTTCGCTCTCTGCACATACGACGGGTATGCCCAGACCAGCGTGAGAGGGAAAATTACCGACACAAAGGGCGAACCTGTTACAGGTGCCGCCGTTGTTGTTAAAAACACCAAAAAGTACTCCTTGAGCGATTTAAAGGGCGAGTACAGAGTGGAAGCCGTTAAGGGCGACATTCTGGAGATTTCGTTCCTGGGAATGGAGACTCAGGAGTTGAAGTACACAGGCCAGGCAGTGCTTGATGTAGTTATGAAAGACAATGTCTCTGCTCTTGATGAGATTGTTGTAGTTGGATATGGTGCACAGCAAAGGGCGAGCCTTACAGGATCTGTTTCCCAGATCAAAGGTTCAGAGCTTTTGAAGACTCCTTCAACCAACATCTCAAGTATTTTGGGAGGACGCGTTGCGGGTCTCTCATCTGTACAGGAGTCCGGTCAGCCGGGCGCAGACTTCGCAGGTCTGAGAATCAGGGGTTCAAGAGCAGGTGTTAACTACATCGTAGACGGAATGCCTCGTTCAATTAATGACATTAACCCTAATGACATTGAATCGGTTTCGGTTCTTAAGGATGCATCATCTGCTGCAGTTTACGGACTGCAGAGCGCCGGTGGTGTGATTATCATTACAACCAAAAAGGGCAGAACAGAAGAGTCCAAGATCTCTTACAAAACGTCAGTAGGAGCTTCTGTTAATGCAAACTTCCCCAAGTTCCTTGATGGACCATCTTATGCATACTGGTATAACAAGGCAAATGAGCTTGACGGAAGAGGCATAGTCTTCACCGAAGAGCAGGTTGCCCTTATGCTTAATAATGATCCGACTGACGGATGGGGTAATACAGACTGGGCAAAAGAGACCTACGGTGTAGGTATGACTCAGCAGCACAGCATTACAGCCAACGGCGGAACTGACAAAATCAAGTATTTTGCATCCCTTGGCTATATGGACCAGCTTGGAAATATCAAGAATTTCACTTACAAAAGATACAACCTCAGAAGTAATATTGAAGCTAAAATTGCTAAAAGCTTGACCCTTACACTGGGTGTTGCCGGTTCGGTAGGCGATACCAGATCTGCAGGTTACAGCGCGGGTGGTTCATCTGCTGCAGGTGTTTCATCTGCTCCGTGGCTCTCAGTAAGTGAGCAGGTAGCTTATGCACACCCTTACCTCCCTATGGAGATTGACGGTATTCCTGTAGCAAGCCGTAACGCTTACGGTAACCCGATTAACCCGGTTGCTGCAGCTAACCTTTCAGGAAAGAACAAGACTCTTTCTACTTCTCTTCAGTCAAACATTGCATTAAGATGGGATATTCCATGGGTTAAAGGTCTAAACCTGAAATTTACAGGAGCTTATGACCATACCTTTACATATGCAAAGAACTTCAGCACTCCTTACGACCTGATGTTCGAAACAGTTCCAAACAGTACAACTACAAACATTGCCTTTACAAAGAGGACAGACGCAAGGAATCAGACAGACAGAACCCTTGGCGAGGGATTTACTCAGTGGGGCAGAATGGTAACTCAGACAAGTGCCAGCTATACTAATGTATTTGGCAAGCACAGTGTAGACGCTCTGGTTCTCATGGAGACACGCGATTACAAGAGCAATAAATTTGCTGCTTATGGTAAAGGCTTCTACTTTGAAGAACTTCCAGAACTGGGAATGGCCAGAATTCCTTCTGACGATCCAATTTCAGGTTCAAGCGATGCAAACAGAAGTGTAGGTATCGTAGGCCGTGTGAAATATGACTATGACAACAGATACCTTGCAGAACTTGCAGCCAGATATGATGGTTCATATAAGTTTGCAGGAAATATACCCGGCAAGAGATGGGGTCTTTTCCCTTCTCTCTCTGCAGGCTGGAGAATTTCAAATGAAGATTTCTTCAAAAACTCCGTGACTTTCGTTGATAACCTTAAGATAAGAGGTTCAGTGGGAGTTGTTGGTTCAGACCCTGTAAGCCCTTATGCTTTCCTTAGCACAATGAGCTTTATTGGCAGTCCTTCTCCTCAGGTAATCTTTGGAGGTCAGCAGCAGAATGCTCTTATGACCACAGCTGTTGCTAATCCTTTCCTTACATGGGAGAGAATGATCTCTTACAACTTTGGTTTTGATGCAACTATGTGGAAAGGCCTTCTTGGTGTTGAATTTGACGTATTCTATTCATACACATGGGACATCCTTGGTTCACAGGGAGCAATGCCAGGTTCAATGGGTGGATACTACACAACTTATGTAAATAATAACAGTGTGGACGGAAGAGGTTTTGACCTTATGCTCAACCACGAAAACCGCATTGGAGATTTCTTCTACGGTGCAAAACTTAACCTCAGCTGGGCAACAAACAGATATCTCAAGTATCAGGACAGCCCCAACACTCCTGACTACGCAAAATGGACCGGAAAATCTACATCTGCAAAGGCAGGTCTGGTTGCAATAGGTCTGTTCCAGAGCGAAGAGGAAATTGATAACTCACCATATATTGCAGGTGCAAGACCACGTCCCGGTGATATCAAATACAAGGACCTTAATGGTGACGGTGTGATTAGCTATGCTCAGGACCGCGCAATTATCGGCCGTTCGAATATGCCTCAGCTTACTGCAGGTCTCGACCTGTATGCAAACTGGAGAGGATTTGATATGTCTGCTCTGTTTGTGGCAGGTGCACTCAATGATGTTTCTCTTACAGGTACATATTACAACTATGTAGATGATAATACTATCTATACAAAATTGTTCAAAGCGGGTGCAAACGCTCCTGTTTATCTTGTTGAGAATGCATGGAGACCGGATAATACAGTTGGTACTTTCCCGAGACTTTCGGTTGAGCCTCCTAATACAAATAACGCTTATGCATCTTCTTTCTGGTTCCGTGACGGAAAATATGTGAGACTTAAGTCTGCGCAAATTGGATACACACTTCCGGCAAGATGGATCAACAAGTTCAACTGCAGCAATCTGAGAATTTATGTAGAGGGAACTAATCTCTTTACCTTGAGCGGACTACCTGAGGGCATTGACCCTGAGAGACCGGGTGTTACCAACGGATACTACCCGCAACAAAGGACATTCATGGGTGGATTGACAATTTCTTTTTAAAAACGGGTTATGATGAAAACTAGAATAACAATAATAGCAATACTCATTGGCGTGTTTGTTCTTCCGGGCTGTAACAAGTTCCTGGACATGACACCAACCGATAAGCTTTCAGACAAAACTGTCTGGAAAAGCAAAGAGTCTGTAGAGCTTTATGTAAACGGATTCTATCCGTACATCTCAATCTACAGTCCGTTTGGCGACGGAGAATCACAGGTAGGACTCACTGAGGGTCTTACAGAGACATTAAAATACGGTTCGATGACACCGGGAACTCATGTTGGTTTCGCAAACATCGTTGCCTATGCAAATGGCGGAATTACTGCACCAACCGCCTCTTTCCACCTTGGAATGTGGGATAACCTCTATACCCGTATCAGACGAGTTAATGAATTCCTTTACGGTCTTGAGAAGTACGGCACAGCGCTGGACGAAGCGACCAAAACCAGATTCAGGGCAGAGGCTCGTTTCTTCAGGGGATTCCTCTATTTTCAGCTTATCAAGAGAAGCGGAGATGTCATCCTTTATGACGAAGATCTGCTCTCTATAAGCAAAACTAAAGCCCTGAGCACAGAGGCAGAGGGCTGGTCAATGGTTGAAGAGGATCTTAACTATGCTGCTAAAAATCTTCCAAAAAGCTGGATTGCATCAAGCTTCGGTCGCGTGACAAAAGGTGCTGCCTTTGCGATGCAATCAAGAGCGATGCTTTACGCAAAGAAATGGCAGGTTGCAAAAGATGCTGCAGATTCTGTAATTAATCTCGGAATCTATGATCTTCCAAAAACAACAACTGTAACACAATACAGAAACCTCTTCAAATCTTATTCAACAGGTAACAAAGAGTCAGTTCTGGAATTCAACTATGCAGTAAGCGGCCCAAGCCACGGATTTGACAAACTGTTCACTCCGGGCGGAGACTACGCAGGTGTGGGCGGAAGAGCTGTTCCAACACAGGAGATGGTAGAAGCTTATGAGCTTGCAACAGGCGGATATCCGGACTGGTCTGCATGGCATTCAGCTACAGGTACCACAGCTACGCCTCCTTACTCTCAGCTTGAAATTCGTTTCCACGCATCTATCCTTTACAACGGAGCTACATGGAAAGGTCGTCAGATTGAGTCTTATGTTGGTGGAAAAGACGGATGGATATCATTTAAGGATGACCCGAATCCTGAAGGCAGAACAACTACCAGCTACTATATGAAGAAACTGGTGGATGAAAACCATACAGATCTTGCTTCACAGCCAAGCACCCAGACATGGGTTGCAATAAGGATGGCCGAAGTTTACCTGAACAGGGCAGAGGCAGCCTTTATGCTCAACGATCCTGCGACTGCAAATGCAGATGTAAGGAAAGTCCGCGACAGGGTTGGTCTTCCATATCAGGATAAAGGCGGTGCAGATCTTATGGCAGCTATCCGCAATGAGCGCAAAGTAGAACTGGCTTACGAAGGTCACCTTTACTGGGACATGCGTCGCTGGAGACTTGCACACATAAACTACAACGGACCGGGCAGCAGAGTGCACGGACTAAAGATTATTAAAGAGGGCGCAGTTCTTACCTACTCTTATGTAGATTGCGACAAACAGGACAGAAGCTTCCCAGAGAAGATGTACCGTATTCCGCTTCCTGAGTCGGAACTTATGAATAACACTGCAGTACAACAATATCCGGAATGGAGATAACTGAAATAACCATGAAGAAGATAAATATAATTTATATTGCAGCTCTGCTCGGAATTCTGGGCGGATGTCACAAACCCCAGGAACTTGTTCCTTCAGAAGTAAGACAGGGGATTAACAGTATTACTGCATCTTTTGCTGCAGGAGAGTATAAACTCGACCAAAATGCAAAATTCACTGCTCAGATCACAGATCCTTCCAGTGAAGAGATAATGGTGGCAGTTCCGTGGTACTATCCTGAGGAGAGTACAAATGAGACAGATATCACCTCAATGAGAATGTCTGCAAACCTTGACGACAACTGTTTCATTGAGCCGGGTCTCTCTATAATGGACCTTACCAAGAAAAACTATGTTACATTTCGTAATGCCGATGGTACAACCAAAAAGTACTACATAACCGGCGAAAGAAGAAAGAGTAATAAGTGTGAGATTCTAAACTTCAGCCTTGCAAATCCATCACTAAACGGTGTTATTGACAAGGATGCCAAAACAATCTCACTTATAACAATTGACGAGCTGGGAACATCTGCAGCTGCCATTCAGGTATCTGCTCATGCAACTATAACACCTGATCCATCTGTTCCAAGAGATTACTCTCAGCCGGTAACCTTTACAGTTACTGCACATGATGGTGTAACAAAAGCTACATATACAGTTCAGAAGACAATTCCGGCAAAAATCAACTACGGTTTCCGCACTGGCAGTCAGGTTGAACTTTGGGCAAAAGATTTCAATGTTGCATACGGAATCACTAATGCATCAGGCAAAAACTTTACCCTTGCAGCTCTTGGTAACTATGTAATCCTGAGCACAGGTCTCGACCAGACTTACTTCAATGGTACAACCGGTGAGAAGATTGGTCTTATTGAAGGTTCAATGGCACTTAGCGGCGGAGCAATCACTTCAGACAAGGCTGGGAATATGCTGTTATGTAATGTTGCTGCGAAGAATGCAGTGTTCAAAATCTGGAAAACCAATTCTGTAACCAAAGCACCTGAAGAATTTATTACCTTTACTTACAATATTGGTACTGGTGCCAAGATGGGAGCAAAGATTTCTGTTCAGGGTGACGTTAATGACGATGCTATCATCACAGTTCCTACATGGGCATGGGCAAGTCCTGCAAACCACAGTGAGTTCATCAGATGGGTCATCACAGACGGAGTTGTTGGAGCACCTGAGGCAATCAAGATTACCAACATTTCAATGTGGAATGGTGCAAACGTAGATGTTGTATACAGTACTGTAAACAAAAATGAGAACTTCTTTGTAACCAGCTACAGCGGCAACAGACTTACTGCTGTAAATGGCACGACCAACGCAGGAATCAGCTACCTTGCTACATCAACCTGGGGTGCAAACTCGAACTTCAATGCAGCAGATGCTGTTGAATTCAACAAGGCAAAATATGTTGCGGTTTACGGTGGTATGCACTTTACATACAGCCAGTGTCTTGGATACATGTTTGACATAACCTCACTTGGTCAGTTTACCGGTAAGCTGGATGACTCTCCATCAAGGGTGTTCACAACAAACGAACGTAAGTACGGCACTCCTGTAACTGCTTCCAGTGACCTTATACTTGTACCGTCACCTGATGGTTATAAACTCAGACTCTACTATACAGACGGCAATGCCCGTTCACTTGTAGCGTGGGAATTTGATTGTATTGATAAATAATTAAATAACCGGTAACTGTCCGGAGCTCTCCCAGTGCGGAGAGCTCCGGATATTTCCCGATTTAAAAACAGACCGAACAGTGAAGAAAAGATTTTTATCACTCCTGTCACTGCTGATACTTCCTGCAGTGCTCATTAATGTCCTCTCTGCATGCAGCAAACCATACACTCCGCCGGAGTGGGAGTGGGAAGACGAAACAGTTAGCAATTCAGATAAACCAAAATATATCTGGGTAGATGCAGCCGCCAATTTTCCCGATTTTGCAAACAGCAAAGAGAATATTACAAGAGACCTGACTATAGCCAAAAATGCAGGTTTTACCCATATTGTTGTTGACGTAAGGCCAACAACCGGAGATGTACTGTTCAGCACAGATGTTGTTGGTCAGGTTCAGTTTCTGGGAGCATGGACCTCTGCGGGCTACACAAAAATTGAACGGACAGCCACATGGGACTACCTTCAGGCCTTCATTGACGAAGGACATAAACTTGGATTGAAGGTGTATGCCGCCATCAATACTTTTGTAGGCGGAAATACCACCAGCCTGGGTTCACAGGGAGTTGTATTCAGGGATGACGTCAAAAAGGGCTGGACAACAGATCTTAACCTGCCTGGCGGAATCAAGAATATTATGCAGGCAGATAAAAATGCAAAGTTCTTCAATCCGGTAAGGGATGAGGTTCAGGAGTACATTTGTCAGATACTTGAAGATCTGGCAGCCTATCAGAATCTGGATGGAATTGTTCTTGACAGAGGAAGATTTGACAGTTTTGAAAGCGATTTCTCTCCATATACAAAAGCAAAGTTTGAATCATGGCTGGGTCAGTCTGTGACTAACTTCCCGGGAGATATAATCCCTCCGGGAACAGAGGTTGGCAAGCTGCCAAGTCCGCTGCCTGTGCACTTTAAAAAGTGGCTTGAGTTCCGCGTAAAGGTTATTCATGACTTCATGGTAAAGGCAAAGGCAAGAGTGAAGGCTGTTAACCCAAATGTGAAATTTGGAGTTTATGTGGGCGGATGGTACTCTTCGTATTATGATGTTGGGGTAAACTGGGCTAGTCCTAAGTACAACACTTCGTCAAAATACAGCTGGGCCAGTACAAACTACCAGAACTTCGGATATGCAGACCATATGGAGTTTATGCTCATAGGAGCCTATGCTGCCGCAAACAAAGTTTACGGATCTTCAGAATGGACTATGCAGGGATTCACCAGCAAGGCCAAGGATGTTACCATGAATGATGTGAAAATAGCCGGCGGTCCTGATGGAAACTTCTTTTACCCAAACCAGGTTCCCTCAGGAACAGATGTGGGAGTTGCAATTGCAAACTCTGTTGATGCCTGTATCAATGCCGGAGACGGATACTTCTTCTTTGACATGATACACCTTAAGGCAAACAACCAGTGGCAGTTTGTGAAAAATGGCATTGACGCTGCCAACGCGAAAAAATAATAAGAAATGAAAAGAGTATTCATTTTTACCATACTAACCCTAATCCTCGCTTTTGCAGGCAGCCCGCGTCTCGCGGGCCAGCCTCAGAAGCAATATAACTTCAGGGGAACATACTACGACATAAGAAGAGCTGCGCATGAATCTGAAACGGTGCCGGCTAAACCTGTCGTGTTTCTCGGCAACAGTATTACAGAGCAGGGATGGTGGAAAATAATTCTCAGAAACGACAGAGTAGTAAACAGAGGAATTGGCGGGGACAACACTTTTGGAATGATTGACAGACTTGACAACATCCTTAAGCTGGACCCTTCCGTAATCTTTATCATGGCGGGAATCAACGACCTGGCAAACGGCTGGAGCGAAGACACTATAGCTCATAATATGGCTGTAATGATTGATAAAATTCAGGCATCTTCTAAGGATTGCCGGATTTTTATCCAGAGTGTTCTGCCGGTTAATGAAGCAAAACTTGCCTTCCCGGGGGCCAAAGGGAAAAATCCTGCCGTGGCATCTCTAAATGCAAAATATCAGAAGTTGTGCAACGAGAAGGGCGTTACTTTCCTCGAAATTGGAAAGCTTCTTTCAGACAGTGAGGGCATCCTTAAGGCTCAGCTTTCAAGGGACGGCCTGCATCTGGAGCCTGAGGGATACCTTATCTGGGCAGACTATCTGTTAAAAAATGTGCTGAAAAAATAATGACTATGAAATTTAAAGGAACATTTCTGGACGAAATCAGTCATGATATTCCTCACCAGAACTGGGGTGAGGCAGAATGGGACAAGGACTTTGGATATATGAAGGCCGCAGGCATAGATACCGTAATTCTGATAAGAAGCGGTTATCGCAGGTGGCAGACATTTCCATCGGAAGTTCTCACCAGAAGGGAGGGTTGCTATACACCTCCGGTTGATCTGGTAGATATGTTTCTTCGCTTGAGCGATAAATGGGGTATGAAGTTCTTCTTTGGTCTTTACGATTCAGGAAAGTACTGGGACAGGGGAGACTATGCTGCAGAGGTCGAACTCAATAAAGAGGTGATTGATGAAGTGTGGAAAAAATATGGCCATTTTGCCTCTTTTGGCGGATGGTACATCTCTCAGGAGTGCAGCAGAAAGACAGGCAAGATTGTGGACCTCTACGCCAGCCTCGGCAGATACTGCAAAGAGGTTTCCGGAGGACTGCCAACAATGATTTCGCCATACATTGACGGGTCAAAGAATATTAGCCAGTATACATCTGCTACACAGAAAGAGGAGGCAGTATCGCTTACTGAACATGAAAAGGAGTGGGACGAAATATTTGCCGGAATAAGAGGTGCAGTTGATATTGTTGCCTTTCAGGACGGACACGTACAATACGACGAACTTGTAAGTTTTCTTACAGTTAACAAGAAACTGGCAGACAAATATGGTCTTGAGTGCTGGACAAACTCAGAGACATTTGACAGGGACATGCCTATCAAATTTCTGCCAATAAAATGGGAAAAACTACTGCTAAAGCTCAGGCTGGCAGAGAAGGCAGGATACAGCAATGCAATCACCTTCGAATTCTCCCATTTCATGAGTCCGCAATCTGCATATCTGCAGGCAGGTCACCTGTACAACAGATATATGGAATATTTGAAAAATTGTGAATAAAAGATTTTAAACATATATGGATTTTCAGAAACTTGCCAATCAGTACCGGGACGAACTATTTAACAATATCCTGCCTTTCTGGCTGGATAAATCCCAGGACATGGAGTTTGGCGGATACTACACCTGTCTGGACAGAAGGGGAGATGTTTATGATACAGATAAGTTCATCTGGCTTCAGGGTCGCCAGGTGTGGCTTTTTTCAATGATGTACAATAAAGTTGAAAAGAGGCAGGAGTGGCTTGACTGTGCAATTCAGGGAGCAGAGTTTCTCCGCAAATACGGGCATGACGGAAACCTTAACTGGTACTTCTCTCTTACAAGGGAAGGTAAACCGCTTGTTCAGCCCTACAATATTTTCTCATATACCTTTGCCACAATGGCGTTTGCCCAGCTGAGCCTGGCTACCGGTAACGAGGAGTATGGCAGGATTGCAAAGGAGACCTTTAACAAGATTATTGAAAAGCAGAGTAATCCAAAGGGTCAGTGGAACAAGGCATATCCGGGAACCAGAGACCTTAAGGGTTTTTCCCTTCCCATGATTCTATGCAACCTTGCTCTGGAGATTGAACATCTTATTGACAGGGAGCTCATAGACCAGACTATAGAGACATGCCTCAATGAGGTTATGAATGTTTTTTATAATGATGAGCTGGGTCTGATTCTTGAAAATGTCACTCCTGAGGGTGAATTTTCAGACTCATACGAAGGGAGAGTTCTTAATCCGGGACACTCGCTCGAGGCGATGTGGTTTATCATGGATCTTGGTGTTAAACTCAACAGGCCTGACATTATTGAGAAGGCAACTCAGATTGCACTCAGAACCATTGAATATGGCTGGGATACCAAACACGAGGGGATTTTCTACTTCATGGATATAAAGGGACACCCAACTCAGCAGCTTGAGTGGGACCAGAAGCTTTGGTGGGTTCACATTGAGACCATTATTACCATGCTCAAGGCATATCAGCTTACAGGCTCAAAAGAGGCTCTGAGTTGGTTTGAAAAGCTCCACGACTATACCTGGACTCACTTTAAAGATGAAGAGAATCCGGAGTGGTTCGGATACCTCAACAGGCAGGGCGAGGTACTGCTTGACCTGAAGGGAGGAAAGTGGAAGGGCTGCTTCCATATCCCAAGGGGATTGTACCAGAGCTGGAAAATTCTCGAAACATTATAACAGAGATTATCAGATGAAAAGAGTTTTTGTATTGTTGCTCCTGACCCTCACAATGTCGGCGGGCAACTCTCTTTTAGCAGAGAGCATTAAGGGAAGAATAACCGCAGGCGGAAAGCCTGTTGCAGGGGTAGTGGTTACAGACGGCGAGAACTTTGCCGTTTCGGGTACTAACGGTAAGTATCTTCTCGAGAGTGAAGATGATGCAAAATTCATTTACATCTCCTCTCCGGCAGGATACAACTCTCCTCTTGAGGCGGGCGTTGTAAAATTCTATCAGCCTAAACAGAAAGAGAAAAAGAGTTATGACTTTGCCCTGGAGCAAAAAGCCTCTGATGACAAAAAACATGGTTTTGTAGTTATCGCAGACCCTCAGATTTATGCAGCAAAGGAGTTTCCTGTTCTATCAGAAGCAGCGGCAGATATAAGGGAGGCAGTGAGTAAATACGATATGCCGTTTCATGGAATAGCTTGCGGCGACCTTATTTCTCACGATCACAATCTCTACCCGGAGTATGTAAATGTTATGTCCAAAACCGGCATCCCGTTTTTCAACACAATGGGTAACCATGATATGGTTGTTTACGGTCCGTCAAATGAGACCACTCGCGGCAGATATGAAGATATCTTCGGACCCTCATACTACTCATTCAATGCAGGAGATATTCACTATGTGGTTCTCAATGACAATTTCTACATTGGCAGAGACTACTTCTATATTGGATATTTAGATGGTCAGCAGCTTGAGTGGCTCAAAAAGGATCTCTCCTATGTGAAGGAGGGAACTACAGTGGTTGTTGCCTTGCATATCCCAACAACAGAGGGAGAGCAGGACAGAAAACAGTTCAGCTATGCAAGGGCTGGAAACAGCGTCTCAAATCACAAGGCTCTGTACAACATTCTTAAGCCATACAACGCTCACATAATCTCAGGCCACACGCATACAATGGCAAACCACATTATTGCCCCCAACCTCTATGAACACAACATTGCTGCCCTCTCGGGAGCATGGTGGCAGGGAGAGCTCTGCACAGACGGAACCCCAAGGGGTTATGCAATCTTTACTGCAGAGGGAGGTAAACTAAACTGGAAATACAAGGCCACGGGCAAAGATGAGTCATACCAGATGAGACTCTACACCGGCGAGGATGACAAATCCTTTGGTGAGAACATTGTGGCCAATATCTGGAACAGCGACGCAAACTGGAGAGTTGAGCTATGGGAAGATGGAAGGCTCACTTCAAAAATGGAGCGTTTTGATGCTTACGATCCTGCTGCCAGAGAGCTCTATTCTAATAAAGATAAACTCGAACACAAATGGATTTATCCATCTGTTGCCTCTCACTTTTTCAGGGCAAAACCTCTCTCTTCAGGCTCTAACATTGAAGTTATCGCATATGACAGCTTTGGCAAAAAGTATTCTCAGAAACTGAGGAGCCGCAGCCATTACGATGTTGTAATAATTGGCGGAGGAGCAAGCGGAACTTCTGCCGGAATAAGATCTGCCTCACTTGGTGCACGCACCCTCATTGTTGAGGAGTTTGAGTGGCTGGGCGGAATGCTTACCTCTGCCGGTGTAAGTGCAACTGACGGAAACTATAAATTAAGGGGCGGCTTCTGGGCAGAGTTCAGAGACTCCCTCGAGAGACATTACGGCGGGGCAGCAGCACTCAAGACCGGATGGGTGAGCAGTACCCTATTTGAGCCAAAGGTTGGAGACCGAATCTTTAAAAACATGGCTGCCAGACAGAGCAAGCTCTCTGTTTGGTACAGGAGCACACTCAGTTCACTTGAGAAGAGCGGCAGCGGATGGAGACTAAAGGTTTCCCGGGATGGCTCTGCTTCAGATATTACTGCAGCAGTTGTAATAGATGCAACTGAAATGGGCGATGTTGCAAAGATGGCAGGCGTTCCATATTCAATTGGAATGGATTCAAAACATATAACAGGAGAGTATATCGCCCCGGAGCAGGAGAATGATATCATTCAGGACCTTACATACGTAATGGTGCTAAAGGATTATGGAAAGGTTATGACAATTGCCAAACCGGCAGGATACAATCCAACACTTTTCTACTGTTCAACTATCAGCAAAAAGTGCACAAATCCAAAGGAGAAGAACAGACTCTGGAGTCCGCAGATGATGATTACCTATGGTAAGCTTCCCAATAATAAATACATGATTAACTGGCCTATTGAGGGCAACGATTTTTATCTGAACCTTCTCGAACTCACACCGGCCCAAAGGCAGGAGGAGCTAAAAAAGGCAAAGAATCACTCACTCTCTTTCCTCTATTATCTGCAGACAGAGCTCGGCTTTAAAAACCTTGCCCTTGCAGATGATGAATTTCCAACGGAAGATAAGTTTCCATTTATCCCTTATCACCGCGAATCCAGAAGAATAAAGGGAGCTGTAACATTCGGCCTTAACCATATCAAAGAACCCTACAAACAGGCAGAAAAGCTTTACAGAACAGCCATTGCGGTTGGGGACTACCCAGTAGACCACCACCACACAAGATACTCGGGATGGGAAAACCTTCCGGATCTCTATTTCTATCCGGTTCCATCTTACGGGCTCCCTATGGGAACACTTATCCCTGAAGGAACAGACAACCTGATTGTGGCAGAGAAGTCAATTTCCGTAACCAATCTGGTAAACGGAACAACCAGACTTCAGCCTGTTGTTCTGCAAATAGGAGAGGCAGCCGGCACAATTGCGGCGCTGGCAGTAAAAAGAGAGACAGCCACATCTGCCGTTAAGGTTAGAGAGGTTCAGGAGTCACTTCTGAGTAAAGGCGGATACCTTCTCCCTTATCTGGACCTCCCTGCAGATCATAAAAACTTTAAGGCAATCCAGAGAATAGGCGTAACAGGTATTATTAAGGGAATTGGTGCAAACAAGGGGTGGGAGAACCAGACCTGGTTTAAAGCAGATTCACTTATGACAGTTGCAGAGCTGGCAGCCGGTCTTAAAGAGGTTTATACTCATGCAGACTTTTCAGGAGTAGCTGATGGTAAAGTTACCCCGGAAAATCTTGCAGCTATGATTGCAAAAATTTCAGGAAAAGAGAGAGCAGAAATTGAGAAGTCACTTGCCTCAGGATGGAAGTCATGGGGACTCGGAGAATACTCTCTCAAAAAAGAACTAAATCGTCTGGAATGTGCCGTAACTGTTGATGTTTTGTTAAATCCTTTCGCTATATTTGATGTAGACCTTAAAGGAAACCTGAACACTGCGAAATAAACAATCATTTACACCAAATTTTAAACAAACATTTATGAAATTTTCTGTAAGAAAAGTCCTGGTTGCATTTGCAGCTATTTCAATTATCACCCTTCCCGTGAAGGCCCAGACAGCAGATGCCCACGCTCAGGCACATGCCAGTGCAAGCTCACAGGCCCACACGCAGGCTATGGAAATCCACAAAAGCGCACATGAATCTGCAATGGATAACCACAGAAGTGCTCTTGAGGAGCATAACAGAGCAGTGGAGAGATTCAACAGAGCATTCAGAGATTTTGAAGAGGATAATCTTATAGAGGAGAGAATCTCTGCATCAAGAGTACGAAAGATGAAAAAGATGACCTCATATATTTCCCTTCCTGCAAACGATGCAAACATCAGATATACCGGTAGAACCCTTGCAGCCTCAGACGGCTCTGTTTCATTTGACTGGAGCGGAACCTACCTTGAGGTTACATTTACCGGCGGCTACATTGCCATGCGGGTTTCGGACACAAAAAAGAACTATTACAATGTGTTCATTGATGGCTTCCCGGCCGGAACAATTGAAACTTTTGGCAAAGATTCACTTATTGTACTTGCAGGTGCACCTGACAAAAGAGAGCATACCCTCAGACTCCAGAAGAGAAGTGAAGGTGAGCAGGGAACCACTACAATTCACTCTTTCGAACTGGCCAAAGGTGGTAAGCTGATAAAGTTTGAACCCGGCAGAAACGGACTTATAGAGTTTATTGGAGATTCCATTACTGCAGGTTACGGCACAGAGGCTAAAAGCAAAAGCGAGCCTTTCAAAGCACAGACAGAAAACTGCAACCTTGCATATGGTGCAATTATCTCAAGATATTTTAACACAGACTATACCTTCATAGCCCACTCCGGCAGAGGAGCAGCAAGGAATTACGGAGACACTGCAAGAGTCTCAAAAAACTCAATGAAGGAGAGAATGATGCAGACCTTTGACGAGAATCCTGCACAAAGATGGAACTTTAAGAGCTATAAACCCTCACTGGTAGTAATCAATCTGGGCTCAAATGACTTCTCAACCAAACCTCATCCTCAGAAGGAGGAGTTTCTTGGTGCATATTCAATAATAATTGCACAGATAAGGGAGGTTTACGGAGATGTTCCGGTACTTTGTGTTGCGCCTCCAAAAGGAGCAGCCTTCGATTATCTGCAGTCATTTTGCAAAGAGAAAGGAGACAAAAACCTCCATTTCGCAGCCTATTTGAACGGCGTATACGGAGGTGACGGCGACCTTGGAGCATCTGCACACCCCAACTACAATGGTCAGAAAAAGATAGCGATGAATCTTATCCCCTACATCTCTTCGATAATGGGGTGGGAGCTTACCGGCAAAGCTGCCAGATAAAACCTTCTTTTCTTATTCCTCCTTTGTAAAACAATACTCGGGAGGAGTTATCAGAAAGCCTTTTTAAGGCGCTTCAGCCCCTCTTCAACCCTGGCCCGGTTGGTTCCGATATTCATACGGAAGAAGCCTTCGCCATCGCGGCCAAATGCAAGTCCGTCGTTGAGCCCAAGCTTTGAGATATCCAGGAGGCGGTTCCTCACCTCTTCATGAGTATATCCGCTTTTGCGGAAATCGAGCCAGAGAAGGAATGAACTCTGAGGCTTCAGGAAGGTGACTCCGGGGACCTCTCTTGCAAGGAAATCGTGAGCAAAATCTATGTTTTTCTCAAGATATATTTTTAGATGCTCGAGCCACTCTCCCCCCTCTCTGTATGCTGCAGCCATTGTGATGTGACCAAACAGGTTTCCAAGGTCAAGGTGAAGTCTTTTGAGCTCTCCGTTATAGCTTGCAAGTAGCCTTTCAGATGAGGAGACAATCACAGAGTTAAGCATCCCTGCTACATTAAAGGTTTTGCTTGGAGCCATTGCTGTAATTGTATTCTGCGCAATCTCTTCAGATATAGAAGCCATGACTGTGTGTCTGTTTCCGTATAGCGAAAGGTCTGCATGAATCTCGTCTGAGAAAATTACTGTTCCGTATTTGCAGCAAAGTTCCCCCATCCTTTTAAGCTCCTCATGACTCCATATCCTGCCAAGCGGGTTGTGTGAACTGCAAAGAATAAACATCTTCACACCATCTGCCAGACGGCTCTCAAAATCTGCCCAGTCAATCTCCCAGCCGGTTTCAGTATTAATTAGCGGGCTCTTTACAAGTGTTCTCCCGTTCTCCTTTACTATCGCGTGAAACGGAGGGTAGACAGGAGTCTGGATAAGTATCTTGTCCCCCGCAGATGTAAGGGCATTAATTGCAAGCGGTAAAGCAGCTACTATTCCCGGAGCAGATGATACCCACTCCCTCTTGACACTCCAGCTGTATCTGCTCTCTACCCAGGCAATGAATGAATCCACAGAATCTGCTGAGCGGAATCCATATCCGAAAACACCAAGATCTGCGGCATCCCGTACAGCCTTAAGGACACCCGGAGCAGTCCTGAAATCCATATCTGCAACCCACATAGGAAGAAGGTCCTCTCTTCCGAAGACCTCCTTTAGTGAATCATACTTGACAGAGCAGCTTCCCCGCCTGTCAATCTCTTTGTCAAAATCGTACATTTTCTATCTGTATCTTACTGCTGTTCCTGCAGCAGTTACCATAAGCATTGTTCCGCCTACGGTTTCATAATCGAGGTCAATTCCAATGATTGCATTTGCACCCATAGCAGATGCCTGAGCAGTAATCTCCCTGATTGCCTCCTCTTTTGCCTCTTTGAGTACCTGCTCATATGAGCCTGAACGACCGCCAACTATATCGCGGATACCTGCAAGGAAGTCCCTTACAATGTTTGCACCAATGATTGTCTCTCCGGAAACCATTCCGTAATACTGTTCAATAACTTTTCCTTCAATTGTAGAAGTTGTTGTAAGTAACATAATTATAGATGTTTAATTATTGATTATTTCTTCTCTGCATAGAGGCTGATGAGGTTTATAACCACCTCTGCCGCCTTCTGCATACTCTCTGCGGGGATGTATTCAAATTTACCGTGGAAGTTATGCCCGCCTGCAAAGATGTTTGGACATGGCAGACCCATGAATGACAGCCGTGCACCATCTGTACCACCGCGGATAGGTTTGATGAGAGGTTTAACACCTGCCATCTCCATAGCCGTTACAGCCTTCTCAACAATGAAATAATGAGGTTCAACCTGCTTGCGCATGTTGTAATACTGATCCTTTATTTCAAGTTTGAAGGTATTCTCGCCGTACTTCTTATTCAGAAATGCAATGCACTCCTCAAGAAGAACCTTTTTAGCCTCGAATTTAACACCATCGTGGTCACGGATTATATACTGAATTGTAGCCGATTCAACTGTACCATCAAATCTGATAATATGAAAGAAACCCTCATAATCTCTTGTGTATTCAGGTCTCTGATCAACAGGCAGCATTGAGTTCAGTTCGCTGCCCAGGATAATTGCGTTAATCATCTTATCCTTTGCATAGCCAGGGTGAATGTTGCGTCCCTGAATAAAAATTTTTGCTGCCGCAGCATTGAAGTTTTCATATTCAAGCTCTCCAATCTGACCGCCGTCCAGTGTGTAGGCATAATCTGCCCCGAATCTCTTAACATCGAATTTGTCAACTCCGCGGCCAATCTCTTCGTCCGGGGTGAACCCTATTTTGATGGTTCCGTGTTTGAACCCGGGGTTGGTCATGATGTATTCTGCCACAGTCATAATCTCGGCAACACCCGCCTTGTCGTCTGCACCCAGAAGAGTTGTTCCGTCTGTAGTAATAATAGTCTTTCCCTTGTATGCCTCCAGTTCAGGAAAATCTTCGATCTTCATTACAAAGCCCTTCTCACTGTTAATGACAATATCATTTCCGTCGTAATTCTCAATAATACGAGGCCTGATGTTTGCTCCGGATGCATCAGGCGCGGTATCCACGTGGGCAATAAAGCCAATAACCGGGATATTCTCACCCTCTGCCATATTTGAAGGAATAGTGGCCATTACATAGCCCCACTCATCAAGCTCAACATCCTTAATGCCCATCTCCCTGAGCTCCTTTACAAGCACTCTTGAGAGGTCAAGCTGCCTTGAGGTGCTTGGCTGGCTCTCAGATTCGGGATCTGATGCTGTGTCAATTGAAATATATCTCAGAAATTTCTCTAAAACTTTCTCTTTCATATTATGATATGTTTATAATCAAATTCATTTGAGGGACCTTTATAATATAAGAAGGCTGAGCCCCATTACAGCCATGCCTGCAATCACCCCTATAATCGCCGGGTGGTGCTCTCCGTATTTCTCTGCTGTAGGCAGCAGCTCGTCAAGTGAGATATACACCATAATACCTGCAACACCTGCAAGAATCACTCCCATGAAAGATTCGTGGAAAAAATAAGAGAGCATAAAATACCCGAATACAGCTCCAAGCGGCTCAGCCAGACCTGAGAGCAGTGAGTTCCAGAAGGCCTTTTTTCTGCTTTTTGTTGCATAGTAAATTGGAATTGCAACCGCAATTCCCTCAGGAATATTGTGTATACCAATAGCCACGGCAATTGTCGCACCAAGCGCAGGATCATTCATTGCACTCACAAAAGTTGCTATCCCCTCGGGGAAGTTGTGAATTGCAATTGCAAAGGCAGACATAAAGCCCAGCCTCATGAGACCCTTATCATGATCTTTTCCGTTTGTTTTTGATATTGACAAATCTCCCGGCTCGTGAGGGTTTTCATATGAGGGTACCAGATAGTCAATTATTGCTATAAGTGCTATCCCGCCAAAAAATGCTAAAAGTGCATAAAAGTTACCGGGCTTTTCACCATACAGAACACCCAGCTTCTCCTGAGCATCAGGGAAGAGCTCCACAAGAGAGATGAAAATCATCACCCCTGCAGAAAATCCCAGCGATGCAGCAAGAAATCTTGGCGAAAACTTCTTGTAAAGAAGAACAATTCCGCTTCCTATAGCTGTGGAGAGACCTGCAAACAGTGTTAGCGCAAAAGCGGTAATGTAGTTTCCTTCCATATCAGATCAGATAATTAGTCCTCTTTTTTAGCCCTGAGACTATCCCAGGCAAGGTAGAAGATGATAAGCAGATACATTCCCAGCGCAAGAAGCTCGCCGCCGTTTGACTCCATCCACTCTGTGTTTAGCAGGTTGATTCCTCCAAAGCGAAGCACGGCACTTACAACACCCATAAGGGCACCACCGGCAATAAATCCAGATGCCAGAAGAGTTCCTCTCTCTTTACGTGCAGTATTTAGAGCAGCATCCTTGCTTCTTGTAGATACAAACCATGCAATGGCACCACCGGCCAGAAGCGGAAGGTTGAGTTCAAGAGGAATAAACATACCCAGAGAGAATGCCAGTGCCGGAATTCCAAAGAATGTGAGGGCAATTGATATAATCGCACCAATTCCGTAAAGAATCCACGGAGCACCGCCACCTGACATGAGCGGTTCAATAACAGCCGCCATGGCATTGGCCTGAGGAGCAACAAGAGCATGCTCGCCAACAAATCCGTATGTCTTGTTCAAAATCATCATTACGCCGCCCACTGTTGCCGCAGCCACAAGGGTTCCCAGAAATTTCCACTGCTGCTGTTTTGCAGGAGTTGTTCCCAGCCAGTAACCAATCTTGAGGTCTGTGATAAATGCTCCGGAAACAGAGAGTGCTGTACATACAACACCACCAATAATAAGTGCAGCAGTCATACCTGCTGTTCCTGTAAGTCCGCTTGCCACCATCACTACTGATGCCAGAATAAGGGTCATAAGAGTCATTCCGCTTACAGGGTTGGTACCCACAATTGCAATTGCATTTGCAGCAACGGTTGTGAAGAGGAAGGCAATAATTGCAACAACCAGCAACGCAATAATTGCGTGATAAAGATTGTCCACAACTCCAAAATAGAAGAAAATAAAAGTAGCTGCCAGAGCCAGCATAATTCCTATAGCAATAATCTTCATAGGGATGTCGCGCTGGGTTCTGAGTGTCGATTTCTCTGATTTCGCGCCGCCTGAAAGCTCTTTTGCAGCAAGGCCGAAAGCCGATTTAATAATGCCTGCAGAGCGGATAATTCCTATCACACCCGCAGTAGCAATACCTCCGATACCTATGTGTCTTGCATATGTTCTGAAGATCTCCTCAGGAGACATATTGCCAACGACACTTGTAAGTCCGGCATTCATAAGATCAATTATCTGATCTCCAAAAGCAAGGTTCATGAGAGGAATGATAACAAACCAAACCAGCATTGAACCCAGGCTTATAATAAATGAATACTTTAGACCGATAATATATCCAAGACCAAGAACCGCTGCTCCAACATTTATCTTAAACACCAGTTTTGCCTTTTCTGCGATTGTCTCACCAAAAGGGAGAACCCTTGAAGTGAAAACCTCAGACCAGAGACCAAAGGTTGAAACCACAAAGTCGTAAACACCACCAATAAGTCCGCTTATAAGAAGTAGCTTGGCCCCTTTGCCGCCTGTCTCACCACTCACAAGAACCTGTGTTGTAGCAGTAGCCTCAGGGAACGGGAATTTACCATGCATCTGTGAAACGAAATATTTTCTGAACGGAATCAGGAAGAGAATTCCCAGAACACCGCCAAGCAGAGAGCTCAGAAATACCTTTGCAAAGTCAACGGTAAGCTCAGGATATTTTGCCTGCAGGATATAAAGGGCAGGAAGTGTAAAGATTGCACCTGCCACAATTGCTCCTGAACTGGCGCCAATTGACTGAATGATGACATTCTCTCCCAGTGCATTCTTACGCTTAAGTGCTCCTGAGATACCAACTGCAATAATTGCAATTGGAATTGCAGCTTCAAAAACCTGTCCCACTTTCAGTCCAAGATATGCAGCAGCTGCAGAAAAAATAATTGTCATTAATATACCCATTGAAACCGACCAGGGCGTAACCTCGGGATAATTTTTCGACGGGGACATAAGTGGCTTATACTCTTCCCCTTCCTTAAGCTCCCGGTAGGCATTTTCGGGCAGTCCTTTTGGCTTGTTTTCGTTAATTTCCATAATAAGTTTTAGTTTATTTTTCAAAGATAGGAAAAAATAAAAATTATTCTTTTACCTTTGCCCCCCGATGAAAATAATAGGCAGCCATATCAATTTGAACAAGAAGCACAGACACGTCCGACGATGTGCCTTAGCGGCATTGTAGTTCAATCTCTTGCAGGTTGCAGGGCATATTTCTTCTGCCCAATCACTTTTTAGTATCCACATTTTTCCCAAGTTTTAAATAAAAGATGAGCGTCAGCATTGTAGTGGCCGATTCGAGCCATACTGTGTACGCAGAAAGAATCTGCGAACTTATGTATATCTCTGCGCAAGAGCGCGGTACAGGAATCGCAAGGAGATCTCCGGAATATGTTGCCCAGAAAATGAGAGACGGGAAAGCCATAATTGCCATTGAAAATGGCGAGGCAGTTGGTTTTTCCTACATTGAGACATGGAGTCACAGCCGTTTTGTGGCAAACTCAGGTCTTATTGTAGCCCACTCCCACAGGAATACCGGACTTGCAAGAAAAATCAAGGCGAGAATATTTAAACTCTCCAGAAAATTATACCCGGGAGCAAAAATTTTCAGCATAACAACCGGACTGGCTGTAATGAAGATAAATTACGAACTCGGATTCCGCCCGGTAACCTTCTCTGAACTTACAGATGATCCAGATTTCTGGAAGGGTTGCGAGGGTTGCAGAAATTACGACATCCTCCAGAGGAACAATCACAAGATGTGTCTCTGTACAGGATTGCTCTTTGACCCGGATTACAAACCGGCTAAGAGAACTCCGTTAGGAAAATTTGTTTCACTTTTCTCACTATAAAATGTCATCCAAGATGAAAGAAAAAGTTGTATTAGCGTTCAGCGGCGGGCTGGACACATCATTCTGCGTTCCTTACCTGATTAAAGAGAGGGGGCTTGAGGTTCATACCGTTATGGTAAATACCGGAGGGTTTACAAAAGAGGAGGAGCAGAAGATAGAGGAGAGAGCACTCTCGCTGGGAGCAACGTCTCATAAAAATATTGATGCGGTTGAGGAGTATTATACAAAAGGGATAAAATACCTGATTTTTGGAAATGTTCTCAAAAACGGAACCTATCCTCTCTCGGTTAGCTCTGAGAGAATTTTTCAGGCGCTTGCAGTGCTTGAAGAGGTAAAGAAAACAGGTGCAAAATATGTGGCTCACGGAAGTACCGGAGCCGGAAATGATCAGGTTCGCTTTGACCTTGTATTTGAGGTAATGGCGCCGGGTGTGGAGATTATTGCACCCATCAGGGAGCTTTCACTCACAAGAGCACAGGAGATAGATTACCTGGCAAAAAATGGCTGTGAACTCTCATGGGAGAAGGCAAAATATTCAATTAACCAGGGTCTCTGGGGAACAAGCGTTGGGGGTGTTGAAACTCTTACTGCAGAAGGTTTTCTGCCGGAGAGTGCATACCCGTCTCAGCTTAAAAAGAGCGACTCTGTAATTGTTAAAATCGGATTCGAAAAGGGTGAGCCTGTTTCACTTGACGGCAAATCACTTTCGCCTGTTGAGGTAATAAGGAAGCTGGCAGCAATTGCCGAATCCTATGCAGTGGGAAGAGATGTCCATGTTGGCGACACAATTATAGGAATCAAGGGAAGGGTGGCTTTCGAGGCTGCCGCACCAATGATTATCATTAAAGCGCATCACCTTCTGGAGAAGCACACCCTTACCAAGGGTCAGCTCTACTGGAAAGAGCAGCTCGCAGGCTGGTATGGCCAGCTTATGCATGAGGCTCAGTACCTGGATCCCCTCGCAAGAAACATTGAGAATTTCCTTGAAGATACTCAAGCCTCAGTTACAGGTGAGGTATCTGTTGAACTTCGTCCTTACCACTTCTCGGTTCTGGGATGCAGTTCAAAATATGACCTGATGAACTCTGCATTCGGCCAGTATGGCGAAATGAACAAGTCATTTACCGGTCAGGATGTTATCGGGTTTACAAAAGTTCTTGCAAATCCACTTAAAATCTACTATTCAGTACACAAAAATGATTAAGGTAGCAATAGCCGGAGCCACCGGATATACCGGGGGCGAGCTGATAAGAATCCTGCTTAACCACCCAGAGGTGGAGCTAAAGTGGCTCACGAGCACAACTCTCGCAGGAGAGAGTGTCTCGGCAGTTCACAGGGATCTGATTGGAGATTGCAATCTGAGGTTTACCGAAGAGACAGGGGAGCCGGATGTGCTATTCCTTGCCCTTGGTCACGGACTCTCAAGAGAGTTCCTTGCAAATAACAAGATCCCTGCAGGATGCAAGGTTATTGACCTGGGAAACGACTTTAGACTTGACAATAAAATAGGGGATAAGGAGTTTGTTTACGGAATGTCTGAACTCTTTCATGATAAAATTGCCTCTTCTCACTATGTGGCAAACCCGGGATGTTTTGCGACAGCCATTACACTGGCCCTGGCTCCGCTGGCATCTGCCGGACTTATAAATGATGAGGTGCATATCCACGCAATTACCGGCTCAACCGGAGCCGGAAAGGGTCTTTCTGCCTCTTCACACTTTAGCTACAGAGACAACAACATCTCAATTTACAAGCCATTTACACACCAGCATCTGGGAGAGATAAGGCAAACCATGGAGGTACTTTCTGGAGGAGCTTCGCCGGTTATTAATTTCGTTCCGCTCAGGGGCGATTTTCCGAGAGGAATCCTTGCCAGTATCTATACTAAGGTTTCAAAAAAGGTATCTGCTGATGCTGTCAGGGAGTTGTATCTGTCGGCCTACGAAAGCTCCCCGTTTGTTCACCTCTCTGCAGGGACAGTGAGTCTCAAGGAGGTTGTAAATACAAACAAGGCACTTTTACAGGTAGAGAGACACGGAGACAATATTCACATTACATCAGTTATTGATAATCTTATTAAGGGTGCTTCCGGACAGGCAGTACAAAATATGAACCTGATGCTGGGTATGAGGGAAGATACAGCTCTCAGACTAAAAGGATCTGCATTTTAACACTATTTGGATGAAAAATTTTGAAGTATACAAGCTTTGGCCGCTGGAGCCGGTAAAGGGACTGGGTGCAAAGCTTTGGGACAAGGATGGCAGGGAGTATCTTGATATGTACGGCGGACACGCTGTAATCTCAATTGGTCATTCGCATCCTGCCTATGTAAAGAGTGTGGGCGAACAACTTGGAAACCTGGGATTCTACTCCAACTCAGTTGTGAATTCTCTGCAGAACAAACTTGCTTTGCTGCTGGGAGAGGTAAGCGGGTACACAGATTATTCACTTTTCCTTTGCAACTCCGGGGCTGAGGCAAATGAAAATGCCATTAAGCTTGCATCTTTCCAGACAGGAAAAAGCAGGGTACTGGCATTTAAGGGAGCCTTTCACGGCAGGACATCAGGAGCAGTTGCAGCTACTGACAATCCATCTATCCGCTCACCCTTTAACAGAACATCAAAAGTGACTTTTATTCAGCTTAATGATATTCAGCTTGCAGAAAAGGAACTTTCTAAAGGTGATTATGCAGCCGTAATAATTGAGGGAATTCAGGGCGTTGCCGGAATAATTCTGCCCGATGACAAATTCATGGTTGAGCTGAGGCGTCTTTGCGACAAGCATAAGGTTTTACTCATCCTTGATGAGGTACAGAGCGGCTACGGAAGGACAGGCAAATTCTTTGCGCACCAGCATGCGCGCATAAAGCCGGATATGGTTACTACCGCAAAGGGCATGGGTAACGGATTCCCAATAGGTGGAGTTCTTATT
The DNA here is from genome assembly GCA_002842695.1 of Bacteroidetes bacterium HGW-Bacteroidetes-10. Lineage (GTDB taxonomy): Bacteria > Bacteroidota > Bacteroidia > Bacteroidales > UBA932 > Bact-08. The sequence continues at coordinate 7,782 of PHDT01000020.1, read as the reverse complement.
TCACCCAAGATTGGAGCTGTGGCAGGAATGCTTGGAACAACCTTTGGGGGAAACCACCTTGCCTGTGCTGCCGCTATTGCTGTTCTTGAGGTTATCGCAGAGGAGAAGCTTATGAAAAATGCAACCTCTGTTGGAGATTACATCATGGAATCTCTTGAAGGTTCGCGCTCAATAGAACAGATCAGAGGCAGGGGGCTCATGATAGGAATAGTACTTAAGGAGGGATTCGAAAAAATTAAAGAGAGACTCCTGTTTCAGAAAAGTGTATTTACGGGATCTGCCGGAAAGAATGTTATTCGCCTTCTTCCACCACTGGGAATAACTGTTGAAGATGCAGATCAGTTTATTAAGGCATTCAGGGAATTAGAATCAGAAATACAATGAAACAATTTACAAGCGTAAAGGACATTGCCTCAATTGGCAAGGCACTAGATCTGGCATGGGATGTCAAAATCAATCCATTTGCAGATCAGGAACTTGGAAAGAACAAGACTCTTCTTATGATCTTCTTCAACTCCAGCCTCCGTACCAGGTTAAGCACCCAGAAGGCTGCAATGAACCTGGGTATGAATGTCATTGTCCTTGATGTCAATCAGGGAGCATGGAAGCTCGAGACAGAGAAGGGTGTCATTATGGACGGGGACAAACCTGAACATATTCTGGAGGCAATTCCGGTAATGGCAAGCTATTGCGACATTATAGGCGTACGCTCTTTTGCGGGTCTTGAAAACAGGGAATTTGACTATAATGAGGTTATTCTTAATCAGTTTATACAATATTCAGGCAAACCGGTCTTCAGCATGGAGGCAGCCACCCGCCACCCGCTCCAGAGCTATGCAGACCTCATTACAATTGAGGAGTACAAAAGGGTTCAGCGTCCAAAGGTGCTTCTGACATGGGCTCCGCATCCAAAGGCTCTGCCGCAGGCTGTTCCCAACTCATTTGCAGAGTGGATGAACGAAACCGAATATGAGTTTGTAATAACACATCCGGAGGGATACGAGCTGGCTCCTGAGTTTGTTGGAAAGGCAAAGGTTGAATATGATATTAAAAAGGCATATGAAGGTGCCCACTTTGTCTATGCAAAGAACTGGTCTGCATTCAGCGGAGATAACTATGGACAGATTCTGAGCAAAGACCGCGCATGGATGGTTGACAGCGAAAAGATGGCTCTTACAGACCAGGCATTCTTTATGCACTGCCTTCCTGTAAGAAGGAATATGATAGTCTCCGATGAGGTGATTGACTCATCTTCGTCGATTGTAGTACATGAAGCCTCCAACAGGGTGGTCTCTGCCCAGGCGGTTATAAGGGAAATGTTAAGGTCACTTTAATTTTACAGAAATGAAAGTATTAACTGTTGTCAAGATTGGCGGAAATGTGGTTGATAATCCGGAAGCAATTGAAAAATTCCTTTTGCAGTTCAGTCTGCTTGAGGGTCCCAAAATACTTATCCATGGCGGGGGAATAATGGCAAGTGAAATGTCGGAAAAGATGGGAGTTGAGACTAAAATGCACAACGGCCGCCGCATTACTGACGAGGAGACACTTAAAATCTGCACCATGGTTTATGCCGGATGGATTAATAAAAGCATTGTTGCCGGACTTCAGAAAATTGGGTGCAACTCACTGGGTCTTTCAGGTGCAGATGCCGGATGCGTTCCTGCAAAGAGACGCTCTCCCGAACCTGTGGATTTTGGCTTTGTGGGTGATGTCAACCCGGGTGATGTTAATGCTGGTTTTCTGGCCTCTCTTCTGGGAAGGGGAATCACACCTGTCTTCTGTGCAATCACACACGACAGAAACGGCTCGCTTCTCAATACCAATGCAGATACAATGGCCTCTTCAATAGCCATATCACTTTCAGGAACATATTATACCAAGCTCATTTACTGCTTTGAAAAGGATGGCGTTTTAAGTGATCCGTCAAACGAAAAAAGTGTTATTCCGCTTGTAAATACTGAGGGATACCGCAGGCTTAAGGAGACAGGTATAGTATCTGCAGGAATGCTTCCAAAAATTGACAATGCATTTCTTGCCCTTGAAAAGGGGGTTTCGGAAGTATATATAAAGAACTGGTCAAACATTACACTTTCGGGTGGAACAATGCTCAAACTCTAAGATGAAAAGTGAGTCTGCAGAAAAAATGACCGTAAGTGCTGCTGAACTTCTCAGAGAGATGGTATCTGTATGCTCTTTTTCCGGAGAGGAGAGTGCCGTAGCAGATATGATTCAGCAGAGACTGTTTTTGCAGGGAATTGGGGTGTCACGGGTGGGAAACAACCTCTGGGCAACCGGCAGGCATTTCAATCCCTCTTTGCCGGTCCTGATGCTCAATTCTCATCTTGATACTGTCCGCCCTTCATCGGGGTATACTTTCGAACCGTTTAACCCGCCCTTTACCGAAGATGTGGTGAGAGGTCTTGGAAGCAATGATGCCGGAGCTTCTGTCGTATCAATGGTTGAAACATTCTGCTATTTTTATGAGAAAGAGCTGCCCTTTAACCTGCTCCTCGCACTTAGCTGTGAGGAGGAGAACTCGGGACCGGGAGGAATGTCGCTTCTTTACAAATCGCTTCCTCAGATTGACTGTGCAATTATTGGTGAACCCACAAAAATGGAGGCTGCTGTTGCAGAGAGGGGCTTGCTTGTAATTGATGCCGTTGCCCATGGAGTGAGCGGACATGCTGCCAGGGAGGAGGGGGTAAATGCAATTCTCATAGCTCATGAGGATATCTCAGTTTTGAGAGGGCTGGAGTTTGAAAGGGTCTCTCCTCTTATGGGAAGGGTTAAGCTGAGCGTTACAAGAATTGAGGCAGGACGAGAGCATAATGTTATTCCGGACAAATGCAGCTTCACTCTGGATATCCGCCCGAATGAACTGTATACCAATGAGGAGATTGTTAACCTGCTAAAAGGAAAAGTAAAGAGCGAGTTAAAGGCCCGCTCTCTCACAAACCGCTGCTCAATTACGCCTGAGGGGCACCCTCTGGTAAAATGTACAGAGGCTTGCGGAATAAAAACATATGTATCCCCAACAACTTCCGACTGGATGAGGGTGACTTGCCCTGCCGTCAAGATGGGTCCCGGTGATTCATCGCGCTCCCACAGGGCAGATGAGTTTGTGAAGGTAGAGGAGCTTCAGGCCGGAATAGAGGGGTACATAAAATTTATAAACAATTTAAAGCTTTAATCATGAGTGTATTGTGGAGCAAGGGCTCAAGTGCAGATAAAATTGTTCAGGAATTTACCGTTGGAAGGGACAGGGAGTTTGATATCCTGCTTGCTGCTTCTGATATTAAAGGTTCTGTGGCGCATGTGAAAATGCTCGCCTCAGTTGGCCTGCTAGAGGCGGGAGAGGCTGAGATTCTTGTTGCAGAGCTGGAGAAGATGCTTGCAGAGGTAAAGGAGGGCAAATTCTCTCTAAGCGAAGATGTGGAGGATGTTCACTCACAGGTTGAATTCAACCTTACCGAAAGGGTGGGCGAGATTGGCAAAAAGATTCATTCAGGCCGTTCAAGAAACGACCAGGTTCTTGTTGATGTAAAGCTCTTTCTTAAGGACCAGATCAGGGGTGTTAAGGATCAGACAGAGATGCTCTTTGACCTGCTTATAAAAATGAGTGAGGAGAACAGGGAGATTCTTATGCCGGGATATACCCACAGCCAGATTGGGATGCCCTCTTCGTTCGGACTCTGGTTTGGTGCCTATGCCGAATCTCTTGCAGATGACCTGCAGCTGCTTTTGGCTGCCTACAAAATTGCAGACCAAAATCCGCTAGGCTCTGCCGCCGGATATGGCAGCTCCTTCCCGCTGGACAGACAGATGACCACAGATCTCCTGGGATTCTGCACAATGAACTACAACTCTGTTGCAGCTCAGCTAAGCCGCGGTAAGAGTGAGAAGGCGGTGGCCTTTGCACTCGCCTCAATCTCCTCTACGCTCAACAAGCTTGCATCTGATGCAATCCTCTTCATGAACGGAAACTACGGGTTTATCTCATTCCCGGATGAAGTTACAACCGGCTCAAGCATTATGCCTCACAAGAAGAACCCGGATGTATGGGAACTTATCCGCGCGCACTCCAACCGCATACAGAGCGTGCCAAATGAAATCGGCCTTCTTACAACCAACCTTACGCACGGCTACCACAGGGATTTTCAGCTTCTCAAGGAAATTCTCTTCCCTGCCATTGAGAGCACATCAAAAATTATCTCTCTCACTGCATTCATGATTGAGAAGGTGAAAATAAACGGTGATATTCTATCTGACCCAAAGTATGATTATCTCTTCACTGTTGAGGAGGTGAACAGGAGAGTGCTTGACGGAGTGCCTTTCCGCGAGGCATACAAACAGGTGGGCATTGAGGTTAATAACGGAACCTTCTCTGCAAAAAAAGAGATTGCCCACACTCACATGGGGAGTACAGGCAATCTTTGTAATGATGAGATCACTGCCAAATTCCGCAAGGTGGCTGTGATGTTCGGCGAATAATTATCAGAACCCGAAGTTGAATTCATACTTGCCAAAGAGCAGGAATGCCACGGCAAGTGTGAGAAGTATGTTGAATGTCTGTGCAATCAGGAATACAGCAGTATATCTGTTGTTCTCTTTTCCGAATACCTTTCTGAAGTCCGTCTCAAGTCCAATTGCTACGAATGCTACTGAAAATAGTGTCTCACGCAGCGCTTTCGCAGCACCGCTCAGACCCTTTGCAGTTGCAGGTTCAAGCAGAAAGCTGAATACTACCGATGCCAGCATAAACCCAATTACAAACTTAGGAAACCTTTCCCAAAGCACAGATGCAGATGGCCTGATATCCTTGTTTGTTCCTTTCATGGACCAGTAAATTGATATTGCGAAGGCGGCAACACCCAGAAGTGCATTCTGAGACGCTTTGATAATCACACTTTGCGACTCGGCAATATCTCCAATGAATTTCCCGGAGGCAACCACTGCTCCGGTTGTGTCAATTGTGCCTCCCAGCCATGCTCCGGCAACTTCCTGTGAAAGACCAAGCAGCTGTGACAGATATGGCATAATGTACATCATTGGAACTGCAACTACCAGTACAAGTGAAACTACAAAGGAAAGTTTTTTAGAATCTCCCTTCATCGCTCCGCTGGCTGCAATGGCTGCAGATACACCGCAAATTGAAACGGCGGTAGAGAGCAGTACACCCATCTCCTTGTCAATCCCCATCTTTTTTGCAAGCCAGAACGAGAAGTTCCAGACAAGAAGGATTACGATTATTGCCTGAACCATGCCCAGGGATCCTGCCTTCATTATCTCTCCAAATATAATGGTGGTACCAAGCACAACAAGACCGGCCTTAATGAAGAATTCGCTTCGTGCCGCAGGCTCCAGCCATTTGGGAAGTCCAAAGATATTTCTGATGAGCAGACCAATTGCTACTGAAAAAAATACAGCTTCAAATCCCACATGCTTTATTGGGGCAAGTGTACTGATGTACTGTGCAAGAAATGAGAGTCCGTAAATAAAGATAAATGAGGCGGGGAACCACTTCATTTTTACATCCAGAAGCTTTAGTCCAATATAGCTCAGACCAAAGATGATGACAAATTTTGTTACCTCAAACGGAACCTTTGCAAACCAGTCGGGATAGCCCTCAGGGAATTGGTATTTAACTTTTCCCAGTGAAGGAACAAAAATCACCAGAATGACAAGGATTGCACCCATAAAAGTTGCTATCCAGTCTTCATTCTTGAACTGAAGGAAGAATTTTTTCATTTTGTATGAGTTAAGTTTAGATAAGTAGATTTGATTACAAATATACTTTTTATATTGAAATAGTAAAATCGTTTACTAATTTTTTTTGAATAAAAAAGGGATTGACAAAAAGCCAATCCCATAAATAGTAATTTAAGTTTTTTCAGCATTAAAGGGAAAGCCTCTCACCTGCGCTCTCCTTTACGGCTTTTTTCCACAGCTCTGTGTAACCGGGGAAGTCCGGCGTTGGAGGAATTTTGGTTGTGTGGCCGTTGTTTTTAAATGATCCGTCCTCGTTCTGCTTCTTGGTATTACCATCCATGAACTTTACAAGAAGGTATTCGTCAAGCTTTTTCCACTGTCGGAACAGGGCATCGGCAGCAGAGACAGAATATGAAGTAACAAAATCTTTGACCATAGCCGGAGAGCTTTTGAGCATCTCTTTTGCAGCCATGTCAATTGCTTTGGTCTCCTCAATCTTCTGGTTTTCATGTTTGTCTATTACCGAACGAACTTCGGCCCCAATATGGTTGTAGCGGAGGTAGGCAAACTGTGCAATTCTGTTGGTGGCCCAGAACATAGATTCAGGCGAGTACTCCAGCATTGAGCCGTTTCCGAGTGCGTAGTGGTATGAGATCTCTTTTGAGGATGTGTAAACAGGAGTAAGAGGAGAGGTGGCGGCATCGTCAACCCCAAACCAGAAAATCCCTCCAATTTCGTCCGGTACATCAGGCCTGCATTCGCCAACAAACCAGAAGCCTGTCTGCTGAGTGGCAATTGCGCGCTCGTTCAGGTAGTCCTTTCCGTCGGCCTTGAAACCCATAGGCCTCCAGCGGTAAGGGAGGGCATTTCCGCCTGCTCCAATATCCTGAGTCATATCCATTGCTGTACCCTCGTAGTGGTCTCTCATCATATCTGCAACCTCCTTGAGCGAAAGCTTGCTTTTTGCCTTTACATAGAGGGGCATTCTGTTTTTGATGTTTTTACCAAGGGCATAGTCCAGATATTTTGACATATCCTCAGACGAGTGTTTGTTAAAGAAACTCCACACCCTCGCGTCACAGCCCCTTATGGTAGCCGCATCTGCCGGTCCGTAGGTATCAGCAAAGCTGAATTCCTCATCGCCTCCCCTGTAGAGACCATGCTCCCTTGCATGAGTAATCACATCTTTTGAATAGAGGCAGTTTGCCGGGTCGTTCTTTGGAAATGTTGTTATTCTGGCCTGATTTGCATGTCCTGAAATATACCCGTCAGGTATTCTCACGGCCACCCAGACAGCACCTTTATTTACATTGACTCCGTTCACCTTCTTAGGAGCCTTGCCTATTATCTCCAGAATCCAGGCCTCATTTTTATCTGCAATCGAGATTGATTCGCCTGTTGATACATATCCGTATTTGTTTGCAAGTGAAGTGATAACCTCAATTGCTTCACGTGCTGTTTTGGCTCTCTGAAGGGCAATATACATAAGTGAGCCATAGTCAACTATCCCTTCCGGGTCATACAGGGATTCAACTCCGCCCCAGGTGGACTCTCCAATCACAACCTGATGCTCATTCATATTCCCTATAACTGAATATGTCTTTTCAACCTGCGGGATTTCGCCCAGATATCGGTCTTTACCCCACTCGTATACTTTAAGCATGCTCCCCTTCGGATAAACAGCAGCCGGGTAGTGAACCAGCACGCCGTACCTGGTGTGAGAGTCTGCCGAATAGCTTACCATGTTGTACCCCCTTGCTGAGGCACCGTTTGTTACTATAAGATTTGTACAGGCATAGCTGTTTGCAGTAGTAATTAGTGCAGTCAGCACAATAGTCGTTAGTATTCTTTTCATGCGTCAAAATTTGGGCTAATATAGTAAAATTGTATTTTACATCCGTGCGCTGAGCATTTTAAGGATTTTGTTTGAATTTTTTTTGGAGATTTGAAAAAAGTCCATACCTTTGCAGCCCGTTTAAGGAAAAACGGATAGTTCATTGACATTTTGAGAGAGATAAAGAGGTAAAGAAAATAAAATAAATAAGATTGGGTCTGTTAATTTTTAAAGAT
>PHDT01000019.1 GCA_002842695.1 Bacteroidetes bacterium HGW-Bacteroidetes-10 | reverse complement strand
TGTCATGCCGAGGAGGTAGCAATGGAAAGGCTTTCATATTTAACCCTTTCAAGCAAATATATTGAAGTCGCAAGATCTATGTGTGACATCTTTGCTTGTGACTACATCAAGACTATACCCGGAACAGACATTTACGGAGTTGAGTATGCAGCTGTTCTTAAAAATATTTATGCAGTAGCTGCAGGAGTGTGTCACTCTCTGTCGTATGGTGATAATTTCATGGCAGTATTAATAACAAATGCCTTTCATGAAATGAGAGACTTTCTGCACGCAACTCATCCCGATAAGAGCCGCAGGACTGCAACATCTGCATATCTTGGAGACCTGCTAGTTACGAGCTATTCTCAGTTCAGCAGAAACAGAACATTCGGTATGATGATTGGCAAGGGCTATTCTGTTCAGTCTGCTCAGGTAGAGATGAACATGGTTGCAGAGGGTTATTATGGTACAAAATGCATTTACGAAATCAACAGAAAATATAATCTTCACATGCCCATAGCCGAGGCCATGTACAAGATTCTGTATGAACAAAAATATCCGGCTTATATTATTAAACAACTTGCAGATCAGTTACAGTAACATGAAAAGAATAATTGAGGTAGATTTTAATGCAGCAAGAGAATTTCTTGCAGAAGGAAAGATAGAGGAGGCATTCAGCAATTCACTTAAAGCTCTTGATATACTTGAAGGAAGAGAAGGCCGTGGCAACGATTACCTCGGCTGGCTTAATTTACCTTCAACAATAGACTCCACTATTGTTGACAGGGTAGAAAAAATAGCCCAAAAGTGGAGCAAAGGAATAGATATTGTGGTTGTAATTGGCATAGGAGGTTCATATCTTGGCTCAAAAGCGGCACTGGAAGCTCTTTCACACCATTTTGACCTGTATATGGAGAATGGTTCTTCACCAAAAATTGTCTTTGCCGGACAAAACCTTTCAGAAGATTATCTTTCTGAATTAATGGAACTACTTTCCGAAAAATCTGCAGCTGCGGTTGTAATCTCAAAATCAGGGACCACTACAGAGCCGGCGGTGGCTTTTAGAATTATCAAGCAGCATTTTGAGGAGAAATACGGAAGGGAGGAGAGTGCAGGAAGAATTGTTGCAGTTACCGATGCCGCACATGGTGCGCTAAGAAAGCTTTCCGATATGGAGGGATATGAAACATTCATTATTCCGGATGATGTAGGAGGTCGCTACTCTGTTCTGACTCCGGTAGGACTGCTGCCTGTGGCAATAGCCGGCTTTGACATAAGAGCTATGCTCCGTGGTGCAAAAGATATGGAAGTAGTTACATCTGAACATTCTGAAAAGAATCCTGCAGTGGTCTATGCTGCAATCAGGAATGCTCTGTACAACTCAGGCAAGAAGATTGAGATTATTGTAAACTACAATCCAAAATTACAGTATGTTGCCGAATGGTGGAAACAACTTTATGGAGAGAGTGAAGGAAAAGAGAATAGAGGAATTTTTCCTGCATCTGTGAATTTTACATCTGATCTCCATTCTATGGGCCAATATATTCAGGAGGGTGAAAGGCATATTTTTGAAACAGTTATAAGTGTTGAAAAACCTTCGCGCTCGCTTTCAATTGCAAATGATCCCAAAAATCTTGACGGGCTCAATTTCCTTTCCGGAAAGAGTATTGACGAATGCAACAAAATGGCCGAGCTGGGTACAAGAATAGCTCATGTAGACGGAGGTGTTCCAAATATGAGAGTTGTGCTTCCTGAAATTAACGAATATAACATTGGTGCAATGTTCTATTTCTTTGAAAAGGCTTGTGGTATAAGTGCATATATGCTTGGAGTCAATCCATTTGACCAGCCCGGAGTTGAGGATTACAAGAAAAATATGTTTGCTTTACTGGGAAAACCAGGCTTCGAAGAGAAGGCAAAAGAACTTAGAGCAAGGAGCCTGTAATGAAATTTCTGAAAGAGATAGCCGGCAGCTTTTATGGCCGTGAGGGACAAAAGATTAATGAAATTTGTTTTGTCTTTCCGGGCAGAAGAGCGGCCCTTTTCTTTCAAAAAGAGCTGGGTGAAATAACAGAAAAACCAATTTTTTCTCCTGCTGTTCTCACTATAAATGACCTTTTTACACGAATGTCCGGTCTTAGAGGCGCCGAGAGGCTGGATGTGCTTTTCAGACTTTACAAAATTTTTACTCAGCTCTCTGATTCCATGGAGAGTTTTGATGAATTCATCTTTTGGGGAGAGATAGTTCTTGGCGATTTTGATGATGTTGACAAATACCTTGCAGATGCAGAAAAACTCTTTGCGAATGTAAAGGATCTTAAGGAGATAGACAGCGACTATTCTTTCCTGTCGCCCAGGCAGCTTGAAGCTGTCAAAGGCTTCTGGTCAAGCTTTATTACAGGAGAAGAGAGTGAGAAAAAAATGAAATTCAAAGCTCTGTGGGAGGTCCTTTATCCTATGTACATCAGATTGAGAGAGGAGCTTGAGGCAGATGGATGCGGATACGAAGGTATGATTTACCGTAAGATTGCCAATTCTCTGCTCTCAGGAAGCGATGCAGATCTGATGGAGAAACTTGGCGGATACAGAGAGATCGTGTTTGTGGGTTTCAATGCGCTGAATGAATGTGAGAAGTTGTTTATGACAACCCTTCAGAAAGCCGGTAAAGCAGATTTTTACTGGGATTTCTGCGGAGAGATGATAACAGATTCAGATAATAAGGCTTCTCTTTTTATTCGTGAAAATATGCTGAGATACCCATCAAAAATGAATCTCGATTTTTCAGTATCAGGAGTACCGCAAATTGAGGTTATTGGAGTGCCTTCTGCAACCGGTCAGGCAAAACTTACCGGAGAGATAATCAAACAACAGAAAGGCGGAATTAAAAGTGCAGTTATACTCCCGGATGAGTCTCTTCTGACACCTTTGCTGCGATCAGTAGATAGCAGCATCGATGGTATTAACGTTACAATGGGATATCCATTAAGGGAGGGCTCAATTGTCTCATTAGTCGAAAATTTTATTGAACTTCAAAGAGGCTCTCTCTATTTCAGAAGAGTATTGCCAATACTAAGACACAGCTATATTAAGCTAATATCCCGCAAGGCTTCTGAACAGGCAGAAAAAGAGATTTCCAAAAACAATCTGATATATATTAATCCAGCATTGTTTGCGGGTGACGAGCTCCTTGAGAAAATTTTCAGGAGAGTTACAGACGACAATAGTCTGCCGGAAGAAAACATTTCCAAACTCTCTGATTATTTGCTCGAGATAATGGATTTACTGGTTGCCAGAATTGAGGTAACCTCCGTTGAAAAAGAGTTTATTTACTATCTCTACACGACTGTAAACAAACTAAAAGGCTTTTCAATTCCAATGTCAGTGAGTACATATCTCAGGCTATTCAGACAAATTGTCAACTCAACATCCATCCCTTTCCGGGGTGAACCACTAGCTGGTCTTCAGATAATGGGCGTTCTTGAGACAAGATGTCTTGACTTTGATAATCTGGTGATTTGCTCAATGAATGAAGGCATATTTCCATCTAAGTCTGCATCAAATTCATTTATTCCTAATAACCTTCGCAGAGGTTTTTCTCTTCCGGATTTTGAGTACAGGGACGGAGTTACCGCTTACCATTTTTACCGCTCAGTTTACAGGGCAAAAAAACTTTGGCTAATTTACGATACCAGAAGCGAAGGCCTCGTTACCGGAGAGAAAAGCAGATTTATTCTTCAGCTTAAGTATCACTATCAGGCTGCAATGAAGGAGAGTATTGCCACCTACAGAATTGGCAAAACGTCCAAAGAGCCTGTAGTAGTTGAGAAAAATGACCTTGTCATGAAGCAACTGGAAAAGTTTCTTGACGGGACAAAGGCTCTCTCTGCCTCATCAATTTATGCATACATATCATGTCCTCTGAAGTTCTATCTTCAGTTTGTCAAGGGAGTTGAGGAGGAAGCCTCTGTTTCAGAGTCTGTTGAAGCCAATACTTTTGGCAATATCTTCCATAAGACAATGGAGAATATTTACAATAATTTCAAAGGGAAAGAAGTTACGGGAGAGATACTTTCATCCATAATCAAAAATCAGGATTATTTAGAAAATGTTGTTGCTGATGAATTCCGGGAAGAGCAGCACATTAATGAAATTAAAGGGCACAACCTCCTTGTAAAAAAGCTTATTGTCAGATATGTAATCAAAACCCTGGAATATGACAAAATGATTGCTCCATTCAGATATGTCGATTCCGAAATGAGAATGGACAAGCCTTTTAAATTTGCGGAGGGAAAGTCTGTCAGAATTAAAGCCTTCATAGACAGGGTAGATGAACGGGACAATATGCTAAGAATAGTGGATTACAAAACAGGCAGAAATCCCGATTCATACAGAGAGCTGGATGAGATTTTCAATTCTTCAACCGATAAGAAATATGATGTGATTCTGCAAATGTATATTTATGCAATGTTGCTGGCACCAAACAGGGAATCAATTCTCACTCCGTATATTTTGAGGGAGATTGTTCACGGAGGGACTCTGGAACTGTCCTCAGATGCTTCTGTAATTGAAAATTTCAAGAGACTTCTCAGAGAGAAGATTTTTGAAATTTTTAATCCTGATGTTCCATTTGTTCAGACTCAGATTGAAAAAAGGTGCGCATACTGTCCGTTTAACCAGATATGCAGATGATATGGGAAAAGTAAAACTATACAAAGCATCGGCCGGATCGGGTAAAACTCATAAGCTTACTGAGGAGTATCTTCGACTACTCAGCGAAGACAATCTTGCATACAGGAGGATTCTTGCTGTTACCTTCACGAATAAGGCTACAGAAGAGATGAAGAGACGCATTGTTGAGGTGCTTTTTAAAAAGTCAAAAAATGATCCAAAGGCAAAGAGTGTTCTGACAAACATTTTGCATGACTATTCTCATTTCAATATCAGCACAATTGATAAGTTTTTTCAGCAGGCTGTAAGAGCATTTGCCAGGGAAATTGGCAAAAACAGTTCGTACAGTGTGGAGCTTGATCAGGATATGGTATTGCTTCAGGCAATTGACCAGATGATTCTTAACCTGGACAAAGCGGAAAATGAGCCGGTACTTGAATGGCTGCTGAATCTCTCATACGAGAAAATTGAAGCGGGAGATAACTGGGATGTGAAGTCTGGCGTTTTTTCAACAGCAAAACAGCTCTTCAGAGAGGCATACAAACTTGCTGTAAAAGAGAGCGGAGATTCAATCACAGACAAGGAGGCTATTACAGATTATAATAATATTCTTAAAGAGATACTGGGCAGCTATGAAGAGAAGATGCGAGGCTGCGCCAAAAATGCGCTATCAATATTAAAGTCTTCGGGGCTCTCAGCTGATGATTTCAGCTACACCAAGGCATCTTTTGCCTCAAGGTTTGCAAAGATTTTAAGCGGGGATTTTTCTCTCTCCGGCGACAGATTTTATAAGGCATGTAACGATACGTCAAAATGGCTTTCAAAAGATGCGGTTAAAAACGATCCCTCTTTGGTTGCCAGGTCTGAAAAAGCTATTGAGCTTGGATTACTTGATACAATGAATTCAATAACCGAGCTTGAGGAGGAGAAATATACCGATTATACTACAGCTCAGGCTATTTATCCGAATCTGTTTACTCTTGGAATTCTATCAGACATTGATAAAAATATTAAAGATGTATCCAGAGAAAACGGAATTGTTCTTATCTCCGAGACAACTGAGCTTCTTAATCAGATTATTGACGGCAGCGATACCCCGTTCATATATGAAAAAATGGGAACCAGACTTGACCATTTTATGCTTGACGAATTTCAGGATACATCTGTTCTTCAATGGGAGAATTTCCGGCCGCTTGTGCTGAACAGCCTTGCTTCCGGTTACGACAATCTTATTGTGGGTGATGTAAAGCAAAGTATTTACAGATGGAGGGGATCTGACTGGAGCCTGCTCAACAGCAATGTATATTCAGATATTGGAATTGATTCAATATCTGAAAAAGAGCTCAATGAAAACTGGCGTTCTGCTAAGGAGATTATTGATTTCAACAACGACTTCTTTCCTTTTGCCGCAGAACAGTGTGATCTTATTGCAGCTCCAACGGAAGAGATGGTAAAGAGTAACTTTACAGTTTCCCGGATTTATTCCGGAGTTGAACAGCATCTCCCGCAGGGAAGAGAGATGCGTCATGGTTATGTGGAGATAAAATTCTTCGAGGATGAAAAGGGAGCAGAGGAATCCTGGAAGCAAAAGGCTATTGGCCTTATACCTTCAAAAATTGATGCTTTTGTACAAAGCGGACAAAGTTTGAGAGATATTGCAATTCTCGTAAGATCAAATCAGGAGGGAGCAGAAGTTGCAGAATATCTGATAAGTAAGGGTTACAAAGTGATATCAGAGGAGTCACTCTTCCTCAGATCGTCAGAAAGTGTCTCAGCAATTCTTTCAACCCTGAGGTATTACAATAAACCGGATGACTCAATTAACAACACTATAGCTGAGTTCTCAAATATCTCCCTGGAGTCATCTGAGGAGATAGCGAGACTCCCTCTTTATGAGATGTGTGAGGCTATTTCGGGAAAACTTGGCGAAGATGTCAGAAGAGGAGAGTCTGTATACATTCTGGCCTTTCTGGACTCTGTACTGGAATATGTCAGGAATAACAGATCTGACCTCTCTGCATTTCTTGAATGGTGGGATGAAAAGGGAGTGTCAAAGTCTGTTCCTGCTCCTGAGGGTCATGATGCTGTAAGGGTTATGACTATTCATAAATCCAAAGGTTTAGGAATAGGTTCTGTAATTATTCCTTTCCTTACTTTGAATTTTTCCAGGGCAGATGGTGGAATTATGTGGTGCAAGCCGCAGATTGAGCCCTTTAACTCCCTGCCACTTGTTCCTGTAGTGAGAAGGAGCTGGCTGGCCGATACTCATTTTTCTGCTGCTTGGAAAGAGGAGTATATGCGTAACATTGTGGACAACATCAACCTGGCATATGTTGCATTCACCCGAGCTGTAGATAATCTTATAATCTTTGCACCTTCAAACAAGCTAAAGGGAAACAATAATTCACAGATATCCAACTTCCTTTATTCCAGATATGAGGGGGAGATGAATGACAAAATGGAGGTAATATTTGGGGAGATTCAAAAAATATCAAAACAGTCTGAAAATATATCAGATGAAATTCTCATTCCTGACTTCATAACATCAAATCCTGCAGAAATGCTCAAACTTTCACTGAGAGCAGGAGAGTTCTTCAGTGAGTCTCAGAAAGCCAGAAAACGAGGAGTAATTATTCACTCGATTCTATCGAGAATCTATTCTCATGAAGATATAGCTGGCTCAGTAAAGGAAGCTGTATCTGCGGGTGAATTATTGCCTGAAGATGAAGTGTCAACAGTAGCGATGCTAACAGAGCTTGTTGGATCTGTCAGATTGAGAGGGTGGTTCGAAGGCAAATCGGGGGTGTATAATGAGCTCGAAATTATTGAGCCGGGAGGAGTGATCAGCCGTCCGGACAGAGTCTTAGTCTCTGAAGAGACCTCAGTAATTGATTTTAAGACCGGAAAACTAAGATCTTCTTCTCACTCAAGACAAATTGCACGCTATATGGAACTTATGAGAGAGATGGGCTTTCCTGAAGTAAAAGGCTATATTTGGTATCTTGAAGACAACTTTATTGAAGAGGTTGTTTTATAATATTCTCTGCAATAAAGGCCTCTGCTTCATATGCATTAGCATCTTTAAGAATTACCTTTTTGTTTTTATCCAGTATATATATTGACGGAGAGGCTCTTCTGTCATAAATACTTTCGTTTACAATCATATTTTCCTTATCATGACCTACTTCCCAGTTTTCCGGGAATGTTCCGGAGTGAGCCTCCCAGACTGCCAGGTCTGTACCGGTGTATACGGCAACAATCTTTATGATTTTTCCTGCGTTTAGAAATACCTTTGAATCAGTAATGTACTCTTTATCTGTGTTGCATGACTTGCATTCAGGTTCATAAAAAAAGAGAAGGGTATATGGAGAAACAAAAGAATGTAAATTGATTTCTCTTCCTTTTGATGTGATAATCGTAAAATCTTCAGAAATAGTTCCAATTCTGTTTTTGCGAAGAGTAGTAAGCTGAAAGTTGAATCTCTCCCGAGCTCCGGGTATCAGGTTTTTCCCTCTTAAAAACCCCTCCGCCACACGAATATAAAGCTCTTCATTCTTATAAGATGAATTTGGATCGTATAAAGATTGCTCAAACAGTTCTGTAAATGGTTCCTGAATATTTCTGCTCGAATTGGCGCACTGCTCTGCAAGTTTACCAAGAGATTCCGCGGCAGAGGAGAGAGAACCCGAAGAGAGTATCTGAAGGTAATCTGCAAAGGGCTTTTGTAATTGAACTATCTTTATGACAATATTTGTATCATTCCATGGAATGTTATCCCAGAATCTTGCAGAAAGATACTCTATCCTGCCTGCATCATCGTTTATGACCGATGGTATAACCTTGTATTCAAACTGATAACTTTCATCAACTGAGCTGCTGCCGCAAGATGACAAAAATGAAATTAAGATAGCCGCGATTGGAGATAATACCCGGAGGTTTATTGAAATATTCATATCCTTTATTATTATGACACAAATTTAGTAAAACTAGTTGGAGAGAAATTTGTTATTGTCTATATTTAAATAGAGAAAAATTTTCAGAAAAATGAAAAAATCAGATATTGGCCTGATTGGACTGGCCGTAATGGGAGAAAATCTTGTTCTCAATATGGAGAGTAAAGGTTATAAAGTATCGGTTTACAACAGAACTGCAGAGGTAACAGATAAGTTTATTGCAGGTAGGGCAGCCGGTAAAAACATTGAGGGCTTTTCCTCTCTGAAAGAGTTTGCAGATTCTCTGGAATCGCCAAGAAAAGTTATGATGATGGTAAGGGCAGGAGAGGCGGTTGACAAAATAATAGATCAGCTTATTCCTATGCTTACTCCCGGGGATATTATTATAGACGGAGGGAATTCCTATTTTGCAGATAGTGAAAGAAGACAAAAGTATGTTGAATCAAAGGGATTGCTCTTTGTTGGAACAGGTGTTTCCGGAGGAGAGGAGGGAGCATTAAAGGGACCATCAATAATGCCTGGCGGATCGTTTGGTGCCTGGAAACATATTAAACCAATATTTACATCAATTGCTGCTAAAGCAGAAGATGGTGAACCATGCTGTGAGTGGATTGGCAGAGGAGGATCTGGTCATTTTGTAAAGATGGTACACAATGGTATTGAATACGGAGATATGCAGCTTATTTCTGAGGCATACTTTGTTATGAAAACAATGGTCCATCTTTCAAACGATGAGATTGGTGATACTTTTGGAAAATGGAACAGTGGTCCTCTTCAAAGTTACCTGATTGAGATTTCATCGAATATTATGAAACATAAAGACAAAAAAGGTGATTTTCTTATAGATAAAATTCTTGATACAGCAGGGCAAAAGGGGACGGGCAAATGGTCTGTAAACAGCGCAATGGATATGGGCATTTCTCTAAATCTAATTGCGACAGCTGTATTTGAGCGTTCACTCTCTTCAAGAAAGGAGCTCCGGGAGAGGGCCGCTTCAAAATTTCACCGTAATTCAGATGCATTTTCCACTCCGTCAGAAAAAGAGATTCACGATTCGCTGTATGCATCAAAACTGACATCCTATGCCCAGGGCTTCGATCTTCTTCAAAGTGCCTCAAAAGAGTACAACTGGAACCTTGATTATTCGTCTATAGCTAAAATATGGAGAAATGGCTGCATTATCCGCTCCGGATTTCTTAATTACATTGCTAATGCTTATAAAAACGATCCTGAATTAAAGGCTTTAATTCTATCTGACTATTTTGTTAAAGAGATTTCAGAGGCGCTCCCTCAGTGGAAATCTCTCATATCTAAAGCAGTTTTGGCAGAGGTTTCACTTCCGGCCTTCAGTGCCGCTATTAACTATTTCTATTCATTTACATCTGCAAGGCTTCCTTCAAATTTACTGCAAGCTCAGCGTGATTTTTTTGGTGCTCATACATTTGAAAAAGTAGATTCTCCACGAGGTGTTTTCTTCCATGAGAACTGGACCGGCGAAGGGGGAGATACTGCATCAGGAGTATACAATGTTTAATAAGTCAGCCTTAAGTATAATGAAAAGCAATATTATAGTAATATTTGGAGGATCTGGAGATTTGGCAAAAAGGAAGCTTATGCCGGCTCTCTGTTTGCTCCATTCTGGCAACAAACTTGACAAGGATTTTATAATACTGGGAGTAGGGAGAACAAAGCTTGACAACGAATCGTACAGAAGAAGCATTGGAGATGGCCTGAGTAAATATTTGTCAGTTAACGAGGTTTGCAATGTTAACAAGGAGAATTTTCTGTCAAGAATTCACTACCTGAAAATGGACCCGGCAAAGGAACAGGATTATACTCTTTTGAAAGAAGCTATATCAGCTCTTGCCGGCAATGTTGGAAAAATCCTGTATTATCTTGCTACACCTCCGTCTCTTTATGAGCAGATTCCTGCAAATCTTCTGAAATCAGCACTAAATACTCCTGAAAGCAGGATAATTGTGGAGAAACCATTTGGGTACAACCTCCAGAGTGCCGGAAAGATGAATGATATACTTAGAAGTGCTTTTGCAGAAAAGCAGATTTTCCGAATTGATCACTTTTTGGGTAAGGAGACTGTCCAGAATATTCTGGCATTCAGGTTCGCAAATGGAATTTTTGAGCCTTTGTGGAATAGAAATTACATAGACAGGGTAGAGATAACTGCTGTTGAAAATATGGGAATTGAAGACAGGGGTGGCTTTTATGAAGGAGCAGGTGCTCTCAGGGATATGGTCCAGAATCACCTGATTCAGCTTCTCGCCCTTGTTGCCATGGAACCCCCTGTTGCCTTCAATGAGCAAGAGTTTCGTAATGAAGTTGTTAAAGTATATCGCTCACTCAGACCACTTACAGACGAAGAAATTTCGAAGAATGTTGTTCGGGGTCAGTATATTGCTTCTCACAGAAAAGATGGGATTAAAATAAACGGATACAGAGAGGAGAAGAGTGTTGCGGCTGATTCTTATACTGAAACTTTCCTTGCAATGAAGGTAAATATTTCTAACTGGAGATGGGAGGGAGTTCCTTTCTATATAAGAACCGGCAAACAGATGCCTACCAAGGTTTCAGAAATAATTATACATTTCCGGCCGACTCCGCATAAACTTTTCAACAGCAGCGAGGGCTGTCCCGAGCAGAATCAGCTTGTAATAAGAATCCAACCCAACGAAGGAGCTGTTTTGAAATTTGACATGAAGGTTCCTGGTTCTGGTTTTGAAGTAAAACAGGTGCCAATGGCTTTTACCTATGATAAGCTGGGCGGACTTCCATCTGGCGATGCCTACTCTAAGCTTATAGAGGATTGTATGAATGGTGAGCCTGTGCTCTTTACCAGAAGCGACGCTGTTGAAGCAAGCTGGAATTATTTTGACCCTATACTAAGATACTGGCAGGAAAACAGCGATATTCCTCTTTACGGATATCCGGCAGGTACATGGGGGCCTCCTGAAAGTGATGCCATAATTGAGGGTGGAAAGTGCTGGACAAACCCTTGCAAAAATCTTACAGATACCGACCTGTATTGTGAACTATAATAATTGATTATGACTCCCTCAGAAAAACTGACTTTAAAACTGATTGAAGAGATTCAGAAAAAGCAGGAAGAGAAAAACCTTCCGTTTAATCTTGCAATTTCCGGAGGTAGTAGTCCTATAGCTCTTTTTGAACTATGGAAAGGCAAATACAGAGAAGCTATTGACTGGAGAAACTTAAGAATATTCTGGGTAGATGAAAGATGTGTGCCTGCAGATAAAACCGAGAGTAATTTCGGAGAGGCAAGAAGATTGTTCTTAGATGAAGTACCATTAATAAGTGAGAACGTTTTTCCAATCAATGGAGCTGGCAATCCTTCCAGCGAATCAAAAAGATACGAGTTGCAGGTGATTGAAAAAATATTACCGGACAGAGGTTTTGACATGGTGATTCTGGGAGTTGGAGAGGATGGACATACTTCTTCAATTTTTCCCGGTCAGGAAGAACTTTTATATACCTCCAGAATGTATATGGAATCAACAAATCCATACTCACGTCAAAAGAGAATTGCACTAACTGTAACAGGAATTCTTAACTCAAAAACCATTGTTTTTTATTTAAGAGGCGAGGGAAAGATTGAAATAATGAAAAGAATGTTTGAAACAAAAATAATTACACTATATCCTGCGAGATTTGTAATTGAAAACCACAATAATACATTTATTTACTGGGATGGGATTCAAACTATTGTGGATTTCAAATTAAATTCGATCTTTGCAGTCAAGTTGTCAAATATTATAACATAAGAATTGTAGAGCTTGTTTTTCGCTCGGTGGATAAAATAGATTTTTAATTGTACGCTGGTACATTTAATCAAAAGTCTTTGTTGTCGTGTTAATTATGTAATCTGTACTTAATCAAGTAAATATATGTTAAGTCCATTGAGAATTTTAGTAGCGGAAGATGAGGATACAAACTTTTTATATATTTCTGCTCTTTTAACAAGGTTTAACCATTGTGTCTTCAGGGCTGTAAATGGTAAGGAGGCTGTCGAATTTGTTAAGGAAGAGAATAATATTGACTTGGTACTTATGGATATAAAAATGCCTATCCTTAACGGATATGATGCATTGAGGCTAATTAAAAAAATCAGACCTTTTCTTCCTGTTGTGGCTCAGACTGCTTATGCCTTATCAGATGATGAGCAGAATATAAGAGCTGCCGGGTTTGATGGATATCTTCCAAAGCCAATTATGAAAAATCAACTTGTCGGTATCATTGATTCAATCATAAAACACTAAAAACATATGAGTAAATTCCCGGTTTCAAGATTGGTAATGACAATAGTCATGGCCTTTTTGTTCATTTGCCCTGCTCTCTCTCAAGAGAATATTACATACAAAACACCTCCTCGTGAGATAATGGAACTTGCAGACTATGAGAGAGCTCCAATGGTGATGCTTGATTCAAAAAGCGAATTTATGGTTCTTACTTACAGAAGCACCTACAAAACTCTTGAGGAGTTAAACCAGCCTGAACTCAGACTTGCAGGACTTAGAATTAATCCTGTTACAAATATTTCCAGCAGTGCAAATTACTACAACAACATTAAGATAAGAAAGATTACTGATAAGTCAGAAATTCAGCTCTACGGATTACCAGCAAATCCGCAAATAACAAACATCCAATTTTCGCCCGATGATCAGTATTTCATTTTTTCAAATACTACTGAAAAAGGTGTAGAACTTTGGATTGCAACACTTGCAACTGCAACAGCCACAAAGCTTACTGATGCTAGAGTAAATGCAAATATTAACAATCCATTTACATGGTTTAGAAACAGCAGGGAGATTCTTGTAAGAATGCTTCCTGAAAACAGACCGGGACTAATTGACGAGAAGAGAGACATTCCAAAAGGCCCGATAGTATCTGTTGGAGATGGAAAAGCTGCTCAAAACAGAACTTATCAGGATTTGTTAAAAAACAAAAACGATGAATCAAATTTTGAAACAATAGCAAATTCGGAGCTTTGGAAAGTATCTGTAGACGGAAAAAGTGAAAGATTTTTATCTTCTGCAATCTATGCAGGAGAAAACTTTTCTCCGGATGGCAGCTATTTAATGGTCACAACTGTTGAAAAGCCTTATTCATATATTGTTCCTATGAACAGATTTCCTCAGACAACTAAAATTTTCACATCTGCCGGAGAGTATGTTAAAACAATAAATAGTGTTCCTCTGATTGAAATAATGCCTAAGGGTTTCAGTGCTGTAAGAACAGGAAAAAGATCAATGGACTGGCGGTCAGACAAACCTTCAACACTTGTATTTGTTGAGGCCCTTGATGGAGGAGACCCCTCAGTTAAAACAGATTTCAGAGACATGTTATATTCATGGGATGCCCCTTTTAACACCAACCCTAAGCCAATGGTCAAAATTCCTCAGCGGTACGGAGGCATTATCTGGGGAGACGGACAAACTGCTATTTTAAGAGATTCGTGGTATGAAACGAGAATGACTTCAACATATATGTTCTCTCCTGATGCAGCTGATGCTTCTCTCAGGCTTTTTAACAACAGAAATATGCAGGATGTTTATTCAGATCCAGGTTCATTTGTGACAAAAAAGAATATTTACGGCCGCTATACTCTTGCAATAGATAATGGTAAGCTATTCCTTACCGGAGATGGTTTTACAAAAGAGGGCCAGTTCCCGTTTGTTGACGAATTATCACTGAAAACACTTGTTAAAAAGAGGCTTTACCAATCTTCACTTACTGATAAAAAAGAGGATATTGTCTCATTCACCGATATAAAGAAGGGTGTATTATTAGTCAGAATGGAATCCAAAAATGAATTTCCAAACTATTTTTTCCGTTCACTGAAAAAAGGGAATGAAATGACTCAGATCACACACTTTCAGAATCCGTTTAAGAGTATTGAGAATGTACACAAAGAGGTAATAAAGTATAAAAGAGCAGATGGAATTGAGCTTTCAGGTACTTTGTATCTACCTGCAGGATACGATAAAAACAAGAATGAGAAACTTCCGCTTCTGATATGGGCATATCCCGAAGAGTTTAAAGACGCTGCGTCTGCAAGCCAGAGTACTCACAATGCAAATCAATTTACAGCTCCATACTACGGCTCTTTCGTCTATTGGGTAACAAGAGGTTATGCAGTACTGGATGATGCCTCTTTCCCGATTGTTGGTGAAGGAAGTTCAGAACCTAATGACACCTTTATAGAACAGCTTGTTGCGAATGCCGAGGCAGCTATAAACGCTGTAGATGCATTAGGCTATATTGACAGAAACAGAGTAGCAGTGGGAGGGCACTCGTACGGAGCATTTATGACCGCGAACCTTCTTACTCACTCAAAACTCTTTGCTGCCGGTATTGCCAGAAGTGGCGCCTATAACAGGACACTTACTCCTTTTGGTTTCCAGAACGAGCAGCGAAGCTACTGGGATACACCTGAGGTTTATAACAGGATGTCTCCTTTTATGAATGCAGCAAAGATGAAAACTCCGTTACTGCTCGTTCATGGTGAGGCCGATAACAACCCTGGAACCTTTACGCTCCAGACAGAGCGTTATTTTCAGGCACTAAAGGGACTAGGAGCTCCAGTAAGAATGGTTATCCTTCCAAAAGAGTCACACAGCTATGTAACTAGGGAAAATATAATGCACCTGCTTTGGGAGCAAGATCAGTTTCTTGAAAAATATCTGAAAAAGTAATTTATAAACTAGAATTTAATAAGGGCAGCAGAAGTGTTGCCCTTATTTGTTTATATCGAGAGCCTTAATCATTGCTTCATACCCCATTTGGAAAATTACATCAACCTTCTTAAGATCAAAAGTTTTGAACTGCATTGCACTCTCCACCTCAACGAGAATATCGCATAACCGTTTGTCTTCAACTGTATTCGCTCTGAACATAAAATGATATGTACGCTCTGCAATCCCAACAATATTCTTTGAATATTTCTCTGCAATAAGGGGACTGGCATTAATGCCAATTATTCTTTCACAAGATTCCCTGATAACCGAAACCGGAAAGTTCTTAAAAATACCTCCATCGGCATAATTTATCCCGTCAATTTCAATGGGGTTAAATATGACAGGAATACATGATGAGGCCATGACTTTTCTGTGAAGTTCCCCTTCTGAAAAGACGACAGATCTCCCTTCATCCAGATTTGTGGCGACAACATAGAGAGGAATGGGAAGCTCTTCGAAATTCTTCATTTTGATATTGTCTTTCAAAAATTTAAGAAATCCTGTAGTACGAAAAAGCCCGTTTTTTGGGATGTTAAGTTCAACAAAATGGTTGAAGTCTTTATTTTTAAAAAGTTCACAAATATGATCGGGTGAATGCCCCGCTGAATAGAGAGCTCCCACTATAGCTCCGGCACTTGTTCCGGCAATTATATCAGGCCTCAGTCCTCTCTCTTCCATTGCCTTTAGGGCTCCGGCATGTGCAAATCCCTTAACACCTCCGCCGGAAAGAGCCAATCCAAGTTTGTATTTTTTCATATTCAGTACTATTGCCGAAATTTAAACATTTCTTACGATATTTGGTTTATAATTGTCAACAGAGAAATTATGAGGGAATTTTATAGCGGGAGTGAAAAAATGGCCAGCCTTGTTAACGGAAGTTATAAGACTATCAAAATATTGTCAAGGCTAGGGATTAAACCTGGATTTGGCGAAAATAGTGTCTCTGAGGTTTGTCAGTCCAATGCCGTATCACCATATATATTTCTCTCCATATGCAATGTTTCTGACTTTCATGACTACAAGCCTAATGTGGAGGGTGTTAAAAATAAGGAGGTGAGCGATTTAGTGAGATATCTCAGACTGTCACATAACGAATTCATAAATAAAGATATACCCTCTGTTGAATTTTGTATATCAAAGATTACCTCCTCTGAAGGTGCTAATCCAAAACATTCAGATATACTTAAACATTTTTTTGAGGAGTACAGAGAAGAACTTGAATCTCACTTTAATTATGAGGAGAAAACGGTTTTCCCTTATGTCACAGGAATCCTTTCAGGAGTGAGAAAAGAGGGGTTTTCAATTGAGAAGTTTGAAGAGAACCACACAAATATTGAAGCCAAACTGAGCGATCTGAAAAACATTCTTTTAAAATATCTGCCTGCCGGCTATCCATCTGATGTTGTTTATGAGGTTTTGGCAAAGTTGTACATACTTGAAGAGGAGTTTGAAAATCATGCTCATATTGAAGACAGGTTGCTGGTTCCACTGGTAGCACATCTGGAAAAAACTGGTGAGATTATCAAAAATGGCCGCTAAATTGAGAATAGCTTTAATTGAACCATCCCAAATTGTAAGAACTGGGCTGGAAGCATCGCTATCTTCATTTGGAGCCAAGTTCCAGGTTTTATGGTCATTCTCTTCAATTTCCCATTTTACCTCATTTTCAGATGAAATTGATCCAGATATAATAGTGGTAAACCCCGCGCTCTTTGACCAAACCGGAGCAGAAAAAGTAAAAACTGCAATTAATAATCCCCGTGATGCCAGAATAGTTGCATTTGCTTACAGCATAATAAGTGAGAGTCTTAAAAGGCAATTTTCTGCAGTTCTCTCAATTTATGATACTCCTTCAGAAATTGCCATGAGTATAGAAAGAGTATTTCAAAAAGAAATTGATGATAATGAGTTAATTCAATCCGGATATACTCCTCATCCGGTGGAATATGACTTATCGGACAGAGAAAAGGAGGTACTCGTTTCTGTTGCAAAAGGTTTTACAAACAAAGAAATTGCCGGAATCCACAATATATCAGTACATACTGTAATATCACACAGGAAAAATATTGTAAGGAAAACGGGAATTAAAAGTGTCTCTGGACTTACTGTTTATTCTCTTTTAAATGGTCTGATAGAGCAATAACCACAACATATAGCTATTTTTCATCTTAATATCCCCATTATTGGGGATTGTTTTGTTTTCCAGGCACCCTCATCTTTGCAAAACAAAACAAACAAGATAAATGAGAATACTTTTTTTAATTTCAGCAGCGATGATTATTTCAACATCGCTTTTCTCCCAAAAGACATCTGAGCCGGTTCTCAATACAGCAGAGCAAATGCTTGAAGAGAGAGAATCAAAAATAAAAATTGGAGGATATGGTCAAATTGACTACAACCAGAGAATTTCCGGGGATACAAAGTATAACGGTAAGCTGGATGTTCACAGAATGGTTCTCTTCTTTGGATATCAATTTTCAAAAAATCTTCATTTTGTATCGGAAGTAGAGTTTGAGCATGTTAACGAACTATATGTTGAGCAGGCATTCGTAGATTACAGACTGAACGACTATCTTTCTTTCAGGGGAGGACTAATGCTGGTGCCAATGGGAATCGTTAATGAGTTCCATGAACCGACATTGTTTAATGGTGTGGAGAGACCCTCAATTGATAATTTAATCGTTCCTACAACCTGGCGGGAAATTGGTGCTGGTATAGGCGGACGGATTGCATCAGCCTCAATAAAATATCAGCTTTATCTGTTCAATGGATTTTACGGATACGACGGAACAAGCAAACTTAGTGGTGCTGCCGGATTTCGAAGTGCCAGGCAGAAGGGGATCAATACAAATATGACCTCACCTGATCTCTCTTTAAAAATTGATTATTATGGAGTACAGGGTCTGAATATTGGCCTTTCTGGCTATTTTGGAAATACAGAATCGAAACTATTTAATAATCTTGATAAAAATTCGGATGCGGCAAGGATTACAGCAGATTCATCAGTTGTGAAAATTGCGATGGCAGGAATTGATTTCAGATACACCAAAGGGGGATTCCAGTCACGAGGACAGCTTATATATGCCTCTTTAGGGAATAGTGAGGCATACAATCAATTTAATGATAACAAACCTAAACTGGGAAGTGCAATGACCGGATGGTACCTCGAAGCAGGATACGATTTACTTAACGGGAAGAAGATGGGACTGGTTCCGTTTGTCAGATATGAACGCTACAATACACACGCTTCAGTCTCCGGAAGCCTTGCTAAGAATGATGCATTCAGGGCAGATGAATTCTTTGCCGGAATCGGTTATAAACCTGCAGAAGGTGTCGTGTTTAAAATTGATTACCAGTATAAAAAAACAAGACAGGCCGGCTCAGCAGGTGAAAACTACATTAATGCCGGTATAGGAATTAACTTTTAATAACTAACCATTGTGAAAAGGAAAATATCCCTTCTCTCTTTTATTGTCATGATGTTATTGAATTCAGCATTTCTGTTTTCTCAGCAACCATTTGAATCATATAAGAAAAGTTTTGGTTCATCTTTGAAAAAGTCAACAGGAATTCAAATGGAAGAGTATGAAATTATACACGAAGAAGATGATAATGCAGAGGTTTTTATGAAAGGGGGCAGGGGTATTTTTAAACTTTACATCCGCAGAGCTGCCGGAAGAACTCACAAATTTGTGTTTAGTATTCTGGTAGATATGCAAAATAAAATAAGGGATATCCAGATTTTGGAATATCCCTCAGACTACGGAATTGGAGCAACCAATAAAAAGTGGTTGTCAAAATTTAAAGGTAAAACCCCGGGGGAGCTTATATACAAGTCAAATGTAGATGCAGTTTCGGGTTCTACAATTTCTGCAAATTCAATAGTGAATGTAATTAATAATCTCCCTCAGACAAAGCCAGATTAAAAAACTTTCTCCAGAATTTTTCTTGCAACGGCAGAATCTACTGTGCGATTCTCTCCGAACTTCACCTTCCTCTCCTCAAATCTTCTCTCAATTTCGTCAATTGTCTCCACTCCGGCACCATTCTCGGATAATTTTGTCTTCAGCCCTAGAGAGCGGAAGAACTCCTCTGTTCTGTCAATAATTTTCCTTATAGTCTCCACTCTGTCAGATCCCTCAATATTCCATACCCGCTTTCCGTACTGGAGAATTTTATCACCCTTTTCTTCTCTCATTACCCACATTGTACCTGGCAGTACAATTGTAAGAGTATGACCATGTGTTAGTCCGTGCAATGCCGTGAGCTCGTGTCCAATCATGTGTGTTGCCCAGTCCTGTGAAACCCCCATTGATACAAATCCGTTTAGAGCCATAGTTGCGCTAAGCATAAAATTTGCCATAGCATCATAATTATGCTGATTCTCTCTGATTTGAGGAGCAATTTCAATTACAGTCTGAAGAATTCCCTCTGCCCATCTGTCCATTAAAGGGGACTGATCAGTAGTTGTCAGATACTGTTCGATTACATGAATAAAAGTATCTGCCAGTCCGCATGCAACCTGATGTGAAGGCAGTGTAAATGTGGTTTCGGGGTCGAGTACTGAAAAAACCGGATATTGAGAATAGAAGGCAAACTTCTCCTTATTTGCTCTGTCGGAAATTACAGCTCCGGCATTCATTTCAGAGCCGGTAGCAGGCAAAGTCAGAACCGAAGCAAGCGGAAGGGCCTTGTTTGCTGTCCAGTCTCTTTTCATAACAATTTCCCAGGCATCACCATCGTAAAGAATCCCTGCTGCTATAAGTTTTGATCCGTCAATTACTGAGCCTCCTCCAACTGCCAGAACAAAATCACATTTTTCCTCCTTTCCTAGGGCAATTGCTTTTCTTAAGGTCGAAATGTCCGGATTAGCTTCAATTCCCCAAAATTCAAAAAATGTAAATCCTTTAAGAGCTTCCTGTACCTGTTTGTATACGCCGTTTTCCTTAACGCTTCCTCCTCCGAATGTTACCAGAACTCTTTTGTCCCTGGGAATCTCTTCAGAAATTGAAGAGATTGTATTCTTACCAAAGATTATTTTAGTTGGGTTTTTAAAAATGAAATTTGTCATTTTAATAATTTTTTAATATCGATAATATTGAAAATATAACGATTAACTATTGAATATGTTCAAGTTTTAAAATAAACAAAAAAAGGACTACGTATTGCTTTATGCATTGTAATCCTTTTTTTTTGTGGTCCCGGTGGGGATCGAACCCACGACCCCAACATTAAGAGTGTCGTGCTCTACCAACTGAGCTACAGAACCGTTGTTTAGGGTTGCAAAAGTAGTAAATTAATTCTATTGTTGTTCAATTTATGACTACATTTAAAGAATTATTAGATAATTATACAATTGATAAAATGAAAAAAAGATATCTGTTTTTATTTTTTATTGCTGTAATGGCAATTGGTGCAACTTCTTGCAGAGCAACCCGCATCCATGTAAACGGAAATGGCGCTGTTCCTCCGGGTCAGATGAAGAAAATTACCGGTGCAAAATCTGCAAAACAGTATGCTCCCGGTCAGAACAAAGTGAAAAAGAGTAAATCCTCAAAAAAGAGTAATAATGATTCTCAAACTTACAAGTATTAAGAAACTCATTTCCTGAATATAAAGGGCTGCTTTTTGAAAAGCAGCCCTTTTATTTTTTCTAAGGAACTCTATTTATCTTTCTTTAATAAATCTCGAATTTCTGTCAGGAGTTGGATATCTGCTGGAGTGGGAGGAGGGGTTGCAGGTGCAGCGGGGGCCTCTTCTCTCTTTTTGTTAAGATTGTTCATCCCTTTGATAAGCATAAAAATTGCAAATGCAATAATTATAAAATCAAATGTAACCTGAATAAAATTACCGTAGTTGATAGTTACGGCGGGAGCGGTTACGACTCCTGCAGCATCAAGTATCTGTTGTTTAATTGTTATCTTAAGGTCAGTAAAGTTTACACCGCCAACCAGCAATCCAACAGGTGGCATTATCACGTCAGATACAA
This sequence comes from Bacteroidetes bacterium HGW-Bacteroidetes-10, assembly GCA_002842695.1. Lineage (GTDB taxonomy): Bacteria > Bacteroidota > Bacteroidia > Bacteroidales > UBA932 > Bact-08. The sequence goes on along the minus strand of PHDT01000019.1, from coordinate 49,899 downwards.
TTGAAGAGACTATTTTTCCAAAAGCACCACCAATTATGATACCCACAGCCATATCAAGTACATTTCCTCTCATGGCGAATTGTTTGAACTCATCCAGCATTTTCATAGACTTAGTTTTTAGAGTTATTTATCTCAAATATACTTATTATCGCTAATTTTGCAAAAATTTTTAAAATATGGAATGGTTCGAAAAGTTATTGTTTACCGAAGGGATTGCACAGTCCGTTCTGATTTTGGCGCTTGTAATTGCAACAGGGATTATGTTGTCAAAAATCAAGGTGGCTAAGATTTCATTCGGCGTCACCTGGATTCTCTTTGCAGGAATAACATTTTCACATTTCGGGCTTAAAGTGGATCCACATACTCTCCATTTTGTAAAGGAGTTCGGCCTTATTTTGTTTGTCTACTCAGTGGGACTTCAGGTTGGTCCTGGTTTCTTCTCATCGTTCAAAAAAGGTGGTGTTAAGTTAAATCTCCTGGCTGCTTCAATTGTGCTTTTGGGAGTTATTACAACACTCATAATTAAACAGCTCTCTGGATTACCCATTTCCACAATGACCGGAATTCTTTCAGGAGCAATTACCAACACACCCGGATTAGGTGCCGCTCAACAGGCATTTCTTGATACAAATGGTGTAAATGATCCTACAATAGCAACAGGTTATGCTGTAGCATATCCTCTTGGAGTTATTGGAATAATTCTATCAATGATTTTTATCAAATCTCTTTTTAGAATCAATAATACTGAAGAGCTTACAAAAATTAAAAAACAGGAGGGAGATAATCCTGAGGAGACAATTAAAATATCTTTATCAATTAAAAATCCTGCAATTTTTGGAAAGTCCATTATTGAGATTAAAAAATATATTGAAAGACCATTTGTAATTTCCCGTGTTTACAGAAGCAGCAGCGACATTTCTATTGCCGGGGCATCAACGATATTAAAAGAGGACTACAGAATACTTGTAATCCTTCAGAAGATGGATAAAGAGGCAGTATTGGCCTATTTTGGCGGAGAAGTGCATATGACTGATGAAGAGTGGCAGATTAATGACCTTAATGTTGTTCCCAGAAGGGTATTGGTTACAAAAGAGCAGGTACATGGTAAAAGTCTGGCTAATCTGAAATTGGGAAAAGCTTTTGGGATAACAGTCACCAGGATTAACAGGGCAGGAGTAGATTTGGTTGCCAGGCCAGATTTAAGACTGCAAATTGGAGACAGGCTCACCATAATAGGAACAACGGCATCTATCGATGCCGCAGCAAATCTTTTGGGCAATTCAATGCACAAGTTAAGAGAACCAAATCTAACGGCAATTTTTCTGGGAATTGGACTTGGAATTTTACTTGGAAGTATACCGCTCTTTATTCCGGGAATACCTCAGCCTGTCAAACTGGGACTGGCCGGAGGACCTCTTATTGTTGCAATTTTAATGAGCAGATTCGGACCTCAGTACAAGCTTGTAACATATACAACAATGAGTGCAAATCTGATGCTGCGGGAGATTGGAATTTCTTTGTTCCTCGCATGTGTTGGTCTTGATGCCGGCGGCGGATTTGTAAACACAATTGTAAACGGCGGCGGTGCATTGTGGATTCTTTACGGAGCAATAATTACGGTTGTTCCTCTGTTAATTACCGGGGTATTCTGCAGATTATACCTTAAAATGAATTACTTCGCAATGATGGGTCTTCTTGCAGGCAGTACAACAGACCCTCCGGCTCTTGCATATTCCGGAGCTGCAGCAGGCAATGACATACCTGCGGTGAGTTATGCAACAGTATATCCCCTTACAATGTTTCTCAGGGTACTCTCTGCTCAGTTACTGATTATGTTTGGCTGATAATTATCTGCTCCCCCTTATTTCAATTTCCCCCTGCTTAATAATTATATGCAGGTTTATTTCAGATTCAGAAGAGAATATCAGCTCGTCTTCTTTTTCTGTGACAATCTTGAATCCGGAACTTTTTGCCATTGATGCAAGTATGCCGGTTATGGGTTTCTCTTTTCCCTTAAACTGACCTGACAGATGCATGATATATCCAATATCTGATAGTGTTGCCTCTTCGTTAAAGCTGTAGCCTGTAACAACATCTTCATAAAATGCCTTACCCCACATATCTCTGGACATCTGCTTTTCAGTGATTTCAATAACAGGGTTATCACTGAATTCGGCAAACATTGACCCTTTAATATCTTTTCCATCAATTGATTTAGAAAAGCGTCTCATTCCTTTTGCAATTTCAGGTGACGGGTATCCCATCTGGGAAGCAGTTGCTTCTGCTGTCTGCCCAAAACGGATATTGCCAATTCTGTCCTGAGCAATAATGCTGATAAATTTTCTTATTTCTCCGGAAATCGAGAAAATATCAGATTCAAAAAGTTCATTTATTGAAGGATTGGCTACTTCAAAGTAAGTAGCTTCTCCATTTTGTTTTCCTGATTTATTAGCTGAGACAAATCGTCCGGGCTCACCAATAAAGGCATATCCGTTTATATATCCTGTATGAGAAGAAAAATTTTCAATTCCCAGTCTCTTTAGATTTAAGTCAATCAAGTTAAATTTTTCCCCGTCACCGGCAATAAATTTTCCCTCAGGGCCATATTCAAGAGAAGCGTATATAGGATTTATAACCACTTCTCCTTTTCTGTTAATTGCTCCCCACAGCATTCCATCCCAAAAAATTGCATATTTTCCACAAAATGGCTTAACAGCTTTACGAAGAGAATCGGCAGGTATTACAATATTCCCGCTAATATCAATGAAGCCCCATTCATCCATCTCTTCAGACATCGTATATCCAGCCAGAGATTCACTGAAATATTCGTGAATAGCCACAATTCTGGTATCAAGAGTTGCTGTTGTCTGGCCTGACTTGTTCATGAGAGTGTATATTGTACCTTCTGAGGTTTTCTTGCCAACCAGGGCAAGTCCTGCATTGAATGGCAATGCTACTTCATACTGGGGTTTAATAATGAACTCTCCGGCCGTATTTATGTAACCCTTAAGCCCTGTTGCATTTTCTACCATGGCCATACCATCACTGAAATTAGTTGCGGCTACAATTTTTACTCCTTCGAATTCTTTCAGCTCAAATGCAGTTTTTCCTGTTTTGTCTATAAATGATACCGGAGATTCAGACAAAACCACAGGGGCCAAATTTTCGTGAAATAATCCAGCATGGATATATTCACCTCCGAATTTCTGAGGAGTCTCTGAGGCATTGTAGTACTCATAAAGTCCAGCAGAATTTTTGACAGTGAATATCCCGTTAACAGCAACGGATGGCATATTTGCAAACTGTTCTGCAAAAAGAACTTTGCCATCGGTTGATACCAGTCCCCATTTAGAATCCTGAGAATTTTTGAATGGTAAATGTGTAATGTCAGATTTTATACCTTCTGAACAGGAGGAAATAGCTGCGACTGCCACCAGCAGTACAACCCAAATACGAAAATTTTTCATTGCAGAGGTTTTAAGTCACTCCAAATATATGAAATTCAGGTGTGAATAGTGCAATGATTACTATAAAACATGTAATGATTTTTTAAAATATGATTGTCACCTTGCGATTGCAAAGATTTTTAAATTCAGTAAACACAACACCCATAAAAATGAAAAAATTATTAATTATCACATCTGTAATGGCTATATCGCTATTCTCATGTACCAAACAAGAAGATCCTGAAAACTTTAACATTGCAAAAGCTCTGTCTGTAAAAGTGGGAGTAACACCTACAAAAGCAATTATTTCAGGAACAGTTTTTCCTAACGGATCAAGTATAGGAGTACAAGTTCGTAAAGCAGGACAAATTAATTATCAATCCGGTACTATGACAAACATCATGTACACTTATAATTCTGCCGGTACAACCTGGTCTACACTAACACCAATTTATCTGACAAATACACCCGGAGAAGTGTATGCATATTACCCATATGTTTCTGTTTCAGATAATCTGTCTGCATTTAACACAATTCCCGTTACAGTTGAGAGTGCTGCAACAACAGGAAGTGAAACAGACTATATGTACGCAACACCTTTAACCGGACTGAACAGTGTGAGCAACATTGCCGGAAAACAAAACGCAAGTCTGGTTATGAACCATGCTCTTACACAAATTTCCTTTTATATTTATAAAAACAACTATTCAGGGACAGGTACTATTACTCAATTTAAGATTGAAGATGCTGTTGCTACAAATTTTGTCATGACAAGCAGTACTCCAATAACTATGAATATTGAGAATGGTGATCTTACAGGTGGTCTTAAAGGCATAATTACCCGCACTCTGGCAGCTCCGGTTACTATATCCAGTATTATTCCAAATGCAGATATTCAGATTCTTAAGACGCAGGTAAATGCAACATCAATTCTGGTTCCAACTTCTTTAATGGCAACCGGAGATGTGAAATTTACATTTACAATTGACGGAGAAACATATACTGCAACAAATACAACAGCAATTTCATGGCTTAAGGGAAAACAGTATATCTACACAGCTCGCCTTGACGGAACAGGTCTTGTAATACTTAGTGCAGTTATAACAGATTGGGATACTCAGCCAGGAGATCTTATTGATATAAAATCGTAAAGCGATGAGCAGATATATTTTGATGGCTTTCGTCCTGATTATTGCTGCTGGTTGTGTTAAAGACAATTTCATATCCTACGACAGATCTGCTCTGCTTTCGCTGACGCCTACCGTTAACAAAAACGAAGCAACAATATCGCATGATGAAAGCTTTATTAATAATTTCAAGATAGGCATTCAGGTGACAAATTCTGAGGGGACAGAACTATACTATTCCTATACAAAGAATCTGTCGTTAAGTTACGGAGATAAGTGGAATCTCTCTAAGCCTGTATGTCTAACGGAAATTTATGCAAAGATATATGCATACTATCCATTTGCCGAATCTGATGAGAGTATTTCAGGCACAGGAGAATCAGCAGTTGTTAATCTTGACATTCCAAAGGATCAGGTGATGGCATTGCAGACAGACTACATGTATGCATCCCAAAGTACATTTCTTCCAACGGGGGGCGGTCCGATTTATTATGCCAATCCTCATGTGACGCTTGAATTGAATCATGCACTATCCTTGATATCATTTGTAATATATAAAGAAGATTATATTGGAGCAGGGGAGCTTTCAAATATTGAAATTTCTGATGAGTCAACAATTTCCGGGCTGACAGTTAATTCAGCCGGAACCGAGAAAATCTCAATGAGACTTTCTGATGGTAAGATAATTAACGGAAATTCCTCTTCGGAGATTTCTGTTAACTCAGTTGAAAATTCAATTACAGAAACAGTTGATCCTGGACTTAATGAAGAGCAGCTAAAGACAATGGTAAACGGATATATGTATGTTGTACCTTCAGTTTTCGAAGAGAGGAGCAATGTCCAGTTTGAACTGAAAATTGACAATAAAATTTACACAATTACTCATACAGGTGAAGGTGAACTTACATGGGCCAAAGGTTTTCAGTACATCTACAAATTACGGTTAACAAATACCGCTCTTACTATAATGGGTATAATCATAACTGACTGGGATGTTAACTATAGCGGGGAGATTATCATACTTTAAAATAATGAAATCATGAATAAATATTTATATATCCTTTGCTTTGCAGGTCTATTGATTACTTCCTGTGTGAGAGAAGAATTACCTTCGGAAGCTGTCAGTAAAAGCGGAGATCTCATACAAATTAGTGGTGCATACAGCTCTCCTCAAACCAAAACTATCCTTAACGGACTCTCAACAAGCTGGGATAATCTCGATAAAACCGGTATCTATTGTGCACAGGCAAAGAATCCCGGTGGTACAGTAGGAGTAAAAAATGCAGAATTTACTGCTTTGACTCAAACTACAAGTTCCAATTTTGACGGATCCATATACTGGGGAGCAGGAGTACATGAATTTTATTCCTACTATCCATACAGCATATCAAATTCCTTAAAAGAGGCTACTGAAATTCCCATTGCCCTTCCTGCCACTCAGGCTCAGGCGGGCAGTGCATATACACATATTGGAGATATTGATTTTTTGGTTTCAACTCCAAAGAGCTTCAATCCTCTTACCGAGGGAGCAGCGACTCCCGTTAATCTGGTTTATAACCATGTATTTTCTATGATTGAGTTTAAGGTCCTTATTCCACAGGGAACAACAAAATTCAATAAGGTTGAAATTACAACTTCTACAGGGGCCAGCCTCTCGTTTACATCAGGAATAATTGATTTAACTCAGGTTAAACCTACAGGAGATGCATTGTATACCATTACTGGCGCTGCCGGTTCTAACAGTTCGATATTGAATATTTCAGGTGACTGCATAATTACCAGTGACCCGTCCACAACAGCTGGAGCGATGCTGATGGTTAATCCTGGTGATCACACTGGGGGCACTTTTACTGTTAATGCACATACAGACCTGGGTGTGACAACTGTGGTCAGGGATGGGATATTTATCAAAAGAAACAACAAATATAACCTCACAATTATTATCCCGTTTATTGACCTTAAAACTGCAAAAGAGTTCGGTATTCTTGGAGGGGTGGGGGTAAGCAGCTCCGGTCTGAGTATCGTCAATGACATGGATGTTGGTATTAGTCCGGGATTACGTGCCGCTATTACAGGGTTTCCTCCTGCAACAGTTGTCAATGGCTTTACATACGCACCGGATGATGTTACTCCAGGTACAGCCGCAATGCTTACACAGGCAAAGTTAGACCTTACAGATGCATATAATGATGCAGAAAGCGCTGTCAGCCCTTCGCCCTCAATTGTAGCGGGAGATATTGGCGGATCAGTACTAATTCCGGGTATATACAAATCTTTATCAACCCTTATGGTGCAGGCAGGGAATCTGACACTGGACGCTCAGGGAAATTCTAACTCTTTCTGGGTATTTCAGGTAGCTGATGCATTAACAACAATTGGTGGTGCCGGGGGGAATATTATTCTTGCAAATGGTGCAAAGGCCGAAAATATTTTCTGGCAGATAGGGTCGTCGGCAACAATAGGCGACAACACTACATTCAAAGGAAATTTACTTGCTCTTACATCAATTACTCTGAATGCCGGGGCTATCCTGGAGGGAAGAGCTCTTGCTATTAATGGTGCGGTTGTATTAACTGATGCTAATATTATTAACAAGCCTTTGTAATCTAGCGCTCCCAAGCAAGCTTGCCGCGCCGGACCTGGTATCTTTTTACTTACCCATCTTGTTCAAGCAAGCTTGACCAGCTGGGGAGTAAAAACAAAGAAGCCAAGCTGACGCTTGGCTTCTGTTTTTGTGATCCAGCTGGGGCTTCCAGCTGGGGCTCGAACCCAGGACCCCAACATTAAAAGTGTTGTGCTCTACCTGCTGAGCTACTGAATCTTCCGTTTTGGGAGTGCAAAGATATGGCAACAATACATTATTTCCAAATTTCTTTTAGAAAAAGGGTGAAAAACTTTTATCTTTGCATTAATGGCAAACAGTTTTACACTAGAATTCAGAGAGTTTCTTGCAGCTAACAATATTTCATTTTTTGTTCGCGAAAACCTTGTATTTATTGATTCTTTCAAAATTTGTGCAGAACTGATACTTCTGGGTACTCCGTCTGGGAAGGATTTTCCCGTAATTGACGGTTACAGGACAATAACTCTGTATGAGGATTTGTGGTACTCACGCGGAGATATTGTCAGGGGCAGGTTACTTGCCAATCTCGGAAAAAAGTCTTCAATTTTTGCAAGGAATTGTACTGTTTCAAAGATTGACAAGGCCAGGGCCGGATTTTTTTTAAATGAGAATCACCTTCTGGGAAGCGTTAATGCTAAGTATTTTTATGCCTTGATGGATAAAACCGGGGAAATTGTGGCTGTATCTGCCTTTTCAGCACCCAGACCAATGAACAGGGAAGGGGAGATAGTTAGTTCGTATGAGTGGGTAAGATACGCTAGTTTATCTGGCGTGAGGGTAGCCGGTGGTATGGGAAAATTTCTTGAACATTTTATAAGAGAGCACTCTCCTCAGGAAGTAATGAGTTATGCAGATAAAGAGTGGTCAGATGGAGATGCATACAAAAAACTGGGTTTTGTTCTCGTTTCTGAAAGTGAACCTCTGGATTTTATTGTTGACACAAGGGATTATACCAGACACTCAGTAAAAAAACTCCGGAGAGAGCGCAAATTGCCCTTCCCGGAGTCTTCCGCTAGCAATTATCAAAGTTTAAGAACCAGAGGTAACCTTAAGTTTCTGAGGCGTACCTCCCTCTGATAAATCTTCTTTATCGGTTTCAACATGAAGCGTCTCGCCCTGCTTAAACTTACCGCTGATTATCGCTTCTGCAATTGCATCTTCTATGTGACGCTGAATAGCTCTTTTAAGCGGTCTTGCTCCAAACTGTGGATCGTAACCCTCATCGGCAACAAACCTTTTGGCATCTTCGCTAATAATAAGCTTGTAGCCAGCAAGTTCAATTCTCTTGTACAGATCATCAAGTTCAATGTCAATAATCTGGCAGATATCCTCCTTGCTTAGAGTGTTAAAGAGAATTTGTTCATCAAGTCTGTTCAGAAATTCAGGCGAGAATGTTTTCTTAAGCGCCTTTTCAATAATGTGTTTTGTGTTGTCACTTACATTTCTCTTTGTGGAGTTGGAAAAGCCCAGCCCACTGCCAAAGTCTTTTACCTCCCTGCTGCCAATATTTGAAGTCATTATCAGCAAGGTATTTCTGAAGTCGATGTGTCTTCCGTTGCTGTCTGTCAGCCTGCCTTCGTCAAGTACCTGAAGAAGGATATTGAAAATATCCGGGTGTGCTTTCTCAATTTCGTCAAGCAATATTACTGAGTATGGCTTTCTTCTCACCTTTTCGCTAAGCTGACCACCCTCTTCGTAGCCAACATATCCCGGAGGCGCTCCAATAAGCCTGCTTAGAGCAAATTTCTCCATGAATTCGCTCATGTCAATCCTGATTAAATTATCGACAGTGTCGAACAGGTATGCTGTCAGGATTTTGGCAAGCTGAGTTTTCCCCACCCCGGTAGGGCCCAGAAAAAGAAATGTACCGATAGGTTTATTCGGGTCTTTTAAACCAGCTCTGTTCCTTTGAATAGCTCTTACAACTTTGTCAACCGCTTCATCCTGGCCAATAATCTTTTTTCTGAGGTTTTCACCCATTCTGGCAAGTCTGTCTCCCTCTTTCTCGGCAAGTCTGTGAATAGGAACACTTGTTATCATGGAAAGGACTTCGGCAACATCATTCTCATTCACCTCCTGAGGATGCAAATTTTGTTCTTCATTCCATGTTTTCTGAGCAACCTCAAGCTCTTCCATTTTCTGTTTTTCAAGATCTCTTAGCTGAGCAGCTGTTTCGTACTGACTGTTGCTTACAGCAAGCCTCTTCTCAATTCTTATTGGTTCAATCTCTTTTTCCATTTGAAGAATTGAGTCAGGAACTTTCAAATGCATAAGGTGTACTCTGGATCCCGCCTCGTCAAGTGCATCAATTGCCTTATCAGGAAGACATCTGTCTGTAATATACCTTTGAGATAATCTTATGCATGCTGTTAACGCTTCATCTGTATAGTGAACATTGTGGTGCTTTTCATACCTCTCCTTTATGTTTTCAAGAATATGCCTGGTCTCCTCAAAATTTGTAGGATCAACCATGATTTTCTGGAACCTTCTTTCAAGCGCGCCATCCTTCTCTACATATTCCCGGTATTCGTCAAGAGTAGTAGCTCCAATGCACTGAATTTCGCCTCTGGCAAGAGCCGGTTTAAGCATGTTTGCAGCATCAAGAGAGCCTGAGGCACCCCCTGCGCCTACCAGAGTATGCAACTCGTCAATAAACAGAATTATCTCTGGATTCTTGGATATCTCTCCGAGTATGGCTTTCATCCTCTCCTCGAATTGTCCTCTGTATTTTGTGCCAGCTACAATAGAACCAATATCCAGTGATATAATCCTTTTATTTAACAGCACGCGGGAGACCTTTCTCTGAGAAATCCGCAGGGCAAGACCTTCGGCTATCGCAGATTTTCCAACTCCCGGTTCACCAATAAGAACAGGATTGTTTTTCTTTCTTCTTCCAAGAATCTGGGCAAGTCTTTCAATCTCTTTGTCTCTTCCTACAACAGGGTCAAGTTTTCCTTCATGAGCAGCATTTGTCAGGTCAAATCCAAAACTGTCCAGTACAGGAGTGTCGCTTTGACTGCGGATATTTTTAACTGCTTTTGCACGGTTGTCGCTTTCGCTTTCCATAGCAGGTCCATCAGACTCTTCCTCAAATGAAGATGTTGCAGAAGGTCTGGAACTATCTTTTCCCTTGAGAAGATCTTTAACCCTTTCATAGGTTATCCTGTACTCTCTGAGGATAGACATAGAAACACCCTCTTCACTCCTGAGAATTGCAAGCAGCAAATGGACCGGTCCAGGTTTAACCTCCTTAAGTGAACGTGCTTCAAGATACATGATCTTAAGGGAGTTTTCTGCTCCCTTAGACAGATTCAGTTTGTCTGCCTGATCAAACGGAACTACTTCCCCGCTTTTAAGCTGTTCCTCAATTTTTAGTTTCAGCTCTCTGTAATCTATGCCAAAATTCATAAGTGTCTCGAATGCAGCATTATCCTGGTGTCTGATTATTCCAAGAATCAGATGGTCAATGCCAATGGTGTAGCTTCCCATTCTCATCGCCTCCTCTCTGCTGTAAGAGATGATTTCATTTAGTTCGTTTGATAGTATAAGATTCATTTCAAATGTTGAATAATGTGCAAATTTACTCATTTTAGACAAATAGAATTTCAATTTGTTCAATCTATTTTTTATTCCTAATTTAGCACCTCTTTTTTAAATACGGAAAGTCAGTAATAAAATGATACAAGAACCTGAAAATAACCCGAGAATAATCAAAATAAACATAGAGGACGAGATGAAAAGTGCATACATCGACTATTCGATGTCTGTAATTGTTTCACGTGCTCTGCCCGATGTGAGGGATGGACTTAAACCTGTTCACAGAAGGGTACTGTTTGGAATGTCCGAACTTGGACTAACATCCGGTGCCTCTTTTAAGAAATCTGCCCGTATTGTGGGTGAGGTGCTTGGTAAGTTCCACCCTCATGGTGACTCAAGCGTTTACGAAGCAATGGTGAGAATGGCCCAGGAATGGAGTATGAGATACATGCTTGTAGACGGCCAGGGTAACTTCGGGTCTATAGATGGAGATTCGGCTGCGGCAATGCGTTATACTGAAGCCCGTTTCAGAAAACTCGCAGAAGAGGTATTACTCGATCTGGAGAAAAACACAGTTGACTTCAAGCCTAACTTCGACGACTCGCTCCAGGAGCCAACGGTACTGCCTGCAAAAGCTCCAATGTTGCTGCTCAACGGAGCATCAGGAATTGCAGTGGGCATGGCAACCAACATGCCTCCGCATAACCTTTCAGAGGTGGCAGATGCTATTAACGCATATATTGACAATAGTGAAATCACAACTGAAGAGTTACTTCATCACATAAAGGGACCCGATTTTCCCACAGGAGGAATTATCCTGGGAAATCAAGGTATCAAAGATGCCTTTGAAACAGGAAAGGGAAGAATTGTTGTAAGAGCAAAAACCGATATCGAGGTTAGCGATTCAGGCAGAGAAACTATTGTTGTAACCGAGATACCTTATATGGTTAACAAGCGAGAGCTTATTGAAAAGATAGCTGAACTTGTAGAAGAGAAGAAAGTTGAGGGTATTTCATACATCAATGACGAAAGTGACAGAACAGGAATGAGAATTGTCATAAAGCTCAAAATGGGCTCAGTGGCTAATGTCGTTCTAAACACGCTTTTCAAGTATACTCAGCTTCAGTCTAGCTTTTCGGTTAACAATATTGCACTGGTTGACGGACGCCCGCGCCTGCTCAATCTTAAGCAGCTTATAAAGTATTTTGTAAGACACAGACATGAAGTAGTAGTCAGAAGAGCAAAATACGATCTTGAACAGGCAGAAAAGAGAGCTCATATTCTTGAGGCGCTGCTTAAAGCCCTTGACCATATTGATGAAATTATTGCACTTATCAGAGATTCAAAAACTGTTGATGAGGCAAAAACCAGACTCATTGAAAGGTTTGCCTTCTCTGATGTTCAGGCAACAGCTATTGTTGAAATGCGTCTTCGTCAGCTTACCGGACTTGAAAGATCAAAACTTCAGGCTGAGTATGACGAACTGATGAAATTAATAACTCATCTCAGGGAGATTCTGGCAGATGTAACTTTGCAGATGCAGATTATTAAAGATGAACTTACAGAGCTGAAAAACAAATACGGAGACAAGAGACGTACGATAATTGAGCTTACAGCAGAAGATTTCAATCCGGAAGATTTTTATCCGGACGAAGATGTTGTAATTACAATTTCACATTTGGGATATATGAAAAGAACACCGCTGGCTGAGTACCGGATTCAAAACAGAGGTGGAGTAGGAGCAAAAGGAAGTACTACCAGAGACGAAGATTTTATTCAGCATATATATGTTGCAAATATGCATAGTACAATGCTCTTTTTCACCCAAAAGGGAAGATGTTTCTGGCTTAAGGTTTATCAGGTTCCTGAGGGATCAAAAGCCTCAAAGGGAAGGGCTATTCAAAATGTCCTGAATATCGACCCGGACGATAAAGTATGTGCATATATCAATGTTAAGAACCTTAACGACGAGAATTATATCAATTCAAACTTTATTGTTCTTGCAACTAAAAAGGGTATTGTTAAGAAAACATCACTTGAAGCATATTCAAGACCACGGGTTAATGGTGTAAATGCAATTACCATCAGGGAGAATGATGAACTGCTTGAGGCAGTGCTCACTAACGGGGCAAATGAAATTCTTCTCGCTGCCAGGGGAGGTAAATGTGTACGATTCAATGAAGAGGATGTAAGAGCAATCGGAAGAACTGCTTCTGGTGTTCGCGGAATCAACATCACAGAGGAGGATGAGGTAATTGGTATGATTTGTGTAGACCCTAATGCAGAAGGCAGTGATATCAGACATATTCTGGTTGTAAGTGAAAATGGTTATGGTAAAAGATCAAACCTCGACGACTACAGGGTTACCAGCAGAGGTGCCAAAGGTGTCAAAACGATCAACATTACAGAAAAGACCGGAGCTCTTATAGCAATCAAGGATGTAACTGACGAAAATGATTTAATGATTATTAACAAGTCTGGAATCACCATAAGGGTAGGAGTATCCGATATAAGGGTAGCAGGAAGAGCAACTCAGGGAGTAAGACTGATTAATATTAAAGAGGGAGATATGATTGCAGCAGTTTGCAGTGTAAACAAGAGCGAAGAAAAACCTGTTGAAGCAGAAGAGTAACAACAAAAATAAATAAGTTAATATTTAAAATTATCGAAATTTCAATGAAAAAATTACTTATTGCCCTGACAATGATTTTATCAATTCAAATGGGCGCACAAACCAAAGAGGCCGCAGAGGCTCTAAAGGATGTTGCAAAAGCGCAGGCAGATGCACAACATCCTAAGAAGTCTACAAATCCGGCAACATGGCTTAAATTGTCAGACGCTTTTGCCGCTGTGTATGATGCACCGGTAAAATCAATATGGGCCGGAGCAACTCAAAATGAAGTTAAACTGGTTCTTAAAGATCAGCGTATCCTTAATACAGAAGAGCGTACCGTAAACAACGAGACATTCTCTGTGGATTCATACTATGACAAAGATCTTTATTATTCAAAAGATGGAGCACTTGCCGCCTGGGTAATTACAAAACCCTATATGAAAGTGGATCTTCTCAAAGAATCTTTTGATGCTTTAAGAAAAGCTGAAGAATTAGCTAACGGTTCTAAAAACAAGGATATCTCTGAGAGACTGCTTGCCCTTAAAACCCGTTATGTGACTGAAGGTATGAATAGTTATACTCTTGGTGACTTCAAAAACGCCTCAACAAATTTCGAACAGGCTGTAGTAGTAAGCATGGACCCAATTATTGCTTCTCCTGATACTACTATTATGTATTACACAGGTCTTACTGCAAACATGACTCCGGATCCGGAAAGAGCTATCAAGTTTTTTAATATGACTCTTGATAATAAGTTTGATTCAAAGGGTGACCTTTATTCAAATTTAGCTGAGGCTTATAAAGCAGTTAAAAATGTTGACAAAGCAAAAGAGGTGCTTGGTCAGGGTTTCACAAAATACCCTACAAATCAAAGTATTCTTGTCTCATTAATCAATATCTATCTTGAGACAAATGACGATCCTAACAAGGTGCTTGCGCTAATCAAGAAAGCTCAGGAAAACGAACCCACAAATGCATCTTTGCACTATGCAGAAGGTAATGTGTGGAAAAATCTGAAAAACATTGACAAGGCTGTTGAGTGTTATGAAAACTCAGTTAAAGTTGATCCAAACTATGTGTTTGGTTCTTTTGCAGTTGGTACAACATACTATGACAGAGCTGTAGAGATTCAGGGTAAAGCTGCTGACGAAATGGACGACAAAAAATATGAGGAGATGCTTAAACAACTTGAGCAGTACCTAGAGATGTCAATTGCTCCATTTGAAAAATGTTTTGAACTGACTCAGGATAAGGAAATCAAAGCTGTTTGCGCAGAATACCTTAAGAATATTTATTTCCGTTTCCGTGAAAAAGGTGAAAACTATAAAGCCGGATATGATAAATATAATGCGTACTACGAATCTACAAAACAGCAGTAATATCTGATTATTTTTGAAGACTATAAAAAAGGTGCCGGAATTTTTTCCGGCACCTTTTTTTATAGAGGTCTTTAAATATCAAATTTTGTCTGTAAGCTTTTGAACGAGTTTAAGTTTAGAAAAGAACTCTCTTCCGAATACCCTCAGAACAGTATATGCCGGTATAGCCACCAGCATTCCGATTATTCCTCCAATACTACCGGCTATCAGAATCACAATGAATATCTCAAGCGGATGTGCCTGAACACTGTTGGAATAGATATATGGCTGAAACAGGAATACATCTATCATGTGGGTAATGAAAAATATCAGTGCTAGTGTGAGTATTACCATGCCCGCATCCGGGGTGTTAAGTCCAATATCTGCCATTGAAAGCAAAACACCAATAATACCTCCAATCCATGGTCCTATGTAAGGAATCACATTAAGAATACCGGCAATTAATCCCAGAACAATAGCCATAGAGAAATGAACTCCTCCTATAAAGTATAAACCCAAACCATTAAGCAATGTTATGAGAAAAGTCTCAAGAGATATCCCAATAAAATATCTTGCAAGAAGATTATAAATTGATTCGAGTGCTCTTTTTACATTGTGTTCATATTTATCCGGGAATAAGGCCAGAACCATATTTGAGAACATATCCTGTTCCTTAATGAAGAAGAAAGTAATAAAAGAGACAACAAATATTCCAATTGCGAAATCAAAAATAAATGTAGTTATTGATGCAAAAAAGCTTGTAATTGTTGAGGCATTAACAAGTTTCTGAAATTCTTCCATTACAATTGCTTCTACCTTGAAATTTGGGTTTAAGCTTGGAAAGGTCTCAAGCATAAAATTGTTAAGATCTGCTAGAGGTACAGAAATCTTCTCATTAAGATTTTCCATATTCATTGAACTTACCATCTCAATAAGTTCACCTACTAAAGGCGCAATAAAAAAGAAAAAGCCAAAAAATATACCAAGCAGAAGAATCAGTGTTGTAGCTGCACAAAGATTCTTAGGAATTGATAATCCTTTGATTCTGATATTTGCCAGATAATTCATCAATGGCTTTCCTATAAGAGAGAGAACTGCAGCAATCAGTATATATATGAGAATATTTCCGAAAAACCAGGCCAGAAATGCAATTATTACCGCTCCGGCAATTCCTGCAATGTATTTTGAAAGTTTGTTCATCTGTCTCACTTTTGAATTCAAAAGTAAGAAATTTTCGTAAGTTTGTGTTAATAAATAACAATAACAAACATGAAGCGCACATTACTAATTATTATTGCGTCACTCTTTTTTGCAACCAATCTTTTTGCAGATGAAGGAATGTGGCTACCCTCCCTTATTAAGGAGCGAATTTCCGACATGAAACAAAATGGATTCCGTCTTACTGCAAAGGATATTTATGATATTAATCAGGCATCTGTTAAGGATGCAATTGTTCATTTTGGAGGTGGCTGTACAGGGGAACTGATCTCTTCTGAAGGTCTGCTTATTACAAATCACCATTGCGGATTTGGGCAGATCCAGGCACACAGTTCGGTTGAAAACGATTATCTGAAAGATGGATTCTGGGCTATGTCAAGAGAAGCTGAGCTTCCAAATAAAGGATTATCAGTCAGGTTTTTAGTCAGAATGGACGATGTAACAAACAAAGTACTAAAGGGTGTTACTCATCAAATGTCAGAAACTGAAAGAAGCACAAAAGTGAAGGAAAACTCTCAAAACATTATAAATGAGGCGAAGAGGGGAAGTCATTATGATGCGAGAGTAGAAGCCATGTATTACGGAAATCAGTACTTCCTTTTTGTTTATGAAACATATACAGATGTGCGTCTGGTTGGAGCACCTCCATCATCGATTGGTAAGTTTGGCGGAGATACGGATAACTGGATGTGGCCCAGACATACAGGGGATTTTTCTCTTTTCAGAATTTATGCAGACAAGAATAATAAACCAGCTCCATATTCGAAGGATAATGTGCCATATAAACCAAAAAAGTTTCTTTCAATTTCAACATCCGGAGTTAATGAAGGTGACTTTACAATGGTGTATGGTTATCCTGGCAGAACTCAGGAGTATTTACACAGTGAAGCAGTTAGATATATCTCAGAAGTATCCAACCCTCATAAAATAAAACTGAGAACAATGCGTTTGGAAATTCAGTCTGACGAAATGTCTAAAAGTACAGAGGTAAGAATTAAATATGCATCAAAAAATGCATCTGTTGCAAACGCATGGAAGAAGTGGCAGGGTGAAGCAGGAGGTATCAAAAGGCTCCGTACTGTTGAAGAGAAAAGAGCCTTTGAAAATAGATTTAGAATCTGGGCAGGCAAAAATAAAGCATATGAGGGAGTTGTAGATACCCTCGCAGCTCTGTATGCCAAACTGGAGCCACTTTCATTTGTAAATGATTATCACTCTGAGGCAATAAACGCAAATGAGATTATCAGATTTGCCGGAATGATAACAGCTGCTGCTGCCAGAAATGCAAAGATGTCTCCAGAAGTGAGTTCATCCAATATTCGTGCAATGATGGAGAGTTTCTACAAGGATTATTATATGCCTGTTGACAAGCGATCATTTATAGCAATAGTTGGGGAGTACAATAAAAATGTACCTGATGAATTTAAACCGGATTACTTCAAGGAAATTATGAGGTTGCATAAAACAACAGAATCCCTTGCAAACTATATATATGAAAATTCAATTTTTTCATCAAGGGAGAAGGCTCTTTCATTTATTGAAAAGGGTGTGACCCAGGATATGTTTGCAAATGACCCTGCAGTAGTATTTTATACTGCATTTAATGATTTTTTTAATGCAAGTATAAAACCAGTTTATGATCAGCTTAATTCAAGATTGACTCTTCTTTACAGAACCTATATGAGAGGACAGATGGAATTTGATACCAAAAAGGAGTTTTATCCTGATGCAAACTCAACTCTCCGCATAACTTACGGTAAAGTAAAAGGTTACACCCCATCTGATGGCGTATACTACAAACATTACTCTACCCTTGAAGGGATAATGGAGAAGGACAATCCAAATATTTATGATTATGATATCCCTCAAAAACTGAGAGATGTTTATTCAAAAAGAGATTTTGGCAAATGGACTGTGAACGGTACAGTTCCGGTATGTTTCATTGCAACGAATCATACTTCAGGAGGTAATTCTGGAAGCCCGGTTCTGAATGCAGATGGTAACCTGGTTGGAATTAATTTTGACAGAGTCTGGGAAGGAACCATGAGTGATATTGTATATGACCCTTCAGTTTGCAGGAACATATCTCTTGATGTAAGATATGTGCTTTTTGTTGTGGATAAAGTAGCCGGAGCAGGACATCTGATTAAAGAGATGAATCTTGTAAAGTGATTCTCCTGAATAATATTGATGAAAAAGGGCTGCAATTTGCAGCCCTTTGTATTTTCTGTTGCGTTATATCGATTACTCCTCTCTTGGCGGTCTGTCATTGGCAACAGCAACATTGATGGTGCGTCCCATATGATCTGATCCGTTAAGAGCAGCGATAGCTGCATTGCCCTCAGTTTCGTTAGGCATCTCCACGAAACCGTAGCCTTTTGAGCGGCGTGTTTCACGGTTGAAAATAATCCTGGCAGAAGTAACTTCGCCGTATGGCGCAAACAGTTCGGCTAAATCCTCTTTTTTAGCGCGGAAACTTAGACTTGAAACAAAAATGTTCATAAGAACCGAAGTGATAAGGTTAAGAAATTTTAATTGTGCATAACAAAGATAATTAAAAATCTTAAATGCCAAAATTTTACGGGTAGAATTTTGCCTTTCAACCTCCGAAACTGCTACCGTCGAAACAATGAGTGCAAATTGATTCTTTTGGCAGTCCAATCGAACATATTAAGTCATCAATCGAATTAAACTGAAGACTTGACAGCTTAAGGTCCTTCCTTATATATTCTACAAGCTCATGATATTCAGGTGTGCCTGAATCTGAATATTTCTCAAGGTTCTTATTGTGCTGTCCCTCTTTTTCCAGTATGAATCGTCTGGTAATAAGCTCTAAAGGTGATCTTGATGCAGAGAAATTCATAAATTCGCAAGGGAATACCAGAGGCGGACAACTTATTCTGATATGAATTTCTCTTGCTCCATATTCCAAAAGAGTTTGTGCATTATCTCTTAATTGGGTACCTCTTACAATTGAATCATCGCAAAATGCAATTTTCTTCTCTCTTAAAAGGCTTTTATTGGGAATTAGCTTCATCTTTGCCACCAGGTCTCTTACAGATTGGTCCGATGGCATAAAACTTCTTGGCCATGTAGGAGTATATTTTACAATTGCACACCTGTAGGGAATCTTTTTACCGCTTGCAAACCCAATAGCCATACAAGTGCCAGAGTCTGGTATAGCAGAAGAAACATCAAGTTCTGTCTTGTCTTTTGATCCAAGAGCGTGTCCAAGTGCATATCTTACATCATCAACATTTATTTTTTCATAAGAGCTGGTCGGATATCCGTAATAAACCCACAAAAAAGAACAAATCTGAAGCTTTTTGCCGGGAGGCGATAACTGGGTATAGCCTTCTGAGGTAATCAGAACAATTTCACCGGGCCCAAGATAGTGCTCCTCTTCATATCCGAGATTTGAAAAGGCACATGTTTCAGATGCAACGGCAAATGATCCATCTTTTTTTCCAATAATAAGCGGAGTTCTTCCATACTTATCCCTGGATGCAATAACGCCATCTTTGGTAAGGACCAGAATAGTTGAAGATCCTTTGATCTTGTCCTGAGCATTCTTAATACCTTCAGTAAAATCAGTCCCCTCTGTTATAAGAATTGAAGTGAGTTCGGTAGGATTAGTATTTCCGGAACTTAATTCAGAAAAGTTTCTTCCTTTGGAAATGATTTCGCTTTCCAGTTGAGATATATTATTGATTTTGCCAACTGATACAACGGCAAATTTTCCCAGATGAGAGTTAAAGATTATTGGCTGTGAATCTGTGTCGCTAATAACACCTATGCCCGAGTTGCCATCAAATTTTTTTAATTCCTCTTCGAACTTTGCACGAAAGTGAGAGTTTTCCAGGTTGTGAATTGACCTGGAAAAATGGCCCTCTTTATTGAGAGTAACCATGCCACCTCTTCTGGTACCCAGATGTGAATGATAATCAGTTCCGTAAAATAAATCGATAGAACATTTTTCGCGTGAAACAACGCCAAACAGACCGCCCATAAATTAATGTGTTACTTGAAAATTTATATTGACGGACACAAAAGTAAATAATTTAAAGATTATCTTCGAAGTTTATTTTGTTAAGATTTCTTTTATGAATATTATCTATTTGATTATACACATATTGTTTGCTCTTGGGATGTTTATATCTCTTAAAATTATCGATACTAAAAATCTCAACAAGTATCAGACAATAACAATTAATTATATAATAGCATTCATCCTTACGGCCGTAAGTCACGGAAGTTCATTTGCCACAGATCTGGCAGGGATGACACAGGGAATGTACATTGCTTCTCTTTGGGTTGGTTTTTTGTTTATTCTTTCGTTTGTTCTAATGTCATTCTCTACAGAAAGAGCAGGGATAGGACTTACTACAGCTCTCAATAAAATGGCTGTTGTAATTCCTGTTACAGTTGGAATTCTTTATCTGGGTCAAAATGATAATATTGGTGAAAAAATCATTGGAATTATACTGGCTCTGATCTCTTTTGTACTCATATTGTATAAAGGGAAAGGTGAAAAAATCACGCTTGTTACATTAGCTCTGCCCGTTTCAGTTTTTCTGGTTTCAGGTCTTATTGACACATCTATGGAGATTACCAATAAAAAAGTACTGGTAGTAGACTCTCATCAGGAGCTCTTTTTAATGGGAATTTTTGCAACAGCATCTTTGATTGGGATTGTAACAATTTTATATGACAGGATCAAGAATACAGAAAAGGCGTCATTTCAATTCAAAAATCTTATATGGGGAGCTGTTATGGGAACCTTTAACTTTTTGGTGTCAAAAATGATACTTGTAAACGTGGGTCTCATGGGCGGCTCTGTGGTTTTCCCGGTTCATAATGCATCTGTTGTTATGCTGACAGCATTGATTGGAATGTTCTTCTTTAAGGAGAAATTTACAGCCCGTCAATGGTCAGGTGTAATTCTTGCCATAATATCAGTAATTATTATTGCGGGAACTATCTGATCTCAAAGGATGAGAATGGAAGAGATTCAATTTTCCCAACAAACCATATAAGCACTTCACTTAACCAAACAACAACTTTCGCCATTTCTTCGGACGCAATCGTACCCGAAAGTGAAAATTGTAATATTACTGCAATTATCAGCAAAGAGCTGAGCGGTATTGCAATAATGTTGGAAAACATGAAATAGGTTGGAAAGTACCCGAAATAAAAAAGCGTAAGCGGCATTGTTCCTGCCTGGCAGCAAATTGATACAGAAACAGAATTCCATAAATATCTAAGGACTTTGTTTCTGAATAAATACAAAGAGTGGAGTAATGGTACAAACAGAATAATTGATAATGTTGCCAGAAAAGATAGCTGAAAGCCCGCATCAAATATTTCTGCAGGATTGTGAAGGCAAATCGCAATAGCTGCTAACGAGAGTGAATTAAGACTCATTCCTTCCCTTCCGGACGCCCTGCCGGCTTCTGCCATGGAAATCATTATAACTGCCCTTAAAATTGAAGGAGCGAGGCCTGTAAAGAGTGCGTATGACCACACAAATGAGATTATTATAAAGGCTCTGATAATTCTCATTAATCTTTTATTCCCGAGAAACTTAGTCAATACTGATAGAATCATGTAGATGAAATTTACATGCAATCCAGATACAGCCATAAGATGTATTGTTCCCGATTTGGAAAATGACTTTTTTACATCTTTGCTCAGATGAGTTTTCAGTCCTGTTGTCAGAGCAATAATTACCCCTGAAGAGATATCATTTTTCAGAAGCTCTCTCTCCTTTGCTGCAAATTTATCCCTCATTCTGGCAAAAAGAGTCTCCAAATCAACTTTTCTAGCTTTTATTATCTCAATATTATCAGAATCAACAAACCCTGATGAATATATCCCTTTGTGTCTGTAGTATCGGTTTATGTCAAATGATTGAGAAATACCTGCAGATTTAAATATAGTTGGCTTGTAACTGAAGATTAAGGTATCCCCGGTCTCAAAACAACTATTACCTCCCTTTATATAAAACAATATTTTCTCCTGATAATCTGGCGAATAAGCAATTATTGTTTTACTCTCATTATTAATTGATGAAAATTCTTTTACTGTTACTTTCAACAATATAATTTTGCCTATGGGAAGTGAAGTTATTTTTGTAATTTTGCTGCCGTATCCTGAAAGAAATATGTTAAGCAGTCCCAGCGAAAAGAAAGCCGCTGCAAACATTATTTTCTGTATTTTAAGAAGGAGTTTGTCCCTGCCTGCGAGAGGATCGTAAAAATTAAGATAATACATTCCCAGCGCAGCAATAATAACAGATGAGGCAAAAATTGCTGCTGATTCTGTTCCGGAGAGAGAACTGCCGGCTGTCAGGATTCCCGATAAATAAGATGCCGAATAGATGAAAAGTGGTGCATTTCTGAACTGTTTCAGAAAATCGAAATTATGCTTTTTACGCCACATATCCGACATCACATTTTTTTGTAATTTTAAGAAATTAATATTAATTCATAACCAAATAGAGGGTTTTATTACTATATTTGTACGATTTTATTCAAAATTTTTGCGAATTCATAAATTAACTTAAAAAAATGATAATTCTAGTATTGAATTGCGGAAGCTCATCTCTGAAGTACCAGGTACTCGATATGAGATCTGAATCACAGTTTGAGCTTTTGGCCAAAGGCATTGTTGAAAGAATTGGACTTGAAATGGGAGTACTGTCTCATCAGGCGACCGGCAAGGATAAATTCAAAACAGAATCGCCAATTCCTAATCACACAGTTGGAATCAAAAAGGTTCTGGATCTTCTGTTAGACCCTTCAATGGGTGTATTGAAATCTCTTTCTGATATCAATGCTGTTGGTCACCGTGTAGCGCATGGAGGGGAACTTTTTAAGCAAAGCACTCTTATAGACAAGTCTGTAATTGACGGAATCCAGGTTCTTTGCGAACTTGCTCCTCTACATAATCCGGCAAACCTGCTTGGTATAAATGCTATTGAGACACTTATGCCTGAGGTGCCTCAGGTTGCAGTTTTCGATACTTCTTTCCATCAGACTATGCCAGATTATGCATACATGTATGCAATACCTTATGAATACTATACAGACCATAAAATCAGAAGGTATGGTTTCCATGGTACCAGCCATAAATTTGTTGCAAAAAAGGCCTGTGATCTTGCAGGGCTGGATTTTGAAAAATCAAAGGTTATCACTTGCCACCTTGGAAACGGCAGTTCTATCACAGCAATTAAAAACGGACAATCTATAGATACTTCAATGGGATTTACTCCTCTTGAGGGCGTTATTATGGGGACCCGCAGCGGTGACCTGGATGCCGGAATCATCTCATATATTATGGAGAGAGAAAATCTGGATGCTGCAGGTATAAATGCATTATTAAATAAAAAGAGCGGATTTCTTGGAGTCTTTGGAAAATCATCAGACGCACGCGATATTGAAAATGCAGCTGCAGAAGGGGATCCAAGAGCGATTCTTGCACTAAATCTGCTTTACTACAGAGTTCTAAAATATATTGGTTCATACACAGCAGTTATGAATGGTTGTGATATGATTGTGTTTACCGGCGGAATTGGTGAAAATGACCCTCACATCAGAGAGATGGTAGGAACCCACCTGGAATACATAGGTGTTGATTTCAATCCTGATGCTAACAAGGGTGTAAGGGGGAAAGATGTAATTCTTACCAAACCGGGCTCAAAAGTAATGATGTCAACTGTAACAACAAATGAGGAACTTGTAATTGCTCAGGACACAATGAAGCTTGTTGAAAAGAAATAGGGAATTTTTTTAAAATAATTATGATAACAACATTCGAACAAATTTACGATCAGCTGCGTTCAAAGCCAAGAAAGCGCCTAATTGCGGCGTGGGCTGTGGATGATCATACAATTAATGCTGCTAAACTTGCTGTTGAAGCAGGTATCGTTGAAGCAACACTTGTAGGTGACGAGAAAATGATTCGTCAGGTGTGTGCTCACGAAAACATTGATCCTTCAATTTTCAGAATTGTTCCAAACGATGATGAGGTTAAATCAGTTGCAATGGCTGTTGATCTTATTAATGCAGGAGAGGGCGATATTCTGATGAAAGGTCTTTGCAGCACAGATAAGTACATGAGAGCAATTCTCAATAAGGAAAAGGGGCTTCTTCCTCCAAAGGCTGTTTTGAGCCACGTTACTGTAATGTCAAATCCAAATTACCATAAACTTATGGTGCTTGGAGACATTGCAGTTATACCAGCACCCGACCTCTCGCAGAAAATTGCAATTACAAATTATGTTGTGAAAACTGCGCATGCACTCGGAAATTCAAAGCCTAAAGTGGCAATCATTACTGCTACTGAACAGATGCTACCCGGTATGCCTGCGTGTGTAGACGCTGCTATTATCTCAAAAATGGCAGACAGGGGACAAATTTCCGGATGCCTTGTTGACGGACCACTTGCTCTTGATGTTGCAATCTCTGCTGAGGCTGCTGCAGTTAAAAAGCTTGTAAGCCCGGTTGCAGGTGATGCAGATTGCCTTGTTTTTCCAAATATTGAGTCAGCAAATGTCTTTTATAAGGTAAATTCTCAGCTATGTCCGGGCAGCAGACAAGCTGCAATAGTTGCTGGAGCAAAAGCTCCGTGTGTTCTTTCAAGCCGCGCAGACAGCATAGACACAAAACTTAATTCAATTGCCCTTGCAGCTTTAACAGCAAAATAATAATATATGGGATATAAAATATTGGCCATAAATCCTGGTTCAACATCAACAAAGATTTCAATATTTGAAGATGAGAAAGAGATTTTTTCGCATACTCTGAGACACTCTGCAGAGGAAATTTCACAGTATGATAATATTACTGACCAGTATGAATTCCGCAAAGAGGCAATTGTCTCGGCTTTAAAAGAGAGCCGTATTGACCTTTCTGAACTTTCTGCAATTGTTGGCAGGGGAGGGCTCCTCAAACCAATCGAGTCTGGAGTTTATGAGGTTAATGAGCAGATGATTGACGACCTGCAGCATATGAAATACGGAGAGCATGCAAGTAATCTTGGTGCCCTTATTGCTAATAATCTTGCAAAGGATATTTCGGGATGTAAAGCATTTATAGCAGACCCGGTTGTTGTAGATGAGCTTTCCCCGGTTGCAAGAATTTCGGGTCATCCGCTATTTCCAAAGGTTTCAATTTTTCACGCCCTGAATCAGAAAGCTATTGCAAAAATGTATGCTGAGTCTGTAGGAAAGAGATATTCAGATCTTAATCTGATTGTAGCACATTTAGGCGGTGGAGTTTCTGTTGGTACACATACAGGAGGAAGAGTCGTGGATGTTAATAATGCTCTTAACGGAGAGGGCCCTTTTTCTCCTGAGAGATCAGGGACATTACCAACTCTGGCTCTGGCTGAGCTCTGCTTTTCCGGAAAATATTCTCTTTCACAGGTGAAAAAAATGATAGCCGGAGAAGGTGGACTTATTGCACATCTTGGAACTAATTCTTTTAATTACGTTGAAAAGATGGTAAACGAAGGTGATGAGAAGTACACTCTTATTTCTGACGCTTTCGGTTACAATGTTGCCAAGTCCATAGGTGCAGCAGCAGCTGTTCTCTCCGGAAAGGTAGATGCAATACTTCTTACAGGTGGAGTTGCATATAATACAAAGCTGATGGAGAAGATTGAGGATATGGTTAAATTCATTGCTCCTGTAAAGGTTTATCCGGGGGAAGATGAGATGTCTGCACTGGCTATGAATGGTCTTGCTGTTCTTACAGGAAGAGAGAAGCCATCTGTGTACGCTTAATATTCTGACTATTCAGGTAAAAAAGGAGCCCGTAAAGGCTCCTTTTTCTATTTTAACCTGATGTAATATTTTGGAATATGTCCCGGAGCAAGTTCCGGATGCAATATTGAAATGAGATCAAGCAGTATTATGTCAGGTTCAATTACTCCCTGTTCCCAGAATCCGGATCCCCCGCCGGGAGTGTTCATTTTAGTATTGTTGTATACTTTGCCCTCTTTTAGAGCCTGGATATTTTCAAAAAGCGGATTCATACCTTTAAGCTCTTCTATGGATAAAGCATTGTTGGGATTTAGCCAAAATTGTGCCTTGGAGGCAAAGGAGTACACCTTTTCAATACTTAGTGATTTAGTTCTTGATTCATTACTTTCA
Source organism: Bacteroidetes bacterium HGW-Bacteroidetes-10 (assembly GCA_002842695.1). GTDB lineage: Bacteria > Bacteroidota > Bacteroidia > Bacteroidales > UBA932 > Bact-08. The sequence continues at coordinate 23,820 of PHDT01000019.1, read as the reverse complement.
GAGCCAAGAATCCTGCCACCTGCATCTTCAATCAGAATTGTCATATAGCTCTTTTCACCTGGTATGTACCATACATCTTTCCATGGTGCATTAACTAAAACATCATAATTTGAAGCTGATGATGCAGTTTGTTTGTGGTTAAGATATCTGTCTCGGGACGAAATATAGAGAGAATCTGCCAGACCTCTTCTATCAAGTAGTTCTCCGAAAAGTTTCAGATATTCCAGCTTTCCGAGAGGGTGTTCTTCAAGGTAGTCTCCAAGTGCAACAACCTCAATTCCGAATTGTCGAATTTTTTCAATATACTGATTGTTCTCTCCGCTTATTCCATATGTAAATACAATGTCAGGTCTGAGAGAAAGAAGAAGTTCGTAATTTAAAGATGATTCGAACCCAATATCTGCAATTTTACCATCCGATATCCCCTGGATTATTTCAGGAGTAGATATGTACCTTGATCCTGAAACCCCAACTATTCTCTCCTGTAATCCCAAAGCACTAATATAAGCAATGTGGCTTGTGGACATACAAATTATTCTTTTATACTCTTTATTATCAGACTTTCTGATAACCATAATACCTTCACCTGTGATATTTTCCTCTTCCCATGAATCCTGGACAATTATATTAATATTTCCTGCAGAATCAGAAAGTCCAAAATATTGTGCATACTCACATCCATCTCCCGGAAGATATGTGGATTGAGTGTCATAATGATTCCCGCATCCGAAAAGCATTAACAGTGAAAATGTCAGAATAGTAGAGTAGTAGAGTGTCTTCATGGGTCTCAATATTTATTCAAATTTAATAAAAATGGCTTACTTTGCAGAATGAAACAATATGATCTGATAATTGCAGGGGCTGGGGCATCAGGATTAATGGCTGCTTTGAGTGCTTCAAGAGAGGGGCTTAAAGTACTTCTTCTTGAAAAGATGGAGAAGGCAGGAAGAAAGGTAAGAATTACTGGAAAGGGGAGGTGTAATATCACTAACACAAAGCCCTGGAACGAATTTTCTGAGCATATTTATCCAAAAAGCAATTTTTTTAAACCTGCATTCCGATCTTTCAGCAACAGTGATACTTTGAATCTATTTGAAGAAATTGGACTTGAAGTCTCCGTTGAGAGAGGGGAGAGAGCTTACCCTGCCTCCGGTAAAGCAGCAGATGTAGTTACTGCTCTTACAGATGAAATCTTAAGAAACAGGGCAGAAATCAAATATCTGTCAAAAGTAACAGGTTTCACAACAGAAAATAATTTGATTACATCAGTCTCCTGGGAGGAGTCAGGTGTTGCCAGAACTTCTGTCGCGAAGGCATTAATTATTGCAACTGGCGGATTAAGTTATCCTCTTACCGGCTCGGACGGAGATGGTTATAAGATTGCTGCACAGGCAGGACACTCTGTTTCTCAATGCCTTCCTTCACTAACAGCGCTTATGCCTGTCAAGTTTGACACTGCGCTTTCTGGCCTTCTTTTGAAAAATGTTGCCGTTAAACTATTTGTAGGGAAGGATTTAGTTCAGGAGGAATTTGGTGATACCGAGTTTACTTCCAATGGGCTGGAGGGGCCGCTTGGATTAAGAATCAGCAGAAAGGCTGTAAGAGCACTCTCATCTGGGAATAAGGTTTTCGTAGAGATTGACCTTAAGCCTGCTCTCACAGAAGATCAGATTATTGCCCGAATTAAAAGGGAATTCTCAGCTGATGGAAAAATAAGGTTAAATGACCTCTTGGTGAAATTACTGCCAAAGCAGCTTATTATCCCTTTTGGAAATTCATCCGGACTTTTGCAATCAAAAATACTTTCGCTTCAGTTTACGGGAGAGATTTACAAACTTGCAGATTTGCTAAAGTGCTGGAGACTCGAAATCACCGGGTTTACTTCTTTTGAAAGATGCGTTATTACTGCAGGAGGAATTAATCTCGATGAAATATTGCCTAAAACTATGGCGTCCAGGATAATCCCAAATCTGTTTTTTGCTGGAGAAGTTATAGATCTTGATGGAGATACAGGTGGATATAATCTTCAAATTGCTTTTTCTACTGGCCATCTTGCGGGCAGATCTGCAGCTTATCTGATAAAAAAATCGAGCAGCAATTCCTGATTCTCTTCTTCTGAACCTTTCTTGTCCGGATTGATAAGAGTTTGAATAATTCGATCTACTCTGGACGAAAATAACGGAGCAGACATTTCGATAAAAATAAGGTCTCCGGTTTTTAGTGAAAAGTGAGATGAAATTCTCTCAATGGCCCTGGCAGAAATTATTTCAGATTCTTTATCCAGTATGGATTCAGCTTTATCCCCCCCGGATAATTGAGTTCGCAGGATTGAGCCTTTCAAATATGATCCTGCTAACTTTAAGTCACGGGAAACAATTGTGCTTACGTCAAAAGTTGTTAACCTGGTATATTCAAAATGTGTAATTTGGCTATTATCATAAACAGACCGGTCTGTAATATACAACCCGAATGAGTAAGCAGAGTAATACCTTTCTGAAAATTTGGCAGATATACATTTCCCGCTTTTGGAAATTCTCAGGACCATGCAGGGATATATGCATACTTCGTCTGTACCGGATGGCGGATAAAGAGTGTTCACCTCCCTGGCAAGAGTTGTATCAGGCCTGAAGGTGAACTCATTTGTATGCACATTGTATGTAAAAATATTCACTTTATGTGCTAAGTCTTTTAAAGGAGTGTTCCGGGATTAATGCTGTACTCCTTATATAGTTTTGTTAAAACTTGTTTCGTATCCAGTGTGAAATCACCATTCATCATCCATGAATAGTAGCTTGGTTCTGCCCTGAATACTGCTGAGACCGATTTCCCCTTGTGTTTTCCAAAGTTAAATACCGGGATATCTTTGTCATTCAGTACGATTCTTCCGGCGTAATCCAGAGTGTTGTTTCTGATAGAAAACTTGGAGAGAAATTCGACATCGTTTTCAAGTGTCTCTTTATACATATCAAGCTGAGATTCGAGAATCTCATAAGTAGCTACAGTATCGGCCTCTGCTGAGTGAGCATTTTCGAGACTTTTGCTGCAATAAAATTTGTAGGCTGCACTTAGAGTCCGTTGCTCCATTTTGTGAAAAATGTTCTGAACGTCTACCAGCTTTCTTTTACGAAAGTCAAAGTCAATCCCTGCTCTAAGAAACTCTTCTGCAAGCATGGGAACATCAAACTTAATTGAGTTATAACCGGCAAAATCGCAACCTGTCATCCAGTTTGCAAGGCTTCTTGCAACCTCTTTAAAAGTTGGGCAATCCTTCACATCTTCATTAGAGATTCCGTGAACAGCCTGAGCTTCAGGAGATATTGGAATGGTAGGGTTAAGCCGCCTTGTTTTAATTTCCTGATCTCCGTTAGGCAAAATTTTAAGAGCACTTAGCTCTACAATTCTGTCTGAGGAGACATTCAAGCCGGTGCTCTCGATATCGAAAAAAATTATTGGGTTCTTTAGGTTCAGTTTCATCAAAAAGATGTGTTATGCATTCACCATCATTGGCATTAGTAAAGCCAGAATCTCTTCCTGAGGGTCAACAGGCCCTGCGGCAAGAATAAGTGCAGCTCTTGAAGGATCGGATAGTTCAAGTGAAATGTCAGTGTATGGAAGATTTCCCAGAATTTCAATCAGGAATGTAGACTTGAAAGCAATCTCCATATTGTCCCCCTCGTACTGACAAATAAGATTTTCATTAGCAGATATTGAGAAGTCAAGGTCTTGCGCAGACAATGTAAGTGTATTGTAGCTTAGCTTAAGTCTCACCTGGCTGCTTGCCTGATTTGAGCAAACTGCAACTCTTCTTGAAGAGTTAAGGAAGTCCAGTCTGTTTATTACCAGTTTGTTTGTGTTATTTTTAGGAATAACAGATTTGTAAGCCGGATAGTTGCCCTCTACAAGTCTGCAAACCAGTACGAATGATTCGAATTCGAAACATGCGTTTCTGTTATCAAATCTTACGATAACTTCTTCGTCTCCCTTCCCTAGAATATTTTTAAGAACAGAAGATGGTTTTTTAGGAAGAATAAAAGAGGACTTGGTTTCTGACTTTATGTCATGTCGGGTATAGCATACAAGCTTGTGTGCATCTGAAGCAACAAGTGTTGTACTATCTGTGTCAATATCAAAGAAAATACCATTCATAACCGGACGAAGTTCCTCTTCTGCAGTTGCATAAAGAGTTCTGTTGATTCCTTCAAGCAAAGTATGTGAATTGACCGAAACAGTCACACGGTTTTCGTCAAGTTCCGGCAAAGAGGGATAATCGTCTGCAGTTGTACAAGGCAGTTTCGCGTTACCTGTAGCCCATACAATTTCAATAATAGAATCTGTTTCATTTGTTTTGAATTCCAGCGGCTGATCTGCGAACTCGCGGAGCGAATCAACCAGAAGCTTGGCCGGAACTGTTATCTCTCCTTCATCTGTAATATTGTCAATTACCATCCTTGCCTTAAGAGTTGTCTCAAGGTCCGAAGCTGTAATTGTCAGATGACCATCTTTAAGAATGAAGAGAAAATTGTCCAGAATTGGCAGTGAATTTTTCGACGATATAACTCTCGAAACTGACTGAAGCCTAGTTAAAAGTTCTGTGCTGGAAACTACGAATTTCATATAATCTCAATTTTCAACAAAGATAATAAAAAATAGTTATGGCATATAATTTGATTTTGGATGGTTGAAAAAATCAATGAATATGAAAAGAATATTTATTTATTTAATTCTGACAGTAATTGTCAGCGCTGCTACAGCCCTAACAGTCATTAAAATAACTGACAAAAATTCCGGACTCCATGCATACTCCGGCGATGGAGTGCCTATCCAGAAAGTAACACTATCTGACCAACTTTATCCAGATTTTACTTTTGCAGCAGAAACTGCAGTAAAGGCAGTTGTGCATGTAAAAGTGACAAAAAAAGGAGCAGATCAGCCCTATACTATTTATGACTTCTTTTTTGGCTACGGAAATCCGGGAATGACTCCCCGTAATCAGGTCAATTCTGGCTCCGGTGTAATTATTACAACTGACGGATATATTATAACCAATAATCATGTAATTGAAGGTGCAGATGATATTGTTGTTACACTTGAGAACAATAAGTCTTTCAAAGCAACGTCTGTAGGCAGTGACCCTGTTACTGACATCGCTCTTTTAAAAATTAATGCAGAAAACCTTCCTTTTCTGAGTTTTGGGAACTCTGATTCTCTCCGTCTGGGAGAATGGGTAATTGCGATTGGAAATCCCTATAATCTGAGATCAACAATAACTGCAGGAATTGTGAGCGCAAAAGCCCGAAGCATGCCTTCTATGGATGGAGACTTTAAAATTGAGTCATTTATTCAGACAGATGCAGCAGTTAACCCTGGAAATTCAGGCGGGGCTCTTGTAAATACAAGGGGAGAGCTCGTTGGAATTAACACTGCGATTGCTTCTCGAACAGGCTCTTATTCCGGCTATTCATTTGCTGTTCCTACTACTATTGCTAAGAAAGTTGTAGAAGATATACTTGATTTTGGAACAGTTCAGAGAGCTATTCTTGGTATTACCATGAGAGAGATAGATGAAGATCTTTCCAGGGAGCACGGTCTTAAGGGAAATGAAGGAGTTTTCATTGCAGAGGTAACTAAAGACGGAGCTGCAGACAGAGCAGGAATAAAAAGTTCCGATATACTTTCAAAGATAAACGGAGTAGCTGTGAATTCGGCTCCTGCAGTGCAGGAACAAATCAGTAAATTCAGGCCAAAGGATAAAATTTCTGTCGAAATTAAAAGAGAGGGTAAACTAATTCAGCTTTCAGTTGTATTACAAGCAAAAGCAGGTGAGTCAGATTTGGCTTCAGCTGGAAAAGGAGGAGTAGCTTCATTGTTTGGCTCTGAGTTGAGAAGCGCTTCGCAAGAGACATTAAAGAAATTGTCGCTGAGACAGGGAGTTGAGATTGTAAGCGTAGGAGAAGGAAAATTCAAAAATGCCGGAATAAGAAAAGGGTTTGTGATCACATATGTTAATCAGATTCCCGTTGGAAGCGCAGGAGATATTGAATCTGTCATTCAAAGAAGCAAGCGTTCGCTTCTTGTGGAGGGAGTTTATCCGGACGGATCAGTAGTCTATTATGGAATCGGTCTCTAAAATTTTGCAGCTTAAACCATTTTTTTCGTAGCTTTGCAAGATAATATGTATACATGAGACAACTTAAGATTACAAAATCCATTACAAACAGGGAGAGTGCCTCTCTTGACAAGTATCTCCAGGAGATCGGAAGAGAGGAACTCATTACTGTAGAAGACGAGGTAGAATTAGCGCAGCGGATTAGAAAAGGGGATCAGGAGGCTCTTGAAAAACTAACAAGAGCAAATCTTCGTTTTGTGGTTTCTGTGGCAAAACAATATCAGAACCAAGGGCTTAGTCTGCCCGATCTTATTAACGAAGGAAATCTTGGTCTGATAAAAGCTGCTGAGAAATTTGATGAAACAAGAGGTTTCAAATTTATCTCATATGCTGTATGGTGGATTCGCCAGTCAATTCTTCAGGCTTTAGCTGAACAATCAAGGATTGTCAGGTTGCCGCTCAATCAGGTTGGGTCTCTCAACAAGATAAACAAAGCCCTTTCAAAATTTGAACAGGAAAACGAAAGACTCCCTTCGCCAGAAGAGCTTGCCGTAATTCTTGATATTCCACGTGAAAAAATTGCTGATACATTAAGGGTTTCAGGAAGACATGTCTCTGTTGATGCACCATTTGTTGATGGAGAGGATAATAATCTCCTTGATGTACTTCCAAACACCGATTCTCCAAATGCAGACAGAGGTCTTTTAAACGAGTCGCTTAACAAAGAGATTGAGAGGGCGCTCTCTACCCTAACCGAAAGAGAGAGAGACATAGTAAAATATTTCTTTGGTATTGGTACAACCGAGATGACACTTGAGGAGATAGGTGAGCACTTTGGGCTTACAAGAGAGAGAGTACGTCAAATCAAGGAAAAAGCAATAAGAAGACTAAGGCACAGCGCCAGAAGTAAATTGCTTAAATCTTACCTTGGATAACCAACTAACTTATAACTTGAATATTAAATGAAAAAATTTCTATTTGCCATGATTGCAGCCGGTGCACTAGTTACTTCCTGCGGTCAGAAGGGTGTAGAAAACCCTTTGCTTGCCGAGTGGGATACTCCTTACGGAATTCCACCTTTCGAGAAAATCAAGATTGAGCATTTTATGCCGGCATTTGTTGAAGCTATGGCTCAGCACAAAGCCGAAATTGATTCTATTGTTAATAATCCGGATGCTCCAACATTTGAAAACACTATTGTTGCCTATGACAATGCCGGAGCAATGCTTGACAAGATTTCTCCTGTTTTTTCAAATATCAGCGGAACTGATTCAAATCCGGAGGTAATTGCCCTGGAAAAAGAGTTGTCTCCATTAAGAAGCAAACATTTTAATGAAATTAGCCTTAATCAGGGTCTTTTTGACCGAGTTAAGGTAGTTTATGCAAAAAAAGACTCTCTTGGCCTGGATGCAGAACAGATGCGACTTCTCGATGAGATGTACAAAGGATTTGTTAGAAGTGGTGCAGACTTACCTGATGATCAAAAGGCAGAACTCAAAATGATTAATGAAGAGATTTCTGCTCTACAACTTCAGTTTGGACAAAATTTGCTTGCAGAAACAGGTTCTTTTAAACTTGTTATTGATAATGAATCAAATCTTGCAGGTCTTTCTGAATCTATGAAAGCATCTGCTCTTAAAAGAGGTGAGAAGGATTCAACAACTTCAGGTAAATGGGTATTTGGTCTTGATAATCCTAGTATTATGCCATTCCTGCAGCAGTCAGAAAACAGAGAGCTCAGAAAAGAAATATTCACTGCATATCTTAACAGATGTAATAATAACAATGAGTTTGATAATAAAGAGGTTATTAAGAAACTTATAGACCTTAGACTCAAAAGAGCGAAACTCCTTGGATATGAAAATTTTGCTCAATATCAACTTGTTGAGAGAATGGCAAAAACTCCGGAGGCTGTTTATGACCTCTTAAACAAACTATGGACACCTTCTCTTGCTGCTGCTAAACGTGAACTTGCAGATATGTCTCAGATAGCAGCTGCAGAAGGATTCACTGGAACCCTTGAGTCTTCTGACTGGAGATTTTTCTTCGAAAAAGCAATGGCAAAGAAGTTTGACCTTAGCGACTCTCAGCTGAGACCATATTTCAAACTTGAGAATGTAAGAGATGGTATCTTCTATGTTGCTAATCAGCTTTATGGTATTACATTTACTCAGCTGGACAACGTTCCAATGCCTCATGCAGAGGCTACTGTATATGAGTGTAAAGATGCCGATGGTTCTCATCTTGGTATACTTTATATGGATATGTTTGCTCGTCCGGGTGCAAAAAGAGGTGGAGCATGGTGCAGCGGATTCCGTTCACAGACATATAAAAATGGAGAGAGAGTTGCTTCGCTTGTTAACATAGTTGGCAATTTTACACGTCCAAATGGTGATGAGCCGGCACTTCTTAGCACAGACGAAACCGAGACATATTTCCATGAATTTGGACATGCCCTGGCCAGCCTTCTTAAAGATGTACATTACTATGGTGTTGGCGGAATGACAAGAGACTTTGTTGAGCTTCCTTCTCAAATCATGGAACACTGGGCTTTTGAACCACAGGTTCTGAAAGTTTATGCAAAACATTACCAGACCGGAGAAGTAATACCTCAGGAACTCGTAGACAAGATTGTAAATGCGGGCAAATATGGCCAGGGCTTTGCAACTACAGAGTACCTTGCTGCTTCTCTGCTGGATATGGATTATCACATTCTTAAAGAGATTCCTGCAAATCTTGATGTAAATGCTTTTGAAGCAAAAGTACTGGGTGACAGGGGTCTTGTTTCTCAAATACCTCCAAGATACAGAAGTACATATTTTAGCCATACATTTGGCGGAGGATATACTGCCGGTTACTATTCATATATATGGGCTGAGGTTCTGGACAGTGATGCATATCAGGCATTTGTAGAAACTGGTGATATCTTCAACAAGGAGGTTGCTGCCAAGTTCAGAAAAGAGGTACTTGCAAGAGCAGGACAAGACGAAGCTATGACTTTGTATGTTAATTTCAGGGGAACTCAACCAGGAATTGACGCTTTGTTAAAGAACAGAGGTTTGAAATAGAGTTTCAGTTTTAAAAAAATATCGGGAAAGGCACTCTTTTTAGGGTGCCTTTTTTGTATATTTGCAAATATGCAGTTAACAGCAGAAAACATATTGTTAATTGGTTCAGTTCTGATTTTTATCAGTATTGTTGCGGGTAAGGCTGCAAATAAGTTTGGTGTTCCTCTTCTTCTCCTCTTCCTTTTTATTGGGATGTTTTTTGGAAGTGACGGGGTAGGTATTAAGTTTGACAGCCCATACATTTCTCAGTTTATTGGAAATGTTGCACTCAGTATAATACTCTTTTCCGGAGGACTTGACACCAGATTCAGAGATATAAGACCTGTACTTGCACCTGGAATAATTCTTTCAACAGTTGGAGTCCTGCTTACTACTCTGTTTACCGGAACTGTTATATACATAATTACATCACTCCTTACAGGTTTCCCCGGGCTGACTGTCGCGGAATCCATGCTGCTGGCAGCTGTGATGTCTTCTACTGACTCTGCATCTGTGTTTTCAATTTTGAGGTCAAAGGGGGTTAAACTGAAAGAGAATCTCAAACCATTACTAGAACTTGAAAGCGGAAGCAATGATCCGATGGCTTTCATGCTCATGATTATTTTTCTGCAAATGGTTGTAACAGGAAATACATCAGCAGAGGTATTCATAATAGAGTTCATAATTCAGTTTTCTGTAGGTGCTGTGTGCGGATATGTTTTTGCAAAAATTGCGCTTTTCTTCATTGGGCGTCTTAATACAGATAACAAGTCACTTTACCATGTGCTTTTACTTGCTGCACTTTTCTTCATTCAGTCAGCAACAGGACTTCTGCACGGGAATGGATTCCTGGCAGTTTATATAGCAGGACTTGTAATTGGAAATAACAAAATTCAATGTGATCCTACAGCTTACACATTTTTCGACAGCATAGCCTGGCTCAGTCAGCTTGTACTTTTCCTTACCCTGGGACTTTTTGTAAATCCGGCTCAATTGCTGGATATTGCCGTGCCCGGAATATTGATATCAATTGCTCTTATTGTATTGTCAAGACCTTTAGCGGTCTTTATTTCACTCTCTCCTTTCAGGCACTTTTCCATGAGAGCAAGGCACTATGTCTCATGGATTGGATTAAGGGGTGCAGTCCCAATAGTTTTTGCAACATATCCCCTGATAGCAGGGATTGAAAATGGCCAGCTAATGTTTGACATTGTATTCTTTGTAACAATAGTTTCGCTGCTTTTTCAGGGAACAACAGTCAATTATGTTTCCCGAAAACTCTCATTATCCGAAGATGAATGAGCTGTTTGAATTCTAAATATTATCTTTGCCAAAATTCTAATAAAACTTAACAAATGTCTAACTTCTGGCCGGCGATTGGAGGGCTCATTGTTGATTTCGGCAACTGGCTCTGGGGGATGCCCCTTTTTTTGCTTCTGATTGGTGGAGGGTCCTGGTTTTTAATTTATTCAGGATTCGTTCCTTTCCGTTATTACGGCAGAGCGCTTAAATCGCTTAGAAAAAAAGAGGATGATGCGCCGGGGCAGATCAGTTCATTTGAGGCACTGGCAAGTGCAATAGCCTCAACTGTCGGGATGGGAAACATTTCCGGAGTAGCTGTCGCTCTCACAATGGGAGGACCTGGCACAATTTTCTGGATGTGGGTAAGTGCAATTGTTGGAATGGCTACAAAGTTTTTTGAAGGAAGTCTTACCATTATGTTTAAAGGAAAAGATTCAGCCGGAGAACCACAGGGAGGCCCAATGTACATGATAACACAGGGACTAGGCCAGAAATGGAAACCAATGGCTGTTTTCTTTTCAGTGTTCGGACTAATAGGTACATTATGCCTGATGCAGGCAAATCAGCTTACAGAAGCAATAACAACTGTTGTAACAACTCCTATGGGCGTTGAAAACTCTTTTCTGCTGCGGATGTTCATTGGAATAGCAATTACTCTGATAGTTTCAGTTGTTGTACTTGGTGGGATAAAGAGAATCTCAAAGGTATCAGCCAAACTGGTGCCGGCAATGGTCGCTATGTACTTTCTTCTTGTCGGATACATCGTTCTTACTAATTTAAGCGTTGTTCCGGATGTTTTCGCCTCAATTTTTAATGAGGCATTCCAGTTTAAGGCGGGCCTTGGAGGCCTTGCAGGGTCAGCAATTGTTATTGGAGCAAGAAGAGCCGCTTTTGTAAACGAAGCAGGTGTAGGTACTGCTTCAATGATGCATGGAGCTTCCAAGAATACTGAGCCTATACGAGAGGGACTTGTTGCTATGATAGGACCCTCTATTGACTCCGGACTTGTCTGCACATTGACAGCACTGGCAATTATGATTAACGGGCAATATGAAGTCTCACAACTGCAGGGAATACAGATGGCAATGAATTCATTTGAAATGTCAATTCCTGGTTTGGGACACTACCTGTTGCTCATCATGGCAACTATATTTGCATTTTCAACCATGTTTTCATATTCCTATTATGGCGTCAAATGCACTAACTTCCTTTTTGGAGCCAGATATGCAAATTATTACAACTACTTTTTTCTGATTATGCTGGTAGTTGGAGCAGTTATTTCACTCGATGTTGTTGTTGGGGTAATTGACAGTGCCTATGCGTTAATGGCTATACCAACAATGATCACACTGCTGATTCTCTCTCCCAGGGTAAAAAGAGAAATGAAAATCTATTTTAATAAAAATAAATAAAGATGAATCCTGAAAAATTAATAACATTGAAGCTGAAAGAGGCGGTTGAAGCTCTGTACGGAGAGAAGCTGCAAGATAATTTTTTTCAGACACAGGCAACACGCAAAGAATTTGAAGGTGATATAACAATAGTTGTCTTTCCACTTCTTAAGATTTCAAAGAAATCTCCTGAAGCAACAGCTCAGGAACTTGGAGAGTATATCTCCTCAAAATCCATTGAAATAAAAGCATTTAATGTGGTTAAAGGGTTTTTAAACATTTCCCTTTCAGATGACTACTGGCTAAATAAATTTAAAGTCATATCAGATTCTGCCGACTGGGGTCAGCATCCTGCTTCTGGCAGAACCGTAATGGTTGAATACTCTTCACCTAACACAAATAAGCCTCTCCACCTGGGTCATATAAGAAACAACCTTCTCGGGTGGTCCGTTGCTACTCTTCTTGAAGCAAACGGTCATAAAGTAGTTAAGGTAAATCTGGTTAACGACAGAGGAATTCATATTTGCAAGTCAATGCTTGCATGGCAAAAAATGGCAAATGGAGAGACTCCTCAAAGCTCCGGAATGAAGGGAGACCATCTTGTTGGGAAATATTATGTTATTTTCAATGAGATGCTTAAGAAAGAGATTGAATTACTTGCGGCCTCAGGAGTTGACAAAGAAGAGGCCGAAAAACAGACTGCAATTCTTAAAGAGGCGCAGGATATGCTGGTCAGGTGGGAAAAAGGAGACAAGGAGACTGTTGATCTTTGGAAAACTATGAATTCATGGGTTTACGAGGGATTTGACAAAACATACGACAGACTGGGTGTCTCTTTTGATAAAACATATTATGAGTCTCAAACGTATCTTCTTGGCAAGTCACTAGTTCAGGAAGGTCTTAAAAAGGGCGTTTTCACAGAAAAAGAGAATGGTTCTGTCTGGTGCGATTTAACAGAGGACGGACTGGATGAAAAGCTTCTTCTCAGATCAGATGGAACTTCGGTTTATATGACTCAAGATCTTGGTACTGCACATCAGCGTTTTGCAGAATACCCATTTAATGAGCTTATTTATGTTGTGGGAAATGAACAGAATTATCACTTTCAGGTTCTGAAGTTAATTCTTAAAAAACTTGGATTTGACTGGTCTGATACAATTTATCATCTCTCTTATGGTATGGTTGAACTTCCTGAAGGTAAGATGAAATCAAGAGAGGGAACTGTTGTAGATGCCGATGATCTCATAGAAGACATGGTGAATACTGCTAGAGAAACTTCCCTGGAGCTTGGAAAGCTGGAAAACATGTCTTCAGATGAGCAGAATAAATTGTTTGAAATGCTCGGACTTGGAGCTCTTAAGTACTTTATTCTTAAAGTTGACCCAAAGAAAACAATGTTGTTTGACCCTAAGGAATCAATTGATTTCAATGGTAACACAGGCCCTTTCATTCAATATACTCACGCACGTATTAAATCGATTCTGAGAAAAGCAGGAGAGCAGGGAATAATACCGCTGTTTCAATCTGCAGAACTCAATTCAAAAGAGCGTGATATTATTAAATTAATGAATAATTTTCCTGAAAAAATTGCTGAAGCCGGAGAGGCGCACTCACCTGCTGTTGTTGCCAATTATGCATATGAACTTGCCAAAGAGTTCAATCATTACTATCACGAGGTCTCTATCCTGAGAGAGGAGAATTCAGAGATAAGAAATCAAAGGCTGGTTCTTATTCAAAGTATCGCAAAAATATTATCAAAGGCAATGGGAATTCTTGGAATTACCCTGCCTGAGAGAATGTAGAATGGCCAGAAACACTGATATTACTTTTCCTACATCCAGAAAAGAGATGGAGGCACTGGGCTGGGATTATGCAGATATAATTCTATTCTCAGGGGATGCCTTCATAGATCACCCATCATTCGGAACAGCTGTTATTGCCCGTGTTCTCGAGAAAGAGGGTTATAAAGTAGCAATAGTGCCTCAGCCAAACTGGAGAGATGACCTTCGCGACTTCAGAAAGCTTGGCGAACCTAGACTTTTTTTTGGGGTAAATGCAGGGGTTATGGATTCAATGATAAACCATTATACTGCAAACAAGAGACTACGCAGCAACGATGCTTATACTCCCGAGGGGGCTGCCGGAAGAAGGCCTGATTATGCCGTTACTGTGTACACTCAGATCCTAAAAAATATATATCCTCATATTCCGGTTGTAATAGGAGGAGTGGAGGCCTCTTTGAGAAGATTTACTCACTACGATTACTGGCAAAACAGAATTAAACCATCTGTTCTTATTGAGTCAGGAGCTGACTGGCTGGTATACGGGATGGGGGAGAAACCAATTATTCAGATTTCTGCTGCTATTGCTTCATCTGCTCAGATTGATGAAATCCGGATGATTCCCCAGATTGCATTTGTCACAGATACTCCTCTATCCGACAGCAAAAACAGTATCTTACTTAAATCATTCGAGGATTGCCTTAAGGATAAAATGGCTCTTGCAGAAAATTTCAGAGTTATTGAACAGGAGTCGAATGTTTATTATCCCAAATGCATATCAGAACCAGCAGGTGATAAATATGTTCAGGTTAATCCTCCTGCACACCTTCCTGATTTTGGTGAAATTGATGCATACTATGATCTTCCTTATACTCGTAAACCTCACCCCAGATATAAGGATAAACATATTCCCGCTTATGAGATGATTAAGTTCTCCATAAATACTCACAGAGGGTGTTTTGGTTCCTGCAGTTTCTGTACGATTTCTGCTCATCAGGGAAAATTTGTTCAGTCAAGATCTCAGGAATCAATCATAAAAGAGGCTGAGAAAATTGCTTCTATGGATGGATTCAAGGGATATATTTCAGATTTGGGAGGACCTTCAGCAAATATGTATAATATGCAGGGTAAGAATATTGACCAGTGTATTAAATGCAAAAGGGAGAGCTGTATATATCCTGCTATATGTAAGAACTTAAATATATCTCATGATCCGTTACTGGATCTTTATGAAAAAATTTCTGCTCTTAAAGGCATTAAAAAGGCATTTGTAGGCAGCGGTATCCGATATGATCTCTTTCTTGACGAGAAAGGTTACCTCAATGAGTCAGGAAAGAAGTATTTGCGGGAAGTTGTTGTAAATCATACTTCGGGCCGGTTTAAGGTTGCGCCGGAACATACAGAAGAACATGTACTTAAATGTATGGGCAAGCCATCATTTAAATTATTTGAAAACCTCAAAACAGAGTTCGATTCAATAATAAGAAAAGAGGGATTAAAGTACCAGATTGTTCCCTACTTTATATCAAGTCATCCCGGATGTCGTATGGAAGATATGAGGTATCTTGCTCAAAATCCTTATCTTAAAGATATTAGGCTTGAACAGGTTCAGGATTTTACTCCAACTCCTCTTACAAGGTCCTCAATAATTTTTTATACAGGTGTAGATCCTAAAACCCTGAAATCTACCTTTGTAGAAAGAGACCCCGAAATGAAACTCAAGCAAAAATCTTTTTTTTTAAATAAAAAGTAGTAAAAGGTTATATTAACTTAAATTTTTGCATTATAATTGCAGCCCGAAATCTAAATCGAACAGTTTAACTATATGGAGAAAAATACAAATACAGCTAAAAACAAATCAGCAAGCCAGACAGCTCCGGGCCAGTCGAAGCGCAGGTTGGTAGTTAGTTACAATAACCTTAGCCCAGAACTTCTTGCAATAATCAAGGAGAGATATCCAAAAGGTTATGCAGACTACATGGGGGAGATATTTAAAGTTGACAAACCGGACGGATCATTCTTTTATGCAATTTCACTTGAGGTACCAGATGCAATTTATCTTGTAAAAGTTGATGTTAAGATTGATGATTACGAGGAGGCAGCCGATGAATTGTTTGGTGGCGGTTCATCTGATGCAGATGGAGCAGATCCGGATGAATTTCCGGACGATGATTCTTCAAGCAGTTTCACTGAAGAGGAAGAAGATACCGACGAGTAGCAGGATTTTTATACAAGAGATAATAAAGGCTGAGTTTTCAGCCTTTTTTTTGTAATTTCGTGCATGGAATTTTTAAAGAGATATATAAGCAGCTTGCTGTGCAGGATCCGGCAGTTACCCGAGAACCAGCTTCTCTTTATAATGGCTCTGTTTGTAGGTCTCGGAAGCGGACTTGCCGCAGTCCTTTTAAAGCATGCGGTCCATTTCGTAGCATGGACTCTCACCGGTTGGTTCAATACTCCTGCAGAGAGTATTCTCTATATTGTCTATCCAGGGATTGGGATGCTTATTGCTCTCCTTTTTGTGAAGTACGTAATTAAGGACAATATTGGCCATGGAGTAACCAAGGTACTGATTGCGTTATCAAAGAATGAATCAAAAATTAAATCTCATAATACCTGGTCATCAATTGTAGCCAGTTCGCTAACAATAGGCTTTGGTGGTTCAGTCGGAGCTGAGGCTCCAATAGTTTATACAGGAGCTGCAATTGGTTCTAATGTTGCAAGATTTATGGGGCTGTCGTACAAGCATATGACTATCCTCCTGGGTTGCGGAGCTGCAGGTGCTGTTGCCGGAATATTTAAAGCGCCTCTTGCAGGAGTTTTGTTTACACTGGAAATTCTGCTGTTTAATATTTCAATGACTTCTGTACTGCCCTTACTGGTCTCAGCAGTAACAGCAACAACAGTATCGTATTTATTTCTTGGAGAAAAGGTTGTTTTTGCCAATACTATAGAAGCGTTCAATATGGCTAACATCCCTTTTTACATTCTTCTGGGAGTTGCCTGTGGTCTGGTCTCTCTATATTTTATCAGAATGACCCTTAAGCTGGAAGATAAAATATCTTCAATAAAAAGAACCTTCAGAAGATGGGTTATCTCTGCGGTCTCTCTGGGTTTGCTTATTTTTCTTTTTCCACCGCTGTTTGGTGAAGGGTATGAATCGCTGACCCACCTTCTGAATAACAATACTCAGTCTGCAATTGGCCCAAGTATATTTGAGTCTTTGTTTGATATTGGCTGGTTTACCCCTCTTTTTTTTACGGCAGTTATTTTTTTTAAGGTTTGGGCTATGTCATTTACTAATGCAGGTGGTGGCGTGGGTGGAACTTTCGGCCCGACTCTTTTTATTGGTGGCGTTGCTGGTTTTGTAATCGCAAGAACAATTAATCTGACAGGGATATTTGTTGTCCCTGAGGCAAATTTTGCACTGGTTGGAATGGCAGGATTAATGGCGGGAGTCATGCAGGCACCTTTAACTGCAATTTTCTTAATTGCTGAGATAACAGGAGGTTACTTACTTTTAACTCCGCTCATTATTACTGCCGCAATTTCGTTTGCAACCATAAGAGCATTCGAATCATATTCTATCTATACTAAGCGGATTGCCAAACAGGGAGCTCTACTAACTCATAACAGTGACCAGGCTGTACTTACATTGCTTAAAACATCTGATCTTGTTGAGAATGATTTTATGTCAGTTAGCGCAGATGCCGTGCTGGGAGATCTTATTATGAAAGTGCGTGAATCAAAACGAAATATTTTCCCGGTTTTGGATTCTGATGGAAAACTAAAAGGGATAATATTACTTGATGACATCCGCCAAATCATGTTCAGCGTAGAGAGGTATGAAAAGGATAAGATTTCTGACCTTATGCAAAGTCCTCAGGAGATAGTTTCCTGCGACGATACGATGGAGACTGTTATGAATAAGTTTGAAAAAAGTTTATCATGGAATCTGCCTGTAACAGACAGTTCTGGAAAATATATAGGTTTCGTTTCTAAATCAAAAATTTTCTCGGCTTATCGGGAACAACTTCAGAAAGTATCTCATGAATAATATCTACATAAATCAAATTTGCGCAATTCTTAACGTAAACAAATGGCAGGTTGAACATTGCATCCAATTAATTGAAGAGGGTGCGACAATACCATTTATTTCCAGATACAGAAAGGAGAGGACCGGTTCACTTGACGAAGTTCAGGTAGCGGAAATTAAACATTACTTTACAAAGTTTCAGGACCTGCAGAAGAGGAAAGAGACTGTTATTTCTTCCATTCAAGAGCAAAACAAACTAACTGATGATCTGCGAAGTGAAATTGAAAATTGTGTCGAGTTACAGCGGTTGGAAGACATATATCTTCCGTTCAGGCCAAAACGCAGAACCAGGGCATCGATAGCTAAAGAGAAAGGACTGGAACCACTGGCATTAAAGATATTTAATCTTGAATCCCGGTTCCCTGCCAAAGACGCTCTTTCCTTTGTTGGAGAGAATGTAAAGGATACAGAAGAGGCTCTTGCCGGCGCGAGAGACATAATTTCTGAATGGATAAGCGAAGATATTTCTGTAAGAGTAGCCCTCAGGGGACAATATCAGAAATTTGCGCGTATTGTTTCCAAGCCGCATAAAGATAGTTCTGCCTCTGATGAAAGTAAATACAGAAATTATTTTGAATTTTCAGGTAATATTTCTAATATTCCTGCTCACAGAGTACTTGCTATTCTCAGAGGTGAAAGGGAGGGCGAATTGTCAGTCAAGCTTGAGGTAGATTCCGATTATTCTCTTAATTATATGGCCAGAATTCTCTTTAAAAACAGTAGAGATATTTCTGAAGATTGCAGAGATCAGCTTGCAATGTCAATTGAAGATTCTTACAAACGGCTGTTGCATCCTTCAATTGAAAACGAAACAATCAAAGCTGCTAAAGAGCGAGCAGATCTTGAGTCAATTAAAGTGTTCGGGGAAAATCTTACATCTTTGCTGCTGGCTCCTCCTGCAGGACAAAAACGTGTACTTGCAATTGATCCCGGATTCAGGACGGGTTGTAAAGTTGTTTGCCTGGGGGCGCAGGGGGAACTGCTTCACAACGACACAATATATCCTCACCCTCCGGTAAATGAAAAAATTAATGCAATTAAAAAGATTTCAAACCTTGTGGAATCTTACAAAATCGAGATTATAGCCATTGGAGACGGAACAGCCAGCAGAGAGACTGAGGCGTTTATTAAAAAGATACCAATGCCTAAGGGATTACAGATTTTTTCTGTAAGTGAAGACGGAGCATCTGTCTATTCTGCTTCACCTGTAGCCAGAGAGGAGTTTCCTGATTATGATGTTACGGTTAGAGGTGCTGTTTCAATTGGCAGAAGAGTGATGGACCCTCTTGCAGAGTTAGTGAAAATTGACCCTAAGTCAATAGGAGTGGGACAGTATCAGCATGATGTAGATCAGTCCATGTTAAAGGAGATGCTTGATAATACCGTTGTCAGTTGTGTAAACAGAGTGGGAATTAACCTGAATACTGCAAGCAAACATTTGCTCAGTTATGTTTCAGGAATTGGCCCGGCACTGGCACAAAACATTGTTGATTACAGAAGTGATAAGGGTCCCTTTAAGTCCAGACTCGAACTTTTAAAGGTTAAACGATTGGGAGATAAAGTATTTGAACAGTGTGCAGGATTTCTCAGAATCCCTGATGCTCCAAATCCACTGGATAATACTGCTGTTCACCCAGAGAGGTATAAACTTGTTGAGAAGATGGCAAGCGAAATCAAGTTATCTCCTGTCTCTCTGATTTCTGATGAAAATGCCAGAAAGTCAATTGACATTAAAAAATATGTTTCTGATGATATTGGCTTGCCTACCTTGAATGATATTATGGAGGAGCTTTCAAAACCAGGCCGTGATCCAAGAAAACTTGCCCAGGTAATGGAATTTGCGCCAGATATTCATACAATAGAAGACTTGCAGCTAGGGATGATACTCCCTGGAATTGTTACAAATATTACCAACTTTGGAGCATTTGTAGATATTGGAATCAAACAAGACGGGCTTGTACACATTTCTCAGCTTTGCGACCGGTTTGTTTCATCTCCGTCTGAAGTTGTGAAACTTCAGCAAGTTGTCAAGGTAAAAGTTGTTGAGGTTGATCTTAAAAGAGGTCGTATTCAGCTTAGTATGAAAAATATTACCTAATGGTGTTTTCTATTTCTTTTCTCTTTGCGCCACAATCACTCCTGCAACAACAATTGTAATACCTGCAATTTTCATAAGGTTAAGGCTCTCCTGGCCCAGCATATAGGCTCCAAATGCAGATATTGCAGGAACCAGGGTTGTGAAAATATTCGCCCTGGCAATTCCCAGAGCCTTAATTGAGTTAATAAATAGAATAAATGCTGTGCAGGAACACAGGATAGCCAGGAATAACAGCGGCTTCAGCACATCAGGAGTGAACATACTCAGAGAGAATGTATCGTAATCATATATTATAAACAGAGGAAGAAAATATAAAGCTCCAAGTATATGCTGATAGGTTGCAATTGTATAACTGTTATATGTTTTTGCAAGCCTCTTTACTACAACAGAATAGCCCACAGCAGCAAATACCGCAAGGAACAAGAGCAGAATACCCCAGTAATGATCAACTGAAATTGCTCCTTTGTCAAATACTACCAGTAAAATACCCGGAAGAGTGACAAATACTCCCACAATATTAATTGCTGTTATCTTTTCCTTGTATATGAGCATCCCGGGAACCAGAGCAAAAATTGGAATAGTGGCAATAATGATTGATCCAAGAGTAGGGGAGTTTACAATCTGAAGGCCGAATGTCTCTCCAATAAAGTAAATGAATGGTTCCAGAAGTACCAGGAGCAAAAACCATCCGTAGTCCTTTCTTCTTACTTTTTCTAGTTTTCTGGCAGCAAATGAAACAATAAACAGAAGGATTGCGGCAAAAAGCATTCGAAAGAAAACCAGAGCTATTGGAGGAAAATTTTGTCTGAGGAGTGAATTTGTCCATATAAATGAGAATCCCCAGAATATTACAGCAGTAATAATAGAACTGTAAACAATAATCGCTTCGCCTCTATTTTTCATATATGAATTTTAATCTCATTCCGGCTTTAATGCCGGTAACTCTGCCTTCTTCAACGACCTGTACTCCATTCACAAAAGTATGAACAATGCTTGCAGGCAATTTTTCGCCTTCAAATGGAGACCAATTGCATTTGTAAGCAATATTATCTTTAGAAATCACCTGGAATTCCTCAGGATTAAAAAGGAATAAATCGGCATAATAGCCCTCTCTTATATATCCTCTTTGTTTAACGTGAAACCTGTCGGCAGGGGAGTGGGCCATTCTGTCAGCTATGTCAAATATTGTGAAATGTCCGTCAAGATGAAGTTTCCACATTATCTGAAAGCTGTGCTGAATAAGAGGAAGCCCAGATGGAGCTGACAAATATCCATTTTTCTTCTCTTCAATTGTATGAGGAGCATGATCGGTAGCGACAACTTTTATGATCCCGTTTTTAACAGCTGAAATAATTGCATCCCGGTCTTCCCTCTCCTTTATAGCTGGATTACATTTCATTCTGCTGCCATATTTTTCATACTGGCTGCTGTCTAACAACATATAGTGAACGCATACCTCTCCTGAAATTTCTGGATTTATCTGCTGAGCTTCCCTGATCAGTTCCAGCTCCTCTCTTGTGGAAATATGAAGTATGTGAAGTGATGCATTATTTCTGAGAGCCAGTTCTAAAGCCTTTTTTGTTGATTGAATACAAGATTCTCTGTTTCTGATGACCGGGTGATATGAGAAAGGGATATTCTCTCCAAATTTTTCCCGTGCAACTTGTAAATTCGTCTGAATAATTTTCTCTTCTTCACAATGAGTAGCAATAGTCATTTTGGATTTTGAAAAGATTTTTTCAAGAGAATCAGGATTATCAACCAGCATGTTGCCGGTAGATGAACCCATAAAAAGTTTTATTCCGCATATGTTTTCCGGATCTGCATTTAGAATCTCCTTAAGGTTGTCATTAGAACCGCCAAGATAAAAGGAGTAATTTGCATATGATGTGTCAGAAGCCGTTGAGTACTTTTTTTCAAGCTCTTCAAGGGTGACAGCTGGAGGATTTGTATTTGGCATCTCCATAAAGGATGTTACACCTCCAAGAATCGCAGCTTTACTTTCACTTTCAATTGTTCCCTTTACACAATTTCCGGGTTCTCTGAAATGAACCTGATCATCTATTAAGCCTGGCATTAGTATTAAACCCTCAGCATAGATAATTTTATCAGCATCAGGATAGATACATGGTTCACAAAAAATTTCAGAAATGTAGCTTCCATCAATCAGAAGTCCCCCTCTGAAAGAGATTCCTTCATTAACAATTGTACAATTCCTTATTAAAGTAGTCATTAGGTTTGTGGATTTGAAGCCACTCTCGGTCTGATACGTCGAAACTTCATTTTGAGGACTCCCCAGAAAGCTTCTCCAAAAATACCACTGCTCATTTTTGAAGTACCCTCTGTTCGGTCGACGAAGATAATTGGAACTTCTTTTATTGTAAAACCAAGACGATGGGTATTGTATTTCATTTCTATCTGGAAACCATAGCCCTTCATTTTTATCTTTTCGAAGTCAATGGTGTTTAAAACAGCTCTTCTGTAGCATTTGAATCCTGCAGTTGTATCAAAGATTTTCATTCCAAGAACCTTTCTTACATATGCAGATGCATAATATGACATTATAACGCGCCCGATAGGCCAGTTGATTACGCTTATACCATTACAATAACGGGAACCGATAGCAAGATGTGCCCCATCTAGACATGCGTGATATAGCTTTGGAAGATCATTAGGACTATGGGAGAAATCTGCGTCCATTTCAAATACATATTCATATTGGTGTGTTAAAGCCCAGTTGAATCCTGTAATATATGCAGTGCCAAGGCCCTGTTTTCCCACTCGTTCAATCAGATAAAGAGAGTCTGAGTATTTAGTTTGCAGTTCTTTTACAATGTCAGCAGTTCCATCAGGAGAACCATCATCTACAATTAGTATATGGTAATTTTCTTCCAGAGAGCGAATTGCTTCAATAATTTTCCTTATGTTTTCCTTTTCGTTGTAGGTAGGAATTATAACGATTTTGTCTGACTGCATTGGTAGGTATTAATCACTTATGATTGGCAAAGGTATTAATATTTTTCAGACTTAATACCTCTGTATAATGTTTTACCCCATACGAATAATAGGAGTGGCCCAACAATAATTACGAGAATATTATATGTTACCGATTCAGCAAATCTGAGATGGAGTGCTGAATATAATGCACGAACCATACCGCACCCGTAGCATTCAGTTCCCAGCAAGTTTCTGAAAATACATATTGTATGTCCGTTATATATGTATTCAGAAGGCCAGAAAAAGAAAACAACTGGAGCTACAGCAAGAAAGAGTAGAAAGGTGACTTTATACCCTCGTTTTATTAACCAGTATCTTATCATAACCATCACGGAAGCTTCCAACCACAATCATTATAAGGTCTATTAAGACCCAAATTCCACAACCTCCAAGAGTAAAGAGCTGAATAAGACCTATTCCTATGCTTTTTGTGTAGAATCGATGTATTCCGAAGGTTCCCAAAAAAATACATAGAAGCAATGTCGTGAGCCAGTCAAACTCAGATTCATTAGATCTGTCCATAAGTGCAACACCACATTTGGTGCAATAAGTAGCCGATTCAGGAGTAGCTGCGCGGCAATTAGAGCAAATTCTATTGCCGGCTAGAGGATGAATACCACAAGCGACACATACTATCGCTTTGTCTGATACTTCGTTACCACAATTTCTGCAATACATTGTTATTTTGATGTTAGAGGTTTATGCAAATTTAATCATAATATTTTTGGAATATACCATTTCCTGCCTATCTTTGCACTCCCCAAAAGGAACAAGTTATTTGAAATATTCGGGAACAATTACAGAGGTTAAATTCTGAAAAATATTTTCGAATAAAATGAAGAAAAATTTGGGAATTAAAAAAAAGTGCATACCTTTGCACTCCCCAAACGGGATAACGGTTTAAACGCCGTTTTTTTTACGGGAAAGTTCATTGACATTATGGAAGACAAGTACAATTTAAAGTAGTACAATAAAAGAGTAGAGCGTTAGTTCTTTTTTGAG
>PHDT01000042.1 GCA_002842695.1 Bacteroidetes bacterium HGW-Bacteroidetes-10 | reverse complement strand
AATTAAATCCGGGAAGGAAATAACTATTACAGATCCAAGAATGACTCGATTTATGATGACACTTGAAGATGCTGTCGATTTAGTGCTATATGCCTTCCAAAATGGCAAAAACGGTGACCTTTTTGTTCAAAAAGCTCCGGCCGCAACATTAGATGTCCTTGCAAAATCATTAGTAAATTTATATAAAGCTGAGACAAAAATAAAGGTAATTGGAACCAGACACGGAGAAAAATTATATGAGACTCTTGTGACGAGAGAAGAGATGGGTAAGAGTATAGATATGGGTGACTATTTTAGGGTTCCGTGTGACTCGAGAGATTTAAATTATGACAAATATTTTGTCGAAGGAGAAGAGGAAGTTTCAAAAATTGAAGATTATCATTCACATAATACTAAACAGCTAGATTTAGAGGGGATGGAAGAGCTCCTTTTAAAACTTGATATTATCAAAAAAGATTTATCAATCTAACTTATGAGAGTAGGTATAACTGGACAAGCAGGCTTTGTCGGAACTCATTTGTACAACACTTTGGCCCTTCATAAAGAGATTGAGAGAATTCCCTTCGATGATTCCTATTTCAATAATGAGGTTCAACTAAAAATATTTGTTAAAAGTTGCGATGTAATTGTTCATCTGGCAGCATTGAACAGACATCCTGACCCTCAGGTGATATATGATACAAATCTATCTCTTGCGAAACAACTTATTCTTGCGATGGAGGCAGAAAATGTTGCCCCGTATATTTTCTTCTCGTCTTCCACTCAGGAAGAACTGGATAATCTCTATGGAAAATCAAAAAAAGAGGGCAGAGAATTATTTGAAAACTGGGCAAAAAAGTGTGGAGCTTCTTTTACAGGAATGATTGTACCAAATGTATACGGGCCTTTTTCCAAGCCATATTACAATACCTTTATTGCAACTTTTGCTCACCAATTGATTAATGGAGAAAATCCATCGATTCACATTGATGCTAATGTTAAATTAATATATATTGATTCTCTTTGTAAGTTCATTATTGAAAGAATACAGATATCAAATTC
>PHDT01000018.1 GCA_002842695.1 Bacteroidetes bacterium HGW-Bacteroidetes-10 | reverse complement strand
TTGCTAAACTGCCGAACTCGTAAGGGTTCCGGGGGTTCGAATCCCCCCCTCACCGCCAAAGAAGAAAAAGCCCAGCCCGTTAGGGCAAAGCAAAAAAAGGAAGACCGCTTGAGTTTACTCAAAAGCGGTCTTTTCTTTTTGCTTTATCTGCCGCACGGCAGATGGGCTTTTTCCACTTTGAAGCACCCCCACCGGGGAACGCCGAGTGAAACGAGGCAATCCCATTCCAACCAATAATATTTATATTATTCCCGCCACAATTTGTTTAATTGACAATTACATATGATCCAAATGTCATAACTTTATTCTGATTTTAATTACCCCGAATTAGGGGTAATTGGACGAGATTCCGGTACAAATAGATTCATAATAACGCCTTTCTAATCCGACAAGGATTATCTCAACAGGAACGGCTAATACAACTTAACAAAGTTGCCATTAACCAGATGAGATCAATAATTGAAATTAAGTCGATGAAAAAGCTAAAATGAAAACCACTAAAAATATAATATATTAGTCAGAAACAATTTTAGTGATAATCTTTTGGGGATTCTTAAAATATCTATTTCCTGACGTAGATGAAGCACAATCAAGTATATATTGTTTAGCAATATTGATAGGCATATCTGATCAACAAATTCAATATACTAGTTATAATATTGCTAAATTGAAGAGAACAGACATCTTCCCTGACCATATCTTTGTGGTGACACAAAAGACAGTCGATGGAATTAAGATTGAACTAAACAACATCAGTCAGGCCATCCTGAATAAGTACAAGAAGATGCGTTTTAAGAACAACTTAGGTCTGCCTGTAGTCAGCAATCAGAAGATGAACAAGGCATTAAAAGAGATGGGGTTCAATGCAGGAATTAAATCTCCACAGAGGATTGTGTATTTCAGGCAGAACGAAAGGATTGAAGAGGTACATCCAAATTATGCACTTCTCTCTTGCCATTGTGGCAGGAGAACATTCGTTGTCAACGGACTCTATCTGGGCATACCGCCCCATGTTATTAGGGAGTGGACTGGCCACTACGACTACAAGTCAATGAAACCATATATCAAAGTAGTGGACAAACTCAAGGAAAAGGAGATGACGAAGTTTAATATCTCAATTTCTAAATAACGCTATAGCATTCACTTTTATAATGGTTACAATATCGTTCGTCAAATAGATTTCCAACAATTTGACCGGGGAAGGTATTGGATTCTAATGAATTAAATTCTACTTTTAGAGCGTAATTGATAATCCTTACAAAAGGTATGTTTAGCTAACCATATTTAAGGAGCTAAACTTAGCTTAAGTATAGCTATAGACAAGTTGGCGTTCATTGTAAAAAGACAAAAAGGTATTTGCCCAGTATGCACCGAAGAATATAAAATTGAAGAAATGGAAGCTGACCATATCACACCTTGGCATTTAGGCGGTCAGACTACTGCTGAAAATTGCCAAATGTTATGTAAGGATGACAACAGAAGAAAATCGGGTAAGTAACTTGAATATAAACAATGATTACTAAAATCAATAAAATTAAGGACTTTGGCGTTTTAAAAAACATCAATGGCTCTACTTTGCCAGAATTCAAAACTTTCAATCTAATTTATGGTTGGAATTATTCAGGAAAAACAACACTTTCAAGAGTTTTTAGGTGTTTGGAGAAAGGAAAATTGCACGATGATTATTTGATGGCAACTTTTGAATTTGAAAATGCAACTGCAAAATATGATAATACATTTGCAATAAAACCAAACATTCGTGTTTTCAATTCAGATTTTATTAAAGAAAACTTGAAATGGGATTCAGACAACATTGAACCTATTTTTTTACTTGGTGAAGAAAATATTGAGCTGCAAAATGAACTAAAACGGAAGGAAGCAGACTTCGGAAACTCAGAAACAGAGCTTGCAGAATCTAAAAGATTAAGAACAGAAAAGCAAAACCGAATAAACGGAGCAGTTACAAATAAAGCAAGAGACATTGGTACTTTATTAAGTATAAGACCATTTGATAGTCGGCATTTTTTACCTATTGTTGAAAAAGTTAAAACATCAGTTGCTACTTATACCCTTTCACAATCTGATTTCGATAAATATAAAGCACAAGCTATTTCTAATGAACAAAAACCAACAATTGGAGAAGTAACTTTTTCAATTGCAGATATAGAGACTCTTAAAACTGAAGTAGAAACAATTTTACATAGACAAGCCGCATCTACTAATAGAATTCAAAAACTACTAGACAGTAAACCAATAAGCGACTGGGTGGAAACTGGTAAAAGTTTACACGAAGGAAAAACTTATTGCGAATTTTGTGGAAATATTTTGCCAACCGATTTACTACCAAAGTTAAATGAGCATTTTTCGAAAGATTATGACCTGCTAAAAACAGATATTGAAATCATACTCCAAAAATTAATAGATTCAAAAATTAATTTAGGGACTCCTTTACCAACAGAAACAGCATTTTATTCTGACTTGCTTCCTGACTTCAAAACGAAGAAGCCATTGCTTGAAACAGAAATATCCAATTTCAACAATTCAATAACTTCTCTGATTAAAGATTTAGAAAGAAAGAAAAACAAGCCTTTCGACAAACTTGATGTTACCTTATTTACTGATAATAAAACCACCCTTGAAACATCACTAACAAATTTTAATGCTGTAATCAGGACAAACGACCAAAGAACAGCAGGTTTTTCAACTGAAAAAAATGCTGCAATTGAAAAACTTAAAGAGCATTTTGCAGCAGAGTTTGAAACTGTTGAAACTTATTCAGCTATTCAAACCCAACTTGCAAACGAGCAAACTGCAATTGATGCAAAAGGCGTAACCATTGATGCACAGAAGCAAGAAATTACCGCAATTAAATCTCAACTTGACGAAACAGTTAAAGGAGCAGGAGTAGTTAATGATTTTTTAAAAATATTTTTTGGTAAAGACGATATTCAAATTTCTCCAACTACAGATAAAAAGTTTCAACTTTTAAGGGGTACAGATGTTGCAAAAAATTTGAGTGAAGGAGAAAAAACAGCAATTGCATTTTCCTATTTCACAGCAAAACTTGAAGAACAAAATAACAAATTAGCTGACACAATAATTTACATTGACGACCCAATTTCGAGTTTGGATTCAAATCATTTATTTAACATCTATTCGTTTATTAAGAATACATTTTATGAATTCAAGTTCGACCCTGCATTAAGCAAAAAGACACATCGGTCAAAATGTAAACAACTGTTTATCTCTACACATAATTTTGATTTTCACAACCTAGTTTTTGACTGGTTTAAAGGCTTGAAAAACGACACAAAAGATTATTGGATTATTGAAAGACATAAAAATTCATACAAAGACGAATCTGTAATCAAACAAAACGGAAACTTGCTGACTTCATTCAATTCTGAATACGCCTATTTGTTTTCATTACTACAAAACTTCCAAACAAATCCAACTGACACGTATGAGTTTTTATATCACTTGCCAAACGTAGCAAGACGATTTGTAGAAACCTTTTTAAACTTTAAATATTTAGAGAGAAACAAAATTGATGAAAGCATTGACAAGTTAATTACTAATCCAGTTGAATGTGAAAGGGCAAGAAAATTTATGCACTATTACAGCCACAACTTAACCACAGACAAGTTTATGAAATTTGCTGACCTGGCTGAATGTCAAGCAGTAGTTGACATCATTATAAATTCAGTTAACACTTTAGACCCAATACATTTAACATCATTGAAGGAAACAGTTACAACAACATTGCCAACGCTTCGTAGTCAAGCACATTTGCAGGTAGCACCAGCCAATGTATCAGCCCCCTAAATAACTGGACTAAACTATAAAACAATTTAGTAATAGTTATTTTAGCATTGATAAAACGAGAGTATAAATCATTTAGTCCAGAGGACCGTTTACACATTTAGCACCAAGTTGTAACCCCAAGCAAAACGACCCACTCCCAAAAATCCAACATTATTTTGCAATTCCCCCTCAAACCACTAACTTAGTACAACTTAGCAAGCTAAACTAACAAACCATGAAAAAACTCCTGCTGATAACACTAATCTTAACCACCTACTGCAGCTTAACTGCACAAAATGCCAATACCCAAAGAAGCCACAGTATTAAAGGACCATTGGTAGGACTATCTTACTCCTACGAGCATCCAATAGCCCAACATTCTACACTGAACATGGAACTTATCCTTAACGGAGGTTTTGGCTCAGGAACTTTCAACGGCAACTACTGGTATATAGCTCCGTCACTCAGAATAGAACCAAGATATTACTACAATCTGTCCAAAAGATTCAGTAAAGGCAAGAAAACCATTAACAACTCCGCAAACTACATTGCAGTATCTGCAGATTATCAGCCAGGTTTTAGTATTGGCAACAATGCCGAGGCAAGCCAATACATCCTTATAGTACCCAAATACGGTTTGAAAAGAACAATGGGCGAGCACTTCATTTTTGAAGTGGCAGCAGGAGTCGGAACCAATATTATTGGAAGCAGCAACTGGGAAGCAGTGCTGGCAATGGACCTGAAGCTCGGGTACGCGTTCTAGTATTTATTTTCTGTAAACATACACCCCATGCCCACCCTATACATCCTCCTCATCCCACTGGCCGCATTCCTCCTCACCAGACGAATAAAGCGCATAGTCTACGACATAAAAATCAAGAAAAACGGCAAACTAAAAGCCGACATCCTCTTTCTGATCCTCACCATCCTCATGATCTGCATCCTGATTTATCTCACCGAACTCAAATAAATTAAAACCCTTTTCTACCTTTGCCTCCCAATTCATGAGAATATGAAAAAGAAGAAATTAACAATCACTGAGGCCGACTTCCTCCTTGCCAACCGCAGAGCCTCCAGAGAGGAAGAGATTGAGGCCCACGGACACCCCGTCCGGTCACGAACAATGGTTCACAAGTCCAAAAAGGTTTACAACCGCAACTTAATTAAAAGAGCTGCCATCAAAAGAGATGACAGCTCTTATTTTTTCATGAATATATAAAGTACAACTTTACATTTTCACGAATCAGAATCTCCCAAACACTTGAATATTAAATAAAAGTCTTAAATTTACACAACATTGCCCCCGACAAATAAATTTTAAAAACCAGATCATGGAAACAAAAAGGCTCGTCGGAATCATCAGCACAATATTGCTAATCGCTAACTACATCAGCACTGCTGTTATAAGTTCACTATTCGACGTAAGCGATCAGTTTACTGAAACACACAGACTTATTGCAGTAATTGTCTCTTTCGTTGGAATAATCGGCTTTTACTACGCTGTTTCCGGATATTTAAAACAGCACAATTACAAGGTTGAAAACATTCTTATAATTTCAGTAATTTTTATCAAAACCGTGGCAATTGTACTTTGGATTATTCAAAATAAGTACAACACAATCCCATATCTCTACTCATCTGTATTAAATGCAATTGTATTGATCCTAATAGCCGCATTCGGCGTTATGATCATACTGCGAAAAGACAAAGACTTCATAAACCTGAGAGAGCTCAAACGATATATCATCTCCTGGTTTTCCGCCATATTCCTTGCTATGTTAATAAGCGGATTGCTCACATATTTGCAAAAACCAGAGTTGATGAGCATAACTTCCCTGGTATTATCTATCCCTAATTTCTTTGGTCTGATGTTCTTCCTGAAAGACAAAGCGTGTCGCAATTAATACATCTATCAATTTTGAATTCAAGATTGAAAAATAATAAAGTTTAGTTGCAACTAAACAATTTTATGCCTACTTTTGCAGTCCAAAAAATAGATGCTATAAATGGAAAGCAAGTTATTAACAAACTAGTTGTTAATGGAGTATCTCTTCTTGACCAGTTTGAGGACTCTTTAGAAGAAAAATACAAGACTGAGATGGAAAGTATTTATTACTATATGGAGGCTGTTGCAAATCTTCAGTCTTTACCAGAAAATAAATTTAGAGAACTTAAAGGGGCAAAAGACAACGTCAAAGAGTATGAATTCAAAAGTAATCATATCCGTGTTTATGCAATAAAGCAACCTAATTGCAAATTAGTTGTTATGTGCGGATACAAGAATTCTCAGAAAGATGATATTAATAAATTCCGAGCAATAAAGAGTCAATTTATTATTTCTCAAAAAAATAACAAAAATGAAAACAAGGGCTGAACTTCTTAGTAGTAAAGGCTATTGGATCGCAAAACTTCAGATTGAATTGTTTCGAGAGCTCGATGAATTCAAGAAAAAGAAAAAAATGAATAATACCCAACTCGCTAATCATCTTGGGTACACAAAAGGATATGTCACTCAACTACTTAATGGTGATTTTAATTATAAATTAAGTAAAATTGTTGAACTATCTCTTGCAATTGGCAAAGCTCCAAAATTAGAGTTCCAAGATCTTAATAGTTATATTTCGGAAGATTGTTCATATGGAGCAAGCTCCAATTCAGGTGCTGGTTCTACTTATAAAAAAGATAATAATTATAGTTTAGCTGCGTAATGATTCCATATAGAATAAGTCTAATTGAGACAAAACAATTTGCAATTTTTCCCGATAAGTTTATCAATGGGGAAAATGTTAATATTGATACAAATTATAATTTTGACTTAAAGTCTGATTTTTCGCAAATAAGGTGTACTTCGAATATTAAATTTACACAGCAGGAAAATTTAATTCTTATACTCGAAGTGGCTTGCCATTTCGACATTGCAGAAGATGGCATCGACTATATTAAAAATCAGAATAAAGTTCCTGTTGACTTTTTACGTTATATGGCTACTATTGTTGTAGGCACTGCACGAGGGATTATTCACGCAAAAACAGATACTACCGTCCTTAATACCATAGTATTACCCCCTATTAATTTAGTTGACGCAATAGGAGAAGATCTAATTTTTGAAGGTCTATCTGTTAAGAAATAACCGAATAGTTAACTCAAAAACATTGAATATATTTAAAGCAGGAAATTTGCATTCCTGCTTTTTTATTACACAAAATATCATGATTAATGTTTTGATAATTATCCAATATTGATAAAAATGAACTATTATTGCTGTTCATAAGTTGAGTTCAAATATTTTTAAATATAAATGACTAACCCATGAACAAAAACCCCCTCCCCCTCATCATCGCAGCCATCCTTTTATCCGGTTGCACCTCATTCTACCAGCTTGTAAAAATCAGCCCCTCAGCTAAGCTGATGGATATCTCCTACACAACCGACGCCCCCAATTCCCTCTACCAGTTTCATTATGCCGACACCCTTAACAACACCTTCCTGAAAGAGCTCAGAACCGCCAACAACCTGGAGCAGCTTACAGCAGGCCAGAGCGAACTTGAAAAAATCAAGACAATTCTTGACTGGACCAGCAAACAGTGGTCGCACAACGGCAGTAACACACCAACCAAATCCGATGCCCTCACAATTCTATCAGAAGCAAGACAGGGCAAGCAGTTCCGCTGCGTAGAGTACGGAATTGTTGCAACCGCCGCCCACAACAGTATTGGAATACCGGCAAGAACACTGGGCCTTAAAACCAGAGATGTCGAGAAAGTCAGACGCGGTGCCGGACACGTCGTTTCAGAGGTCTACTCAAATGAGCTTGGCAAATGGATTTACATAGACCCTCAGTTCAATATTATGCCCACCCTTAACGGAACCCCTCTCACAGGAGTAGAGTTCCAGAAAGCCATCTATAATAAAGATGCAGGCCTAGTGCTTGTCAACAAACAGGGTCCGCTCAGCAAAGAGGACTCAGACAGCTACATCAAATGGATTGGAAAATACCTCTTCTACTTCGACATCCTCTTCGACCAGAAGACACTCGACTCCGATAAATTCAATAGGATCAACGGAATGAGTAAATTAACCCTTGTACCTACAGGTCACAAAGAGCCACGCATCTTCCAGCGCAGCAACAAAATCAACTACAGCTACTACACAAACTCACTAAACGACTTTTACAGGAAACCGGAATTAATAAAGCATCCCAAACATCCATAACGGAATCTGATTACCTGTTCCCGTCTCGATATTATCTTTTGCCACAAATCCGTTTTTTAAGCCGGATAACTGTTTTTGCCCCTTATCCTTGCCTCCTATTTCAAAATTGTAATGCCCGTCAACAATAAAGTCAGTTTGATCTGAATAACTCACCTTATTTGCAGCCGAAACCATCGAATAAAAAAAGGTCTCCCTTACATTACCAATGTCTGCACTCTCTCCGGATATTGCATATGCATAGTTAGTATTACCCAGATATACCTTTTCCGGTTTAACCAGTCTCTTTAGCCCCTGAGCCTCCTTGTCAAGTATTAGGATTGCCTGAGCCCTGTTTAAAGCCTCCAGAAAATTTAATAAACTTGGTCTTGTTGTCCCTACCTGTTCTGCAAGTTTGCTGATATTTGGCTTAAAGGGTACACTTGTCGCAATAATTGAGAAAAGTCTCTTAATTTTTATAATGGTGCTATACTCGATTTCCAGGTTTGCCGGTAAATCCACTTCAATTATTGTATTAATAGTTTCCATGACCCTATTATGATACCCCTCTTTATCTTCTTTATAATAAGGAAAATATCCGCTTCTGACATACTCTTTGAAAACAGAAACCGGTCTTATTTTCTTGCCTGTTTCTGTTGCGATTGCAATGTGATTGGTAAGTAAATCTTCAAGAGATAATGGTTCCAGCTTTATTCCATGTTCATATTCAATGTATTCTCTTAACGACATGCCTCGTAAAGTATATTTGACAGCCCTTCTGCTGAGGTCTCCTCCGGACTTGTGAATATCCAGCATGGAAGATCCTGTAAAAACTATTTTCAGTTGGGGATAAGAATCATATATGTTCTTTATCTCTCTCGACCACCCCTTATATTTATGCACTTCATCAAAAAAAAGTGCCTTACCTCCGCTTTTATGGAATTCATCTGCCAGTTCCAGTAATGAGTGATTTGCAAACCAGAGGTTATCAAGTGATGCATATAATACATCCTGAGAATTGACATCATAGTTTAATTTAATATGCTGAAAGAGCATCGTTGTTTTACCGACTCCACGAGCTCCCACAATTGCGATAAGCCTGTTGTTCCAGTTTATGGTTGAATACAAATATCTTACAAAGCCCAGTTCAGTTCTTGAAATCAAATACCTGAACACAGAAAAAAGATTTTCCATAATTGATAATATTTTACACAAAGATAATTGTATTTTCGAAAATACAATTTTTATAACATTTTGTATTTTCTATTATACAATTTCGATTAAAATTATCTCACTATCTTTGCAGCGATATTTTATCAGACACAGGAAAGATGAAAAGTACAAATAACATAGAATTTGCCGCAAAATGTATTCAGGAGGGGAAGCTTGTAGCCTTTCCTACTGAAACAGTTTACGGGCTTGGCGCAAACGCATTAAACCCGCTGGCAGTGGCAAAGATATTTGAACTCAAGGAGCGCCCCTCTTTTGACCCGCTCATTGTGCATATTTCTACCATGGCCCAGCTGGAAACAGTTGCAGACAATATTGACGAGAGGATTTATAAACTGGCAGAGAAATTCTGGCCCGGGCCGCTTACCATGGTACTCCCAAAAAGCAGCATAGTTCCTGATCTTGTGACCTCCGGCCTGCCCACAGTAGGAGTGAGAATGCCAAAAAACGAGATTGCCCTGGAGCTCATAACCAGGTCAAACTGTCCCATAGCAGCCCCCAGCGCAAACAAATTCGGGCGCATCAGCCCAACAACAGCAGCCCACGTTCAGAAGCAGCTTCCCAATGTAGATTATATCCTTGACGGCGGAAAAACAACCGTTGGAATTGAATCGACAATTATAAGGCTTACAGAGATTGGGTTCCAGATTCTGCGAAACGGAATCATCACAAAAGAGGAGCTGGAAAAGGTTGTCCCGTTTGACGGAAGCTCAGAAGTAGAGAAGCTGTCGGCCCCCGGGATGCTAAAATCCCACTACAGCCCAAGAAAAATGCTTCTGATAGCAGACACAGAACTATTACATATTGAGAAATCCAAAGCCGGCCTTATCTCATTTTCCGGGAAGCTCGAAGGCGGATACCTTAAGGTGATAAAAGTCTCTCAGACAAATGATCTGAAGGACTACGCGGTAAACATGTTTGAGGCCATGCACTCTTTTGAAGACGACCCTCAGATTGAGTTAATCATTGCAGAGCCGGTGCCTTCGGAAGGGATAGGCATCGCAATAATGGACAGACTCCGCAAGGCAGAATACGACTGGCGGGAATTTCTTAACTCTTCTTACGGAGCAGATACTTTGTAAGGAACCTTCTTACAGGCTCGTCGTAGAGCTTCAGACTCAGGTATGCCAGCAATATTGACCCGATAAAGAGTGCAGCTGCGCCGGGCAGAGACTGCACAAAGGTTAGGTTCTCATTCTTTACCCATGCATAGTAGAGGTAAATGAATGGATAGTGAACCATATAGAGCGGATATGAGATATCCCCCAGGAACTTGCACAGTTTGGTTGCCAGCCTGCCCTTAATCTCCCCTGATGCTCCAATATAGACAATCAGCGGAAAAGCAACCGCAAAGCACAAAGTGTCATAAAGACCATTCATCCAGTAGTGATCTGCGCCGCCAATGCGCGGAATTGCAGATAAAACCACAATCGCAAGGCCTCCAATCCAGAAAGCACCCTTTATTTTTTTAACCGGTTTGAAAACTCTGGACATAAGCAGACCCGCTGAGAATGAGAATAACAGACGCAGAGTTCCGCCAAGTATGTTATCGCCGGTAAGTGAGTAGCCAACGCAAATATCGCCGTACGGGCCCCAGATTGCAAAAATTGCGAGGCCGGCTCCTGCCGCACCAACAAGCAGAGAGAGAGCCTTTGTAGGAAGTCTGCGGATAAACAGAGCGTAAAGAATATTTCCTATATACTCAAAAAAAAGCGACCAGCTTGGGCCATTGAGCGGATACATCTCTCCTACTCCCCTTATCTCGGTACCCGGTGTGGCCGGAATCAAAAAGGCATTCAGCAGTGTGGCAATCAAAAGAGCCGCTATTGAAATTTTGGACACATCCCATACAGAGCATCCCTGAGTATAGAACATCGCAGCCCCAATAAGCGCTCCAATAACCACCATTGGGTGAAGGCGGATAATCCTCCTTTTGAAGAACTCCCAAACCGACATGGTTTTCCAGCGGTCGTCATATGCATATCCCATCACAAATCCCGAAAGGATAAAGAAGAAATCGACAGCCAGATAGCCGTGGTTAATCTTCTGGTCTACATGGCTGGTTGCAAATGCTTCAAAAATGTGAAAACATACAACAGTAAGTGCCGCAACTCCTCTGAGTCCGTCAAGAATGTTGTAGTGGGGTTTGGTGTCTGCAAACGCAGCTGCTGGAACTTGTGACATAGGCTAAATTTGACCCCAAAATTAACAATTTTGTTTGTAGAACCTGCCCGGAACCTGCCATCGCCTCAGAGGTAAAGTGTCAAATCGCTGATTATTTGTGTTTTACGGAATTTTCAAATTTTTGCTAATGTTCAGATTATAAGATATTTGACACTTTTCCTCTGAGGCAGAACTTTTTTGTTTACCTTTAGTAATAAAATATTTCTGTCATGAAAAAGGTATTCGCAGTTATCATTATCTCAATTGTACCGGCACTCTCCCTTATCGCACAGAACCAAACACCGGCAAAAAAACTCTTTGCAGAATTTCAGGCAGGACCCATCCTGGTCCACACAAACCAGATGTCCGGAATCCTTTCCGAAGCATCTGCAACTATTGGTTTAAACATTAGTTCCAGACTATCGGCAGGTTTGGGAATATCAACAATCCATTTTATTACCGCAACTCCATACCTCTATGGAAAAGTCAATTTCGCAGACCTGGAAAAGAGAAGCATAATCCCGTTTCTCTCAGTCAACGCCGGCTACACATTGAATTTTGAAGACTCCGCAACTCCAAACGACAGAATCAGCATAGAACCAAAAATCGGTCTCTCATTCTACGGCAAAAAGAAAAAATCCTCATTCATTATATACGCCGGAGCTCATTACTATACCAGAGTTTTGCCAACAATAGGTATTGGCATAGGATTCTAAATATGTTGTTCTAAACCTTGCTCTAAGGTATGGCTGCACAGATCCTGGATATACTGTCGAGGATTATATTTTATACATAATGTGTATTATTATGAACAATATTACATATATTTGTTCATTATTATAAACATTATACAAATGAAACGGCCTCTACTTCCAGCTCAATCAAGAATTCTTGCTGAATTTGGAGAAAATATAAAATATGCCAGATTGCGCAGAGATTTATCATCCGAGCAAGTCTCTGAGCGTGCATCGATTTCCAGAAATACACTAATTAAAATTGAAAAAGGGGACGAAGGTGTTGCTATAGGATATTATTTCAGAGTCCTGGCGATACTGGGCCTGGACAAAGATCTTCTCTTGGTGGCAAAAGATGATGAACTAGGGAGAAGATTGCAAGATGCCCGATTCAAAGTTAAAGAGAGAGCTTCTAAAAAATAAGTTATGGCACAGAATAAAGAAATATATGTTTATATGGATTGGTTTAGATCTGAAGAGCCAATCTTTATGGGCGTACTTTATAGTGAAGTGATCAGGGGCAAAGAGGTTTTTTCATACGAAAACGATAAGAACTGGATAAATAACATTAGTTTTCGATCACTGGACCCCGATTTATCTGAATTTTCCGGGAAACAATATTTGAAAGTCGACAAAACCAACTTTGGACTTTTTCTTGATTCGGCTCCGGACAGATGGGGACGTACTTTAATGCGGAAGAGAGAGTCCATTTTAGCCAGAGCAGAAAACAGAATTACGCGTACTTTAACTGAAACAGACTATTTGCTGGGTGTTTTTGACGGAAACAGAATGGGAGCACTTCGCTTTAAATCATCTCCGGAAGGAGATTTTATGGATAATAACAAATCTCTGGCGACTCCGCCATGGAGTTCAATACGAGAGCTTGAATACGCCAGCCTGCATGTTGAAAACGACGATGAAATCTACTCTTCTGAACACATAAAATGGATCAATATGCTGTTCGCTCCGGGCTCATCTCTTGGAGGAGCAAGACCTAAAGCAAATATTCTGGATGAAAAGGGTCATTTATGGATAGCAAAATTCCCCAGCGGTAAAGATGAAAAAAACACAGGTGCATGGGAATATGTTATTTCCAGAATAGCTGCAAATTGCGGAGTTATTATGTCTGAGTGTAAAGCTCAAAGATTTGGAAGTAATCATCATACATTTTTAACAAAACGCTTTGACAGAAATGAAGCAGGTAAAAGAATCCACTTTGCCTCTGCAATGACTCTGCTGGGATATTCTGACGGAGCAAGCTATGCAGATGGCGTCAGCTATCTGGAACTTGCACAGTGGATTGCTTCTAATTGTAACAACACTAACTTTAATCTGGAGCAATTGTGGCGGAGGATTGTTCTAAACATTGCCGTATCAAATTGTGACGACCACTTAAGAAATCATGGATTTATCCTCACTGGCAAAGGGGGGTGGGAGCTTTCTCCAGCTTATGATATTAATCCTGATGAGACAGGAATGGGTTTAAAGCTGAATATTACGGAATATGACAATTCGCTTGATTTTGAGTTAGCCCTTAGCATTGCTAAATACTTTGGTTTAGGAACCGCTAAGGCAACCGAAATTTTATCAGCAATAAAATCTGCAGTCTCCGGGTGGCAAAAATACGCATCAGAGACAGGAATTTCCCGAAGTGAACAAGAGCTGGTTGCAGGAGCCTTCAGATATTGAAAACTCAGGACTGTTGACTCAAAAGCAAAACTATATAGTATATCCTTAAAATTTAAAAATCAGAATGATGAAAACTTTTCTTAGTGATATATCTAAAAAAGAATTTCCTGTTTCAGAAAAGGTTTCGGCACAAACAATCCGACATTCAATTCTGACATTGATTCAAAAAGAGAATCCAAATTTCTCACACGACAGTTACCTCTCTTTAAGCGAATTAAATAACTACAGAGATAAGGCTGTCGCTGATTATCTGATTAAAGAGGTAGGTGAACTCACTGAACTTGAGAAGACTGTTTTAAGTTCTGTAACAAAGAATAATACCTTAACGGACAAAATCAGCGGAGATAAAAAGAAAAAACTATCCACAGGCCAGAAAGTTGCAGACAAAGTCGCTGCCTTTGGAGGTAGCTGGACATTTATAATCTCATTTGGAGTGTTTATTATTATCTGGATAGCTATAAACTTTTTCTGGCTCATCAATAAAGGGTTTGATCCATATCCGTTTATACTTTTAAATCTGATTTTATCCTGCCTTGCTGCGTTACAGGCTCCGGTAATTATGATGAGTCAGAACAGGCAAGAGGAGAAAGACCGGGAGCGGGCAAAGAAAGACTACATGATTAATCTTAAATCTGAATTAGAGATAAGAGCCTTGCATGAAAAAATTGACCATTTCATAATGAATCAGCAACAAGAACTGCTTGATCTTCAAAAAACTCAGATTGACATGATGAACGACATCCTTAGAAGGGTTGGCCCTCAAAATTGAAATAGTATTAAATTATTCAAAAGCAATCCATAGATTTTAATAATTTTATTGAAAATTACTCATATGAAAAGATTAACACTCATTCTGCTTTTTACCCTTTGCTCTCTGATTTCGTTCGCTCAGTTAAAGCCAGACTCTAAAGTCTTTTTAACATTTGAACAGACTCAGAATGAAGTAAATGTTGACGGAGAAAATGCTGTCGAAATGCTCAAAGACTACCTGGTTGGGAAAACTTCTCTGATAATTACAGATTCAAAAGAGACTGCAGATTTTGTTTTTCAGCTCAGAGTAATTGAAAAAAACGTAGGAAACAGAAAAGGCAAATTAGACATTATTGACAACCAAACATCTGCGCCCATATTTGAATCAAAATGGGTAACCGGCACAATGAATGCCTTCTATGGTTACTCCGGCTCAAGACACGCAATTGGAATCCTGGTAAAGGATCAGCTTATTAAAGCTTATCCGGTAATCGCAAAATAAATAATCCGGCAAATATGGACAACAGCCGCGTATATAAAATGATCTTTGCAAATGTCTACCCCTTCTATGTTCAGAAAGCAGAAAAGAAGTCCCGGACAAAAGAGGAGGTTGACGAGATAATCTGCTGGCTTACCGGTTATGACCAAACGGGTCTGGAGCAGCAACTGGCAAACAAGTGCGACTTTGAGACATTTTTCGCTCAGGCCCCTCAGATAAATCCCAATGTTTCAAAAATTACCGGGGTTATCTGCGGATGCCGCGTAGAGGAGATAAAAGAGGATCTGATGCAGAAAATCCGTTATCTTGATAAGCTGATAGATGAGCTGGCCAAAGGCAAGGCTATGGATAAAATCCTAAGGAAATAAACTTTCTCACATTTTTTTTGCAAAATCGATTTTCATATTTAACTTTGCAGTCCCAAATTCAAAGGGACAGTTCTTATACAATCGGGGTGTGGCGCAGTTGGCTAGCGCACCTGCTTTGGGAGCAGGGGGTCCTCCGTTCGAGTCGGAGTACCCCGACAAAAAAAGAAATTTAAAAGACCGGTCTTATGACTGGTCTTTTTTTTTGCCCTTAACTTTTCACCAAATCGTAAAATCTTCACATTTCTGTGAAAATGGAAATGCCCGCAAACATAGCAAATACTATTTTTGAGACGAGTTAGTTAAAATTTTAGTGATTAAACTGCATCCGGGATTAAGGCATAAGGGTAAGGAGCAGGTTAAGAGGCCGTAAGGCACAAAAAACCGGTACTTGATGGAATCGATATCCGCGCAAGTACCGGTTTTATATTTTTTTGAACTCTACTTAAGCCCGAAAGATTTCATAAACTGAACACGCTCGAACTTCTCCGGGTGCTCAATATTTGAATAATTAAGCTTTCCCTTGAAATCTGCGACACTTTCGAAGCCCTGTGTCTCCATGAACAGATGAAGGTCTTCGAGTGCCTGTACGATTGCGTTAGGCCCCTTTTTGTAGAGGGCTGTACACATCTGGGCTGTGGTTGCGCCTGCCAGTATCTGCTTGATGACTGTTGTGCCGGTATGAATCCCTGTACTTGCCGAGAGGTCTATCCCGGGCACAAGTGCAGATACGATTCCCATCCAGCGCAGCTCCCTCAGATACTCCTCCTCATAAGAGAAGGCATCGGCAGCTATAATTCTTAATTTATTTATATCAATATCAGGCGAGTAGAATCTGTTAAACATTACAACTCCCTTTGCTCCGCGCGATTTAAGCCCGTTCACAAAGCCGGGAAGGCTGGTGTAATTGCTTGCAATCTTAACAGCAACAGGTATTCTGAGCATCTTTGCCACTGCTCCCACTACATCCAGGTATCCGTTTTCAATCTCATCTGCCCTTTTAGAAACAGTGAGAGGAAGAGAATATATGTTTAACTCCAGACCGTCCGCTCCTGCATCCTGAATCTCCTTTGCAAATTCCACCCACTCTCCCATTGAGTAGCAGTTAATGCTTGCAATTACCGGAACAGATACAGAGTCCTTGACCTCCTTCACAAGCTTAAGATACTTTGCAATAGAGTTATGACGAATGTAGTGATGAAGGTAATCTGCAGATTCGGGATAATTCTGAGACTGGTTATTAAGAAACTCAGCCTCACTTACAATCTGCTCTTCGAAAAGCGACTTAACCACAATGGCGCCAATCCCCGCTTTATCGTAGGCAATAACTTTATCAATCTGAGAGGTCAATCCTGAGCTGGCTGCCAGCAATGGGCTGCGAAGCTGCAACCCCATGTAGTTTACGGACAGATTTGACATAATTCGTTAAATTTAAATTTTTTCCAATACTTTTCTAAAGCTCACCCTATCCTCGACAATGCCGCGTACTTTTTCTACAGGTACTCTCTCCTGTTGCATTGTATCTCTGTCGCGTATGGTAACGCAATTGTCTTCGAGAGTCTGGTGGTCTATTGTTATGCAGAACGGAGTTCCGATAGCATCCTGGCGGCGGTAGCGCTTGCCTATGCTGTCCTTCTCGTCGTACTGACAGTTGAAGTCATATTTGAGATCGTTCATAATTTCACGAGCCTTCTCAGGAAGCATGTCCTTCTTAACAAGAGGAAGTACCGCAACCTTAACCGGAGCAAGGATTGCAGGGAGTTTAAGAACAACTCTCTCCTCCCCGTTCTCAAGTTTCTCTTCGCAATATGCTGTAGAGTAGACTGCAAGGAATGTTCTGTCAAGACCAATAGAGGTCTCAACAACAAACGGAACATAGCTTTCGTTGGTTTCCGGATCGAAATACTGAAGCTTTCTGCCAGAGAATTTCTGATGTTGACTCAGGTCAAAGTCTGTCCTTGAGTGAATTCCCTCAAGCTCCTTGAAGCCGAACGGGAAGAGAAACTCTATATCTGCAGCTGCATTTGCATAGTGTGCCAGTTTTTCGTGGTTGTGGAAACGATATTTCTCCTCGCCAAGACCAAGCGCCTTGTGCCATGCAAGTCTCTGAGTCTTCCAGTGCTCATACCACTTCATCTCCTCGCCGGGACGCACAAAGAATTGCATCTCCATCTGCTCAAACTCCCTCATGCGGAAAATGAATTGCCTTGCTACAATTTCATTTCGGAAGGCCTTGCCTATCTGAGCTATTCCAAAAGGAATCTTCATTCTGCCGGTCTTCTGAACATTCAGGAAGTTCACAAAGATTCCCTGAGCAGTTTCCGGTCTGAGATATATAACATTTGCATCTTCGCTCACGCTTCCCATCTGGGTCGAGAACATAAGATTGAACTGTCTTACCTCTGTCCAGTTGCGGCTTCCCGAAATTGGACAAACAATTTCACAATCTATGATAAGCTGACGTACGGCCTCAAGGTCGCCAGAATTGAGAGACTCGTTCATTTTTGCAGTTATCTCTGCAGCCTTCTCCCTGTTGCGCAACACATTTGGGTTTGTAGCACGAAACTGAGCCTCGTCAAACGAATCGCCAAATTTCTTTTTACCCTTCTCAACC
Organism: Bacteroidetes bacterium HGW-Bacteroidetes-10; assembly: GCA_002842695.1. Classification (GTDB taxonomy): domain Bacteria; phylum Bacteroidota; class Bacteroidia; order Bacteroidales; family UBA932; genus Bact-08. Next base: position 31,196 of record PHDT01000018.1, on the reverse strand, counting down.
TCTTTCTCAATCTTATCTTCAATCTTGGCAATATGATCCTCAAGCAGAACATCTGCCCTGTATCTCTTTTTCGAATCTTTGTTGTCAATGAGCGGGTCGTTGAAAGCGCCAACGTGTCCGCTTGCCTCCCAGATCTTTGGGTGCATAAATATTGCAGAGTCAATCCCCACGATGTTCTCGTTGAGACGAACCATTGAATCCCACCAGTAACGCTTGATATTGTTCTTAAGCTCAGCACCCAGCTGACCGTAATCGTACACAGCACTCAGCCCGTCATAAATTTCACTTGAAGGAAAGATAAAACCGTACTCCTTCGCGTGCGCTATCAAACTCTTAAACAACTCCTCTTGTGTCATAATCTTATATACATTTATCAGGGTGCGAAAATACTGCTTTTTTGCATATTTTTGATAAATTTGCGGTTTATAAAAATAACAAAAATTGGTTAAGATGCGCAAAATACTATTAACGCTCATTTCAATATTATCATTTGCAGCTCTTTCTGCACAGCCCACGGCTACCTGGCAATACGAGCAGAAAGACAACGGCGATGGAACTATTGATCTAATTTTCAAGGCAGACGTTCTTACGCCCTGGTATATGTACAACTCAGATCTTATCGAGAACGGACCTCTGCCAACAAGCTTTGAATTCAAGGCACCAAAGGGTTTCACACCTGTTGGCAAGCTTACAGACCTGCTGAAGGCCAAAACCAAAATGGATGAGGCATTTGGCCTTGAGGTAAAGGTATTTGAAAAGAAAGCCGCTTTCGTACAAAAGATCAGAAGAACATCAGAAGGCCCCATTAAGGTTGAGGGTTTGCTCACATACCAGACCTGCAACGGCGGCGAATGTCTGATGGACGAAATTGATGTCAAGTTTGACATCCCTGCCGGCAAAGTGGTTGCAGCTGAGGGAACTTCAGATGCCAGTGCCGATTCTTCTCTCGCAGCAGTAAATGCAGTTGCTGATTCTGCTTCGGTTGCAGTTGTTCCTGCAGAAGGTGCAGAGAGCACAAAGGAGCAGGGGCTGCTGATATTCTTGCTTATTGCATTTGCAGCCGGACTTGGCGGAGTTTTTACTCCATGTGTATTCCCTATGATTCCTATGACCGTAAGCTTTTTCATAAGCGGTGACGGAAACAAAAGGAGCGGGATTATCAAGGGACTGGTATTTGGCCTTTCAGTAACCCTCATCTACACTCTTGTTGGTGTTATTGTAGCTCTTTTCCAGAGCACAGATGCGACAGATGTAATGGGATCGCACTGGATTCCAAACCTCCTCTTTGCAATTCTCTTTGTAGTTTTTGCAATCTCCTTCTTTGGAGCATTTGAAATAACTCTCCCTACCGGGCTTGCAAACAAGGCAGACGCTCAGGCAGACAAAGGAGGAATAGTTGCCTCTTTCTTTGTTGCTTTTGCAATGGTAATTGTCTCATTCTCCTGCACAGGACCATTTGTAGGATCAATTCTTGCCGCGGCCGTAACAGGCGGGCTGGCAATTAAACCCATACTGGGAATGGCAGCATTTGGACTCGCGTTTTCACTGCCTTTCGTAATATTCTCATTCTTCCCTTCACTTATGAAGAAGATGCCAAAATCAGGCGGATGGCTCAATGTTGTCAAAGTTGTATTTGCCTTTATCCTGCTTGGATTCAGTTTGAAATACCTCTCTGCTGCAGACGCATATTTTGGGCTTGGAATAGTTACCCGCACAATTGTGATTTCAGTATGGATTGTTCTTGCAATCATGCTTGGAATGTATCTTCTGGGTAAGCTAAGAACATCCCACGACACCGAGGTTAACCATGTGGGAACCTTAAGACTCCTGCTTGCTGTTGGCTCATTCTCCTTTGCAGTTTACATGATACCAGGCCTCTTTGGAGCACCTCTTGCATCACTGTCGGGAATTATTCCTCCGGCAGACGGAAGTGAATTTGTAATAGGAGGCGGCAGCTCAGTTCAGGTTTCTGAGTCAGGCTCTCCTTCTGAGGGTCCTTTTGGCCCTGTCAAATATTACGACGAAAAGCACAAGGCACCTTACGGACTCTTAAGCTACTATGAGGTTGAACAGGCTATTGAGGTTGCAAAACAGCTTAACAAGCCGGTTCTGCTATCCTTCAAATCGCGTACATGCAGCGTTTGTAAGTTAATGGAGGCAACGGTATGGAGTGACCAGCGCGTCCTGGATATCATCAAAAATAAGGTGGTTCTCGCATCACTTTATGTAGATGACAGAACCGAACTCCCTCTGGAAGAGCAGGTGACCTCTACTCTTGACGGCAAGGTAAAGAACACCCTCGGTCGTAAGCTCAGAGACTTTCAGGTTAGCCGCTTTGGTGTTGCAACTCAGCCTTTTTATGTTCTTATAGACCACAATCAGAATGTAGTAGTGAAACCTGTTGGTGAATCATCAGTTGATGAATTCCTTGCTTTTCTCAACACCGGTATTTCAAACTTTGAAAAGGCCCAATCTCAGGCTCAGCCTCAGACAGAGACAGCTGCTCAGTAACTCTTAAGCAATTCTGCTGTAAACCGGCAGAGCTGTGCATAAAACAAAAATCCTGCATCAGATTGCAATAAATGCTTTCCGGTGCAGGATTTCTTTTTACCAGGTTTGATTATAGTCCCTGAACTACTCTTCTTGCATGAGATAATTAAATTGTCTCGAACAGCTCGCTTTTAGGCTTTCTAACCTTCTTCAGGAACTGGTTCTTATCCTCAGGTGAACGGGAACCAACTGCTCCAATGCAGACAGATGTGAGCCCCTGCTCCTTTAGACCCAGTATTTCGTCAAATTTAGCCTTGTCAAAACCCTCCATTGGACAGATGTCAATTTGCTGCTCCGCTGCAGCTGATACAAGGGCACCAAGGGCTATGTATGCCTGTTTTGCATTCCAGTTGGAGAGCTGCTCCGGGGTTAAAGAAGAGATTGTTCCGTTGAGCAAGTCTCTGTAGCCGGCGGAATTCTCTAAAGGGTAGTTGTTTATCTCAGCTCCCAGTTTAAGGAACTGCTCTACCTTATCTGGACCATATTGTGTAAAGTTTGCAAAGAGGAATATCTGAGAAGCCTCTGTAAGCTGAGGTTGACCCCATGCCGCCTCCTGAAGTTTTGCACGAATCTCCGGGTTTTCTATTACAAATACCTTGTAAGGCTGAAGGCCAAACGAAGATGGTATGTAGTTGACAGCATCCTTCAGGTATTCCAGCTGATCTTTTGTGAGTTTTTTATTTGAATCAAAGCGTTTTGTTGCATAACGCCATTTAAGTCCTTCTACTATGTTCATTGTTGTTATTTTAAAAATATGTGAATATATAATTGTACTGTATCTTATGTTTAATTACCATGTCACAGGAACTTCCATAACAAGTATTTTTGTTCCTTTACTTAATTCAATACTTAATGCAGCTGAATCTTGAACAGCAATTGCATCCCGTTTGTTCAGCCTGTGGCCGTCAACATTTGCTTCTCCTTCCAGAAGAAAAATGTAAACGCCGTTTTCTGAGCGCTTTAGCTCATACTTTATTGTGGCATCTGAATCAAATTCCCCCAGGTGAAACCAGGCCTGCTGGTGAATCCATACTCCCTCTTCGCCTTCGTCAGGTGAGACTATCTGGCCAAGCCTGTTGGTAACAGACTCCTTGCTAATCTTTTTCTGATCATACCTTGGCTTTACGCTCTTTTTGTCCGGGAATACCCAGATTTGAAGAAACTCAACAGGTATATCGGTTCTGTTATTCATTTCACTGTGTATAACCCCGGTTCCGGCGCTCATCACCTGAACCTCACCGGCAGTAATCACAGCAGTATTACCCAAATTGTCTCCATGCTTCAGCTCTCCACTTAGAGGAATTGAGATAATCTCCATATTGTCATGCGGATGTTTGCCGAATCCCTCTCCGGCGGCAACGTAGTCGTCGTTAAGAACTCTCAGTGCTCCAAAGTGTATTTTCTCAGGGTCATAGTAACCTGCAAACGAGAAAGAGTGAGAAGATCTGAGCCAGCCGTGGTCTGCATGACCGCGGGATGCTGCCTTTACGATGTTATATTTTGTATTATTTGCTGTCATTATCTTTGCTGTTTAATTATGATGCAAAGATACCGGGGTTACCCGCGACTGGCAATGCAAAAAAACGGGAAAGTGTTGCAAAATTCCTATATACCCCTGAACTCAGAGAAAGTTATACCCTCCTCCTTCTTGAAAAAGTTGCTGAAATGGGCAGGATCCTGAAATCCCAGACTGTATGCTATCTCTTTTGATGTCAAACCTGTGTGTATGCCCAGGCGCTTTGCTTCGATGATAATCCTGCTCTGGATAAAGTCCTTGGCCGTTGTTCCCACTGAGCTTTTCATTACGTTGTTAAGATAGTCTGATGTAATGTTCAACTCAGCTGCATAGTCAGATACCTGATGCCACTCCCTGAAGCGAGACTCCAGCAGTTTTCTGAATTCTCCAACCAGGCTTCTTCCTGTCTCTGCCAGCTGAGTGTTTCCGCCGTAGTTATTTTCGGCCACCCTGTTGCATTCAATCAGGAATAGTTTTAACCATGCCGCCACACCCTCATTCACATATCGCTCTCCCCTTCCAAAGAGCTCCTCAATCTCCTTTCCCATTCTGAAAAGCCTCTCAGATGTCTCTTCCGGCAGATCGAGCGGCGGTGTGTCCGGTTTGCATGAGAAGAGTCCCAGATTGGTTATAAAATCTTCATTGATATGATATCTGCAGAGAAAATCTTTTGTAAACATTATTACAACCCCGGTTGGCCTCACCGGTGTGAATACCTGGTGAACCTGCCCGGGTGAAAGGAAGAAGACCCTGTTATCTTTGATTTCATGGGAAGTAAAGTCAACTGTATGTTTTCCGCTGCCATGCTTTACAAATATTATTGTGAAGAAATTGTGCTTGTGGGGTTCGTCGGGAACATCACCAGCCTCTTCAAATATCTCCTCCATTGTTCTGTACGCAAAGAGAACTGCCTGATCTTCATGAAGAAGGTCAAATGATGGAATCTCCATCCCCCTGGTATCTGTAAAGAGTGTGTTCTTCATCGGTCAGATTCTTCTTACTATTGATTTGTCCTGACATTCATCAAGAAGCTCCCTGACTGTTTTGCCGAATATTGGATGAACAAAACCGGGGGCAATGTCGCAGAGCGGCTCCAGCACAAACCTTCTCTGGTGCATCCTCGGATGGGGAAGAGTGAGCCTTGAAGTATCAAGAACTTTTCCGCCGTAAAAAATGATGTCTATGTCTATCTCCCTCGATTCGTAACCGGTTGACTCATCGCTTCGAACTCTACCCAGATCTGCCTCGATTTTTAGCAGCCTATCAATGAGATCCAGCGGTCCCAGCGCAGAGTCTAGACTGATGGCCATATTGAGGAACCAGGTGCTTGCATCAAATCCCCATGGCTCGCTTTCATAAATAAAAGATGCGTTAATACCTTCAAGGGCAAGCAGCTCAATTCTGCAGCGGGCAGCACTTAGAAATGCCTGCCTGTCGCCCTTGTTGCTTCCCAGGAGAAGATATACCTTGTCCATTATGTGTGTTGTTGAATATTACAACATTCCCAGCTCAAGCAGAGCCTCTTCGCTCATTCTGTTTTTGTCCCATGGCGGGTCAAAAGTGAGTTCGAGGGCCACATCCTTAATTCCGGGAACATCCATTACAGCATCATAAACATCTTGCAGCAGCTGGTCTGCCATTGGGCAATTTGGAGCTGTAAGAGTCATTTTTACTGAGGCCTTTCCCTCCTCTTCTACCTTAATCTCATATATCAGTCCCAGATCGTAAACATTAACAGGAATCTCAGGGTCATATACCTGTTTAAGCGCAAGAACTATATTTTTTTCTACACTCATGATTTGAATTATTTGTTTGCGGCAAAGGCAACCGCGTAAAACTTGATTTGTCTTATCATGGAAAGCAGACCATTTGCCCTTGTTGGAGAGAGGTTCTCTTCAAGTCCAATCTCCTTAATAAATGAAAGGTCTGCTTCAATAATCTCCTGTGGTGTTCTTCCCGAAAAGACTCTAACCAGTAATGAGACAATTCCTTTGGTAATAATTGCATCACTGTCTGCGGTGAAATAAATCTTTCCGTCTGTATAGTCTGCAGCTAACCATACTCTTGACTGGCAACCCTTTATAAGGTTTTTCTCCTCTTTTCCTGAATCCTTGATTATTGGAAGAGACCTTCCAAGTTCTATCAAATATTCATATTTATCGAGCCACTCCGTGAAAACTGCAAACTCTTCGACAATTTGCTGCTCTGTCTCTTTAATTGTCATGCTATATTAAATTTTATATCTTCTTTTTAAGATTGTTTATCTGTATAAACTATTCAGGACTCTCCTATTGTCTGAGCATACCTACTGCACGGCTCAGCGATTTAAGAAGGACATCTATCTCTTCGGCTGTATTATATACTGCCAGAGAGACTCTTACCATGCCGGTTACTCCAAATCTTGACATCAGAGGTTCGCAGCACATCATGCCAGATCTTACAGCCACACCCATTTTGTCCAGTAACATTGCAAGGTCTGCATGGTGGACGCCCTCAATATTAAACGATGCAAGAGGAATCTTGCCGGCTGCATCTCCATAAATTTTTATACCCTCAATCTCCCGCAAACCGTTCATCAGCTTTGACATAAGCAGCTCTTCATGCTCTGCGGCAAACTGCCTGTCAAGTGAATTGACAAAACCAACAGCCTCTCCAAGGGCGGCGGCTCCAATGAAGTTTGGTGTGCCTGCTTCAAACTTGAGCGGAAGCGGAGCATAAGTTGTCTTCTGTAAAGTTACGGTCTCCACCATGTCGCCGCCGCCCATCCATGGCCCCATTTTGTCCATCAGGGCGCGTTTTCCGTAAAGGATGCCCGTGCCTGTGGGTCCGTAAAGCTTATGGCCTGAAAAGGCGTAGAAATCGCAATCCAGCTTTTGAACATCAACCTGCGAGTGAACTATTCCCTGCGCACCGTCAATAAGAACTGCTGCACCTGCGGCATGAGCTCTCTCAATTAGCTCTTTTACGGGATTAATAATTCCAAGAACATTTGAGATATGTGCTACAGATACGATTTTTACTTTTCCGTCCAGAATCTTGTCCAGCTCACCCATTTTCCAGCAGCCTGAATCATCTACCGGCAGAATTCGCAGTTCTGCACCTGCTCTCTGGCAGGCCATCTGCCAGGGAACAATATTTGAATGGTGATCTGCTTCACAAATAATTACAGCGTCGCCTTTGGAAATAAAGGCAGCCGTGAAGCTGTTTGCAACAAGGTTTACTGACGCAGTGGTTCCGGAAGTAAAAACAATCTCCTCTGTGCTCTCTGCGTTAATAAACTCTCTTACACTCTCTCTCGCTCCTTCGTACAGCATTGTGCATTTTGCACTAAGATCGTGAACAGCACGGTGTATATTTCCGTTTATTCCGGAGTTCATTTCGTTAAGTCTCGATATTACGCTCAAGGGCTTTTGCGCGGTTGCACCATTGTCAAAGTAGACAAGGTCCCTGCCGTTAACCTTCTGCCCAAGAGCAGGAAATTGGTCCCGAACTGCCTTAATATTATTTAAAAGAGCCATTTGCCTATAATTCTGTATGTTTAAAACTTGCAGTTGCAAAATTAGCAAAACAAAGTTGTCTGATGTACTTTAAAAAACATAAATTTGCATCAAATGTTTAATTGAAAGAGGATGTACGAATATATAAAGGGCGAACTGACAGAGGTAACTCCAACAGAGGTAGTGCTTGAGGCACACAGTGTAGGGTATAAAATTCTTATCTCTCTGCAAACCTATTCAAAACTGCAGGCAGGAAAAGAGTGCAAGCTTTATATCCATCATCATGTAAGAGAGGATGCCGAGACGCTTTTTGGTTTTGCAGACAAGGACGAGCGCACAATTTTCTGTCATCTCATTGAAGTATCAGGTATTGGTCCTAACACAGCCAGAACAATGTTATCATCAATGACATCTGATGAAATCCGCAACGCTATCATTACCGGTGACGTAAATAAACTCAAGAGCATTAAGGGAATAGGCCTGAAAACTGCTCAAAGGCTTCTTATCGAACTCAAAGATAAAATTGGGAGAAGCGGTACTGCCACTCTGGTTGGAAACTATTTCCCGTCTGAGTTTGACTCACAAAGAGACGAAGCAGTCTCTGCTCTCGTTCTGCTGGGCTTCTCCAAGGCAAACGTAGATAAAGTCGTGGATATAGTTCTTCGCGAATCGCCGGGATGCAGGCTGGAAGAGCTTATCAAGCAATCGCTAAAAAGATTATAATTTTAACTTTTTTTAATACATTTGTATCAAATTTAATAACAGAATTATGAATATTCCTGCAAATCTTAAGTACAGCAAAGACCACGAATGGGTTTTGGTTGAAGGTGATATCGCAACTATCGGAATCACTGACTTTGCTCAGGGTCAACTGGGCGACATCGTTTTCGTAGACATTCAGACAGAGGGCGAGACTCTTGGCGAAGGTGATGTTTTTGGCGCAATCGAAGCCGTTAAAACAGTGGCTGACGGACTTATGCCTGTTTCAGGCGAAATTATCGAAGTCAATACAGACCTTGAAGGAACTCCTGAGTCAGTTAACAAGGATCCTTACGGAAAAGGCTGGATGATTAAAGTAAAACTTACAAATCCTGCAGAAGTGGAAGCACTTATGGATGCAGCAGCATACGCAGCGATTCTCTAATCTGTTTTCTTCAGGACCATAAAAGTGGCCGGCTAAAAGAAATTTTTAGCCGGCCTTTTATTTTTAATTAAATTTACATCAGTAATCCATTTAGAATTAATTTTCAATTCATTATGAAACACAGCTTTGGAAGCGACAACCATTCAGGTGCAGCACCGGAAATAATGCAGGCAATTTTAGATGCAAACACTCAGTTTCAGGTTGCATACGGAGACGATGAAATTACAGCAAGAGCAGTTAAAGAGTTTAAGAAAATACTTGGAGAAGAGGCTGTTCCCTATTTCGTTTTCAACGGAACAGGAGCAAACATACTGGCTCTTAAGGCGCTCACCAGCACATATAATTCAATTCTCTGCCCCGAGAATGCCCATATAAATGTTGACGAATGCGGTGCACCTGAAAAGATGACCGGATGTAAGCTGATTCCTCTTCGCGCGACCGACGGAAAGGTAAATGCAGAAACAGTGAAGGCAGAGCTTAAGGGATTTGGCTTTCAGCATCACTCTCAGCCGAAGGTTCTCTCAATCTCTCAGCCTACAGAACTTGGAACCCTCTACACTCCTCAGGAGATAAAAGAGCTTGCAGATCTTATGCACAGCCACGACGGATACCTCCACGTTGATGGTTCAAGAATTTCAAATGCTGCTGCATCCCTGGGCCTGCCTGTAAAAAGCTTTATAACAGACCAGGGAGTTGACGCACTCTCTTTTGGCGGGACTAAAAATGGTCTTCTTATTGGAGAGGCAGTCGTATTTTTCCGCAAAGAACTTGCAGAGAACTTCCAGTACATCCGCAAACAGGGAGCTCAGCTCTTTTCAAAAAACAGGTTCATCGCAGCTCAGTTTGAAGCATATCTCAGGGACGGGCTTAATATTGCCCTGGCCACCAAGTCGAATTCAATGGCCAAATACCTTGAAAGTGAACTTAAATCAATTCCACAGGTTAAGATATCGAGACCGGTTCAGACCAACGTAGTTTTCGCTGTTATACCTGAAGACCTTTGTAAAAAACTTCAGGAGAAACATTACTTCTATGTTTGGGATGAGACAACCGGCGAGGTAAGGTGGATGTGTTCGTTCAATACCCGTAAAGAGGATATTGATGAATTCGTAAAAGACATAAAATCATTAATATAAACCTAAACTTTTGCAATCATGGAAGTAACAAGAACATTTGATCTTCTGGAAAAGCTCGTTAAAGAATATCCAAAAGATGATATCCTTAGCAGAAAATCCGGAGGGAAGTGGATAAAGTACTCTTCTCAAAGTTATTACGACCATTCTCACATTCTCGCCTATGCATTTCTTGCACTTGGCTACGAGAAAAATGACAAAGTCATAACAATTACCCCCAACAGACCTGAATGGAACTTTGCAGATATGGGCCTGATGCTCGCAGGAATGGTCCACGTCCCGGTTTACACTACCCTCAGTAACGACGACTATCTTCATATCTTCAAACACAGCGACGCAAGGGCAGTAATCCTGGGCGGAGATTCACTGGTAAAGAAACTTGCCCCCATTATTGCACAGGCAGAGCGTACAATTGATATTATTACAATTGACCCGGTAGAGGGATATAAATCAATATCTGAACTCTACATTCTTGGAAGGGAGAATGAGGAGAAGTTCAAATCTGTTATTGAGAAAAACAAAGCAGAACTTAGTGAAAATGAAGTAGCTACAATTATTTATACTTCAGGCACAACTGGCACCCCAAAAGGGGTAATGCTTACTCACAGAAATCTGGTATTTAATTTCATTGGCACAGCTGTTCAGCAAATCAGAGACCACAGACATAAAATGCTAAGTTTCTTACCATTATGTCACATATACGAAAGAGGCATGAACTATGATTACCAGTATATGGGAATCAGCATCTATTATGCCGAAAGTCTCTCCACCATCGCAAGCGATCTGGCCGACTGCAAGGCAGATGGTTTCTGTGCAGTGCCAAGGGTTCTTGAAATGATGTTCAACAAACTTGAATCTGCAGGAAAGGATCTGACAGGAATTAAAAAGGTTATTTACAAATGGGCTTTTAGCATTGCCTGCAAATTCGACTATACAAAAAACGGCATATTGTATAAAATGCAATATGCAATTGCAGATAAACTTGTCTACAGCAAATGGAGAGAGAAACTCGGAGGCAAGGAGATGCTCATCGTTTCAGGCGGATCTGCCATCCAGGCTAAGATTATCCGTCTCTTCACCGCAGCAAAAATGTATATTTTCGAAGGCTACGGAATGACCGAGGCCTCCCCTGTTATAGCTGTAAACAATCCAAAGGAGATGATTATTAAAATTGGAACCGTTGGAAAAGCAATGGAGGGAACAGAGATGATGATTGCTCCGGATGGTGAGATTCTCACCCGCGGTCCTCACGTTATGCTGGGATACTACAAAGACCCCGAATACACAAAAGAGGTAATTGACAGCGACGGATGGCTTCATACCGGTGATATTGGAGTTATGGTAGACAAAATCTTCCTGAAAATCACAGACCGAAAGAAGGAAATTTTCAAGCTTTCTGCAGGCAAATACGTTGCTCCTCAAGTAATTGAGAACATGTTAAAGGAATCTTCATACATTGAGAATTGCATGGTTGTGGGAGAAAATCAAAAATTTGCATCTGCGCTCATCATTCCCGACATAAATAAGCTTCACTTCTGGGCAGCAAAGCATAAAATCCACTATACCGACAATGATAACCTGGTTACCAATCCGGATGTTGTTAAGAAAATCTATAAAGAGATTGATAAAGTCAATTCAAAACTTGCCGCTCACGAACAGGTAAAAAGAGCTAAGATTATTCTGGACGAATGGACACCGCTAAACGATATGCTGTCGCAGACACTCAAACTGAAGAGAAATAAGATAAAGGCAAAATATTCCGAAACCATTGCTGATATCTACAAAAACGAAGCATAAACATTCTCTGAACTGAATAAAATTTAATAATGATCATCAAAAAAGCCACTCCTGAAGACCGGGAACATATATATAAGATATGGAATATCTGTTTCACTGATGATGAAGCATATATAAACAATTATCTTGACAATTGCTTCCCTGAAACCACTACCTGGCTTTTAGGTGAAAACAGAGATGAATTTTGCTCTGTTTTATCAATTATTCCCTCATTTTTTATTGAAAAAGGAGAACGGATTAATGGCGGATACCTCTACGGGGTGGGCACTTTGCCCACCCACAGAGGTAAATCATATTCAAAATTTCTAATGAATCATGCGGTTGAAGCCGCAAAAACTGAAGGCCTCTCCTACATTCTGGTAAAACCGGCAGAAGAATCACTCTTCCAACTGTACAAGAAGAGCGGTTTTGATAAAGAGATTTGCTCCTGTTTTGCTGTATTAAATCAAAAGGGAAACCAGAAACCATTGCCGGAACATACGCTGGAAAGGATTACTTTCGAAGATTTCAGGGTATTTAGAGAGACAAATATGGCAGATTTATTATATCTGTGGCCCGAAAAAGTTCTCAAATATGCCTGGGACGAGATCATGCTCAGAGAGGGAATCGCAATGAAGAGGTCGGGAAAAGAGAGCTATTTTATTGGATATCCTTCGATATTTGACGGAAAAGAGAGTTTCAGCATCCTTGAATCAAACATAAATTCCGCTTCAAATTCAGAAGACTTAGTAATTATTCAAAATCTTTTGTTCTCTAAAACTAATACGATTACTATTGAAACTCCCCTGCTCTTCTCTGCATCTGCAGAGCAAATCGGGAATGGAATGCAAATGAAGAGACTTTCAGCCCTCTTTATGGAACTTGAAAAGGGCACATGGGACAAGGCAAACAACCGGCTTCTCTCACTCCCCATGGAATAACCGGAAATCCGGTCTGAAATAATTAAACTATTCAACAAAATGATGGGTTGCGTTCCACGGGGAACGCAACCCATCTTCTTTTTTATCAGCATCTTACAGTAACAACAATTAGCGCTATAACAATTGGCGCCCGATTTGCTGCCAATCAGCAATAGCAAGACTATCTCCCAAAGTAGACCAGCAAAATCGATATATCTGCAGGAGAAACACCCGGAATTCGTGATGCCTGAGAGATTGTCTTAGGCCTGTGTTTCTCCAGCTTCTGCCTTGATTCTATAGAAAGCGAGGTGAGAGCGGAATAATCAAATTTTTCGGGGATTTTTACATCTTCAAGCTTAAGAATTTTATCTGCAATTCTCTTCTCTCTCTCAATATAGCCCTTATATTTTACAAATATCTCTGCAGATTCAAGCACCTCTCTGGCCATCATTCCAAGCGAAAGCTCCTCATCTTTATCAGATATCTCTTTATAGGGTAATATAGCTTCAGAACTTAGGGTAGCTTTAGTGCCAACAACCTCTTTAAGATTTCTCTCTGACAATAAGTTATCTTCAGTTGGCTCATAATTTAGTACCCGGAAAATCAATGCTAAAACTTCACTATCATTGATATGCGACAAAAAGGTTCCTCGTGGAACATTTTTAAGCATTTCTATGATTTCTGCCTGAGGTCTGCTCAAAATTTCAGAAATTTTCTTCTTTTGAGAGATAATACTAGACCCGGATGAAATTAGATAATCGTTTATCTCTTCAGGGGTAAGTGAAGCAGAGTCCATGAAGTTGACAAGAGCATTTATATAGCGGTACTTCAATGCTACCAGATCCAGTCTCTCTTTTGAAGCCAGCCCAATTTCATAACCAGTTTTTGTTAATCTAAGATCTGCATTATCCTGCCTTAGTAAAATTCTGTACTCTGCCCGGGAGGTGAACATCCTGTAAGGCTCGTCAACACCCTTTGTAACCAGGTCGTCAATTAGCACTCCTATGTATGCCTGGTCTCTTTTAAGAACAAGCGGCTCTTTTCCGTTAAGTTTAAGATGTGCATTTATGCCGGCCATTAGCCCCTGGGCAGCGGCCTCTTCGTAGCCTGTAGTACCATTTATCTGTCCTGCGAAGTATAAATTCTCTGCAATTTTGGTCTCCAGAGAATGGTGTAATTGCGTTGGAGGAAAGTAATCGTACTCTACAGCGTAAGCAGGACGATATATAATTATGTTTTCAAGACCCGGAATTGCCCTCAGTGCTTTAAGCTGAGTCTCGAGAGGAAGTGATGAGGAGAAACCCTGAAGATAGTATTCATGGGTATTCCATCCCTCAGGTTCAAGAAATAGCTGATGCGTATTTTTGTCAGCAAAGGTTCTTAGCTTATCCTCAATGCTCGGGCAGTACCTCGGACCTCTGCCGGAAATTTTTCCTGAAAAGAGAGGTGAAAACTGAAAGCCATCTTTTAGAATATCGTGAACCTGCGTGTTGGTATGAACCATATAGCAGCACATCTGTTTAACTGTTCCCTGAATTGGAGAGGGAATATTCAGATATGAAAATTTCTCGGGAGTGGAGTCGCCCTCCTGCATTTCCAGTTTTGACAGATCAACAGATCTGGCATCAATTCTTGGAGGGGTTCCGGTTTTCATCTTATCAACAACAAAACCAAAATCCATCAACTGCTCAGAAAGGTGTTTTGAAGGAAGCTCTCCTACTCTTCCTCCCTGTGTTGTCTTCTGACCGATATATAGTTTTCCGTTAAGGAAAGTACCAGCAGTAAGAATTACGGCTTTTGCAGAAAAGGAAGCACCAAGTTCGGTTACCACACCCGTAACCCGGTCTCCGTCAAATATGAATTCAGTCACAGTATCCTGCCACAAATTTAAATTCTTTGTGTTTTCAAGGATATATCTCCAGTTAAGAGAAAAGTGCTGTCTGTCACACTGAGCCCTGGGACTCCACATTGCGGGACCCTTGGAGCGATTAAGCATTCTGAACTGGATTGTACTTGCATCTGTAACGATACCTGTGCAACCACCAAGTGCGTCTATCTCTCTTACTATCTGCCCTTTTGCAATACCGCCAATAGCCGGATTACATGACATTTGAGCTATTTTGCCCATGTCCATGGTAAGCAGAAGAACCTTTGACCCCATCTTTGCTGCGGCATGTGCGGCTTCACAGCCAGCATGACCGGCGCCTATAACTATTATATCGTAATTATCTGTCATCTATATTGTTAATCTTTGTAATGAGAGATTTTCCCTCTCCTTCATAATCACTTTCTCGGCATCTGTATGATCGTCATATCCAAGCAGGTGTAAAACACCATGAATAAGAACTCTGTGCAACTCTTCCTGAAATGTTGCTCCATATGTCTTTGCATTCTCCCGGACAGAGTCAACACTAATGAAAAGATCACCGGAGACTCTATCTCCCTCACAGTAATTGAAGGTGATTATATCTGTATAGTAATCATGCTTAAGAAACTGTTTATTAACCGATAACAGGTATTCATCTGAACATAGTATTACCGAGATATCTCCAACTCTTAAACTTCCTCCGGATTCGCTTGAAATTGTCTCAGAAATCCATTTATTCAGAGATCTTTTGCCCTTAATCGCAAAAGTAGTTCCTTCCTTGTGATATGTAATCATATTTTTGTGTTTCTCATCTCTTCCTCAAGCATGTCCCAGTATTCAATGGCTCTTCTTGTATGCGGAATAACAATTGAACCGCCCACAAGGTTTGCTACTGACATAACTTCAAACATTTGCTCTCTTGTTACTCCCTGTTCGAAGCATTTTTCAATATGATATTTAATGCAATCGTCGCATCTGAGTACCGCAGATGTTGCCAGTCCCAGCATCTCTTTTGTCTGCGAAGACAAAGCTCCATCCTCATAACAACGGGTGTCAAGATTGTAAAATCTTTTGAAAAATAAATTGTCTGAATCCAATATTACTTTGTTCATCTTGGCACGATATGTGCGGAATTCTTGTATAGCATTCATAAGGTAAAATTTTTGAGGCAAAACTACACAAATATATAATTCAAAAATTTAAAAACTATGTCTAAAGTTACCGTTATCGGAGCCGGGAATGTTGGTGCAACATGTGTTAACGCAATGAACATGATGCAGTTTGCAGGTGAAATTGTTCTACTTGATATCAAAGATGGTATCGCAGAGGGTAAAGCAATTGACATGATGCAAACCGCTAAATTGCTCAGATTTGACACCAAGATTACGGGAGTAACAAACGACTACGCTGCTACTGCAAAGTCTAAGGTTATTGTAATTACATCTGGTCTGCCCAGGAAACCGGGGATGACTCGTGAAGAGCTCATCGGAACCAACGCAGAGATTGTAAACAACGTCGTGGAGAACGCGCTCAAATATTCTCCAAATGCAGTATTCGTCATAATTTCCAATCCTATGGACACTATGACCTATCTCACCATCAAGAAAAACAAACTTCCAAAGAACAAAGTGATTGGTATGGGTGGAATCCTGGACAGCAACAGGTTCGTCTATTATCTTCGCAAAGCTCTTGATGCTCCTGCCAGCGACGTTGCCGGAATGGTAATTGGAGGACATGGTGATACTACTATGATTCCGCTTGTTCGTTACGCAAACCTCAGAGGTATTCCTGTAAACGAACTTCTGTCGGAAGAGGCTCTTTCGCAAATTGCAAAAGACACAATGGTTGGAGGCGCTACGCTTACCAAACATCTTGGAACATCTGCATGGTATGCTCCGGGAGCTGCTGCAGCAGCACTGGTGAGATCCATCGTACTTGATGAAAAGAAGATTTACCCTTGCAGCGTAATGCTTGAAGGTGAATACTCTCAGGAAGATATCTGCCTTGGTGTACCAGTTGTTGTGGGCAGACACGGATGGGAGAAAATAGTTGAGCTTAACCTTAATGAAGAGGAGAAAGAGTTGTTTGGCAAGAGTGCAGATTCTGTACGCTCAGTAAACAACGTGCTGACAGATCTCAATCTCATTTAGGAATTTCTGAATTATTTTGCATCTTTGCGGTGCAAAATAATATGGGGTATTAGCTCAGCTGGCTAGAGCGCTTGCATGGCATGCAAGAGGTCATCGGTTCGACTCCGATATGCTCCACAAAGTTTTTAACAACCAATTAAAATTTTATCTTCCTCATTTTCTTGAATTTAATAATTATTTGTCAACGTTTATCCACAATTACTCTTGTCAAATCATTATTTCTTTCTAATTTTACATTTCGATAACCATCTGAATTCAAATTAAAGACATGGAAATAAAGAAAACGCCTAAAGCAAACCTCGAAAACAAGAAGGTGTTGTTCACCGAGATTGGGTTGATTGCTACCCTGCTTCTTGTTTTACTGGCTTTCGAATGGAAAACCTACGAGAAATCAATTTCAACACTTGGCGACAGCTCGGCAGTTGTTATTGAAGAGGAGATGATTCCTATCACTAACGATACTCCTCCGCCTCCAGCAGAGATTCCAAAAATCCCTACAGTTTCTGACGTAATCGAAATCGTTGATGACGATATGAAGATTGAAAACGATCTTATCATCAACACAGAGGACGACAAAAAGCTTGGCGTAGAGATTAAAGACTATGTTAAAGGCCGTGTTGAGGAGGTAATTGAAGAAGAAGAGATTCCTTTTACAATTGTAGAAGAGAAACCTCAGTTCCAGGGCGGTGACGAAAACACATTTACAAAATGGGTTGCAGGCAAACTGGTATATCCTGAGATTGCTAAGGAAAACGGCGTTCAAGGTCGTGTTATCCTCCAGTTTCTGGTTAATACAGATGGTAGCGTAAGTGACGTTAAGGTTGTAAGGGGTGTTGACGCATCACTTGACAAAGAGGCTGCCCGCGTAGTTGCTTCTTCTCCAAAATGGAAACCAGGAAGACAGAGAAACAAACCTGTAAAGGTTCGCTACACATTCCCTGTTATCTTCCAGTTGAGATAGCAAATATTCTAACAAGATAAATAAAAAGGCTGCCTCGATTAGAAGCAGTCTTTTTTAGTATTAATATATTTATGGCAGCAGAAGAGACCAATATCGACAATATCGAAAGAACCGTTTTTGTGGGAGTTATCAGACAGCAGGATGACGAACAAAAAATATACGAGTATCTGGAAGAGCTTGAGTTTCTGGCAGAAACTGCAGGAGCTTTTGGAGAAAAGAGATTCATTCAGCGCCTTGACAAACCAAATCCCAAAACATACATAGGTTCAGGAAAGCTCGAAGAGATTAAGGCCTATATCACTGAGCGTGATATTAAGCTGGTTATCTTTGATGATGAGCTTACCCCTTCTCAGCTCAGAAACATTGAAAGGGAACTTGAGTGCCGCATTCTCGACAGAACAAACCTTATCCTGGACATCTTTGCAAAGAGGGCTAAGACAGCATATGCAAAAACTCAGGTAGAGCTTGCTCAATATCAATATCTTCTTCCACGTCTGACAAGGATGTGGACTCACCTTGAAAGACAGAGGGGTGGTATTGGAATGAGAGGACCGGGAGAGAGCCAGATTGAGACAGACCGTCGTATTATTCTGGACAAAATAAGCAAGCTTAAGGAACAGCTCAAGAAGATTGACCGCCAGATGGCCTCACAGAGAGGAAACAGAGGCAGTCTTGTGAGAATTTCTCTGGTTGGTTATACTAACGTGGGCAAGAGTACACTTATGAATTTACTTGCCAAGAGCGAAGTATTTGCAGAGAACAAGCTCTTCGCAACACTCGATACAACTGTAAGAAAGGTCGTTATAGAGAATGTTCCGTTCCTGCTCAGCGATACCGTTGGATTTATCCGCAAACTCCCTCACCAGCTTGTTGAGTCATTTAAAAGTACACTTGACGAAGTAAGAGAGTCCGATATTCTGATGCATGTAGTGGATATCTCCCACCCTAATTTTGAGGAGCAGATTAAAGTAGTACGGGAAACTCTTGCCGAGATAGGCGCCAAAAACAAGCCTACATTTCTTGTTTTCAACAAGATAGATGCATACAATTTTGTCCCTCAGGATGAATTTGACTTTGGCGAGAAGAAACGCGAGAATTTCTCTCTAGAAGAGCTGAAAAATTCATGGATGAGCAAAGAGAATGCTCCTTGCATATTTATCTCTGCCCGTGAAAAGCTTCAGATTGACAAGTTAAGGAATGACCTCTATAAAATGGTTGCGGAGATCCATGCCGGAAGATACCCTTTTGATAACTTCCTCTGGTAATCTCTCAGCCACCTTTCCTTTATACCCCTTTACTGTTCTGGCAGCTACAAGCGAATTGATGAGCGCCTCCTCTGTGGCCTCTATTGTGGCCATAAAGAGAGGCGACATTGAGTCGTTGTGCAGCTCTGACGGTTTATATAAAGGCTGATTCTCTGTCACATAATTTTCCTTTGCAGTTGATATGGCAATTATGTAGTCCCCGCTTCCGTTAGAGGCGATTCCTCCGCTCTTTGCAAGACCCATAAATGCCCTTTTTGCAACTCTTTCAAGGTTCCTTGACGTAAGAGGCGCATCTGTTATAACGACAATCATACAAGAGCCGTCTGCATCCTGCATTATGTTTTTACTGTAACTGTAATTCTTAAGCAGTTTACCAACAGGGACCCCTCCTATTTCAAGCACTCCTCCGTAATTTGACTGAACCAGCACACCCACTGTATATCCGCCAAGCGACTCAGGAAGAGCTCTTGAAGATGTTCCAATCCCCCCCTTGTATCCAAAGCAGATTGTGCCTGTTCCGGCTCCTACTCCGCCCTGCTCCACATATCCGCCCTTTGCATTTTCAATAGCCTTAAGAACATGGTCCGGCGTCACAACCCTGGCCCTGATATTATTCAGCCCTCCGTCATTGGTCTCTCCCACCACTCCGTTTACAGAAGCAATATTCTCATTACCGGGCTGCGCCAGTGTATAAGTTATTAATGCATCCATTGCAGCTGCCACAGACATTGTATTGGTAAGGATTACCGGAGTTTCAATATTTCCCAGCTCCTTAACCTGCGTAGAGCCGGCAAGTTTTCCAAAACCATTGCCCACAAAGATTGCAGCAGGAACCTTGTTTCGGAAGATATTTCCTTCATGAGGAACAATTGCTGTTACTCCGGTTCTTATCTCTTCTCCTTCAACGAGAGTAACATGACCCACCTTTACTCCGGGTACATCGGTAATTGCGTTGAATTTACCGGGTTTCATCACGCCAATCTTAATTCCGTAATCTCTGAGCTGTGTTTGTGAAGAGGCAGTTCCCGGCAAAAGCAGAAAAGCTGCCAGCAGAAGAGGCAATAGAGTTTTTTTCATAATGTTATGCAATTGTATCGGCATCTGCCGCTATAATGCGTTGTATGGCTGCAGAAGCTGTTACAGCGCCATAAATCGGAGCAACTCCTCTCTCACTATCTCTGGCTCCTCCAGAAATCCGTTATGCCCCGAATTGGCTAAAAACACGCTTTTTGCACGTGGCAGCTCTTCTTGCAGCATTTTTGCCTTCTCTGCAGAAATATGGTAGTCATCTGCGCCAAAGAACATGAGCAGCGGTGTTTCACACTCTTTAAGAAATGACAGATTATCCGGTCTTGATTTAAGTCCCTCAATTGAGGCTACAATTCCTTCAGGATCATGTGTCTCTGTCAGCTCAACAAGCTCCAGTATCTTTTCGTCGAATTTACGCTGATTCGCTTTGGCGAACATAAGCGGAATACCCATTCTGGCTATTGCCGGAAGCTTGGCCTGCATTATGAGGGATATCTCCCTGTCCCGGTCTGATTTCTTCTCTTCAGTATCTGCAAAAGGTGTGGAGTGCATAAGAACAAGCCCTTTAAAAAGCTTAGGATGCCTCTTAACTGCTTCTATTGCAATGTATCCTCCCATTGAGTGACCCATAATATAAGCGCTTTCGACACCACATTTTTCCATAACCGCCTTAAGTACAGCGGCAGAAAACTCAAGAGAATTCTCACTTCTATCTGTGCCCGTAAGACCGTGTCCGGGAAGATCAATTGAAATAAGTCGTATTCCCTCCGGCAACTTTGCAGTAAAATCCTCCCACACATAAAGGGTTTCAAGATAGCCGTGAAGCAACACAAGAACTGTGTCTCCCTTTCGGTTATCTGAAATGTGTACTGGTATACCGTTGCATGTTGCGAAAAATTCCATGTTCTTATTTTTTTACAAAAGTAACTGATAATTGTTGATTTTTTATAATTTTGCGCAGCTAATGCCTATTCTACACAATTATTCACCAAAAAAAATTTTTATGAAAATCAGAAGATTTTTAACTGTCGCCACTCTTGTAGTACTAGCCTACAGCCTTACCAGCTGCAACAAAGAGCCTGAGCAGATAGTTCTGACCGGTTCGTGGGGAATAGACACAGCCAAAACGTCACTAATTATTCTCTACAATCAGGTAGTTGCAGATGAGAACCCACTAGCCCTGAACTATTTGAAGGCAAACAAAGAGAGAATCCGGAATTTTATCAAGAAACCCCAAACCCTTGTCTTTTCCGGTACAAATTCCGTAGTTTTGAAATCAGAAGAAGATGATGATGTTGAAGGAACCTTCACTCAAAACGACTACTATTTCACAATTACTGCATTGTCTTATCCTAATGGACTTAGCGGGGCCAGCGATAATGTTCTTCTTGAGATTTACTACTCAAAAGAGTACATGATGGACTTACTTTACTCTATACTAACGCCTAACGATCCTCCAGCGTCTGCTTTTAATCAACTTATTGATTCGTTCGAAGGTATAGGGGTATACAACAGAATGCTACTTCCGGTATAATACTGCCCGGTACATAAAACAGAAAAGGAGTTACTTAACCGGGTAACTCCTTTTTTATTCAATAACACTTTGCCTTTGCGGGCAACCGGGTTAGTCTTTCAGCTTAGCCTTAAGGAACTCTCTGTTTAGCCTTGCGATGTGAGCAACTGAGATATCCTTTGGACACTCCATCTCACAGGCGCGTGTGTTTGTACATGCACCAAAACCAAGTTCATCCATCCTTGCCACCATCGCTTTTGCACGTCTTGCTGCCTCAATTTTACCCTGTGGCAGAAGTGCCAGTGAGCTCACTCTTGCAGCAACAAACAGCATTGCAGAACCGTTTTTGCAGGTTGCAATACATGCACCGCAACCAACACAGGCGGCAGAATCCATGCTCTCCTCTGCATTGTCTCTTGGAATTGGAATTGAGTTCGCGTCAGGAACACCGCCGGTGTTTACAGATACATATCCACCTGCCTGCAGGATCTTGTCCAGAGCTCTTCTGTCTACAACAAGGTCTTTAATAACAGGCATTCCCGCAGATCTCCATGGTTCAATGGTAATGGTTTCGCCATCTTTGAACTTTCTCATGTGAAGCTGACAGGTTGTGATATCATCATCGGGTCCGTGGGCCCTTCCGTTAATGTATAGTGAACACATTCCGCAAATACCTTCGCGGCAGTCGTGGTCAAAAGCTACAGGACCGTCCGATTTACATCCTTTTTCAACAGCAACGGGATCTGCTCCCTCTTTTACAAGCTGCTCGTTCAGGATGTCCATCATTTCAAGGAATGAGGTATCGGCCGATATGTTCTGAACCTTGTAGGTTGCGAACTTTCCTTTCTCTTTCGCGCTTTTCTGGCGCCAAACTTTTAATGTAAAGTCCATATCTTTTGTACTCCTTAGTCTTTATAGTTACGGGTGGCTATTTTAATGAATTCGTACTGCAGTGGCTCCTTGTGTTTGAGTGGCTCTTTACCCTCTCCTGTGTATTCCCAGGTGCTCACATACATGTAGTTTTGGTCATCGCGGAGAGTCTCTCCCTCCTCTGTCTGCATCTCCTCGCGGAAGTGACCTCCGCAGGACTCTTTTCTGGTAAGTGCGTCAAGTGCCATCAGCTCTCCCATTTCAAGGAAATCTGCCACTCTCAGGGCTTTTTCAAGCTCCTGGTTGAATTCATTGTTCTCTCCCGGAACAAACAGGTCTTTCCAGAACTCATCACGCAGCTGGCGGATTCCCTCAACTGCCTTTTTAAGTCCCTCCTCATTTCTTGCCATTCCAACATAGTCCCACATGTAGTGGCCCAGTTTCTTGTGGAAATAGTCTGCAGAGTGCTTGCCCTTAATTGAAAAGAGTTTGTTGACTCTATCCTGAATGGCCTTCTCTGCCTCTGCAAATGCAGGGTGATTTGTATCTGTCTTTGGTACCTGAATTTTACCTGCAAGGAAATCACCAATTGTGTACGGAAGGATAAAATATCCGTCAGCAAGTCCCTGCATAAGTGCAGAGGCTCCAAGACGGTTTCCGCCGTGGTCGCTGAAGTTGGCCTCTCCAATTGCATAGAGACCAGGGATAGTTGTCTGGAGGTTGTAATCAACCCAGAGACCGCCCATTGTGTAGTGGATAGCCGGATATATCATCATTGGCTCGTCGTAAGGATTAACATCGGTAATCTTTTCATACATCTGGAAAAGGTTTCCGTATCTCTCCTCTATTACCTTTTTGCCAAGTCTGGCAATCGATGTTTTGAAATCCAGATATACAGCCAGACCTGTTTCGTTTACACCAAAACCGGCATCGCATCTCTCCTTTGCAGCGCGTGATGCAACATCTCGCGGAACAAGGTTTCCGAATGCAGGGTAACGGCGCTCGAGATAGTAATCTCTGTCCTCTTCAGGTATTTGTGATGCCTTGATCTTCTTCTCTCTGATCTTGATTACATCCTCTTTCTTCTTGGGAACCCAGATTCTTCCGTCATTTCTGAGAGACTCAGACATGAGTGTAAGTTTTGACTGCTGCTCTCCGTGTACCGGGATGCAGGTTGGGTGAATCTGTGCAAATGAAGGGTTTCCGAAGAAAGCACCTTTTTTGTAACACTGCCATGCTGCAGAACCATTACTGTTCATGGCATTTGTTGAGAGGAAGAATACGTTGCCGTAACCACCGGTGGCAATTACAACTGCGTGTGCACCATGGCGCTCAATCTCTCCTGTAACAAGGTTTCTGGCAATAATTCCTTTTGCCTCGCCGTCAATCATAACCAGGTCAAGCATCTCGTGCCTTACATAAGACTTAACGGTTCCTAATTCAATCTGACGATTAAGAGCAGCATATGCTCCCAGAAGAAGCTGCTGGCCGGTCTGGCCTCTTGCATAGAATGTACGGCTAACCTGTGACCCGCCAAATGAACGGTTGTCAAGTAATCCGCCATACTCTCTTGCAAATGGAACTCCTTGTGCAACGCACTGGTCAATAATGAGGTTGCTCACCTCTGCCAGGCGGTAAACGTTCGCTTCGCGGCTTCTGTAGTCACCTCCCTTGATGGTGTCGTAGAATAGTCTGTAAACAGAGTCATTATCGTTGGGATAGTTTTTTGCGGCATTTATACCGCCCTGAGCTGCAATTGAGTGCGCTCTGCGGGGTGAGTCACTGATGCAAAAAACCTTTACATTGTAACCCAGCTCGCCAAGAGCTGCAGCAGCTGATCCACCGCCAAGACCTGTTCCTACAACTATTACCTCAAGCTTTCTTTTGTTAGCCGGGCTCACCACGCGAATATGGGCTTTGTGCTTCGTCCACTTTTCTGACAAAGCGCCCTCAGGGATTTTTGAAATTAGTTTTTCGGACATGTTGAAGAGTATTAAAAAGTGCACAAAAGTATGCTTTTTGAGTAAGATAAGCAAAGAATAAATCTTTATCTTTGGACTTGAAATTTTTGTAACCAACCCCCTAAAAAAATGAAAAAAAGACTTTTGACAATCGTCCCTTCGCTGCTGCTCAGCCTTTTTCTCTATTCCCAGACAGCAATTATTCCAAAACCTGTCTCGGTTTCGAAAGGAGAGGGATTCTTTGAAATCAACTCTTCTACAACAATTTTTACCAACGAAAAGAGAGGAACCAACCTTCCTTACCTGAAATCTTTCCTTTCTGCCGCCACCGGTTATTCTATTCCTGAAGATAAAGTTGTACGCAGTGAAAACACAATAATTCTTGATATTTCTGCTTCATACAATTTACCTGAAGAGGGATATAATCTTACAGCAAATGAAAAACAAATCATAATTAAGGCCTCCTCTTCAAAAGGTATTTTCTATGGTATTCAGTCTTTGCTGCAAATGCTTCCTCCTTCTGTCTATTCTGGAAGAAGTGTTCCCGGCGACTTGTGGAGAGTTGCATCTGTTGAGATAAATGACTATCCAAGATTTGGTTACAGAGGAATGATGCTGGATGTTTCCAGAACTTTCTTTGATGCTGCAACAGTTAAAAAATACATCGACTGGATGGCGTATCACAAGGTGAATACCCTTCACTGGCACCTGACAGACGATAATGGATGGCGAATTGAAATTAAAAAATATCCTCTCCTGACGGAAAAGGGTGCCTGGAGAGGTCCGGGTGAAGTTCTTGAACCAACTTTCGGCTCAGGAAACAAGAGATACGGCGGATTCTACACTCAGGATGAGATTAAAGATATTGTTGCCTATGCTGCTGCCAGAAAAATTGAGATTGTTCCCGAAATTGACCTGCCGGGTCACAGCAAGGCGGTAACTGCGTCTTACCCGGATGTGGCCTGCGAAAGCAACGATACAACGCTCAGCGTTCAGGGAGTGGGCAAAAATGTATGGTGTGTTGGCAAGGAACATAATTTCAAGATGCTTGATGACATCATTAAAGAGATTTCTAAACTCTTCCCTTCTAAATACATCCACATTGGCGGTGACGAGGTTAATTATTTTGCGTGGGACAACTGCGAGAAATGTCAGGATCTTATGAAGAGAGAGGGAATGCAGAAACATGAAGAGCTTCTTAATTACTTCGTAAGAAGAATGGAGAAGATTGTGGAGAAACATGGAAAGCACATGGCCGGATGGGATGAGATTCTCGAAGGCGGCGACCTTAAAAAAGAGACCAGAGTTTATGCCTGGAGAAGCGTAGACAAAGGTGTGGCTTCAGTAAAGAAGGGTCAGCCTACAATTATGCTGCCCGGACCTTACTGCTACTTTGATATGAAACAGTCTGAGCTGGAACGCGGCCACAACTGGGCAGGTATTGTTACCCTGGAAAAGGCATATTCACTTGATCCTACCGGCACAGCATCTCTTAATAAAGAGGAGAGTGCTCTTGTTGTTGGTGTTCAGGGCGCCCTATGGACAGAACTGCTTGGCTGGCCGGAGAGATTCATAGATTACCAGACCTATCCAAGACTCTCTGCCATGGCAGAAGTTGGCTGGACGCCACAGGAGATCAGAAACTGGGATGACTTTAACCAGAGACTCACAAGATATCACTACGACAGGATGAGTAATATGGGTATTGCATTCAGACTTCCTTTCCCGGATGTTAAGTTTGAGGATGGTGCCCTGAGGGTTAAACTACCTTACGAATGGGCTGTTGTAAGATTCACTTCAGATGAGAGTGAGCCTACCAGATTCTCTCCGGTTTACAAAGGCGAGATCTTTACAGATAAACCTCTTAAATACAGATTTGCAACTTTCTGGAAAGATGATTACAAGAGTATTTCTGTAAAGGCTTCAAATATTCATCCTGAGTTTCAGACTCCGGAGACCACAGTTGAAACAAATCTTGAAGGTGTAAAGAATAGCTTTACAGCTTCAATGACAGATTACAAACCCGGAACATACTTCCGTTCAAACAGAAAACTTGCAGCCGGTGACTATGTTACCTACAGATTTAAAACTCCGGTGCGAAGCAGCAAGATTACTATTGAAACCGGAATTCCAAATATAGACTTCTACTGGATTACCGATGGTTATGTTGAATACTCATACGATGGTGTTAACTTCATAAAGGGCGATAACTTCAACCGGGGTAAGGCCGTGATAGTGCCAGCAAGAGAGTTAATGGCAGTCAGGCTGATGGTTACCGCACCAAATGATGCCCACACAGCAGCTTTCCAGGATCTGAAGATTGAGAAATAATCTGCTCCGCAATTTCTGTTAACTAATTATATATTAATACAATACAAAAGAGAAACTCTTCGAATTGAAGAGTTTCTCTTTTTTAAATAGCTTATAAACAACGCTTTAACAGAAATTGCGGCGCAGACTACTCCGCGTACGCCTCCATAACCAGGCTGTTTGTCTTTTTATTGAGTTCTTTGATTTCATCTATGCTGAGTCCCTCTTTTCTCCACTTCTCGATATTTGGTAAAGAGATTGAGAAAATATCATTCTCAAATTTTCTTAACACCTGCATATATCCATCTCCGGCAGAGTTATAGATGAGCGGAAAGAACATATATCTGCCTCCGTTACCTCTCTTTACGCTGAATGTTTTGTATTTAAGGGCCAATGCCTTATCGCAGGCCTCTGCATTCATTGTTGCAGGAACTTTAGGGTCTGCCGATTTACTTTTTAGAAGGACTGAAGGAATCTCCTCTCCTGCTTTTACCCAAACAGGAACAGCAACTCCTGCAGGCGGATATCCTAAAACAACCCACATTGTTGTCATTTCAGGATTTTCACCAGGCTTAACTCCCTGAACGATTACAGATGCTGTTGAAGATTTTCTTGGAATGAAATCCTGATCTATCACCCAGCCGGAACCCTTCTCAGGAGAATTTTCACTGTCAAGCAGATTAATTCCCATGAAAGAGTGATAAAAGTTTCTCGACAAATTATTGAAAATCCACTGTGGAGTTATGTTTTTGTAAATAGCCTCCTTTGTTACAATATCCCTTGCGTTCTGATATCTTATATATCCCATTCCTTCATTAAAACGGCCTGTGTAAGAATAGTTTGTATAAATAAGATACCCTTCGGGAGCTACTTTTGGATCATTTGCATCTACTTTAGTAAAGCCGAAATTGTTAGTTTCGAAGTATGCTGCGTTACCAAGAGCATCAATTACACCAAAGTTAGCTTCCACACCAAGAGGTTTTTTTCTTTTTGCCAGAAATTCCTCAAACTCCTTCATGTTTGAACATTCGGCAAGAGCGTCAAACATTAACTCTCCCTCCCTGTCCATTACTTTAGTTTTGTCATCTTTATCCTGAAGATTGTAGGAGGCTGTATTCATAATAGAAAAACCAGCAGAATTTGTTCCTATCCAAACAACTCCTCCATTATCCGGGCTGTTTACCAAAGCTGTAAATTCAAATCTCTTTCCCTTGAAATATTCAATTCTGTTGTTGTCTTCACCTGTATCCCTGTGCTTCCAGAGAAGCGGTCTTCCATCCGGAGTCAGTTTACCGGTAATGATAGCAGATGTGCATGCTCCCGATTCATTCCAGGCAAAGCATAAAGCCATCAGCAATAAAGAAGTTAAAAGTTTTTTCATGTCCAGTATTTAAAAAAGTGATGTTATGTCCAGTCCGTATTTTTCAATACCAAGGTGCTTGTAAGCTAAATCTGTAACCTCCCTTCCCCTTGGAGTTCTCTGAAGGAAACCCTCTTTTATGAGAAATGGTTCATAAACCTCCTCAATAGTACCGGGATCTTCACTTACAGCTGTTGCAATAGTACTTACTCCAACAGGACCACCCTTGAATTTATGGATGATTGTAGAGAGTATTTTATTATCCATGAGGTCCAGCCCCCTTTTATCTATGTTAAGCGCTTCAAGGGCGTATTTTGTAATTTCCAGGTCTATCTTGCCGCTGCCTTTGACCTGCGCAAAGTCTCTTACCCTTCTCATAAGTGAGTTTGCAATACGGGGAGTACCCCTGCTTCTGCCCGCAATTTCCATTGCAGCATCTTTATCAATTCCAATATTGAGAATTGAAGCACTTCTTATTACAATTTTCAGAAGAACCTCAGAATCGTAGTATTCAAGGTGAGATTGTATTCCAAAACGAGCTCTCAGTGGTGAGGTTAGCAAACCGCTTCTGGTCGTTGCCCCAATGAGAGTGAATGGGTTTAGTGTTATTTGAACAGATCTGGCTCCGGGACCTTTATCTATCATTATATCAATGGAATAATCTTCCATTGCAGAATAAAGATACTCCTCCACAACTGGTGAGAGGCGGTGAATCTCATCAATAAAAAGGACATCTCCGCTTTCCAGACCGGTAAGAAGACCTGCAAGATCTCCAGGTTTATCGAGTACAGGACCAGATGTGATTTTCATATCGACACCAAGCTCATTTGCAACTATATGAGCAAGAGTTGTTTTACCAAGACCAGGAGGACCATGTAAAAGAACATGGTCAAGAGACTCTCCTCTCATTTTTGCAGCTTTTACAAAAACTTTCAGATTATCAATGATTTTGTCCTGTCCGGAAAACTCTCCGAAATCTTTTGGCCTTATTTGCCCTTCAAAATCCTTATCTTTATTTTCCTTCTCGTTATGAGGATCAAAATTTGCCATCGTGGAAATTCAAATTAAAAACATACAAATATATCTTATTCTTTTTATTAATAAGGTTGTTATTTATTTATGCTTGTTGATATGTTGATAAATATAGTTATCACTTTTAATTAACCTTAAAACCATATTTATTAACAAATTTTCCACACATTACTTTTAAAATAAAATATTAATAATTAGAAAACTGTGAGATTTCAGCAATCTTTGTTAACAACTGTTGAAAACCTCAAAACAGAAGAAATTAACAAAACACGTTTGTGGATAATTCATAGATAAAATTTGCAAAAAAAATCATAAATAAATTTTGAATTAAGAGTGATCATTGTATATAAAAAAATGGAGCGAATATTAAAATTCATTTATGAATATTTATCAACACAAAATGAACTGCATTATTAACTATCTTTGCACAGTTCAAAATGAATTAAAGAGAATTGACTACAGATAAATTTTCTTCCCAAAGTGCTTCTGCAGAGCTTATTGAATGGATTGACTCCTCAAACAGGGAGACAATAATTCTTGACGGGCTCTATTCATCTGCCAAAGCTTTTGCAATTGCATCGGCAGCAAAAAAGGGCATACATATAGTACTTCTCAACAACAGGGAGGATGCTGCATATTGCTCCTCAGACCTGTACAGTCTCATGGGAAAAGAGAGAGTTTTCTTTTTCCCCTCTTCTTTAAACCACAGTGCAAAGGGCGATAAAAAAGATGCCTCTTTTCAGGTGCAGAGAACTGCCTCAATTCAGGCAATGAATCTGTACAGACAAGGAAAATTTTCGTCAGAAAGTGTGGTGGTGGTTGCCTATCCCCATTCAGTGGCAGAGCCAATTCCTGATAATAAAAAGGTAAATTCAAGCATTCTTGCAATCGCAAAAGGGGATACTCTTACACATGAATTTGTTAAGGAGACTCTTATAGCATACGGGTTTGAGAGAACAGACTTTGTTGCCGAGCCGGGTCAGTTTGCCTTAAGAGGCAGTTTGATTGACCTTTTCTCGTATGCAGACAACAGGCCGTACAGAATTGATTTTTTCGGAGACACGGTAGAGAATATCAGAATCTTTGATATTGACAGTCAGCGGACTATAGAGGAGGTAGATTCAATTGAGATTTTTCCAAATATCAACGAAGGAAACAGCCAGGAGGAGGTAACCGATATCTTCACATTTGCCGGAGAGGGCGCCGTTGTCTGGATAACAGATGCCGAATATTTCTCGGGCCAGATAGATACTATATATAACCTGAAAAGAGAGTCCGACACCTTTATCTCCCCTGAGGTATATGAGAGAGCGGTTATTGAGAGAAAGAGAGTCCTGTTTGGACCAATTGCACCTGTATATAAGGTTAAGAGTTCGCGAAAAATTGTTTTCCACACCACGCCGCAGCCATCTTTCAATAAAAACTTTGACCTGCTGGCAAGAGAGATAGAGCAAAAAAACGAAGAGGGATTTGATGTCTCAATTCTGAGCGAGAATCCAAACCAGATAGAGAGGCTAAACCAGATCTTCTCATCGATAGAGGGTCACAGGGTTAAGTTTACTCCACTCTCATACTCCCTTCACGAAGGCTTCATTGATCATAATTCAAGAATCTGCCTCTTTACAGATCACCAGATTTTTGACAGGTACCACAGGGTAAAGACCCACAGATCTGTTGAGAAGAGTGAGCGCCTTACAATAAACGACCTTAACTCATTTCAGATAGGCGACTACATTGTACATATTGAACATGGAGTAGGGGTCTTTGGCGGTCTGGTCAAGACAAACATAAACGGAAAAGTTCAGGAGGCGGTCAAACTCATTTACAGAGACGGCGATGTAATATTCCTCTCCATTCACGGACTCCACAGAATTTCAAGATATAAATCGAAGGACTCATCTGCCCCAAAGGTTTACAAGCTGGGAACCGGAGCATGGAGCAAGCTTAAGAACCAGGCAAAGTCAAAGGTAAAAGATATTGCTGCAGATCTTATAGAACTCTATGCAAAGAGAAGGGACTCCAGAGGTTTTACCTTTTCGCCGGATACATATATGCAGCATGAGCTTGAGGCTTCGTTCATTTATGAAGATACACCAGACCAGAACAAAGCAACACAGGCAGTCAAGGAGGACATGGAGCAAAACTATCCAATGGACAGACTTGTCTGCGGCGATGTAGGGTTTGGCAAAACAGAAATAGCAATAAGGGCTGCATTTAAGGCTGTTGCAGACAGCAAGCAGGTGGCCGTTCTTGTGCCTACAACAATACTGGCTCTCCAGCATTTCAAGACATTCTCGTCGCGGCTCAAGGAGTTCCCGTGCAAAATAGAGTACCTGAGCAGA
>PHDT01000017.1 GCA_002842695.1 Bacteroidetes bacterium HGW-Bacteroidetes-10 | reverse complement strand
AATTCTGAATTACTCTCCGGACTCCTTGAGACGCTCAGCATTCTCGGCAATCTGAAGAAGGTCAATAACCTCCTGAATTGCTCCGTCCATAAAGACAGGAAGGTTGTACATTGTATAGTTTATCCTGTGGTCGGTTACCCTTGACTGAGGATAGTTGTATGTACGGATTTTTGCAGAACGGTCACCGGTTGAAACCATTGTCTTTCTCTTTGCAGAGATCTCGTTTAGGTACTTCTCGTACTCCAGATTATAGAGACGCGTCCTAAGCTCGGCAAAAGCCTTTTCATAGTTCTTAATCTGAGACTTCTCATCCTGACACTGAACAACAATTCCTGTAGGCATGTGTGTAAGGCGGATAGCGGAGTAAGTTGTATTTACAGACTGACCGCCGGGACCCGACGAACAGAATGTATCCTTTCTTACGTCGCTTACATTTAGCTCTATGTCAAACTCTTCTGCCTCCGGTAAAACTGCAACTGAAGCAGCAGATGTGTGAACCCTTCCCTGTGTCTCTGTCTGAGGTACCCTCTGAACGCGGTGAACACCGCTCTCATATTTGAGAACCCCATATACTCCCTGACCTGAAATTTTGCAAATAACCTCTTTGAAACCACCTGAAGTACCTTCACTCTGGCTTGTGATCTCAAGCTTCCATCCCCTTCTCTCTGCATATTTTGCATACATCCTGAAAAGGTCTCCGGCGAATATTGAAGCCTCATCTCCACCTGCACCGGCACGAACCTCAACAATGGCATTTTTAGAGTCCTGCGGGTCGGCAGGAATCAGCAGAAGTTTAATCTCCTCCTCAAGAGCAGGCAGCGCCTCCTCAATTGATGAGACCTCCTCCTTGGCCATCTCCCTCATCTCCTCATCCTTCTCAACCTGCAGCAGATCTTTTGCCGCCTCCAGGTCAATAACCATCTGCCTGTACTTCTCTCCCGCCTCAACTATTGGCTCAAGCTCCCTGTACTCCTTGTTGAGCGAAACATATCTCTTCATATCCGACATCACTCCCGGATCTGATAATTGTTCGCCTATACTGTCAAATTTCTCCCGAAGCCCTGAGAGCTTCGAAAACAAACTATTGTCGCTCATATTAAAATTAAATTGGCTGCAAAATTAGTCAAATTAGTTGATATTTCTCTCATTTGATTTCAGACCGGCTATAACAAAGATAGAAAAATCAGGAGCCGCCTGAATCTCAGACGGCTCCTGCGGGGTTGCAATATTATAATTAACCAAATAAATTACTCACCCAGAAATAGTTTCATATCCTCATCAACTGAACCGATTGGTGCGATTCCAAAGTTTTTAACCAGCACATCTGCTACATTTGGAGAGAGGAAAGCAGGAAGTGTAGGGCCGAGGTGAATGTTTTTAACGCCCAGTGATAGAAGGGCAAGAAGCACAATTACGGCTTTCTGCTCGTACCATGCAATGTTGTATGCAATAGGAAGCTCGTTAATGTCATTTGCATTGAATACCTCTTTTAGTTTAAGGGCAATTACTGCAAGTGAATATGAGTCGTTGCACTGGCCTGCATCGAGCACTCTTGGAATTCCTCCTATGTCTCCAAGCGGAAGCTTGTTGTATCTGTATTTTGCACAACCTGCGGTAAGAATAACTGTATCAGATGGCAACGCCTGAGCAAATTCAGTGTAATAGCTCCTTCCCTTCATCCTTCCGTCACATCCTGCCATCACAAAGAATTTGCGGATAGCGCCACTCTTAACAGCCTCTACAATTTTGTCTGCAAGGGCAAAAACCTGTGCGTGTGCGAATCCGCCAACAATCTCTCCGCTTTCAATTTCTATCGGAGAGGCACATTTCTTTGCATGCTCTATGATTTTTGAAAAGTCTTTACTCTTTCCATCTTTTCTGTCCTCAATGTGAATGAATCCGGGGAATCCTGATGCTCCTGTTGTGTAGATTCTGTCTGCATAAGTTGAGGTGCTTTTTGGAGGAACAATACAGTTTGTTGTAAAGAGAACAGGTCCGTTGAATGTCTCGAAATCCTGAGTCTGACCCCACCATGAACTTCCGTAGTTACCAACAAAGTGCTTGTATTTTTTGAATGCAGGATAGTAGTTTGCCGGAAGCATCTCTGAGTGTGTGTAAACATCAACTCCTGTTCCGTCTGTCTGCTTGAGAAGCTCCTCCATATCCTTGAGATCGTGTCCTGAGATAAGAATAGCAGGGTTATTTCTTACGCCAATATTTACTTTGGTGATTTCAGGATTGCCGTAGGCAGATGTGTTTGCCTTGTCAAGCAGAGCCATAACTTTAACTCCGTACTCGCCGGTGGCAAGTACAAGTGCGGTCAGCTCCTCAGCAGTGAGGTTGTCATTTGTTGTGTCCACAAGGGCCTTCTGAATAAAGGCGTGAATTGTCTTATCCTCATGACCCAGGTTGAAAGCATGTTCGGCATAAGCTGCCATTCCCTTAAGACCATATATTGTCAGTTCGCGGAGCGAACGAACGTCTTCATTTTCTGTAGCAAGAACACCAACCTCAGTTGCCTTCTGCTCCATCTCCTCAACACTCTTTGATGCCCAGAAAGCACCTTCAAATGTAATGTCGGCAATGTTGCCGCCTTTGGCAGTAAAGAGAGCCCTTACTGCATCTCTGAGGTCAATTGCCTGGCCAACTCTGGTTACAAACCTCTCCTTGTCGAAGTTTGCATTTGTAATTGACATGAAGAGTGAATCGACAATAAACTTGTTTACGTCATTGCTCTCAACACCCATCTCCCTGAGACGAACTGTATAGTGTGAGATACCTTTGCTAAGATAGATCAGGAGGTCCTGAAGATTTGCAACATCTGCTGTTTTACCGCAAACTCCCTGAATTGTGCAGCCTGTGTTTTTTGCTGCCTCCTGGCACTGATAACAAAACATTTTGCTCATAGAATTGAATATATTTATTTGTGTTAATTATGTTTTCTGAATGCAAAGGTATGTTGGGCGGAAACTTAAATGTGTATTATTTGTTACACTACTGAATAAATTTTATCTTCGTCTGTAAAATAATTCATAAATGAGAGAAATGGACTTCTCCAGGTGTCCCATACTGGGCGATCTGGGCAATGAAAGGGTAGCACAACTGTTTGCAGGAGCAAAATTTAGCATCGAGACCTTCGGAAAGGGAGAGATGGTTGCCATGCAGGGCTCACCTTGCAAGCATCTCTATATTCTTCTCACCGGATCTGTAAAGACCGAGATGACTGCAGAAACAGGCGGACTAATTACTATCGAAAACATAACAGCAGTGCGTCCTCTTGCATCTGCCTTCTTATTTGCAGAGCAAAACACTTTTCCTGTTGATGTAACAGCTACCGAAACATGTAAAGTTCTTATGGTACCTCGAGACGAGGTTATAAAGATGTTCCAGAAAGACGGAAAGTTTCTGGAGAATTATATCAAATTCAATTCAAACAAGGCACAGTTTCTCTCAAGAAGACTGCAGGTACTCAACATTAAAACAATCAAAGGCAAGCTGGCTCACTACATTCTGGAAGGGCTCGACCGTGCCCGCTCTTCAGATCCAAGATCTTTACTCTTTACTATGGATAAAAACCAGACCGAACTTGCCAAATTCTTTGGCGTCACCCGCCCCGCCCTTGCCAGGTGTATTGCAGAGCTGGAGGACGATGGGATAATCGAGATGGAGAGGAAAGTTGTCAAAATTAAAAATCAGCAGGCCCTAAAAAACCTATTAGGGTAAACGAGGCCGCTGCCTCGAGACACTGCTGCTGCTGCCGCTGCCTCAGAGGTAAAGTGTCAAATATCAATATATCAACGAATTAGACAAAATTGATGTATTGCTTAATACACTTATATTCAATGATTTGACACTTTACCTCTGAGGCGAAAACAGCCCCCGGAGACAGACGTCAGACAAACTCCGACGACTACATATAGATATTTTCTATGCTCTGTTGTTTTTAATCTATTTGATTTATCATATTGGTATCACTATTTTTGTACCATCAAAAACAAATAAAAACAAAAATCAATATGGAAAATCAAGTTTATGCGATGCCCAGAATAGGTGATATCGCTCCGGAATTTAAAGCAGTAACAACTCAGGGTGATATTAATTTCCCGTCTGATTACAAGGGAAAATGGACAATTCTCTTCAGCCACCCTGCAGACTTCACTCCTGTATGTACATCTGAATTCATGACATTTGCATCAATGCAGGATGAGTTTGAGAAGCTGAATACTCAGCTCGTCGGACTCTCTGTGGATGGACTCTACAGCCACATTGCATGGCTGCGTACCATTAAAGAGAAAATCGAATACAAAGGGATGAAAGATATTGAGGTTAAGTTCCCACTCATTGAGGACATAACCATGGAGGTAGCAAAAAAATACGGAATGCTTCAGCCAGGTGAAAGCAGCACAAAAGCTGTGCGCGCCGTATTTTTCATTGACCCGCAAAGCGTTATCAGAGCAATTATCTACTACCCTCTTGCACTCGGAAGAAACTTCGATGAGATCAAGAGAGTAATCATCGCACTCCAGACTGCAGATAACTTTAAAGTAGCAATGCCAGCCGACTGGCGCCCTGGTGATGATGTGATTGTCCCAACTGCCGGCTCATGCGGTGTTGCCAAAGAGAGAATGGATGGCAAGGAAGAGGGAGTTACCTGCCACGACTGGTTCTTCTGCACAAAGAAACTTGACAAGGACAAAGTACTTTCTGCCCTGGGCAAATAATCTGAACCAGAAACTCTGGCAGAGTTTTTACGAACTTGCAGAATATCAAGATATAGCAACTTTGCAATTCCGAAAAATCACCTTCTTAAAATATTGTTCTAACCTAATAATCAAGAACTTGCTAAAAACTCTGCCAGAGTTTTACAAATGAGAAACTTTAGCATTTAGAATACCAGATTCACAAAAAAAGAGGGTGTCCAAAAGGGCACCCTCTTTCAATATAAGAGCTTAAAGATTAGTCAGTATAGCTGTCGAGGATCTCCTTCACCTGTGAAGGCTCAACACGGCCGTATACTTTTTCGCCAATAAGCACAACCGGAGCAAGTCCGCAGGCACCTACACAGCGAAGGCAGTCAAGTGAGAACTTTCCGTCCTCGGTAACTCCGCCAACCTTTATCTTAAGATGTTCTTTGAATTCATCCACCACTTTCTCAGCGCCCCTTACATAGCATGCAGTTCCCATACAAACTGAGATGGCATGCTTGCCCTTTGGAGTCATTGTAAAGAAAGAGTAGAAAGTAACAACACCGTATACTTTAGCGACTGATATTTTGAGCCTTTTTGCAATTTCGCGCTGAACACTCTCCGGAAGGTATCCGAAGGCAGTCTGTGCTTTGTGCAAAATCTTGATCAGATCGCCCGGGTCGTTTTTGTACGAGTCACATACCTCGTCAATTGTCTTTAAGTGGCATTCCTGTAGTTTCAAATTGCTCATGACAGTCTATTTTTTATTTTTTTCAAAGTAGTGTGTGTGGAGAAGATGGTGAGCCTTTTCGCTCATCGGATGTCCCAGGTACTCTTCGTAAAGTTTTACGATGTATGGGTTTTCATGCGATTTACGGATTGTCTTCTGTGAATCTTCCCTGTAAATAGCCTCTGAGCGGGCCTTGATAACCTTTGAATTGCCATGGTGAAGAGGCTGACCTGCTCCGCCAATGCAACCACCCGGACATGCCATAATCTCGATTGCGTGGAAGTTGTACATTCCTGAACGAATTCCATCAAGGAGTTTACGGGCGTTGCCAAGCTGGTGAGCAATACCAATGTGAATCATAGTACCGTTGAAATCTATAGAAGCCATGCGGATTCCTTCGAGACCGCGCAGCTCTTTAAAGTCAATCTTGTCAAGTTTTTTGCCTGTGAACAGCTCGTAAGCAGTACGAACAGCAGCCTCAATCACACCACCGGTTACTCCGAAGATAACACCGGCACCTGTTGACTCACCAAGCGGGTTGTCAAAATCTTCATCAGGAAGAAGATCGAAGTTGATATTGCAGCTCTTGATAAGCGAAGCAAGTTCACGAGTTGAAATAGAGAAGTCTACATCCGGATTACCGTTTGTTGAGAACTCTTCACGTGCACATTCATATTTCTTTGCAAGGCAAGGCATTACTGAGACAACAACCAGGTCTTCTCTTTTAACACCCATTAACTCTGCATAGTAGTTCTTGGCAATTGATCCGAACATCTGCTGAGGTGAACGAGCTGTTGACGGAATGTCAAGCATGCAAGGATAGTACTCCTCAAAGAAGTTAACCCATGCAGGGCAGCATGATGTAAGAATTGGAAGTTTAACATCTTTGTCTCCTGCAAGGAATTTTGAGATTCTGCCCAGAAGTTCAGCTCCCTCTTCCATAATGGTAAGGTCAGCTGCAAAGTCTGTGTCAAAAATCTTGTCAAATCCAAGTGAACGAAGAGCCGCAACCATTTTTCCGGTTACAAGTGTTCCCGGCTCAAGTCCGAACTCTTCACCCAGTGCAGCACGAACAGCTGGAGCTGTCTGTACAATAACTGTTTTTGAAGGGTCTGCAAGGGCACGAAGCACTTTGGCGGTGTCGTCATAAGGAGTAAGAGCTCCTGTAGGACAAACTGCCACACACTGTCCGCAGAAAGTACAAGGAGAGTCAATGAGGTCCTGCTCAAAAGCCGGTGCAACAACTGACATAAATCCTCTGTTTACTGCGCTGAGTGCACCTACTGTCTGAACATCGTTACAGATGGTCTCGCAGCGGCGGCACATGATACATTTATCCATATCCCTTTTAAGTGCAGGGGAGACGTCTTTTCTGTAAGTAGACATCTCTGCGTTCTCAACAGCGTGAATCTCTCTGATTCCCATTACCTGAGAGAGGTGCTGGAGATCACACTGGCCTGATGATGAACATGTAAGACACTCTTTAGGGTGGTCAGACAGAATAAGTTCTAGAACTGTCTTCCTGGCATTCATAACCCTCATATTGTGAGTGTTTACTACCATTCCCGGAGTACATTCTGTAGAACAAGAGGGAGCTAGGTTTCTTCTTCCCTCAACCTCCACAACACAAATACGGCATCCACCCGGACGGCTTTCTATGTTGAGGTGCTCGAGGTTCAAATAGCAAAGCACAGGAATGTCAATTCCAATTTGCTTTGCTGCCTGGTAGATGGTGGTACCTTTACTAACCTCTACCTCGGTATTATCAATTTTTATTGTAAATTTTTCCATTGAGAGCGGAGATTATTGAACGTGAATAGCTGTAAACTTACACTTGTCATAACATGCACCACAGCGGATACACTTATCGGCATCAATGACATGCGGCTGGCGTTTTTCACCTGTAATGGCATCTACAGGACATGCGCGAACGCAGGCTGTACAACCTGTACACTTATCTGAGATGATAGTATAGAGCTTGAGGGCCTTGCAACTTCCGGCAGGACATATTCTCTCTTTTACGTGAGCAAGATACTCATCGTAGAAGTGCTCGATAGTAGAGAGTACAGGGTTAGGAGATGTCTGGCCGAGTCCGCAGAGAGAAGTATCCTTAATAACCCTGCTCAGGTTCTTCAGGTACTCAATGTCCTCTTCAACACCTTTTCCTCCGCAAATCTTCTCAAGAATCTCATGAAGTCTCTTGTTACCGATACGGCATGGTGCACATTTTCCGCAAGACTCTTCAACTGTAAACTCCAGGTAGAATTTCGCTACAGAAACCATACAGTCATCTTCGTCCATAACAATCATACCGCCTGAGCCCATCATAGAGCCTGCAGCAATGAGGTTGTCAAAGTCAATAGGAGTATCAAGGTGCTTCTCTGTGAGACATCCGCCTGACGGACCTCCGGTCTGAACAGCCTTGAATTTTTTACCATCCTTGATTCCACCGCCAATTTCAAAAATAACCTCTCTGAGAGTAATTCCCATAGGAACCTCAATCAGACCAACGTTATTAATCTTTCCAGCCAGTGCGAACACCTTTGTTCCCTTAGATTTCTCTGTTCCAATGCTTGCAAACCACTCGGCTCCCTTAAGGAAAATTGCAGGTACGTTTGCAAAGGTCTCAACGTTGTTAACGTTGGTTGGCTTGCCAAGGTAACCCTTCTCTGCAGGAAATGGTGGTTTAACAGTAGGTTCTCCGCGGTGTCCCTCCATAGAGTGGATGAGCGCAGTCTCCTCTCCGCATACAAATGCACCGGCACCATATCTCAATTCGATATCGAAGTCGAAATCAGTTCCCAGTATCTTCTCTCCAAGAAGGCCGTATGCTCTGGCCTGTCTTGCAGCAACTTTAAGTCTTTTAATTGCAAGCGGATATTCAGCGCGGATATAAACGATACCTTTGGTTGCACCAATACAGTATCCGCATATAGCCATTGCCTCAATTACCGAGTGCGGGTCTCCCTCAAGAATTGAGCGGTCCATGAATGCTCCCGGGTCTCCCTCGTCTGCATTACAAACAACATATTTCTGGTCTGCCTTGTTCTTTGAAGCAATCTCCCACTTAAGGCCGGTAGGAAATCCTCCGCCGCCCCTGCCGCGAAGACCTGACTTTTTCATGATGTCAATCGCCGCTTCCGGAGTCATCTCTGTGATAATCTTGCCAATAGCGGCATAGCCATCACGTGCGATGTACTCGTCAATATTTTCCGGATCAATGAATCCGCAGTTTCTCAAGGCAATACGAAGCTGTTTCTGGTAGAAACCCATATGCTTCGAATCCTCGATGTGTTTTAAAGTTTCAGGATCTTCATAAAGAAGTCTGTTTACTTTTCTTCCTTTGAGTACGTGCTCGGTAACAATCTCCGCACAATCCTCCGGTTTAACCTGAGTGTAGAAAGTGTTATCAGGTATAATCTTAACAATAGGACCCTTTTCACAGAATCCAAAGCAACCGGTGGTTACTACCTGTGCATCATTTTCCAGCCCAAGGTTTTTGATTTCTGATTTAAGGTTCTCAACGATCTGTTCGCTTTGCGAAGCTCTGCAGCCTGTTCCGCCACATACTAAAAGGTGCATTTTGTACTGTGCCATATCTCCCTATTGTTTTTCGTTAATAGATTGATAATTGGTTGGAATGATACCATCAAGAAGTTCTCCGTTTACGATGTACTTCTCAATAATTTCAATTGCTCTTACAGCATCCACATTGCCAAAGACAACCGGATCTTTGCCGGGTACCTTTACCTCAATTGTTGGTTCTGCATAGCAGTAGCCCATGCATCCTCCTTGTGTAACCACAGCCGGAATCTTCTCCTGCTCGATCTTTTCCACAAGTGCGTTCATTACGGTTCTGGCTCCGGATGCGATACCGCATGTTGCCATTGCCACCCGTATCTGAACAAGAGAATCCGGCTCATTGCTCTTCTCACGGATGTTCATTCCGTGTTCGAGACTTTGCTTCATCTTGCGCAAATCTTCTAGGGACTTGATTTTGTTCATAATTTATGATGTTATTGAAATTCCCTGTATGAAATTATGGGATAAAAATAGGCATTTTCCTAACAATCCCAAAATATAAATATCGATATTGTGTAAAATTATAAGCTAAATGTTTGAAATCAGAAGAGAGCATAACTCCGGCACCCCTTCAGATGCCCCTTTTCTAATATGATCAAACATTCTGTATGAGGGTTTTACATCATTTTTAACTCGTTAATATTCTCCCTGATCATCTCCTCCAGCAACCTGATTACACGCACATCACTCAGCTCTATATCACCCAGAACGCCGGCAACTTCCATGCTGTCGAAAGTGTACTCATTTTCGTTTACAGAATAGCAAAGTGTAAAATGGATATGCGGATTTGCAGAGACCATCAGCACAAAAGAATTTGCCACATCACCCAGCGGCGGGCGGTCAATATTGTTCAACTGAAACCACGCAATAACCTTAGTTCCCTTTCCCAGTTCAGACTCAATGCGCACATCGCCCCCACTCTGCATTGCAGAGTGTTTATAGAGGGGAATTCCCATCCCCACCTTTCTGGTTGTTCTTGTTGTATAAAACGGATCTTCCAGCCTTGCCACTATTTCAGGAGACATCCCCTTTCCGTCATCTTCAATTGTGATTGTCAGTTTATCGGCATGAACATCCTCTTTTACAGCAAGGCCGATTCTCTTCGCTCCTGCGCTAAGCGAGTTCTGGATTATATCAATGATGTGCAGAGAAAGGTCATTCATAAAAATTAAATTACAGGCGGTGAGGCTTTTGAAAGAATTGATTTTTTAATATTCTCAAATGTCATCTCATCAACATCCAGCAAGGTCGAAACCTTTCCAATATCCTGAGGGTAGTGAGCATCTGAACTTCTGATAAAATTAAATTTCAGGAGAGATTTATCCCTGGATTTCATCCCCTCAGCAGAGCCGGAAGCTGACAGCTCAACAGCATCAGGCGTTAGTCCGAAAGGGAAAAAGCCCAGCTGACTGTAAATTGAATTTGCTTGTTTATCAATGTGAGCAGGAATAAAGATTCCACCCAGAGAGTCCACAAATTCCCAAACCTCCTCAATGGATTTGTCAATTGAGTTAATAAGAAGGTAATCGATTTGATCTGTAACCTCCTCGGCCTCGTTTACAGCCAGCTGATAACCAAAAATATCCGGATTATTGGGAATTCTGATAATATGTTTTTCAAGGAAAGACTGTAGCAGCTCCAGTTTTTCAGAAACTACAAATGCAAGTACATGAACCTCTTCGCGGGTTGTAATCTCTGCCCCGCAAAGGACATGTACTCCCCTCTCTTTTCCAGCTCTTAGAATTTCAAGACAATTAAGAGTAGAATTATGATCGGTAATTCCTATCAGATCAAGACCTCTCTCTTTGGCTTTACTGACAATGTTGAGCGG
The DNA here is from genome assembly GCA_002842695.1 of Bacteroidetes bacterium HGW-Bacteroidetes-10. Classification (GTDB taxonomy): domain Bacteria; phylum Bacteroidota; class Bacteroidia; order Bacteroidales; family UBA932; genus Bact-08. The sequence continues at coordinate 48,308 of PHDT01000017.1, read as the reverse complement.
TGTCATCTCGAGATCGCCGCAAGGTGACAGAACAGTATGTATATGGAGATCTGCCCTTATCATTTAAGGATTTCGTAAAGACTACCGGAGAGTTCGAATGCCTGCATTCTGGTACCCAGTACAGGAATCCCCTCCTGCTCTGAGAGCTCCATTGTATCTGCATCAGGTTCAAATCCCTTTACAAGAATAATTGCAGCAAGATCCCTCAGAGAAGCAACAGCCATAATATTCTTGTGCGTCTGAAGTGTAATCCAGATTTGCCCCTCCTGAGAGTGACCCATTACATCAGAGAGTAAATCTGAGGTGTATCCGCCTGAAACCTCTCTTTCGAGCCCCTGAGGAGCAGAAAAAACCTTAAGTCCGAGCTTTTCAGCAACATCTTTAACTTTCATTACAAAATTGGTATATATGTGTTTTATAATTTCTTATCAAACCTGGAACGACCCCATATTCTCTCCATAATCTTGATTGCCTCCTCAAGTTGCAGCTCTCCCCGTTTTTCATACAGAGTCCTTAGGAATATACAGGCATTAATCTCAGACTGACCTTTTACGATATCCTCTGCAAGCGCCTCACAGCTCGGTGCTCCGCAAGCCCCGCAATCAATGCCCGGGAAGAGTTCCCGAAGCTCCCTTGCCCTCTCCATCTTACGAAGTGCTGCATCAATGTCTCTGTCATACTTAACCATTGACCTGGGCTCAATTCTGTCCATATGGACAACTGCAGAGGTGTACCTCTGATAATCGAGAGTAAGTTTATGATAATCGGGAGCCGTTGCAGCATATTTCTTCATGCTTTCTGCTGTAAGAAAACGGTTCCTGTGAGAGAGAATTCCACCGGCACAAGATTGGTCACAAGCCCTTAGCTCTAGAAAATCCACCCCATCAATCTCTTCGTTTTCAAGTATCTCCAGAAAATCAATAACATTGGACATTCCGTCAATTGCAAGGGTCCGCCCCTCTACATTTGCAGACTCACCTCCTGTTGTGGGATAAAGAATTCCCTTTGATGAGAGCTCTCCGTTTATGCTGATATTTCCGCTGACAGGCAGTCTCTGTTTATATACCAGATAGACTTTATTGAAGAAAAAATCCATGTTTATCACCCCGTTAATTGGAGATGTATAGCCTCCAACAGGAGATTTTACAGCAGCAATCTTTGCAATGCACGGAGTCAGATAGAATATTCCCAGATCGCTCTCAGGAATACCTGCCTTTGCAAACTTATTTTTGTAATACTGAGCAGTAATCTCAATAGGCGGCAGAAGCTGCATAATATGGTCTACAAGCGACGGGAATCTCACCTGAATAAGTCTTATGATAGCAGGGCAAAATGATGAAATAACCGGCTTCTGCGCATTTCTCACATATTCGTTCACCTCATCAGTAAGAGAATCGACACTCTGCTCAACAGCACACACCTCAGTAAACCCAAGCTCTCCAATAATGTGATAAATCTTTTCCCTTGGCACGCTGTCGTCAAACTGAGCAAAAAATACAGAGGGGACAAGTAACACCCTGTGCTTATAATTGTAAATCTGCTTGAAATCGTCGTCCATTACACGAATTGCCCTGTTTGGACAAATTCTGTAGCACTCTCCGCAATCTATACACCAGTCGGCATGAATAATTGCCTTTCCGTCCGATACCCTGAGGGCTTCTGTGGGACAGACTTTCATGCAATGAGAACACCCGATGCAAACATCATCGAGGATCTCAAGCGCTCTGCTGTAAGTAGTTCTGCTCATTTAAACTTTATTCCAATGGTTAAAGTCGTGCCCTTCCCTACAATTGTCTCAATATTAAAACTATCTGCGTTTTCACTTATGTTTGGCAAACCCATACCGGCTCCAAATCCCATCTCCCTCACAGCCTTTGTTGCTGTTGAAAAGCCGGGAGTCATTGCCATTTCAACATCCGGTATCCCCGGCCCCTCATCCTCCAGGGTAAGCGTAATTCCGCCGCTTTCAATATGCGCCTTTATAACGCCCCTGTATGCATGCGCCACAATATTCACCTCGGCCTCGTAAAGAGCAATAACAACTCTTTTGATAACTGAGGGATCAATATTCAGCTGCTTCAGAATCTTCTTGATCTGCGAGGATGCAAAACCTGCTGCTGTAAAATCCCCTCCCTCCACTTTGTATTCCAGCTTCATATAATCTAGTATAGAGGTTTTAATCCGGCCGAATATAATATCCCGGCACAGCGAAAGAGAGAGTAAGGGCTTGTAATTATCACAATCCCGTTCTCCTCTGCAAGCTCCAGCATTTCCGGTGTAACCTCCTTGCCCCTGCATAAAAGCATATAGGAGGCATCTGACATCTCAAGCGTCCTTATTGACTGTATATTTGCCAGTCCGGTTATGAGAATAAAGTCTGTGCTCTTTATAGTGAGCACGTCGCTCATAAGGTCGGAAGCAAATGCATACTCCACACTATCGCCCAGACGGGCAGTCCCGCATACCGCAGTTCCGCCTACCAGGTTACATAAGTCGCCAAGATTCATTGTTTTGCAGTTTTATATATTTTTAATATAACATCGCCTTTTCATGTAAGGCTCAAATTCATACCTCTCCCACACCTTAAAGGCCGAATTGGTTTCTGCCTGCGGATTGGTTATTCCGAAGGTGATTCCCCTCTCCTTGAGGTTGGCTCCCAAATGTGTGTGAAATATTGATGTAATTCCTTTATGTTGCCACTCCGGAGCAGCACCTATGAGCATAAAGTCAATCGAATCATATTTTTTCAGAGCCTTCATTATGTGAAATATGCCAAACGGAAAGAGTTTCCCTTTAGCCTTTTGAAATGCTTTACTGAGACTTGGAAAGCAGATCCCAAAAGCAGCAATGTTTCCATCAGGATCAAGAACGATACTTGTTAATTCAGGCTTAAGCTTGGGAAAGTACTCTTTACCGATTTGCCTGACCTCTGCATCTGTAAGAGGGACAAAATTGTCAATATTTCTGAAGCTCTGATTGTAGCTTTTAAAGAACTTTGTTACCAGCCCGTCAATATCCTTGATTTTTTTTATATCGAGAACCTGAAGCCCGTGCTTTTCAATCAGGAGATCATTAATTCTGTGCAAACGAGGGTCAACACCACCATCTGCGCGTAATTTTATCTGAATCCAGTCTACCTGTTTTCCAAAACCTAATTTCTCAATAAACTGAGGGTAATAGGGAAAATTGTACAAACAATTAACAGGCGGAATATTTTCAAAACCCTCAATGAGCATTCCCTGGCGTCCCCATGTATTAAAACTCAGAGGCCCGTGTATCTGCTCCATGCCAAGTTCCCGGCCCCAGGCTTCGGCCGTCTCTGCAAGAGTTTTTGCAACATCAAAATCCTCAATAAAGTCGAACCACCCGAAACGCAGTCTCTTCTCATTGTGATATTCATTGGAGCGTGGGTTGTATATTGCAGCGATTCTTCCAGTGATTTCACCTTTGGAATTGTACGACATCCACATTCTTAATTTGCAATATTCAAGAGATGGACTTTTGGTTAAAACCGACTTTTCGTCCATGTCAAGTACAGGAACATATTGCTTGCTCTTTTTGTACAGCTTGTGGGGAAATTGAATGAAGCGCTTAATATCCGAAGGGGAAAGAACCTCTTTGACTTCTATATTCATCAGGCACTTAAATTTAGGTTTCTCCAACAAATATAGTCATAATTTTTGATTAAGCGAGAGCAAATCCTCCAGTACTGCCTGGGCGCAAATGCAGCCAAAAACAGGCGGCAGATAGGAAATTGTCCCCACCATCGACTTCTTGTTGAGCTCTTCTACCGGAACGATTGCCTCCTCAATTGGAAGCTCCTCGGAGAATACAACCTTAAACCCCTTGCTTATGCCCACTTTTCTTAACCTTTTGCGAAGCATGTATGCAAGAGGGCAATTAAATGATTTTGAAATATCCTTGATTCTGATTTTTGTAGCGTCAGTTTTGGCTCCTGCTCCCATTGAGCTGATTATCCTTATTGAGGAAGTGAGTGCAAACTGTATTAATGAAATCTTTGGAGATAGAGTGTCAATGGCATCTACAATACAGTCAATCTTTACATTCTCAATTGTAAGCAGATTTGCCACATTATCAAGAGTGATATACTCTCCTATTGTAATCAGTTCAATATCCGGGTTTATGTCCTTTAACCTGTTGTACATCATCTGTACCTTTGGCAGCCCCATTGTGCTGTCCAGTGCAAGCAGCTGACGGTTTTTATTGGATGGTGTCACAACATCTGCATCCGCTATTATCATTCTGCCAACCCCTGCCCTTGCAAGCATCTCGGCTGCATAGGCACCAACTCCTCCAAGCCCTATAACTGCAACAGTTGCTTCATCCGGTTAAGAATCAGCCTACAATTCCTTTTGCCTCCTCCCATATCTTATCCATCTCCTCCAGGGAGAGCTCCTTTAGAGACTTTCCCTCCCGCTTTGCCCAAGCTTCCAGATAGTTAAAGCGGCGGATAAATTTAAGATTTGTAAGTTCAAGTGCTGTGTCGGGATTAATATCATAAAGCCTGGCAGCATTTACCAGAGAAAACATCAGGTCGCCAAACTCCTGCTCCATGTGCATCTCTCTCTCTGCGCCCACTCCCGAGGCTCCTGCAACTTCACTTTCAAATTCTTCAATCTCCTCTCTGACCTTCTTCCATACATCCTCTCTCTGCTCCCAGTCAAATCCCACAGCCCTCACCTTATCCTGAACCCGGTAGGCCTTTACCAGCGATGGTAAAGATTTGGGAACCCCGGAGAGTATTGTTTTGTTTCCATCCTTTTCTGTTCTCTTAAGCTGTTCCCAGTTCTCCACAACCTCTCCCGCACCGCTCACCTCAACATCTCCAAATACATGGGGATGTCTGTAAACAAGCTTGTCGCAAAGGCGGTCCATCACATCTGCAATGTCAAAACTCCCCTGCTCTTTCCCAATTTTGGCATAGAAAACAAGGTGGAGCATAATATCTCCAAGCTCCTTGCTTATGTTCAGATTATCGCCTTCAAGGATTGAGTCGCTGAGCTCGTATGTCTCTTCAATTGTAAGCGGACGAAGTGTCTCCATTGTCTGTTTACGGTCCCAGGGGCACTTCTCCCTGAGTTCGTCCATAACATCTAAAAGGCGGACGAATGCCCTTATCTCTTTTTCTCTATTCATTATTGAACTTTATCCTCACTTCAGAGGCCAGTGTTATGCCCTCCAGCTGAGCCAGGGAGCTTAGGTTTAATGCTATCTCCAGATTACCCAGTGAATTAAAAAGAGCAAGAAGCTCTCCGGGATTATTCTGGTCATATGATCTGGATATCTTTTTAATTTTAAGGTGAGGTCCCTGAACAAATATTGTAAAGGTTCTTGCCTTATGTACTTTGTCAAAGATTACTTTTTCAATATTGGTAATGGCATTGCCAAATGAGTCTATATAAACAACCTTGCCCACAATTGTATTTTCATCGTAAACTACCCTGGCAATGGACTCCCGTTTTAAGTCGCAGGCTGTGGTAGTCTGTTCAAATGTATTTTCTAGAATTGTCCTGACTCCCTTTGCAAACAGAGCAGGTGCCATGAAGGTAGAAAATGGCTCGTCGCTGTTAATTTTGAATGCCATATAGGGAGGGTTTTCAAAAAGTTGTGCAAAGCGTCCGTCGTTAACTCCAATGAAATAGTGGTTGTTTGCAAACACAATTACCATAGGGTGTTCAGGAGTGGGTTCGCACATTACCCCAAGCAGATGAATTGTATTTGCAGGAAAATGTCTGTAACTGTTCTTTAAAACAAAAGTTTCGTGCAAAACATCAAAAGTTGGAATGGAATTTGCTATATGGACGAGATTAATTTCAGGCGAAACGGATGCCAGTCTGCCGGTGAGGGCACCCAGATAAAAGTCTCCTTTGTTCCAATCGCTTGTTAATGTAACAATTGTCATTTACAGCTTATAAAGTGTTACGCAAAGATAGAAAATTTTCATACATTAGCGCCGTTTTTAAAAGGGGCGGCCTTTTACAATATAACTAATTACTAATCACTTATCATGCACACAAATCTAAAATTCATTAGTGCCGACCAAGCGGTAAAGGTAGTAAAATCGGGAGACCACATTCACCTGAGCAGCGTTGCCAGCGCACCCAAAGTTCTCATTGATGCGCTTGTACGCAGAGGAGATGCAGGCGAACTCAGAGATGTAAGGATCCATCACCTTCACACAGAGGGAGAGGCTCCGTACACTGAACAAAAGTATGAAGGAATCTTTTTTCACCAGGCTTTTTTCGTTGGAGGAAACGTAAGAAAAAGCGTTCAGGCTGGTTATTCAGACTATATTCCGGTTTTCCTGAGCGAAACTCAGAAACTTTACAGAAGCAGAACTCTTCCAGTTAATGTGGCGATGATTCAGGTATCCTCACCAGACAAGCACGGGTTTGTATCTCTTGGTACTTCGGTTGACGCAACTCTGGCTGCAATTGAGTGCGCAGATCATGTGATAGCAGTAGTAAACTCAAATGTTCCGAGAGCGTGGGGAGATGCAATGATCCCTGTAAGTATGATTGACTTCTTCGTTGAGGACAACACTCCGCTCGAAGAGGCACACTTTACAACTCCTGATGCTATTGAGTCTGCAATCGGAAAACACTGCGCTGCTCTCATCGAAGACGGAGCGTGTCTCCAGATGGGAATCGGAGCTATTCCAAACGCAGTTCTCACCCAGCTTGGAAACCACAAGAACCTTGGAATTCACACCGAAATGTTCGCAGACGGAGTACTTCCGCTTGTAGAGAAGGGCATTATCAACGGTGCAAACAAGGCAATTGACAAAGGCAAAATGGTCTCTACTTTCCTTATGGGATCGCAGAAGTGCTATGACTTTATAGATGACAATCCAATGGTGCTAATGCAGGATGTTGCTTATACAAACGACCCTTTTATAATTGCAAAAAATCCAAAAGTAACTGCAATAAACTCTGCACTACAGGTAGATATTACCGGCCAGGTTGGTGCAGATTCGCTTGGAACCACATTCTATTCAGGTGTAGGCGGACAGGTTGACTTCATTTACGGAGCATCAATGTCTCAGGGCGGTAAGGCAATCATTGCAATGCCTTCTGTAACCAATAAAGGTATCAGCAAAATTGCCCCGGTTCTTAACCTTGGAGGCGGAGTGGTAACAACAAGAAATCACATCCACTGGTTTGTAACTGAATACGGCGCAGTTAACCTTTACGGAAAGTCACTTCAGGAGAGAGCAAGGCTGATTATTTCTGTTGCTCACCCGGATCACCGCGAAGCTCTTGACAAAGCTGCTTTTGAGCGCTTTGGCCCGCACTTCCACTACAAAGGCTAATACTCACCTCATATAAAAAGCGTCAAATCACTGATATTAAGAAATTTGACGCATGAGATTAATAAAACAGAAAAGGCTAACCGGATGGTTAGCCTTTTTTATTTATTAAGTCAAAAATGACTATTTCTTAAGAACCTCAATTTCGAAGAACATTGGCTGATATCTGCCAAAGCTCTTTTCTGTTGAGCCGTATCCGTAGTCTGACGAGAAGAATGTGATGGCTTTTTCGCCATACTTCATATTGAGAATTGTTTTTGCAACACCTCTGATAACCTTGCCGTCTCCGGTTTCTGTCTCTTCGTGTGTAGTCAGATCCATTGGACCATAGGTCCTTGATGCATCATAAATCTTATACTTTCTTGCAGTATCTTCAATATTTGTGTCAAATACAAAACCATCAAGAAGCTTTCCTACGTAGTTATATTTTATTGACTCATTAATTTTTACAGAGTCACCTGAAGTTGCTTTTGTGATCTTGAAATAGTAGTTGAGGTCTGTAGAGTCAATCCCCCCATAATACTTGTTGCTGTAAGACTCAAGAGTATCTGTCTGGAAAACTTTCATATCCTTAACTACTGTATGAATCTTAAGATCATAGATGGTTGTGGTTGCATGAATTTTATTACTTCCTGCATAGTTATAGTCAGAAAGCCAGGAAGGAATTATCAGCCTTACAGAACTACCCTCACTTAGTGTAAGCATAGCCTCCTCAAGTCCTTTTATTGCTGAATTATATCCTGTTTCCAGAAGATATGGACCATAATAATTTGCTGTTGAATAACCGCCTGTTTTTTTTGCAATCTCCTCATCTGTTGTTGAGAGGTAATTACCTTTGAGGTCCATTGTTGAATATGTAACAAAGACTCCGTTAAGATTTTCAACAGGGAGCCCGGCACCTTCCTCTTTGGTGATTATATATAAACCGGAAGCTTTTGGAGTAATTGTGTCCTTGTGCACTACTTTAATGTAGGCGGCAAGTATTCTTCTTTCAATATCTTCTGCAGATTCCTCTCTCTCCACTGCACAAGAATAGGCCAATAGTGAGAGACAAAAAAGAGACCCAATCTTTAAGTATTTATTCATCAGACGATTAATGTATTTCTAGAAATTATTAGCAGACAAAGTTAAAAAATTTAATTTCCCAATCACAAATCCTGTGCCTTACTCAATGAATCTTGCTCAAGAGCAAGACATTTTTCAAAGTATTCACCTACCTCCCCAACAGGAATAAAGAGCTTTCCGCCTGCAGCACGCTCATGTCCTGCACCGTTGAAATATTTTCTTGAGAAGCGGTTAACTGAAAATCCATTCGCAGATCGAAGGGAAACCCTTATATGACCATCTTTTTCGGTAAAAAGAGCCGAAACAGTAATACCATTGATGTTAAGAGGCATGTTAACAAAGCCCTCTGTGTCCCCTTCAGAGAAAGAAAATTTTTCAAGCTCCTCCCTGGTAAGAATTATGTAGCCTGCCCCAAACTCGTGAAGAATCTTCATTTTATTAAGAAGAGAGTGCCCGAGAAGACGCATTCTTCCTTCTGAAAAACCTCCAAAAACCTTGAGCTGCAGTGTCTCCTTATCAACTCCCAGATCAAGAAGTTCGTATGACATTTTAAATGTGCCCGCTGCAACTGAATTTGCAAAGTTGTTTGTATCTGTCATCATTCCAACATAGAGGGCCTGCGCACAATCTGCCGGAACCTTTTTAACAGAACCGCCCTCCATCGTTCTTATGAGCCAGAAGAGCAACTCGGCAGTGGAAGAGACCTCAGTATTGGATATTACAATATCAAATGCGCTGTTTTCCGGTTCTGGATGGTGATCAATCAAAACCTTTACAGCCTTTGAATTTCTTATGAGAGGCTCAACATCGTCTACTCTTTTAAGCTGATTGAAATCAAGCGCAATAATTAGATCTGCCCTGGAGAAAACATCTTTTACGGCATCTGTATGTCTGGTGTTGATCAGAATCTTACGATCCCTATCCATAAAAGCCAGGTTTCTGGGAAATGGATTTGGCACCACAATCCTGCAAGCCTTTCCACTGAATTTCAAATATGAAGACATTGCTGTAACTGAGCCCAAAGCATCTCCATCCGGATTTGTATGAGTCAGAATAACAATTAGTTTTGCCTTATCTACCGCCTCCCTGAACTCCTTTGCTGATTTTCTTTTTAAATAGCCAGTCATAGTAAAATAATTAGCACAAAAATAGAAAATATATTGCGGGGTCTAAATAATTATTTTATTTTTGTGGAACTTATTGACAAATTAATACAAATACAATAACCACCGATGAAAAAAGTCTTAACTTTTGTTGTGCTGCCTGTTATAGCGATTGTAATAGGTTATATTATTTTTACAAGCATCCAGGAGCCAGTTGTTTTTGAAAAGCAAAGGAAATTCAGAGAGTCTATTGCTATTGAGAGACTTAAGGATATCCGTACTCTTCAAGTTGCTTACAAGACCAAGCACAATAGATTCGCAGGAAGTCTTGACACTCTTATCGATTTCTACAACAATGGAGTTATTACCGTTGTAAAGCAAATCGGCTCAATGGACGACTCAGTTGCAGTTGCACAGAAGAAAGTATTCCGTGACAGTATTAAGATTGCTGTTCGTGACACACTACTTAAGAGAGAAGGATTCATTGTAGACTCTATTCAGTTTATTCCTTTCAGCGGAAAACAGAAAGTCGAGATGAAAGCAATCATTGGAAAAGTTTCCGGAGTGGATGTTCCACTGTTTGAAGCGACTATTCCATTTGAAATTCTCCTTAACGGACTTAACAGACAACTTATAGTTAACCTTAAGGCAGACAGAGAAGATACTGATCGCTATCCGGGTTTGAAGGTTGGTAGTATTGAAGCACCTAACAACAACGCAGGTAACTGGGAATAATAATGCCTATTATTGTCAATAAGCAGCTCGAGCTGGAAAAGACAAATCAATACAGACTATCCATTCAAGCCGACTTGAATGGATTTTCTTTTTCGATTGTCAACGATGAACTCAGGAAATGTCACTTTCTGTACCAGTCTGAATTTGGTGCAGGTGAAGACATTGAACTGTTCAATAAGTCTCTTCTTAAGCTTACTGAGGGATTTCCTTTGCTTTCAAGAAAATTTGCGAAGGTTGATGTTATTGTCAATACACACAAATATGCTCTTGTCCCGCTTAAGCTGTTCAGGGAGGAGGATGCATGGCAGCAGCTCAAACAGCTTCATTTACCTGATGAATACGAAGAGATAGACCATGCTCTTCTTGAGAGTCAGCAGATAGCCTTTGTATTTGCAGCTAACAGCACATTTCTGAATATTATAAAGAAAATTCAGCCCCAGTTCCGGGTCTTCCCTTCAATATTTCCAATAATCAGGAATGCAGGACTATTCCCTGAACACAACAAGATATTCGTGCAATATCATAAAGGCAACATTCATGTAATAATTACGGAGGGTAACAGATTGCTGTTTTGCAACTCCTACCCTGCCATTCACTTCAATACCGCACTATACTTCATTTTCCTGGCACTCAAACAAACTCAGCTCAATCAGGAGCAGACAACCCTGTTTACCTCAGGAAATTTCAGGGACGAGGAGATTTACAATCTTACAAAATACTTTCCAAAAGTAAGGTTCTTCCGTCACCCGTCTATTCCTCTGGGCCCGCAGGAGATTGAGATGAAATATGCACCACTTGTATTTCCGCTATGAGAATAATTTCCGGTGAGTTAAGAGGGAAGCAGATTACACCTCCTGCAAATTACAAGGCAAGACCCACAACAGACTTCGCAAAAGAGGGTCTTTTCAATACCCTTGCAAATCAATATGATTTCGAAGAGATATCTGTGCTGGATCTTTTTTCCGGGACAGGGAGCATCTCTTTTGAGTTTGCTTCCAGAGGATGCCAGTCGGTTACCTCTGTCGAGATGAACTCACTTCACTACAATTTTATTAAAAGCACCATTTCCAAATTCGGCATTAAAGGGATGCATGTTGTAAGGCAGAATGTTTTTGATTTTCTTGACATATGCCACATGGAGTACGACATTATCTTTGCCGATCCGCCTTATGATATAACGGGACTGGATGGAATACCCGATAAAATTCTCTCTGCCCCCATTCTAAAAAGCAACGGCCTGCTTATTTTTGAACATCCTGCAGCATTAAATTTCAAGGCTAATGTCAACTTTATCAGGGAGAAAAAATATGGCAATGTACATTTCTCATTTTTTGAGAAGAAAAACATCTAAAATATTTTGCAAATAATAAAATCATCCCTATATTTGCAGTCCCAAAAGGAACTCAAACGGTGTGGTAGTTCAGCTGGTTAGAATACCTGCCTGTCACGCAGGGGGTCGCGGGTTCGAGTCCCGTCCATACCGCCAGAAAAAAAAACTCTGAGATAGTTAATATTACTTCTCAGAGTTTTTTGTTTTTAATATATGATCCAAATTTGAGGCCGTTTTATTAAAACAACTCTTTGGGATTAATTTTCAAAAACTCATCGTATGGAATTCCTCCTGTTCCAACAAGTAGTACCTTATCCGGATTGAATTTCTTTGCAAAAATACTCATCCCGGCAGTTCCTTCTTTTGTTCCGCTTTTCACTTCCAGCCCAATTATATTATCCCCTTTCTCCAGTACAAAATCAACTTCGAGGTTACCCTCTCTCCAATAATAGAGATTATACCTTTCAGAAGTTGAGTGATTGAGTAAGTGCGTGCCTACAGATGATTCCACCAGTCGTCCCCATAATTTAGGGCTGATAATCGCTTTTTCGTAAGATTCATCACTCTGGGCTGTAATTAATGCATTGTTATATACCTGAAATTTTGGACTGGAACCACGTTTACGGATTACATCCCCCGCAAACTTATCTAAACCGCCAAGTAAACCGCAATCTGACAGAAGCATCAAGTAGTTAGCCAAAGTAGTTGTATTACCGGCATCCTGAAGTTGTCCAATTATCTTTGTATATGACAAAATCTGACCGGAATACAAACATCCAAGCTCAAATAATAGTTTGAGCAGAGCGGGCTTGTCTACGCGGGTTAGCATTAAAATATCTTTTGAGATACTCGTTTCGATTAGAGAATCTTTTATATAGTTCTTCCAGCGTTCTTCGTCGTTTATAAGAGTTACAGATCCCGGATAGCCGCCAAAATAAACATATTGCACGATACTCCACCCGAAGGCTTCCTTCATTTCCGGATAAGACCAGTGTCCCAGATACAGAGTTTCAAATCTGCCGGCCAATGATTCTGTGAGTCCTTTTTGAATTAACAGACGTGAAGAACCAAGGAGAATCACCTTAATATTTATATTCTCACGGGTATCCCTATCCCATTGCTGCTTTACAACTTCACTCCAGTTGTCAATCTTTTGAATTTCATCAATTACAAGCAAGTATTCTTTATTGCCGGCTGCCTTCATTCGTAATCTGGCAGATTCCCATACCTGCATGAGCCATGCTGAGTTTGTAGCTGAAACTGCATCTGCAGATTCATACTGATTTGGTACAAAGAGTTGATTCAGAAGCTGGGTAACCATTGTGGTTTTGCCCACCTGGCGCGGGCCAAGAATGACTTGAATGAACTTTCTTGGCTCTTCAACTCTCGCTCTAACCGACTTTAAATATGGACGTTCAAACATTTATTAATATTTTACTCAATAACACTCGTAAATTTACTCAATAAAATTAATAACACAAATAATTTTATGCCGCGTAGGTTTGAACATTAAAAATTTTGGTCTGTTAATCAGAAAAGTGTTAATATTGAAAAAATTATCAGCATAAATATGAAAACCATACACCTCCTTGCGGCACTGCTCATCTCAGGATTGTCATTTGCCCAAAACACATTCAGCTACAGGACCGAAAATGCAGAGATCATTCTGCTCTCTGAGATTCAGCGCGAAAGCAATCTGAATAATCTTATTGGTGTAACACCTGAGATCATTGCAGAAACTGCACCAGAGAACAATTATCCGATAGCAGTTAATGCATTTCTAATTAAAACCAAAAAGAAGAATATTCTGCTTGACGCCGGATACGGTCGTGAGTTATTCAATAACCTTAAATCCTCAGGTGTTACTCCTGATGAGATTGATGCTGTTCTTATGACTCACCTGCACGGAGACCATTTTGGTGGGCTTCTGAGAGAGGGAAAGAGGGCATTTCCGAATGCAAAGCTATATATGTCAAAAAAGGAGTTTGCCAGCGCAAACGAAAGTGCGGTAAAGGCTATTAAAGAGTACGGAGAAGATCTTATCCTGTTTGAACCGGGCGAATCAAAACCAAAAAGGGTATTTGACGCGTTATCTTCTATGAAAAGTTACGGGCATACTCCCGGGCATACGGTATATATAATTGATGACCTTGTTATATGGGGAGATCTTACACATGCAATGGCCATTCAGATGCCTTATCCTCAGGTGGCAATATCATACGACACAGATCCGGCAGCTGCCGTGCAGTCCAGATTCATGATGCTTGCATATATTGTTAAAAACAATCTTACTGCAGCAGGAATGCATATTCCTTATCCGGGAATAGGAAAATTGAAGAGTGACGGGAAAGGCGGATTTATCTTTACTCCGGTAAAATAAGAGAATCAGCCCGTAAAAGTAAGCCCCTGAATGCTCTGTTTCCACCGGAATTTTTCCGGATTCACAGATTTTTGGCGGCGATTCGTCGGGAAATACTATTTAGGAAGCATTTCAGTTCATAGTTTTGCAAAAACTTTAAAACAACAAAGACAATGCATGTTATCGACGAACGGGGCAGCGCCCGCAGAAATGGACTTCATACCATTTTAATCGCTGCAGCAATTATTGCAGTAGGATTTATGTTTCTTGGCAAAAATCTTGGAATTGTTCCCTACGGAATTTTCAGGATCTTTATTTCATGGCAGATGCTTCTGATTGTGCTGGGTCTCTCTTCTCTTATAAGCGGGAAGCATACAGGCGGAGCCGTTCTTGTAGGAGTTGGTCTCTTTTTCCTTGTTCCGAGACTTACAGGTGTTGGATTTGCGTGGATAGGCACATACTGGCCGCTGCTCATCATTTTAGTTGGTGTTATTCTAATTCTTAAGGTATTCAGACCTGAGACTCACTCCCGCTTCAGAGGAGGCAAAAGATTCTCAAGCGACACATCTTACACAACTGAAGATGGCTTTGTCAATTCGCATATTGCCTTTGGATCGGTTAACCAGATAGTCCTGGACCCGGTATTTAAGGGAGCAAAGATTTCCAACAACTTTGGCGGAACCATTCTTGACCTTAGAAGAACATCACTTTCTGCTCCGGAAACATATATTGATATCGACTGCTCATTTGGAGGTGTGGAAATTTTTGTACCTTACAACTGGACTGTAAAAACAGAACTCCGCAACTTCTTCAGCGGAAGCGATGACAAGCGCTACGCTGCAGGCACAACAACAGACCTGGAGCATAAACTCATTATCAGAGGTAATGTCTCGTTTGGAGGTGTAGAAATTAAAGGCTGATTATGACTCATCCGTTTACGGAACATATATCGCAAAAATTATGGGGGATAGCGGCAAGCGCAGGCTTAGCCGCTCTCCTTGCATATTTTCTTTACTCCTGTATCCATTTGCCGGTAATTGAATCGGCAGAGGCAGGAATTACATACTCACTAATCTTTTCATTGTCCGCCTACTTCTACTGGTATATAAAAGAGTTCCTTAAAGCAACCGGTGCAAAGGCTGCTGTGGCTTTAATTATTCAGGGTGCTGCACTGGCCGGAGTGCTTGCCGTTCTATCTGTCAGAGGAGAAGAGGTTCTGGAGCTGTTTTATGTTTCAATACCAATGATAGTCATTATCGGTTTGCTTTGCTGGCTGTCACTTTCGCTCTGGTACAGCAATATCAGCTGCAAAGAGATGGCAGATACGACCGAACCCGAACTCCCTTCTGCAGGCAAAAGTGCCGCAATTGACCATATCTCTGTCAAGGATGGCTCGAGACTACATATTGTCCGGACCGAAGATCTTCAGTTCATCCAGGCATACGGAGACTATGTAATGCTTCACACTGAGGATGGAAAATATGTTAAAGAGCAGACAATGAAATATTTTGAATACAATCTGCCGGGCAACTTCATTCGCATTCACCGTTCATGCATTGTGAACACATCAAAAATTCTCAGGGCCGAACTCTATGGCAAAGAGAGCTACAACATCTATCTAAAAAACGGAATCTCACTCCGGGCCAGCAGCGCAGGGTACAAATTGCTTAAAGAGCGGCTGTCGCTGTGATACAAATTACTGATGTAATGCTGAATTCGGTTCACATCGAACATGCCATTTCCCCCTGCCACATGTCAGCCTAATTTACACATCACTGAATATCTGCGTATTACGTTTTCTAAATCTAGATTTTTTGAAATCTCCATTCATTTAACAATCTGAATTACTGATAATTGTAAATTAGGCTGACATGTAGTATCCCCCAAGCATCCCACAGAAGTGACCCCAAAAAAGTTTTTGTCTAACTTTTGGGGGTCACTTCAGTGTCTGGGCGTTTGTCCTATTTTTCCCCTGGGGAAAAGTGTCAGATCGTTGATAAACAGCTTTTTATACAAAAACGAAATATTTCACAACTAATTGAATATGTGATGTTTGACACTTTTCCCCAGGGGTAGATACCTGAGAATTTCGTTGCTACCCGCAGGGCTGCAAGTTGCAGATTATTAGCACATAGCCCGTTAATCTGACATCTGAGATGTCAGATTAACGGGCTATGTGCAATCAATCAATTAGTTACAGCCGTACGGGTCGATCAAAAGTTCAGTTCATAACACACTCAAAACTATCACCAGGCAAAGAAACACGACCTTTGACAAGGCAGAGTTTGGCACGTGTGAAACTTTAGCAAGTAACTAGTTGCACAAATAATTATTATTCGTAATTTTGCGAACAACATGTTCATCAGAGCAAATAATTATGAATAATAAAGAGAAGGCGTTTACTGCAGAGCAGGAACAGATGGCAAGATTTGCCAAGGCTCTGGGGCATCCGGTGAGAATTGCGATTCTGGATCTGCTTGCAAGCCAGGCGTGCTGCTACCACGGAGATATGTCTGAGGTGATACCCGTGGCAAAGAGCACTTTATCACAACACTTAAGTGAACTTAAGGATGCGGGGCTAATTCAGGGTACTCTTACACTCCCGTCAATCAAATACTGTATCAACCGCGAAAACTGGAACAAGGCCAGGAGTATGTTTACTGAGCTTTTCCGGGATATTGAAGGCAACAGTTATGTTTGCAGGTAATCGTTTAATGCAGATTAATGCTGCCTGAATTATGTATGCTGACAAATATCTTTTAAAATGAAACTGGATACAAAAGTGCTGAAAGATGCCGTTAAGCTGAGATATTCAGCGGCAGTTGCCGGGAGTCAGAGCGACCCGGCCGGTGATTGTTGCGGAATTGAGGGGTGCTGCAGTGCAGGTGTACCGGGGATGAGTTCAGATTACTCTGAGGCACCCGGACACTTTGAGGATGCAGACTTTGGCCTGGGTTGCGGCATTCCTGTTATGGCGGCCGGCTTAAAGCCGGGAGAGATTGTTCTGGATCTGGGTTCGGGTGCAGGCAATGACTCTTTTGTTGCAAGGTCATTTGTCGGAGAGAGCGGCAGGGTAACAGGAGTTGACTTTACTCCTGCAATGGTTGCAAAAGCCAGGGTGAACGCCCTTAAACTGGGCTACACAAATGTGGAATTTATTGAGGGAGACATAGAGCGGATGCCAGTCTCAGATAACTATGCAGATATAGTACTGAGCAATTGCGTGCTAAACCTGGTGCCCGATAAGGAGCAGGCATTCCGTGAAATTTTCAGGGTGCTCAAACCAGGGGGCAGGTTTTGCATCTCTGATGTGGTCTCAGAGGAGGTGCTTCCCGAGGAGATAAGAACATCGCCAGATTTTATTGCCGGATGCGTGGGCGGAGCATTAACAAGGGCTGAATACCTCTCCTGCATTGGGAAAGCAGGCTTCGCGCAAGTTAAGGTGCAGAGCGAGAAACCGCTTCAGGCAGATGAGAAACTTGGAATCCGGATCAATTCAATAACGGTAACAGGCTTTAAAGATGTGTAATTTATTAAAAGGCACTAAAACAATAGTCGATAAATAATTACAGAATCTTAAATCACAAAAGATTAATCTAAAACAAGAATACGATGATAAAAATACTGATACTTTGCACGGGAAACAGCTGCCGCAGCCAGATGGCGCATGGGTTCCTGCAGTCGTTTGATAAAACTCTCCATGTGGCATCGGCCGGCACTAATGCCAGCGGAAGGCTCAACCAGAAGGCGGTTGAGGTTATGATGGAGGCCGGAGTTGATATATCACACCACACTTCTGACAGTGTAGAGAAATACCTGGGCGAGGAGTGGGACTATGTCATTACCGTTTGCGGCGGCGCAAATGAGAGCTGCCCTGCTTTTATGGGTAATGTAAAACAACGTCTGCACATAGGATTTGATGATCCGTCGGATGCACAGGGAACGCCTGAGTTTATCCAAAGTGAATATATAAGGGTTCGCGACGAGATCCGGAATGCTTTTCTTAATCTTTATAAGACGAGGATTAAAACTGAATAATACTATATCGCCATGACTGCCAAAAAACTGAGTTTTCTTGACAAGAACCTGACATTGTGGATTTTTGCCGCAATGGCAATTGGTGTTGCAACCGGATACTTTTTCCCCGGAGTTGCAGGTAAAATTGATTCGATGTCCAGCGGGACAACAAATATTCCTTTGGCGATAGGGCTCATTCTTATGATGTATCCGCCTTTGGCTAAAGTTGACTACAGGCTGCTGCCAAAGGTTTTCAAAAATGTAAAGATCCTTACGCTGTCGCTGTTTCTGAACTGGATAATTGGTCCGGTTCTGATGTTCATTCTTGCAGTAATTTTTCTCAGGGACTATCCTCACTATATGGTGGGAGTTATTCTGATAGGACTTGCCAGATGCATCGCAATGGTGCTGGTATGGAATGATCTTGCAGACGGCAACTCAGAATATGGTGCCGGTCTGGTAGCCCTCAACAGTATTTTTCAGGTCTTCTTTTACAGCTTCTATGCCTGGATATTTGTAACGGTGCTCCCTCCCTACTTTGGTTTTGAAGGAGCAATAGTTGACATCTCAATTGGAACAATCGCTGAGACTGTTGGAATTTATCTGGGAATTCCGTTCATGATGGGAGTAGTAAGCCGCTTTGGACTTGTAAAACTTAAGGGAGAGCAGTGGTACAAGGAGAAGTTTATTCCCCGCATTTCTCCGGTCACACTTATAGCCCTGCTGCTGACAATAATACTGATGTTCAGCCTTAAAGGGGAACTGATAGTTGATATACCTCTGGATGTTGTGAGAATAGCAATACCTCTGCTCATCTACTTTGTAGTTATGTTTTTTCTCAGCTTTTTTGCCGGGAAAATGCTTAATGCCGACTATGACAAAAACGCCTCTGTCTCCTTTACCGCGACCGGAAACAACTTTGAACTGGCAATTGCAGTGGCAATTGGAGTATTCGGCCTTCACAGCGGAGAGGCCTTTGCCGGAGTTGTGGGCCCCCTGGTAGAGGTACCCGCTCTAATCCTGCTGGTAAACATAGCATTCCGCCTGAAGAAAAAGTACTATGATACACACAAACAAAATTAATAAATGAAAAAAATTCTAACGCTCGCATTTGCAGCACTTTTACTCCTCTCATGCGGAGGCAGGCAAACAACACCTGAGGCAGCAGTTACTGCAGATGAGGTACAACTGGACTACAGCCCGCAGATTGTTAATGTCCTCTATTTTCACGGAACTCAAAGATGCAAGACCTGCATTGCTGTGGGAGAGATAGTACAGGAGGTGTTTACTGCACAATTTTCTGAAAATAAAAATATCGTTTTTACTGAGGTAAATACAGACGATCCAAAATTCAAAGCAATTGCAGAGAAATATAAGATCTCGTGGAGTTCACTGGTAATATCAAAGGGTGAGACAATCACAGATATGACTGACTTTGCCTTTGCAAATGCTATCAAAGATCCTGATGCTCTCAGGGCAGAGATTGCAAAAGTAATCAACACCAACCTTTCAGCTCAATAACAAGAGATTATGGAGTTTCTGCAAAATCTGGCGGACAGTTCTCAGATACCTATTCTGACGGCCTTTATTCTTGGGCTCATGACAGCATTAAGCCCCTGCCCTCTTGCTACAAACATCACTGCAACGGCCTGGCTCAGCAGGGATATTACAGATAAGAGGCGGGTGCTCATGAACGGAGTGCTTTACACATTTGGAAGGATGTTTACCTATACAGCCCTGGGTACGCTTTTCTATTTTGGAGCGAGCAAGTTTGAGATTGCCCGCGCACTTCAGAGCATAGGAGGAGTCTGGCTTGGAGTGGCTCTTGTGGTTTTTGGAATTCTGATGTTGGATGTTATCAAGCTCCCGGCTGTGGGAGGATTTGGAAGCAGGCTCCAGGAGAAAAACTTCAAGCGCGGATACCTCAACTCATTTTTGCTGGGGGTTCTGTTTGCAATGGCCTTTTGTCCCTACAGCGGAGTTCTCTATTTTGTTGTGCTGATTCCTTTGACAATCGCCTCACCCGAAGGATTACTGCTACCTCCGGCATTTGCGGTTGCCACCGGGCTGCCGGTGATTATCACAGCCTGGCTCCTTGCTTACAGCGTATCCAATGTTGGTAAGTTTTACAGTAACATCAAAAGTTTTGAGATCTGGTTCAAAAGGGTAATTGCAGCTGTTTTTATTATTACAGGCGGTTACTATATCTTAATGAACCTGCTGGCATAAGGCAGATTGATTAAAACCGGTATAACTGACAACAGACAAAGTAAAATTGAAATAAAAATGGAAATTATTATTCTGGGCACCGGATGTGCCAAATGCAAAACAACTTACGAGGTTGTAAAAAAGGTGATAGATGAGAACAAAATCGATGCTAACCTCACCAAAATTGAGGATATCATGGAGATAATGAAGTTCAATGTGATGATGCTGCCTGCAGTTGTTGTAGACGGAGTTGTAAAGATTAAGGGTAAAGTTCCCTCAGAAAAAGAGGTTAAAGCTCTCTTCGTATAACCCTATGCAAGATTTGAAGTTTCGTTAACCCGAAAATAAGAGACCCGCTAAAACTGATTTTAGCGGGTCTTCTGTTTTTCAGCCGGCCTTAGGCCAGCCCGTATTGCGGGACTATTTTTTAGCTTTTGATGTGCGCTTGTCGTCCTTTACGTCTTGGTATTCAAGACCTTCACGATACACACTCATTGCCCCAAGGCTCATACCCATACTTGAGTATCCACCGTCATGGAAGAGATTTTGCATAGTAACTTTACGTGTAAGATCAGAGAAAAGTGTAACAACATAATCTGCACACTCCTCTGCTGTAGCATTGCCCAGTGGTGACATCCTCTCTGCAAAGTCATAGAGTTTGTCGAATCCCATGATTCCGCCACCGGCTGTTGTCATTGTTGGAGACTGAGATACAGTGTTAATTCTGATATTCTTCTCACGACCATAAATGTAACCAAAGCTTCTTGCAATTGACTCCAGAAGAGCTTTTGCATCTGCCATGTCGTTGTAGCCGTAGAGTGTTCTCTGAGCAGCTACATAAGATAGTGCAACAACAGAACCCCAGTCGTTTATTGCATCGAGTTTACGGCAGCTCTGAAGCACCTTGTGAAAAGAGATTGCAGAGATGTCAAGAGTCTGATGCAGATAGTGGTAGTTGAGATCGTCATAGGTGCGTCCCTTTCTTACGTTTGGAGACATACCTATAGAGTGAAGAACAAAGTCAAACTTACCGCCAAGGAATTCCATTCCCTTAGTGATTAGGAGTTCAAGATCCTCTACATTTGTTGCGTCTGCCGGAATAACTATTGATTCACATTTAGCTGCAAGTTCCTCGATATTCCCCATCTTCATAGATGCGGGAGTATTGGTAAGCACAAAGCGTCCTCCCTCCTCATACACTCTCTCTGCTGTCTTCCATGCAATCGAGCTTTCGTTTAAGGCCCCAAATATGAGACCCCTTTTTCCTTTTAATAAATTATAAGACATAGGTTTCATTTTTACACCCAATAACAACACAATTATTTTGGAATTGTTTATTACAGGGTGTTCGATTTATTATTCAGGGCAAATTTAAACTTAATTTCAGCTACATCAAAAGTTTTTCCAATTTATTTTCCATTGGAAAATTGTTTTGTTAGAAAATATATTTATCTTTGCATAAATATTTAACCGAGAAATGGAGAAGGCAATATCATATATAAAGAAGCAGTGGCTTGTGATTGCGGGCGGAGCAGCCGGAGCACTGGGAGGATACCTTTACTGGTATTTTATCGGGTGCAACAGCGGGACATGCCCTATAACATCATCGCCCCTCAACAGTACTCTTTACGGAATTTTACTTGGAGGACTCCTGGGGAGCATGTTTAAAAAAGATTCAAAAAAGAGCAAAGAGGAGAACCGTTAGGGCTGAAAAGAGACGAATTATGAGAACAGTTATACAGGTGGAGAGAGCAAACTGCTGTGCGTTTAACAACTCACTGAACAGGGAAATTGCAGCACTTAATGGTGTATACGCAGTAAACATTGACAACTACAAAAACGAAGTTACCATAGACCACACAGACGAGGTAAGCTTCGAAGAGATATATGCAAAACTTGAGGAGAGCGGCTATACTCCGCTTGGCGACAGGAGCAGGGAGAAGACAGACTACAGTACTCTCGAGTGGCCGGAAGAGAATCAGCATAACTAAAAAAACAGAATGATAAAAACTATGACAACTGACAAGTTTGAACATAAGGCACAAGGCTGGGATTCACCCGTGAAAATTGAGATGGCCGGAAAGTTTGTCAGGGAGATGCTTGAGAATTTTAAGCCGGAAAAAGATTTTAAAGTTCTTGACTATGGCTGCGGAACCGGTCTGGCCGGAATTGAGGTGGCCCCACTGGTAAAATCCGTAGTGTTTCTGGACAGCTCAAGAGCTATGCTGGATGTCCTTTCGGAGAAGCTGGGATCGCTGAGTGATATTGATTCGCTTTCACCCGATAATTCAAAGGTTATTCACGGTGATATCTTCAAATATGTAACAAAGGATGTAGATATGGTCTTTTCGCTCATGGCTCTCCATCACATTGAAGATCTTGAATCTGTATTTGAACACATCTCAAGAAACATTCTCAAACCTTCGGGTGTTTTAGTAATTGGGGATCTGACTGATGAGGATGGTTCATTCCATGGCGAAGAGAAGGTGGCCCACAGCGGATTCAATATTCCGGAACTGGCCAGACAGCTTGAGCAGAGTGACCTTGAGGTAGAAACCACATATACCTACAATACAATGAAAAGAGGCGATAAAGAGTACGAACAGTTCATACTTATTGCCCGAAAAGCAGAAAAAAATTAATAATTAATAATAAACAACATAATTAAAACAGGAATAAAATTATGAAACCAATACATCTAACAAAAGAGGAGTTCCTATCAAAAGTTGCGAACTACGAAACAAATCCCACAGAGTGGAAATATCTGGGCGATAAGCCTTGTATTATTGACTTTTACGCAGACTGGTGCGGACCGTGCAAAATGGTTGCTCCAATCCTTGACGAACTTGCAAAGGAGTATTCAGAGCAGATTTACATTTACAAAGTGGATACAGAGGCTGAGCAGGAACTTGCAGGTGCATTCGGCATCAGAAGCATCCCTACCATTCTCTTCTGCCCAATGAACGAGACTCCGCAAATGGCTCAGGGAGCACTTCCAAAGGCATCATTTAAGGATGCAATTGAGAAGGTGCTTCTGGGAAAGTAACCGGCAGGACAAATTAAAGGTTTTAAAAAGATTGAAAAGCAGCCCTATGGGTTGCTTTTTAATTTTACGGTGCCGTTGTCAAGCTGATAAATATCACCCGACTCCGGGCATTTGGCAAATCCTTTGGTGTCAAAATGAAGCCTGTGTCCCATTCTGCTCATCCAGCCAATCTGAATTCCGGGATTTCCAACTATGAGAGCATAGGGCTTGACACTCTTTGTGATAACCGCACCAGCTCCAATAAAGGCATATTCGCCAATATTGTGTCCGCATACAACTGTGGCATTTGCACCTATGGTCGCACCTGTTCCAACATGTGTTTTTGCATAATCGTGCCGTCTATTTACAGCACTTCTTGGATTAATAATGTTGGTGAAGACGCACGACGGACCAAGGAAAACATCATCTCCGCAAGTAACTCCTGTATAGACAGAAACATTGTTCTGAATCTTGACATTGTTTCCAAGTTCAACACCCGGAGAGATAACAACGTTCTGTCCGATATTACATCTCTCACCAATAGAGCTCCCCTCCATAATATGAGAGAAGTGCCAGATTTTTGTTCCGGCCCCTATCGAGCAGCCTTCGTCAATGACAGAGGTCTCGTGAGCAAAATAGTTCTTTTCTGATGTTTCCATACAGACAAAAATAATCATTTTCGCAAACAAAAACCCCTGTCATAAAAGATTAATGCATGAAGATTCTATTCCATAATTATTTCGGTAACCGGGTCAACTCCCGGCGAGCCATAGTAGGACTCCTTGACTGTACCCTTTATCCATATTTTCCGGCCAATATTTGCAGGAAATCTTACCAGTGAACAGGAATCCCTTATTGCACCAAGCGGCAAACTAACTGCATAGCATTTATCACGGCTCCTCTCGGTGGATGTTGCTGCAACAGCGAGATAGGTCTCTTTGGTAAAAGGCGCAGTAAACCTGAGGGTGTCGTCAGATACATCGCCTCCAATTATGTACCCGGTGAGCCAGACCTTCAGCCCTACATACTCCCTGATTCTTTCAAGTGTAAGCGCCTTCTCCTTTGTGCTTCCGTCATTTCCGCCAATGAAAACAGAGTCTGTCTGCCAGTTTGATGTTGAGTCAATCAGGATTCCGCCGCCAAATGAGGCTGAATCTCCCTGAAGCAGTCTCAGGTTAATGGTAATCATCTCCTTAGCGGCAAGAAGTTTGGAAAAAAGAGGTACCTGCTGACCGGTGGCAAGAGGAGTCAGCCTTACATAAATATTTCCCGGTTTAAGGTAGAGGAAGCGCTCCTCGGAAAACTGATACTGAACCGTGCCAAGGGCGTCGGTAATTTCCGGGGTGTAGGCAGAATATTTCGCCCTGAATTCGGGGGAGAAGCCGAGCCTCATCGCTCCGTTTGACTGGCGGCACACCATTGCAAGGGAGGTGACACTGCCTGCCGCAAGGGTAATGGTTTTGGAATCTGACCAGCATGGTGCATCAAATTCTGGAAGGTTTTGAAGATGTGAATAGATGTTCACGGTGTAATTTCCCGCCTCAACTTTTAATTCTGCAGGCCTCTCTCCGTAAAGGCCGTTGTAAACCGTGTCTCCGGCTTCACCCTTTATAAAAAGAAACATCTTGTTTGTGTCCGGGATTGGCTTCACAACCCCCTTGCTCAGAGGATCCTCCCCCGCAATTCTGAGCCTCAGCCTTGCTGTGCTCTCCCCTGTGATAGTCAGCCCCTGACAGCCCGCCGCCAGGATGGCAACCAAATAAATCATCCGCCTCATATCTTTCTCTTTTTTAATTGGTTTAAACAGTTCAAATATATTTCATTTTGTTATCAAAAAAGGGTCAAATGATATAATCTTCAAAAAATATCTAATTTTAAAATTACGATTTAGAATTTTGTATAAATTTGTTAAAATTTAAACTTAACTATGTACAAAATTACCGAGCATCCTATCCTTCCCATCCCTGCGGAGGATAGAGTAGAATTTCTTTTTGAGGGGGAAAAGGTTGCTGGCCAGAGGGGTTTCACTATCGCAGCAGCTTTGCATCAGGCAGGGAGAGTAGTTCATAAACACAGTCTCGAGTACAGGGAGCGTACTATGGAATGCGGCATTGGAAAATGCGGCGCCTGCGAAATGCTTGTAGACGGAAAGGTAAGGCGTATCTGCATTACCAAAGTTGACGAGGTTAAAAGTGTACAGAGGATTGACGAGTCGTACCTTCCGGCGGAGCAGGTTGCTGAGGCGGGGGCCGGCCGTGAAACAAAAATCTTCAAGACAACGGTAGCAATTATTGGCGCCGGCCCCGCAGGTCTGGCAGTCCGTGAAGAGCTCAACAAATCCGGAGTGAACAACCTCGTGATTGATAACAACAGCAAGATTGGCGGTCAGTTTCTGATGCAGACACACCAGTTTTTCTTCTTCGAGAAGGAGAAGAGGTTTGGCGGAATGCGCGGGTTTGATATTGCAAACACCCTCGCAGGTGAAGACCTGAGCGGAATACTCCTCGACTCAGTTGTATGGGATGTGCTCGAGGGAAAGAGACTTGTCATTAAAGACATTGCAAAGCAGGAGATTTTCTATGTAGATGCCGAACATCTTGTTATTGCAACAGGTGCGGTTCCCTTCATGCCTGCCTTCAAGAATGACGACCTTCCAGGTGTTTACACAGCAGCGGTAGTTCAGAGAATGATGAACCAGGAGCTTACACTTCTGGGAAGAAAGATACTAACAGTGGGTGCCGGAAATATCGGCTACCTTACATCATATCAGGCAATGCAGGCGGGAGCAACCGTTAAGGCAATTCTTGAGGCAATGCCGCGCGAAGGCGGATTCCCTGTTCAGGCAAACAGAGTCCGTCGTCTGGGAATTCCAATTCTCACTTCGCATATTCTCCTGGAGGCTATTCCAAACGAAGACAGAACCGGAGTTATTGGAGCAGTTATTGCCGAGTGCGAAAACTTCAAGCCAATACCGGGAACAGAGAAAATCATTGACGACATTGACTGTATAAATATTTGCACAGGACTTATTCCTGACAATCAGCTCTTCAGAAAAGGAGTTGAGATTTACGGAAGAAACTGCCACGGAGTTGGTGACTCGGTAAGAATTGGCGAAGGTACCTCTGCCGTTCTGAGAGGCAAGCAGTGTGCATTCGAAATCATGCAGGACCTGGGAATGAAGTACAATTACAACGACTATCTTACCGTTTCAAAAGAGTATATCGATTCCCAGCAGCATCCCGTAAGAGTTATTGAAGAGCCATCTCTTCCCACTCCCGAAAGAATGAAGGCTGCAGGATTTGTTCAGATTGACTGCCTGTACGGATTTGCCTGCAACCCATGTTCATTTGCCTGCAAATATGGTGCAATCACAAAATCATCGACATCTTCTGTTCCAAGAATTGACTTTGACAAGTGCGTTGGATGTATGAGATGCGTTTATCAGTGCCCCGGACTCGCAATCTTCGGTTACCAGTTTGACAAAAACTGGCTCTTCCTCCCTATCGAATACAAGGCAGACGAAGGGGCAGATGTATACCTGGTTAACAACAGCGGTGAGATTGTAGGCGAAGGAGTGGTTGAAAAGATCCTCAAAAAGGAGAACAAGACCAATGTTGCAAGGGTAAAGGCAAAAGGGCTCGAGGGAGAGGCGCTTCTGGCTGTACGCGGATTCATCATCAAGGAGAAGTATCCTGAGAAGTTAAAGCTGATGCCGCTGAATGAAAAGCACGATTCCAAAACATATATCTGCCACTGCGAGGATATCACCATCGAAAAGATGATAGCATCAATTGGAGACCGTAAGGTTATCTCTTCTGATGAGTTAAAACATATCACAAGAATTGGCATGGGAGCATGCCGCGGTAACCGGTGTGTTCCAAGAGCAAGAATGCTTCTTAAACCATACGGAATTGAGGTTATTGGTGAACCAACACCTCGCGGACCTATGTCCAACCTGGTTACACTGGGCGACATGGCACCGGACGGAAAGGTTCAGAAGATTATTCTTCCAAACGGCAGCAAAGAGGCCGTAAGGGTTCCCGCAATCATTGCAGGTGGCGGTATTGCCGGCTCATCGTTGTTCCGTTACATGGCTGAGGCAGGATACAAACCTTACCTCATCAATGATGGTCTTGGAAGTTCATGGAGAAACATTGCCGGAGGTCGTCCTGCATTCTCATTGCCTGCACTTGCAGACATTGCAAAGCACAACCTTGAAATCTTCGCAAAGCTCAATGAAAAACATCCTATTGACTTCAAGCTTATAAGATATGTAAGTTTTGCCCATGACGAAGATACCTACAAGGCACTCGATATGTCAAGAGGCTGGTCAGACGCATATATGGTAGACAAAAAGGATTTCCGCAAGGAGATCTCTGAACACTTCAATCCATCGCTTAACCTGTATAGTCATGCACTTATTACAAATGACTGCTGGCAGGCAAATCCGGGTCTTACCCTTGATACAATCAGAGCTCTGGGACGCGAAAACGGAGGAGTCACTCTGGAAAATAACCGGATTGTAGATGTAACCCGTGACGGCAAAGATTACCGTGTAGTTGTTCTTACATCAGACAAAAGGTACACAGAGTATAAGACTGAAATCTTTATCAATGCTCTTGGTGCAGATGCAGAGAAGTTTGCAAACAAACTTGGCATCGAGACCGGACTTTACCCGGTAAAGCACCAGGCCTTTATAACCAAGCGCCTCCCTATGCTAGGCAAGAACGGAGCCAATCTTGACATGCTTATAGACCGCCGTAAACAAAACGGATTCTCGGCAGTATACGGACAGCAGCTTGCAGAGACCGGTCAGATCATTGGCTGCGCCTCTCCTGCAATAGATGCTAAAGAGACAGACAAGAACCTGAAAATAAACAACCGTGAATTCATAGAGGTCGTTTCCGAAATCTTTGGCGGATGGATCCCTGAGCTCACCGGCGTAGGCTTCCAGGCTGTATGGAGCGGATACTACATCGAGCCCCGCTACATCGTAGACCCTGAACTGGGACTCTTCACCGGTATGCGCGGCCACGGCTTCATGCTCTCTCAGTACATCGCCAAACTCTACGTCGACTACCTGCAGGGCAAACCGGTTCCGGACTACTTCCACGAACTCAAGCTCAAAGGCAAAGGACTTAGCGAGCAGGCATTCAAGTAGGCCGCCGGGCGTGTCTGCCCCACCAGGCCAAGGGCCGGCGGGCGGCTTTGCCGCCGGGCCACAAGCCAAAGGGCCACAGGCCACCAGGCCACAAGCCGCCAGGCCACAAGCCACCGGGCCACAAGCCACCGGGCCACAAGCCACCAGGCCACAAGCCACCAGGCCACAAGCCACCAGGCGTGTCTGCGCCGCAATTTCTGTTAACCAACATATTTACAGCTATTTACAAAACACAAACTTTTCATTTTAAAAGTTTGTGTTTTGTATTTTGTTTATAGACAAATAGTTAACAGAAATTGCGGCGCAGTCCGTCTGCTTAGCAGCCGGCTAAGGTGCAGCGCTGCGCGCGCTTTTATTGTCCAGATAAGCCTTCCCGGAGATTTTCATCGCGACCCGTACGGCTGTAACGCACTGTAAGCCAACAAGAGCCACTTTGTCCCCGCGGATCATCCGCGGGGACAAAGTGGCTCTCTCTGATTGACAGCCAATTACAGCCGTACGGTTATCCCTAAAAATAGTCAACTAAAACACGGGGAAACCAAAGCCCAACAAGACTCTTGCGCAGCCTGCGTGCAAGCATGAAAAACCTTTGCCGAATGGCCAAAACTTGCCGGACATTAGGCCGGCACCTTCTAATCTAAACACAGGGCGGGTTTCATGAAAATTTCGTAAGCGACCCGCACGGCTGTAACTCTAACACAATCAATACTTAGGAATTTAATCCCGCGGATCATCCGCGGGGACAAAGTGCTACTTTCAGATATGCAATTAGTTACAGACGTGCGGGTCGATAAAAATTGCCTGGTGAAACATACTTGAAACCCCCACCAAACAAAGAAAAACGACATGCGGCGTGAAAGCATGAAAAACCTTTGCCGAAGGCTAACTCCCGCCGGGCAGAGCCGGGCACCTTATCGCGCCTCAGAGGAAAAGTGTCAAATCGCAGATAAATAGACACTAATACAAAATTGAAATTTATCTTAACTAGTTAATAATATTACATTTGACACTTTTCCTCTGAGGTAACTGGCCCGGAAAGAAGTGCTCGAGGTAATAAGTGTAACAAGCGCAAAGCTCGCAGCGAAGAGTGCAAGTCGCCGTGGCGCAAAAAAAAGACGGTCCCGCTGGGGCCGCCTTTAAACTTCATGAGGCTTTACCTCGTTGGAGATAAAACCTCATTACTTAACCTAAACTTAAACTATGAAAAACTTCATCTTAACTATTTCCAAATTGCGTGCCAAACTTTAATCTGTGATGCGCAATTTTGCAAATTTTAATAATAAAGTTTTTCTGCCACCCTGGGCAAAGTCTACTATTGCTCTCATATTCAGAGGGTCACCCTCTAATGAAAATATTTTTCCTCTACCAAATCGTTCATGCTCAACATTCATTCCTACCCGCAACTTATCTACTGAATCCGGGATGAAAGGCTTAGTGCGGGATACAGCGATTTGCTGAGAAAACTGAGGCCTTTCAGAGGGTGCCGAGCTGCCGTTTCCTCTTGCCGGGCCTCCTGCCTGCGAAGCAGATGAGCGATTATTCATACCTCCGCCGGAGTTAGTCACACCTGAAGAAGAACGGTTCCCGAATCTGCTGCCCTGATTTACAGATTCTGATCCGGAGCCGTTTGATGAAGATCTGCCCGAAGCTGAATTTCCGTAAGAAGATCTTCCGGAATATGAGTTTCCGGACCCTGAACTCCCATACGAGGAGCGGCCTGAGTACGGGCTATCGGTGCCGGAACTGCGTCCGGATAATGTTCCATCTGAAAATGGTGAAGCAAATTCCGATTCGAGGGCCGGCCAGTTAAGGAATTTTTTATCAATCTCTTTAAGGAAGCGGCTTGGAGGGTAATTCACATTGTTACCCCAACGGAAACGAGACTGAGCATATGAAAGAGTTACATGTTTCATTGCACGGGTAAGTGCCACATAAAAGAGACGCCTCTCCTCCTCTATCTCACTCTCTGAACTGGTAGCGGTGATACTTGGGAAAAGATTATCCTCCATACCAATTACATAGACATACGGAAACTCAAGTCCCTTTGCCGAATGAACAGTCATAAGGCTCACTTTGTTGTTATCCTCCTTGTCTGTTTTTTCATCAATTGCACTCATGAGAGTGATATTTTCTAGGAATGTTTCCAAAAGTAACATCTTTACATCGTCACTTTTTTGGCCATCCGCCTTATCCGGATTATCTGAATTTTCAGATTCTGCAGATTGCAGATTTAAAGAAAGCTGAGATTTAACAAATCCCGGCGGGGTGCTTTCTATTCTTTTTACAATCTCGTCATCGGAAAGATTTGAGCCAATGGCAGAAGATGTATCAGCATAAGGATCTGATACTTCTCCATCAAATATTTCACCTCCAAGATACTCTCCCTCAAGCTCCTTAATTGAATTGAAGAGCTCCTCAACGTTTTCGACACGGGCCTGTCCTTCGATAGTGGTATCAGCCTTAAGATGTGTCATATAGCCAGAACGGAGTACAACCTCCATTGAGATGTCGTAGGCGTTTGTGGTGCGGGCACGGGAGCCAATTTCTGAGATGAGGGTTGCAAAGTCTGTCAGGCGGGCAGCGGCGGCGGGCTTGATGCCAAAGGCAGCAAGATCGCCTGTATGGAGCGCCTCCCACATTGAAACTGAAGCCGCCCCCGCCGCCGCCGCCAGGTTAAGCATTGTGGTGTCGCCAATGCCCCTTGGAGGAACATTTACAACTCTGCGGAAAGCCTCGTCGTCTTTGGGATTGACAAGCAATCTCATATAGGACATAACATCTTTAACCTCCGCTCTCTCGTAAAAAGAGTGTCCGCCAAAAATTCTGTACGGGACAGATCTCTTGCGCAGAGCCTCCTCAACAACGCGGGACTGGGCATTGGTCCGGTAGAGAATAGCAAATTCAGAATATTGTGCCTTAGCTGAATAGAGCCTGGACATTATTGACGAAACTATTGAAAATGCCTCCTCCTGATCTGTATAACCTCTTACAACTTCTATCTTTTCGCCTTGCTCGGATTCAGAAAAACACTCTTTGTTGAGCCTGTTCGAATTCCTCGCAATCAAAGAGTTCGCAGCATCTACAATTGTACGGGTACTTCTGTAGTTTTGCTCCAGTTTAAACTCTTTTGCCTCAGGATAGTCCTTCAGGAAGTTCAGAATATTCTCAATCCGCGCTCCGCGAAAGGCATAAATACTCTGAGAGTCATCGCCAACGACACATACATTTCTGTGACGGGCAGAGAGCTTCTTTACAATTAAATACTGAGAAAAGTTTGTATCCTGATACTCATCTACCAGTAAAAAGTTGAACCTTGCCTGCAACTTCTCCAGAACCTGAGGAAAATCTCTGAGCATTATGTTCATATAGAGCAGAATATCATCAAAATCCATCGCTCCTGCCTGCCTGCACTTCTTTTCGTAAAGCTGATAAATCTCTCCGATTTTTGGCTTCCGCGAAATTGAATCGCGCTGCATAAGCTCGGCATTGGATAGGTATGCAGCAGAAGTTATAAGGTTGTTTTTTGCCATTGAGATACGCGAGAGCACCTCGTTTGGCTTGTATGTCTTGTCGTCCAGCTGAAGCTCTCTCACACAGTTGCGGATAGCACTTCTGGAATCTGACGTGTCATAAATTGTAAAACTTTTTGGAAAACCTATCAACTCTGCGTCATCACGCAGGAATCTTATGAAAACCGAGTGAAAAGTTCCCATCCAGATATTGCGGGCAAGATCGGGTCCCACAAGACCTGCAATCCTCTCCTTCATCTCCTTGGAAGCTTTATTGGTAAAAGTCAGCGCCAGAATTGAGCCAGGTTTGTTGCCATGGTTCAATATATTAGCAATTCTGCAGGTTAAAACCCTGGTTTTGCCGGAACCGGCACCTGCGATAATCAACGATGGCCCCTCAAATTGCTCAACTGCTTGTTTTTGAGCACTATTCAGCCCCTCAAATATAGTGTAGAAATCTCTTTTCATTAATGGCAAAATTACAAATAATGTGTATCTTTGCCGCAAATTTTTTTAACCTTTAATAGATGTCTAATAAAATATTTTTACGCAAAGGCTTGAACATTCCACTAAAAGGGAGTGCAACGAGTCACATCGCAAGGAGCATCTCTCCCGATATTATTGCCGTAAAGCCATCAGATTTCAGAGGACTTAATCCTAAGCTCCTGGTGAAAGAGGGTGATGCCGTAAAGGCCGGGTCTCCGGTTATGGCAGATAAGAAGAGGCCTGAGATTCTCATTTGCTCTCCGGTGAGCGGTACTGTGAAAGAGGTTGTCCGCGGAGAGAAGCGAAAACTCATGGAGGTTCTTATAGAATCTGATAAGAAAAATGAACATCAGCAATTTGCTGTGCCAAGTTACAAAAAGGATGCAAATGCAGGGGAGATAAAGCAAACACTCCTTTCAAGCGGACTCTGGGCTTTTATCAAACAAAGGCCTTACGGAATCCTGGCAGATCCTGAAAAGGAGCCAAAAGCTATCTTCATATCTGCATTCGATTCAGCACCACTTGCAGCAGATCTCGATTTCACAATGAGAAACGATTTCGAAAATATGCAGGTAGGTATTGATGTCCTTTCAAAACTCACTACCGGAGGTGTACACATGAGTCTCCATGCAGATAATTTTGCAGGAAGCCCTATGCATCGTCTGGAAAGAGTAAAAACTCACATTTTTGACGGTCCCCACCCTGCAGGAAATGTAGGAATTCAGATTCACCACATCAGCCCCATTAATAAAGGGGAAATTGTGTGGACTATAGACCTGAATTCACTGGCTGCAATTGGAAGAATGTTTACAAAAGGCATTTTTGATCTCAAAAAGGTAATTGCCATTACAGGCCCGCGTGCAAAGAAACCTTGCTATGTCGAGACAATTCCCGGTATGCCTGTAAAAGATATTATCGATTTCGCGGAGCAGACACCAGAGAAAAAGAGCGGCGAGCTGCTTCCTGTAAGATACATCAGCGGTAATGTACTAACCGGCGACAATATTGGCGAAAACGGATACCTTGGAATGTTCCACAACCAGATAACTCTAATTTCCGAAGGAAGTTACAAAGAGATGTTTGGATGGGCACTTCCTCTCAGGGCACAGAAATTCAGCCTTTCACGCTCATATTTCTCATGGCTGATGCCATCGAAAAAATATTCACTGGACTCAAACCTCAACGGAGGCGAGAGAGCATTTGTTGTTACAGGTGTTTACGAAAAGGTACTCCCTATGGACATCCTGCCTATGTATCTTCTCAAGGCTATCCTTGCAGAGGACATTGACAAGATGGAACAGCTGGGAATCTACGAGGTTGTCGAAGAGGATTTTGCTCTCTGCGAATTCGTATGCCCTTCAAAAACCGAAATCCAGGATATTATTTCACAAGGCATCAACCTTATGATTAAAGAAATGTCTTAACAGAAACAAGCGATGAAAGCATTAAGAAAATTAGTTGACAATATAAAACCCACATTCAGCAAAGGAGGAAAGCTCGCTTTTCTTCACTCGACCTTCGATGCGTTCGAGACCTTCCTGTTTGTGCCGGATCACGTGACCAAAAAAGGCGTTCACGTCAGAGACTCCATTGACCTCAAGAGGACAATGACAATCGTTATTATTGCACTGCTGCCGGCAATGCTGTTTGGCATGTACAATACAGGTTACCAGTTTAACCTCTCAACAGGAGGCGACATGGCCTTCTGGGAAATGTTCTGGTACGGTTTATTTAAAGTTCTCCCGCTCATAGTTGTATCTTACGCAGTTGGTCTGGGAGTTGAGTTTGCAGCAGCACAGATAAGGGGACACGAGGTAAATGAAGGATTCCTGGTTTCAGGTATGCTGATTCCTCTTATCATGCCGGTAGATGTGCCGCTCTGGATACTTGCCCTCTCTGTAATCTTTGCAGTAGTAATAGGCAAAGAGGTGTTTGGAGGAACAGGTATGAATATCTGGAATCCTGCACTCATCTCAAGAGCATTTGTATTTTTTGCCTACCCTTCTCAAATATCGGGAGACAAAATATGGATTGCAGACCTAACCAAAGGCGAAGGCGTGGTTGACGGCTTCTCGGGAGCAACCCCGCTTGCAAACGCAGCAGCAGGACAATTCGACAGCATGCCATCGTTTATGGATATGTTCCTCGGATTCATCCCCGGCTCTATTGGAGAGACATCCACACTTGCAATTTTAATTGGAGCAGCAATTCTCCTTTTCACCGGAATAGCAAGCTGGAAAATTATGATATCTACTTTTGCCGGCGGACTCCTTACAGGACTTCTGCTTAATGCAGTAGCACCGGGCCCGGACTCATACCTTGCAATGCCTGCAATTAACCATATAGTTATGGGAGGTTTTGCATTCGGAGCAGTGTTTATGGCAACAGACCCTGTAACCGGATCGCAGACTGAAAAGGGAAAATGGATCTACGGATTTCTCATTGGAATGATGGCAATTATTATCCGCGTCTTCAACCCGGGATATCCGGAGGGAATGATGCTCGCCATCCTTCTTCTGAACACATTCGCGCCATTCATCGACCACTTTGTAGTACAGTCCAACATTAAACGCAGGCTCCGCAGGGCAGCCGTTAAAAACTAAGGAGAACGAAAATGGACACAAATAAAAATTCATATACAGTCATATACGCTACAGTACTGGTAGTATTTGTAGCAGTTGTCCTCGCACTGGCATCATACCTTCTTAAGGACCGTCAGCAGAGAAATGTTGCGATAGAGACAAAACAGATGATTCTGAAATCTGTTAAGCTTGGCATGGATGCAGAAACGGCACCGGACAAAGCCACCTATATTGAGGAGCAATATGCAAAGTACATCACCGATACCACTGTTACTGCAGAGGCCGGTAATCTTAATCTTTTTATCTGCACAATGGATTCAGGTGAAAAGATGTATATAGTACCTGTTCACGGAACCGGCCTCTGGGGCCCAATCTGGGGATATGTGGCACTCAAGGGAGACTTCAGCACTATCTACGGGACAACCTACGACCACAAGAGCGAAACTCCCGGTCTGGGCGCAGAGATTAACACACCTGCATTCAATCTGCAGTTCGAAGGCAAACAAATCTTTAAAGATGGAAAGTTTGTTTCAGTTATGGTTGTTAAAGGCGGTGCAAATCCTGAAAGCACAAACGAAGTAGATGCTATATCAGGTGGTACAATCACTTCAAAAGCAGTTGAAGCAATGCTTCAAAGCAGCATTAGCGAATACCTTGCTTTTTTCAAGGCAAAACTTGAAGAGGCAGCAAAGGCCACTCCTGCTCCTGCAGACAGTGCAGTTTCAGCAACCGCAGACTCTACAGGGACTGCCGTTCAAACACAATTAAACTAGTTGCGAAATGGATAAAAAGATATTTATTGAACCATTGTTCAGAAACAACCCAATCACCGTGCTGGTGCTGGGTGTTTGCTCTGCCCTGGCAGTAACAGTTAAACTTGAGCCTGCAATTGTAATGGCACTTTCCGTTACAATCGTAACCGGATTTTCCAGCTTCATCGTATCGCTCATCAGAAATACCATTCCAAACAGAATCAGGATTATCGTTCAGCTTGTAGTTGTGGCGATGCTTGTAATCCTTGTTGACCAGGTTCTTAAAGCCTTTGCATACGATGTAAGCAAGCAGCTCTCTGTATTTGTAGGGCTGATTATTACCAACTGTATCATTATGGGACGTATTGAGGCTTTCGCACTTGGAAACAAACCTCTTCCATCTCTGGTTGACGGACTTTCAAACGGACTCGGATACGGAATCATTCTCATAGCAATCGCATTTGTAAGAGAGTTGTTTGGCTCGGGAACCATATACGGAATTCCTGTTATCCCGGCCGAATGGTATATCAAGAACGGCGGATTCTATGAGAACAACGGACTCTTTATCCTCCCTCCAATGGCGCTTATCATTACCGGAGTGATCATCTGGATTCAGAGGAGTTACACCAAAGAACTTATTGA
The DNA here is from genome assembly GCA_002842695.1 of Bacteroidetes bacterium HGW-Bacteroidetes-10. GTDB lineage: Bacteria > Bacteroidota > Bacteroidia > Bacteroidales > UBA932 > Bact-08. The sequence goes on along the minus strand of PHDT01000017.1, from coordinate 12,004 downwards.
GAAATAATAACACATACCACTATGCAAGAATTAATCAGTTTATTCGTAAAGTCTATCTTTGTAGACAATATGGTATTTGCATATTTCCTTGGAATGTGTTCATACCTCGCAGTATCCAAAAATGTAAAGACAGCCATTGGCCTTGGAGCCGCGGTTATCTTCGTGCTTGGAGTTACTCTTCCCGTTAACTACCTTCTCAATACTTATGTGCTGACTCCTGCAGCTCTCACCTGGCTTGGTCCTGACTTCGCCGGAATTGACCTGAGCTTCCTGAGCTTTATCATATTTATTGCAGTAATTGCTTCCATGGTACAACTTGTGGAGATGGTTGTTGAGAAATACTCTCCATCTCTATATGCATCTCTTGGTATCTTCCTTCCGCTCATCGCAGTAAACTGCGCTATTCTGGGAGGTTCGCTATTTATGCAGGAGAGAGGCTACGAAACGCTTGCAGAGGCAACAACCTTTGCTTTGGGTTCAGGATTCGGATGGTTCCTTGCAATTGTTGCACTTGCAGCAATCCGCGAGAAACTTTCGTACTCAAATGTACCTGCACCTTTGCGCGGTCTCGGAATAACATTCATAGTTGTAGGTCTCATGGGTATTGCATTCATGAGCTTCATGGGCATTAAACTCTAAGAGGAGGAGAAGAAAATGAATTTGACACTAATCGTAATAATATCAATTGTAGCGTTCCTCGTAGTGACACTCGCCCTTGTTGCAGTGCTTCTCTACGCAAAGGCCAAGCTAACACCGTCAGGAAAGGTAAAAGTTTCCATAAATGATGGCGAAAAGGAGATTGAAGTGACTCCCGGAGCCACTCTCCTGAGCACACTCAGCAACGAGAAAATATTCCTTCCATCTGCGTGCGGCGGTGGCGGAACCTGCGGAATGTGCAAATGCCGGGTAACAGAAGGCGGAGGAGAGATTCTCCCTACTGAAACCGGATTTTTCACCCGCAAGCAGCAGCAGACTCAGTGGCGTCTGGGTTGCCAGGTAAAGGTTAAGGAAGATCTGAAGATTGAGATTCCTGAAGAGGTTCTTGGTATCAAGAAATGGGAGTGCGAAGTTGTGAGCAACAACAACGTGGCTACATTCATCAAAGAGTTTGTGGTTAAGCTTCCTGAAGGAGAGCACCTCAAATTCAAGTCTGGCGGATATATCCAGATTGACATCCCTCCGTGCGAAGTGGACTTTGCAAAGGACATAGATGTTCAGAAGGAGTACCATGAAGACTGGGACAAGATGAAGATCTGGGATCTGAAAATGGTCAACAAGGAGGATACCTACAGAGCTTACTCAATGGCCAACCACCCTGCAGAGGGCAACATTGTGATGCTTAACATCCGTATTGCCACTCCACCATGGGACAGAGCTAAGGGAACATTCATGCCGGTAAATCCGGGTGTTTGCTCATCTTACATCTTCTCCCGCAAACCGGGTGATAAGGTAACAGTATCCGGCCCTTATGGTGAATTCTTCATCAAAGAGACTCAGAACGAGATTGTATTTGTGGGCGGTGGCGCCGGTATGGCTCCAATGCGTTCACATATCTTCCACCTCTTCCACACTGAGAAGACAACCCGCAAGGTCTCCTTCTGGTATGGTGCACGCTCACTCCGCGAAGTATTCTACGAAGAGGAGTTCCGTGCAATCGAGAAAGAGTTTCCTAATTTCAAGTTCAACATCGCCCTGAGCGAAGCAAAACCAGAAGACAACTGGACAGGACTCACCGGATTCATCCACCAGGCACTGCAAGATAACTACCTGAGCAAACATGACTCTCCGGAGGATATCGAGTACTACCTCTGCGGACCTCCAATGATGAACAGCGCCGTAACCAACATGCTCGACAACCTTGGCGTACCGGCCGAGAATGTAGCGTTTGACGATTTTGGCGGGTAAGCTTGCCGGGCGGGGCGAGTAATCTGCGCCGCAATTTCTGTTAACTAACTGGCAGATTGCTAATTATAAAACACAAACTTTTCGAAATGAGAAGTTTGTGTTTTTTTATGAGAAAACTCTGCCAGAGTTTTTACGAACTTTCTGTTTAACAAAGCTTTAATGTTTTTCAAGGTCGAAAAATCATTAATTAAAAAAACATCTATAGTTTGATATTCAAGAACTTGCTAAAAACTCTGGCAGAGTTTTAGTAGCCGAAGGCTTTAAACTCGCCGGGCGTGACCGGCACCTTTAAAACTGCATCCTTATGCGGAGGCTGGGTGGCAGCAGATTGTTTGCACGGGAGCCGATGTTCTTTACGAAACCCAGACCGAGTCCGCCATAGGTTATGCGGAGGTAGCCAAGGGGAGCATCGGGGAGGTTGAGCGTTCCTTTGGAAAGGTAAGTGAGTGCCTGTTCTTTGGTTACATCAACTGAGGGCCACTCGCCTGAGAAGGTGGTTGAGAGTGCCATTTCATGTTCGGGCTGCAAATTTTGAGCTGGTGAATTTTGCTGGTGAAAATTGTTTTTTTGTGATTTGCCATTTTGGGCAAATTTCTGGACAGAGCGTTCATTTTTATAAGAATTAGGCCCTGAACCGGATATTTTTTGGTTTCCTGATTTAAAGTCATTGACTCCGGAATTTGAGAAACGACGTTCTGCACTTTTCTGCGGGAGCTCCTCCTGCGGGAGAGAATCGGCAGGTTTTCTCAGGAGGGCGAAAAAGAGCCCCTCCCCTTTTACAAGGCCGGGGTGAAGGCGGAGTTCGCCCTGCGGGGTTACAATTACGCCGTGGCTTTGGAGTTGGGAAAGTATTGAGGAATCAAATCTGACCCTCTCTGCTCCCATGCTTTCGACAATCCAGGCAACATTCTCCTCGTTTTCGAGGCGGTTCATAGTGCAGGTGGAATATGCCAGAAGTCCGCCTGGTTCGAGAGCTGGCCAGATATCGGCGACAATTCTCTGCTGGCGGGAGGCGCATAGCTGTACCGATTCGGGCGACCACTCTTTTACGGAGTCGGGGTCCTTGCGGAACATTCCTTCACCGGAACATGGGGCATCAACCAGAATGAAATTGAATCCGTAGCCGCGGGGGACGAACTGTGAAGGGTCCATTGAAGTGACCACGACATTTGGGAGGCCCCAGCGGGCAATGTTTTCGCGAAGGATTGCTGCCCTTGGGCGGATAACTTCGTTTGCAACAAGTTTTGAGCCCTGAGGCATGATTGAGGCCAGGTGTGTGGATTTTCCGCCTGGAGCTGCGCAAAGGTCCAGAAGCCGTAAATTCAAACTCATTTCTTCTAAAAATGGTTTGAGGAGCTCTATGATCATTGAGCTTGGCTCCTGAACATAGTAGGCGCCGGCATGTAGTGCGGGATCCAGGGTGAATACGGGGCGGGTGGCAAGGTAGATGCCGTCGTGGCACCAGGGGATGCGGGCGGGGAATCCCGCCCCATCGGCCGCCGCCGCCGAATCACAATCTCCGTAACAGCCGCTCACAACAGAATCAACGACTCCATCCTCTCTCCACTTGAATGGATTTATGCGGATTGACAACACCGGCGGAGTTTCGCAGATAGCCGTGGCGATTCTCTCTGCCCGCTGAGGGCCGACAGCTTCGGCTAGCATTTCCAGAAATTTAACCGGCAGTTCCATTTTTTAAATCTTATTTACGCTCCCCGGCATAGTAGTTGGCGCCCCAGAGGTCGTAGCGGCGGTACTGAGTCTGGAGGCGGCGGTGGAATTCAGCATAATTTTTCACTGCAGGCAAAGACCAGTAAACCTCTGCAATTGCAGAGAGACGCGGGTAAATACCATATTCCAGACGCTCTTTGTGCGGAAAGTACTCGGTCCACATGCAACCCTGTCCGCCAATAACATTTCTGGCAGCCTCAGCAGAGAGCGATGCAGGAAGAGGATTGAAATTGTATACGTTTTCGAGAGTAACCAGCCACTGTCTGTGACAGAGCGAATCCTCTTTCTCCTTCTGTGCAATATTGAAGTAGCTGTGCAGCATAGGGGTGAGAATAGTCTTGTGACCCATCTCAGCTGCCTTGTAGCCATTTTCGGCATTCCGCCAGCTCATCACAACCGAACCCTCAACCAGGCCGTCATCAATCATCTCGTCCCAGCCTACAATCTGCCTTCCGCGAGCCTTCATCACAACAGACAGTTTCTCAACGAAAAGTTTCTGAAGCTCGTTTTCGTCCTTAATGCCTTGTTTTTTCATGTACTCCTGAGTAGAGGCCGATTCCTGCCACCATTTTTTTGCACATTCGTCTGCACCAATATGGATATATCTGCCCGGGAAAATGTCCATCAGTTCATTGAATACATCCTCCAGAAATACGAAAAGTTCGTCGGAAGGTGCTAGCACATTGTTCTGACGGTTGAAAATTCCCCATGTAATTGCAGGCTGCTTAGGAATCTCCGGAGTAGTACTAAACTTCGGATAGCTTGCTATGATTGCCATTGAGTGCCCCGGAACATCAATTTCCGGTACCACTGTAATGTATCTCTCCTCTGCATATTTTACAATCTCCTTAAGCTGCTCAGCAGTATAGAATCCGCCGTATCTTGTAGAATCTACTCCTGTTCCGGGGAAGATCCCAATGATTGTTCCCGCTCTCCATGAGCCAATCGAGTTGAGTTTAGGATACATTTTGCTCTCAATTCTCCAGGCCTGATCGTCTGTAAGATGGAGGTGGAAGTAGTTCATTTTGTGAAGCGCAAGATAATCAACGAACTGCTTAAGATAATCCATTGACCAGATATGCCTTACAACATCCAGATGCATTCCTCTGTACTCAAAGCGCGGCTCGTCCTCAATCTCAGCAAAGGGAACAGCCACCTCTTTTGCAGCAACCATTTTGTCCGCAGGCAGCATCTGAATAAGCGTCTGCACAGCATAAAAAAGTCCCTGACGATAATTTCCTGTCAGTTGAACAACTGATCCATCAACCTTAAGCCTGTAGCCGGATTGCTCAGTTGTTCCCGCAGGATTGGCCGGGTCAAACGAGGATGAATCGGCATTCAGAATATTCAAAAAAATCGCTCCGCCTTTGTCAGCTTTTGCTCCCTTCCCGGCTGCCTTTGCACCCTTTGAAGAGGGGCCGATAACCTTTGGGCTGATTCCGAAGTATTTTTCGAGGTAGTTTTTCAAAAACAGGGCCGATGGAAGAGCCGCACCATCACTAACAATTATCTGGGTAGAGTTTGTAATTGTCATGCTGCCTCCGCCTGCAGAGATAATATTTGAAGGCTGAGGAATTATGCTGATTTCCATTTTGTCTGCAGATTTATTTACAATACCTGACGGATTTTCTGAAGTCTCTGCCGGTTTAAAGGCAGATAAAAGCAATACCGATAAAAGCGCAACAGCTCCTCCGGCAATTAATACGAGTTTTTTCATTATAAGCTGGGGTTATTTGATATCAGGCCGACGCCCCTCCCATCGCCTTTTCAAGCTCATCGGTAAGTTTGTCCACACCCTCCTGTAATTTTCCACCAAGCATCATCTTGAACATTCCGCTAAGCTCAGCCTCAATCTCAATCTGAAATGTGCTCTCGCTTTCATTTACGCTCTCCATTCTCACATAAATGCGGAAAGGAATGGGGCTTGTTCCAAGCTGGTCATATCTGATAAGAGTGAATGGAATCTTTTCGGCAATCTTAATACCTATATCCATACCCTGAACCTTTCCCTTGATTGTCTCCGGAGTGGAGACAACTTTTGCCTTTTCAAGAGCATCGGCAGGCATGCTGCGGGTGAAATTAGTCATATCCGAGAAAACAGAAAAAAGGAGGCTCGCAGGGCGCGCCACCTTTATCTTTCTTCCAACTGCGTTAGTTGATCCCATAATCAGATGTTTTGTCCCCAAGCATCAGGGCGGAATCGCCAGTCGCGCAAGGTTATAAGTTCATTCTCCTTAATGTACTTGCAACTTACGGCCTCCTCAATAAGAGTATCGTAGTTTGTAAGAGTTCTGAGTTCAATGTTCGCGTACTCGAAAGAGCGGCGCGACTTGTCAAAATTATACGAGAAGATGGCTACCATTCCCAGAACCGTTGCACCCTCCTTTACAATAGCCTCAACTGCAGAGAGCGAGCTTTGTCCAGTAGAGATCAGGTCCTCAACAACCACAACCTTTGCACCTGCAGCGAGCTCTCCCTCAACCTGCGCGCCGGTTCCGTGATCCTTTGGCTTTGGACGAACATAAACAAAAGGCTTTCCAAGAAACTCAGCCACAAGCATACCCCAGGCAATAGCACCTGTGGCCACGCCGGCAATCACATCTGCTTCGCTGTAGTTCTGTTCAACTAATCTGGCAAGACTCTTATAAACAATCTCCCTTGCTTTGGGATATGATAATATCTTCCTGTTATCGCAATAGATAGGAGCTTTCCACCCCGATGCCCATGTAAAAGGTTTCTCAGGGCTCAATCTCACTGCTTTTATCTCCAGTAACTGTCTGGCAATTATTTTTTCAATAGACTCCATAAAAAAAAAGTATCTTTGTGCAAAGATAGTAAAATCATTCCTATTTTTTAATGTACAGAATCTACTTCAACCAGCGTTGCCTGGCAGTCTTTCCATCAGACGACAAGGCACTAGGCGAACCAGACGCAGTACTGTACAGCCCCGGCAAGTTTCCGGAGCTGGCAGATCTCCCGAAACTCTTCGATGAATCTCCCCAAATAACCAAACTATATATTCCCAGCGAGAAGGCCGATGTAACCTTCAAGCAGCTCTGCACAAACTTTTCGCGAGTAATGGCCGGCGGCGGAGTTGTAACCAACTCCCGCGGAGAGTTCCTGATGATTTACCACCACGGTGTCTGGGATTTCCCAAAGGGGATGCAGGAGCCAAACGAAGATATCCGTGATTCTGCCCTGCGTGAAGTTGAAGAGGAGTGCGGAGTGAGCGATCTCGAGATTCGCGAACACATCTGCGACACATACCACACCTACCACCGCGACGGCCAGTTTGTCCTAAAGACCACCCGCTGGTACAAGATGAACTACCTTGGCAACGGCTACCACACCCGCCCCCAGGCCGAAGAGAACATCGAGCAGGCCATCTGGGTCTCCCGCGCCGATTTACCAAAATACATGGAGAACACCTACCCGTCAATAAAACACCTGATGAAGAGGGCGGCGGTGAGCCTGGCGCGGTGAAACAGGCCAACGCGTCTGCGCCGCTTAGGAGCAGACACAAGGCGAAAGGCGAAACGTTTCTGCGCCGCAATTTCTGTTAACACATTAATATTCTGCATATTAAAAAACACAAACTTTTCACTTTGAAGAGTTTGTGTTTTGTATTTATCTTACATATAACACGTTAACAGAAATTGCGGCGCAGCCAACCGCGCTACCTCATATCGTTGACCTCATAACCCTTGAGGCGGGCCGGAGTGAACTGGAAAAACTCTTTGGGGCGAAGGTTATTAACCTTTGTAAATTTCTTGATATCAACAGTGTAGCCGGTATTGTCCTTAGCGATGTATTTAATCATCACCGGAATGTAGGTGTTTTTCTCCATTCCAATTGAGATGCTTTTGTAGGCAGCGCGTTTGTTAAGCGGGGTTAGCTCCACTACCCAGATTTGCTTGCCGGATCTAGAACCTGAAAATACCCTGAAAGGATATTCATAACCTTTGTCAACAGAGGTCATGAACCCCAGCGGATTCTCAACAATATCAGTAACAGACGGGTCATGCGGCAAAATGATTACCTCTTTGTCGTTCTGGTTCACGAGCCACTTTGAATGACCATCGCAATAAATTTCCAAATCTGGATTTATAAGTTTATATGCATCGCCCTGAGCATTCACAGTGCCTTTGTAAACTGCAGAAGAGCCAGACGCTGTCCCTGAATTTGACCCTGACCCGGCTTTAGACAAAGATCCGTTTATATTCTCAGTGCGGAGCTCAAACTCCATGTCAATGCCGGGCATCGATTTAATGGTGTTAATGAAATAGCGGATAATTTCTGCGCTCTTTGGGTTCTGGGCTGAAAGGCTGATGGGTTGGGTTGTGAGGAAAAGTAGCACAGCCACAAAAACCACCTGCCAGCCTAATTTACATTTATTTGAATATCTGATGTTTACAAAACTCATTTTAATCAATTTAAAGAAAAAGCAATTTATATATTGTTGTTTTTCAATCGTTTGTAAATTAGGCTGGCAGGTCAAAATTCCAGATTGCATGGTAACAAATCAGGCTGGCAGGTTGTAAATGGTGCAGGTCTTTAATGCTTACTATATGCATGTAACGCTGGTAACAAAGAACAAAGTACTTTTGCACATGTCAGCCTAATTTACATTCGCCTGTATTACAACTGGTTAGCTAAGCGAATATTACAAAAAATCCAGAATTAGAAATTGCAACTTACTTATATACAACTAATTGTAATTTAGGCTGACATGTCTAATCTTCAAGAACTAACATATCTATTTATCGCGAACTGACATATCAATCTACTGGCTGGCAGGTCTGCGATTTTAGTCCAGGGACGCGAGGATGCGGTCGAGGGACATGAAATCGGTGATGAGGACCTGGCGGGCCTTGCTGCCTTCGGACGGGCCGACGATGCCGGCGGCTTCGAGCTGGTCCATAATGCGGCCGGCGCGGTTGTAGCCAAGGTTCATCCGCCTTTGTATAAGGGAGGTTGAGCCCTGCTGGTACTGCACCACAAGTTTTGCAGCCTCATCAAAGAGTTTGTCGCGTTTGCCAAGGTCGACCTCGCCGGCCATTGGTTCACCCTCCTCCCCTACATATTCAGGAAGGTAGTGGGCGGTTGGGTATCCGCGCTGATCACTGATGAAGTCAACAACTCTGTCTATCTCTTTGGTATCAACAAATGCACACTGAACACGGGTGAGTTCGGCACCCTGCGAGATGAGCATATCTCCGCGGCCAATTAGCTGGTTTGCACCTGACTGGTCGAGGATGGTACGGGAGTCAATATTGGAAATTACCTTAAAGGCAATACGGGCCGGGAAGTTGGCCTTGATGAGACCGGTTATGATGTTGGTGGTTGGACGCTGAGTCGCAATTACAAGGTGGATACCAATTGCGCGGGCAAGCTGGGCAAGACGGGAAATTGGCTCCTCAACCTCGCGGCCTGCGGTCATGAGCAGGTCTGCAAACTCGTCAATCACAACAACAATAAACGGCATAAAGCGGTGACCCTTGAGAGGGTTCAGCCTTCTTGAAAGGAACTTCTCATTGTACTCCTTGATGTTGCGCACGTGGGCCATCTTTAGCAGGTCGTAACGGCTGTCCATCTCAATGGTGAGTGAGCGAAGAGTATAGACAACCTTCTGAGTGTCTGTGATAATAGCCTCCTCTGAATCAGGCAGTTTGGCCAGGAAGTGGTGCTCCAGTTTGGCGTAAAGCGAGAGCTCTACCTTTTTTGGGTCAACCAGGACAAACTTGAGTTCAGACGGATGCTTGGTATAAAGCAGGGAGGTGATTATGGCATTCAGCCCAACAGATTTACCCTGACCGGTGGCACCGGCTACAAGGAGGTGGGGCATTTTGGCAAGGTCGAATGTCATTGCATCGTTTGAAATTGTGCGACCCAGAACGATTGGAAGGTCAAAGCCCGAATTGCGGAACTTGTCCTCGTTGAGCATCGAACGCATAGGAACTATGCTGGGCTTTGCATTCGCAACCTCAATACCTACGGTGTTGGTTCCCGGGATAGGTGCAATTATGCGGACTCCCTTAGCGGCCAGTGACATTGCAATGTCATCTTCGAGGCGCTTAATCTGGGAGATGCGGACTCCTGCCTGCGGTACTATCTCATATAGTGTTACTGTGGGTCCGGGACGTGCAAAGATTCTTTCGATTCCAATTTTATAGTCGCCAAGAGTTTTAACAATCCTGCGGTTATTCATTTCTAGCTCTTCGCGTGGAACATCGTAGCGTTTGTCACGGTATTCGTCGAGGAGTTCAAGTTCGGGAGATTTGTAATTTGGAAGGTCGAGCCTTGGGTCGAATAGTGTGTCGAGGGTTCCGGGAGGAAGATCCTTCTCGAAATCTTCGCTGTCGTTGTCTTCGTCTAAGGATTCGGCAGATTCATCGAGGATTTCGAATGGGACTTCGGGACCGGCGGCCGGGACTCCGGCTGCTTCAGCAGCCGGAGTCCCGGCCGCCGCAGTTGCCGCAGCAACTTCGAAAATAGTTCCGCCCCTCTCATCTTCCTTTTTCTCATCCTCATTTTCAGTATCGCCATTTTCAGCATCCTCATCCTCGACAATCAGCATGTCGCCCTCATCAGAAGCAGCATCGGCATTAAGTGCAGCCGAGCTTTCATCAGCATCAAGCGGAGCAGCTTTGGGCTCTTTAGGCTTGCGGTGGAATATGGAATCAATTATTCTGTTGATCCAGAGAACAACTTTGAAGCTGAGCAGCACAAACCATAGAAGAAGCGCAACACAGATAAGAATTCCGGCACCCGGAGCCCCCAGCATTGCAATGAGCCACTCGTTTACATAGTATCCGTATGAACCGCCTACTCCGTTTCCGAACCAGTCGACAAAACGGGTAAAGCCAAAAACATATGAGAAAAATATTGAGGTGATAATTGCTCCAAAAGCTGTGAGAAAAAAGATTCTCAGGAGTTTTACCTTTTTGATTTTGAGTGAATATACGGCAATCGCTCCAAAAAAGAAGGGAATCATGAAAGATCCCAGACCAAAGAGTTTTGATACCAGAAGGTTAGACCAGAAAAATCCAATCTTGCCGCCGCCGTTCTCAACGGGAACAATGTTGTTCCAGACATCCGGGTTGGATAGGAGCGACTGGTCCTCTGCCCATGTGAAGAGGTAGGAAAGCAGTGCTATGAATGTATAAACGGCCATACCTCCAAAGAAGAGTCCGGCAATGAGACGGGCAGCCTCCATCCCGTGCGGGGCCTGGGCTGTTTCGTCTGGTTTGGCTTTGGTAACTGTCTTTTTTGCCATATTATTTTTCAAAAATAAGAGTCTGTAAAGTCTAAATTCTCTCGATCTTAGCGCCTATCGCGTTAAGTCGTTTATCAATATCCTGGTATCCCCTGTCAATCTGCTCAATGTTCTCAATCACCGACACACCTTTTGCGCTCATAGCCGCAATGAGCATCGCGATACCCGCGCGGATATCCGGCGAAACCATTCTGGTTCCGCGCAGGCAGAACTCACGGTTATGTCCTATGATTGTTGCCCTGTGCGGGTCACAGAGAATAATCTGAGCCCCCATGTCAATAAGTTTGTCCACAAAGAAGAGCCTGCTCTCAAACATCTTCTGGTGTATGAGCACAGAGCCCTTTGCCTGAGTAGCAACTACAAGCAGCACAGAGAGAAGGTCAGGAGTAAGTCCCGGCCACGGAGCATCTGCAATGGTCATAATTGAACCATCCATAAAGCTCTCTATTTCATAATGTTCGTGAACAGGAATAAAAATATCGTCGCCACGGCGTTCGACTGTGATTCCCAGGCGGCGGAACTGAGCAGGGATAATCCCAAGCTCGTCATAAGCCACGTTCTTTATTGTTATCTCGCTGCCGGTCATGGCTGCGAGGCCAATGAAGCTTCCCACTTCAATCATATCGGGCAGGATGGTGTGCTCTGTTCCGCCCAGCGCCTCAACCCCCTCAATAGTAAGCAGGTTTGAGCCGATTCCCGAAATTTTCGCACCCATTCTGTTGAGCATTTTACAAAGTTGCTGCAGATAAGGCTCACAAGCAGCATTGTAAATTGTTGTCAGCCCTTTGGCCAGAACAGCAGCCATCACGATGTTTGCAGTTCCCGTTACAGAAGCCTCGTCAAGAAGCATGTAACAACCGCGAAGACCATCAGCTGCCTTTATTTCAAAATAGGAACTCCCCTCCTGCCAGGCAAGTTCAGCACCAAGATTTTCAAAACCAATCAGGTGAGTATCCAGTCTGCGGCGACCAATCTTATCTCCGCCCGGCTTGGGCATGAAAGCAAAGCCAAATCTGGCAAGCAGCGGTCCCGTAAGCATAACAGACCCTCTCAAAGCCGATGACTTTTTGCGAAACTCATCACTCCTCACAA
>PHDT01000040.1 GCA_002842695.1 Bacteroidetes bacterium HGW-Bacteroidetes-10 | reverse complement strand
GGTCATTATTGCCCGATTGATTTAGAATTTTTTTTGCTTCGTCAAAACCATTCCTACAAGCTAAGCCGTCTTGTAATATGGATTCAAATAACGAAAACATTCCAATAGCAGTGATTGCCATATGAAATTGAATCATTTGAAGATTCTTAGCTAGAACAGTCGAACCGCTTGTTTGGAGTTGTTCTATTACTTTAGATTCTACTTCTTTCAATACGCCTAACTTAAAAGAAGTACTTCTGAATACCAATTCACTAAAATGATGCATATCTCTATTTATAATAACTCATAATGGTTACGTATATGAAACGTTTGGCATTTCGAAGCACTTCACTGTCAAGTTACAAGTACTTTTGATACGGGCTGAAACCTTCAATAACCCAATGACTGCCAAATGTTTTATATACGATGTTACCAACTGGCCTTTTTGTTTTAAATCTTATAAATCTCTTTTCTACGTTTAAATGCTTGTTTTCCACCTTCAAGAATTTCGCAACAAAGCATTCTCGTTCCTTCGTTATCAATTGAACCACGCTCCATTACCATTGATTTAATACTTGTACTCTTTAGGGGAATTATCAGTTCTGCATCACCTAATACTGCAATATTCGGATTGTGAGTTACAATTATTACCTGTCTGTATTCTTTAATCTTTCGGAGATTTGCAACAATAGACTTATAAATAAACTCACTGTCCAAATTATCTTCAGGCTGGTCAATTAACAACGGAACTTTGCTTTTTGATTGTAAAAGAATTGCAAGTAAAATAGACTGTTGTTGACCTAATGACAAATGATTTAAAGGTCTGTTTACTGTTTTTGATGCTCCTTCACTATCTGTTACTGTTTTTGTAACTATAATGCTTGGTTTATCATCAAATGCTAATGAATCAAAATCTTCGTAATTAAAATTATCTGTTGCTTTAACCAATAAAGTATTTATTTCATCATCAGAATACACTCGTCCAGTTTCATCTGAAATGTTTTTCATAAAATCCAAATTCCCCTTTCGAACCGCATTTGCAAATTCAATTGGAGAAATGCTTTCAGCTAACATCGCTGATTTTTTATTAATACGCCACTGAGTTAAACCTTTAATTGAATTCTCAAATGAAGGTGAATAACAACCTTGCTTATATTTTACTGAGACAAAGAAACTATCTACACTGTTTTTTAAATTGTTGTTTACAGTTTTAGCAAAATCATGATGTAAAAAGTATATTTTATTCTTGTTTTCAATTCTATTATTTATAATTTCAGCTCTTTCTTTGACTAATGCCTTTAGTTCAGTTTCTTTTTGTTGTAATAATTTTAACTTCGTTTGATAAGTAACTACATCTTTTGTTATTTGGTTTATCTTGCCCAAATCAAAAGGAATTCCTTTATCTTCAAGTTCTTTCTTTTTCTCATCTATCTTGGCTTGTATATCTTTCTCTTTGCTACCCCATTCGTTTAACTGTACATTTAAGTCTGAAATATTTTGAGTTAATTCAGAATTAAGTTCAACTTGCTTTGATGCAACTATACTTCCAAATTTTCTAACAATTTCTTTTACTTGCAAAAAATTGTCCTTACCTACTTTAATCTCATCGCCATTAATACTTTCAAAATTTTCAAAAATGGTTTTGTCTGATAAGATTTCCTTATACTTAACAACTAGAGCTTTCAAGTCATTAATTATGCGGCTACGAATTTCCTTTTCTCGAATTAAGGCTAAGTGGAAATTAACAAGCTCACTTGCCTTGTCTTGCTGTAACTGTTTTAATTTGCCTTCTAGATTAAGTTTCATCTTAGTGACTTCGGGTATTTGTGAAACTTCAATTCGCAAGGCTCTTAATTTGCTTTGAATATCATTTAATTTGTCTACGAGGGCCTTATCTTCTGTTTTTAAACTTTCTAAGTCTAAAAATGAATTTAAAAAATCAATTAAGAATTGTGGATTCTTTTCACTAAACTGAATAGTTTTTGCAGTTTCTCCTTGTCCATAGCTCTCAATTTGTACTCTAGAAATCCCGTCTTGATTTGTTAGATTTATAGAACCTGCGTTCTTCTCTCGTGAGAAATTTATAATCTGCCCAGTTTCATCTTCATACTTCAAATAAATTTTTTCAGGCCATACTTCACTGTCTACTACATTTAACTCGGATGTATTACCTGAGCATTCTCTTAATGATTCAAGCATTGTTGATTTACCAGCACCACGTCCGCCAATTATACAGGTAAGGTTATTACTAAAATGGATAGCCTGTTTATCTAACAAACCACCTTCAATATACATTCCAACAAAACGAGGGAATTTTTCAGGAATTAAATTTTCAATTCTAACGCGGGAATTACTATTTAAAAGAGCAATACGGAAGGCATGAAAATTTAAAGAATCTAATTTTAATCGTGTGAGTTTTTTCTCTCCACTTGCATTTAGTCCAAGTTTATTCAGAGTATGTGCGTCCGATGACATTAACTTTGGGAATTCATAATTATTCTCTAATTCAAGAGTTGCAATTCTTTCATTCATTAGTCTTTTCCTGTCTGCTGCATGCTCACTTGTATCATTGTCCGTATATAAATCAACACTTAATTTATTACTGATTTCTAAAGCCATTAATGTTTCATGCATTAATATAGCAGACATCTTTGGGTCAAACCTGTTTATAGTTTTTTCGAAGCCTGAATCCAGTTCAATGTGGGCTAAAACTCCAATTCCGTTATATTGTTTAGCTAAATTTAAACATTCAACAATTCCTTGATTGCAAGTTTCTCTGTCGTCCGAAATAGAAAGCTTTCCTCTGAAATTTTTTAATTCTTCGTATTTTTCAAAATAAACGAGCAAATGACCTTGCAATGTAGACACCTCAATCCCTGGAATTACAAGAATATTTTTACTTTCAGCGTATTTTATTGCCTTTATTGAATTTCTTTCTTCATTGTGGTCAGTGATTGCAATTATTGATAATCCTTTTTCAATCGCAGTATCTACAATTTTTTCAGGTGTCATTGATAAATCAGTAACATCAAAAGAACCTTCTTCACCAAAGCTATGAATATGTAAGTCGGCTTTATAGAATCTTGCTCCAGAATTTATTGAACTATAATCAGTCATAAGTTATAACTTTAAAATTATCAATGTGGCAGTGTCTTTTTAGGCTTGTTGGTAACTTTTTTATATGAGTACAAAAGTTAAGGTAAGCTCTTATTATTTTACTGGCTAACCACACCTTTCTTCGTGGTAATTTATGTCGCCATAAATTTAAAATTTTATTATTTCTAATCCAATACTGGTATCTAACAAATTATTGAAAATCACTATATCAAACCAGTGTGTTTCCTTGCTTAATCTGCTTAATGTTGAGTGTTTATTGGCAAAAGCGAAAACAGATCACAATTTGTGACCTATTAAATATTTTTAAATGAATTTTTTAAGCTGCTAACATATTGCTGAGCAAATAACTACTCTACCTGTCCGAATGTAACCCTTGATAAATATCTTTTCCCTTCACGTGCAACTGATTGAGTTGGGTAGTAGAACTAACCAACTCAATATATAGAAACAGAAAACTACATTTTTCAATTTGATGTGTGTATGTGACTTGTCGGTGGTAGTTCCGGCGCACGGGGCGGGGCACCGGGTGTCGCTCTTGCTCGGGAATGCAGAAGCAGCGGGCCGGGAGGCCCGCTACAAAAGAGAGGCTCCAGCGTCTGACAAAACAAGCTTTGTCATCCACTGGAGCCTCTCTTTTTTTCGCTGCGCGAAATGCTTCTGCATTCCGCTCGCTTAGTCGCTTACTTTACCTCCTCAAAATCTACATCTGTCACCTCTTTGTCGCCGTTGTTGCCGGCGGATGGGCCTTGGTTAGGGTTTTGTGCCTGGCCCTGGTCGGCGCCGGGGCCGGGGGCGCTTTGGGCGGCTTTGGCCATGTCTTCTGAGGCGGCGTGCCATACGGCGTTGATGCCTTCCATCGCGGTGTCAATGGCGGCGACGTCCTGGGATTTGTGGGCCTCTTTTAGGGTGTTGAGGGCGGCTTCGATGGCGGTGCGTTTTTCGGCAGGGATCTTGTCGCCGTAGTCTTTCAGGTTCTTTTCGCTCTGGAAGATCATGGTGTCGGCGGCGTTGATCTTGTCGACGCGCTCTCTTTCGGCCTTGTCGGCGGCTTCGTTGGCCTTGGCTTCGTCACGCATTTTCTGGATTTCGGCGTCGGTGAGGCCGGATGAGGCTTCAATGCGGATTTTCTGCTCTTTGCCGGTGCCTTTGTCCTTGGCGGATACGTGGAGGATACCGTTGGCGTCAATGTCGAAGGTTACTTCAATTTGAGGAACGCCTCTTGGTGCGGGTGCGATGCCGTCGAGGTGGAATCGGCCTATGGTCTTGTTGTCCTTGGCCATTGGTCTTTCGCCCTGGAGGACGTGGATCTCAACGGATGGCTGATTGTCACTTGCGGTGCTGAATGTCTCTGACTTGCGGGTAGGGATGGTGGTGTTGGATTCGATGAGCTTGGTCATAACTGAACCGTAGGTCTCAATACCGAGTGAAAGCGGGGTAACGTCCAGAAGGAGTACATCTTTCACGTCGCCTGAGAGTACACCGCCCTGGATGGCTGCGCCTACTGCCACAACTTCGTCGGGGTTAACGCCCTTGCTTGGGGCTTTTCCGAAGAACTTCTCTACAATCTGCTGAATGGCAGGGATACGGGTCGATCCGCCTACAAGCAGTACTTCGTCTATGTCAGATGCAGTCATGTTTGCATCGCTGAGGGCCTTGCGGCATGGCTCGATGGTTCTCTGGATAAGTGAATCGCAGAGTTGCTCGAACTTGGCGCGGGTAAGGGTCTTTACAAGGTGCTTTGGAACGCCGTCCACAGGCATGATGTAAGGAAGGTTAATCTCGGTTGAGGTCTGGCTTGAGAGCTCGATTTTGGCCTTCTCTGCGGCCTCTTTGAGCCTTTGAAGGGCCATAGGGTCTTTGCGAAGGTCCAGTCCGCTGTTTTCGTTTTTGAATTCGTCGGCCAGCCAGTCGATAACCATCTGGTCGAAGTCGTCTCCGCCTAGGTGTGTGTCGCCGTTGGTTGACTTAACTTCGAATACGCCCTCTCCCAGTTCAAGGATAGAGATGTCGAATGTTCCGCCGCCAAGGTCAAATACCGCAACCTTCATATCTCTGTGCATCTTGTCAAGTCCGTATGCAAGTGCGGCAGCTGTAGGCTCGTTGATAATCCTCATTACTTTAAGTCCTGCAATTTCGCCGGCCTCTTTTGTAGCTTGTCTCTGTGAGTCGCTAAAGTAAGCAGGTACTGTGATAACAGCCTCTGTTACCTCTTGTCCAAGGTAGTCTTCTGCTGTCTTCTTCATCTTCTGAAGAATAATTGCAGAGATCTCCTGTGGTGTATAGAGACGGCCGTCAATGTTAACGCGGGGTGTGTTGTTGTCTCCCTTTTGTACTTTATATGGTACGCGGTGAACCTCCATCGCTACTCTGTCGAATGTTTCTCCCATGAATCTCTTGATTGAGGAGATTGTTTTTGTAGGATTGGTGATTGACTGCCTCTTTGCAGGGTCGCCAATCTTCCTTTCGCCGTTTTCTGCAAAAGCGACAATTGAAGGGGTTGTTCTTTTTCCTTCGCTGTTGATGATGACTGCAGGTTCGTTACCCTCCATCACTGCTACGCAGGAGTTGGTTGTACCCAAGTCAATGCCGATAATTTTTCCCATGATTGTATGTTATTTTTAATTGTTTTTCAATGTCGCATAACTAATAACGAACATTGTGCCAACTCTTAAAAACTGACAAGGTGTCAGAATTGGTGGCCGTATGTTTAAATTATAGTATATCTTTGCGCTGCATTTAATAAATGAGCTAATGTCAGTTGAAGGAAAAAACCGCGTAATTACAACGCGTAAACTACTTGAAATGAAGCAAAACGGTGAGAAGATCTCTATGCTCACCGCTTACGATTATACCAGTGCCAGAATTATTGACAAGGCGGGGATAGATATCATCCTTGTGGGCGATTCTGCCGCCAATGTTATGGCAGGCCATGAGACTACTCTGCCAATAACCCTTGACCAGATGATCTACCATGCCCAGAGCGTGGTGAGGGCGGTTAAGAATCCGCTTGTGGTGGTGGATATGCCATTCGGCACATATCAGGGTAACTCCCGCGAGGCGGTTTCAAGCGCAATCAGGATAATGAAGGAGTCTGAGGCCGATGCACTTAAGGTTGAAGGGGGTTCGGAGGTTATGGAGTCTGTAAGGCGGATTCTCTCTACGGGTATTCCGCTTATGGGGCACCTGGGGCTGACTCCGCAGTCAATCCACAAGTTTGGAACCTATAATGTGAGGGCAAAGGAGGAGGCTGAGGCAGACAAGCTTATGGAGGATGCTCTGGCTCTGCAGGAGGCGGGTTGCTTTGCGCTGGTGCTTGAGAAGATTCCGGCAGTGCTTGGTGCCAGGGTGGCTGCGGCTCTTACTATTCCGGTGATTGGGATAGGGGCCGGGAACGGAGTGGACGGCCAGGTGCTGGTTCTTCATGATATGCTTGGACTCAACAACGAGTTCTCGCCTCGTTTCCTCAGACGCTATCACAATCTTCACGATGAGATTCTGGGAGCGGTTCAGAACTATATTAACGATGTAAAAAACAGGGATTTTCCAAATGAGAGAGAGCAATACTAACAGACCGGGCAGGCCGGCTAATCCGGCAAAGC
>PHDT01000016.1 GCA_002842695.1 Bacteroidetes bacterium HGW-Bacteroidetes-10 | reverse complement strand
CCACCTTTTCCATTGAGCTTTTATATTTGTCAAATGCTTCGGTAATCTGAAACATATCAATCATGTGAATCTTCTCACCTGATTCCGTCCTGTCAACCCGTTTGGTAATGTAGGAAAGTTCACCGGATGCCAGCCTTATCAGAGAGGATGGAGCCACTTTTATGCCGAATGCTTCGGCCATCCGCATAGTCACATGTTCATTCTGAGGCATTTCAGGAAAGCGGACGGCAGGTGGTTTAAAAATGTACTGCCCGCCTAATGCCCCCACAACAGTGAGCCTTGTGGCCGACCTCTCCATTGCTCCGCGAACGATTGACATTGACAGTTTCGCCTGAACTCCGGGAACTGCGATGCTTCGCTCCACAATGTTTTTCGCGAGCTCGTCCATCTGGTTAAGAGAATACTCTATAACAGGGGGAGTTGATGTTCCAAAGAATTCCAGTGAGCATTTTTCATGGAAATCAAGGCCATCCTCAAGAGGTTTATAACAATACAGACATCTGTTATTCATCTTTTGCTGATATTGGTTCAACACTTACTGCTCCTATGCAGTTCCGGCAGCATGCCAGTAACAATCCCATCTTGTCACTTTGGTTTATCTTCCAGCTTTCAGAGGCTATGTCCAACAGCCAGCCCTCCGGAATGAGCCCTTCAAAAAATGGGAAGAGGCGGTTATCTCTGTATGGTTTGATTGTTACCGGCATTGTAAAGGTGATGAACTTTTCCGGGTGATTTGCAACATACTTTTCATCATAGCGAAACAGATATTCGCCATCATCTGTTTCAGTCAGGATGCCTGCAAACAGCTCTTTGTAATATACCTTTGCCTCTCTCATTCGCTTAAGTCTTTACTGTTAACCGGACCAAGTTCGTGACCAAACATTTTCAGTACCAGGTTAACTTTATCCATATTCAGATTTGTTTTACCCTGCTCAATTTTGCGAACTACTGTAAGTGCTACACCAGCGCGCTCTGCAAACTCCTCCTGAGTAAGGTTTACCTCTTTTCTGCGCTCTTTGACAAATTCCGATACACGTCTCATTATATGCTTTTGAATATAATTATATGCAAATATATAAAATTATATGCAAAAGAATATATTTATACCATTTATTTTTAATTTATATGTTTAATTTAATGAATATTTAATATATTTGTTAAAACACAATATAAGTCAATATGAAAAAGTTGTTGCCGCTATTGCTGATATTTGCCTTTAGCTCATATTCAGGTTTTTCTCAAAGTGAATCATTCGCATCAATAATCAAAAATTCTGCCGATTCTTTGTCGGCACAACTGCAGAAAAAAGAGAAAGAAAAAAGCTATCTCATAATGGATGTTGTGGTAAAGGAGTTTGGCAGAGGGGCGATTTTAATTCCCGGCACCTTCTTTGGCAAATACTTAAATGAGAGATATGCCGGTTCTGCTCCTGAGCTTAAGGAGGCGTACTCTATCTATATGGAGAGTCTTCAGCAGTATAACAACTACAAAGCGGCTAATAAATCTTATGCTAAACTAATCGCGCTACCTTCAGCAAAAGCAGAGCAAATCAAAACAAGAGACGAGAAACTGGCAACCCTTCATATTCAGCGTTACAGAAACGATACCATTTACAAGAATCTGGTGAATAAAAGTAATTTGTATGTAAAGAGATATTATGTTGCGGTGATTTCACATCTTTATGATACTTTCAAGTCTAAAAATGAGATTTTTCCGGTATCATTACTTGGCATCGATCCTTTTGTCAAAAATATAACTCAGTTTGATGCATCGATTTTTTCAATGGATAATCAAATTCAGCATATTAAATATCAGGTGCGAACATTAAAACAGAACTATGTTATAACAGATCTTAAGAATAAGACATACAGCCAGGGTGCGTTTGACTCACTTTATACGGCCAGAAAGAAAAACATTGACAGAGAGCGGGAGACGCCGGCTAAGGTAAAGGAGCTTGAGCAGAGGCTTGCCGGACTAACCCAAAAATACAGCAACCTTATTTTTGAGAAATACATTGATATGCGGGTGGCCGATTCAGCCTCGATTCCGGTATTCTCAATCCCCCTTGCTGCAAATGATGTGTATATCAGCTCCGTCGATTCATTGCGGACTCTCAGAGAGGCTTTTCAAAACAAGGATGCTCAGCTGACTGCGTTTCTTAAGGAGGATAAAGAGTATTCGGCCTTGTTCAAAAAAGCCGAAAACAATGAAATAGGAGGAGAGATGTTCAGGAAAGAATCGGTATACATTATAAACCAAAAATTCAGAAATAACCACGATTATTTAAATCTGCGCAGAGAAAGAGACAGGACTCTCTTCAGATCTAACCTTGCAATTTTGAGGCACCTTGTTAAAGCCTATGCAGTGGAGAACTCTTTCCTGGATCATAATTTCATTGGGGCCAGTGAGCTTGCCCAGATTAAAAGTCTCCCCGAGCTCTACCTGCTGGAGATGGAAATACGCAATATTCAGGGACTCATAGGGAACTCGTGGAACAATTACTATAACAGGACTTACGGAATGCCGTACATACAAAACATGAGTATTTATTCGATATGATTTAACACGACCGTGCTATAATCAGAATTGACAATTTTGCATGAATTTTTTGCAAGTTCTGTTAAAAACTTGCACCTTTGATACTATCATATGATACTATCAGCATAAATACAAATGAAGCCACCATATACGATAACCGGAAAAATACTCAAGCTGGTTGCCTCAATTTCAGAGAGAATTGGTGAGGTGAATTCGGCCCATCTACATAAACCTCCGGCAGAGTTAAGAAAGAAAAACAGAATAAAAACAATTCAATCCTCTCTGGAAATAGAGGGGAACACTCTTACTGTTGATCAGGTTACTGCAATTATTGAGAGTAAAAGAGTTTCAGGCCCCGCTAAAGATGTTCTCGAAGTTCAGAATGCTCTTGCGGTATATGAAAACCTGGATAAATTTAATCCAAATAGTTTTGATTCATTTTGTGAGGCTCATGGAATGCTTATGAAAGGGCTGATTGATTCGGCAGGGAGGCTCAGGGGTAAATCGGTAGGGATAGTAAGAGGTTCTGAGATAACTCATGTTGCACCTAAGAGCGACTTGCTGAAACCATTGCTAAATGATCTGTTCAGCTATCTGAAAAATGATGATGAAATTAGCCTTATTAAAAGTTGTGTTTTTCACTATGAAATGGAATTTATCCATCCCTTTATTGACGGAAACGGCAGGATGGGAAGACTTTGGCAAACGCTGATATTAAAGAAAGCATATCCGGTTTTTGAATTTCTTCCTGTTGAATCCATAATTAAGGAGCGTCAGGAAAAGTATTATGAAGCATTGGCCGGTTCTGACAATTCGGGAGAATCTACCATTTTCATCGAATTTATGCTTGAAGTTATTCTTGAATCTCTTGATGAATTACTCAGCATTCAGAACATTAGCCTTACGAATATTGACAGAATAAATCTTTTCAGGTCAATAGTTAAAGAGGCTGATTTTGCAAGGAAAGATTATCTCAAAAATTTCAGAGAAATATCATCTGCAACAGCCAGCCGTGATTTGCTATTTGCTGTTGAAAAGGGAATTTTAGAAAAAAGTGGTTTTAAGAACTCTACAAAGTATAAATTCATTTAACATATTAACCATGAACCCAAATATCCCATTCCAGACAATAGACTGGAGCAGCGTTCCAAGAGAGGAATTTAAAGGCGAGACCGGCACAGCCTGGTGGCAGACAATGCAATACGAGGGGCTGAGAATCAGAATAGTCGAGTATTCAAAAGGTTATCTGGCAGACCACTGGTGCAAGAAGGGGCACATTGTCCACTGCCTTGAAGGCGAGTTCGAAAGCGAAATGCAGGATGGTGCTACCTTCAGGCTGACACCCGGAATGACCTATGTTGTCTCAGACGACCTCAGCTCACATCGCTCAAAAACTGTTGACGGGGTGAAGCTGATGATAATTGACGGGGAATTTTTGAGGCTTAAGTAGTGAGCGGTATATTTACAAACATATTCAAAATCAGATGAAAAAGTTAAATTTTGTTGCGGCAGTTTTGTTTGTCAGCCTTCTCTCTTCCTGTACGAAGGTTGATGAGATGAAGCTTATTGATCCTTTTTCCGGCGGCAGCAAAGAGAGGAATTTAATTGTTGTAATAAGCGACATCCATTTGGGGGCCGATTTATCTTATGCCGAATGCAGCAAAAACCTCAGGTCACTTGAGCTTTTTCTATCTGAGGTAAAGTCGTCTCGTCATGTAAAGGAGCTGGTCATTGCAGGGGATATGCTTGATGAGTGGTTTATTCCGGCAACTGTGGATATATATCAGGGTAAGGATCAGGCCGATTATGTTAATCGTATTGCGTCTGCCAACAGAGGGGTGATAAATGCTTTCAACAGAATAATAAAAGAGGGAAAAATCCTTGTTACATATGTGCCGGGTAATCACGATTTAACTATTACTGCAGAAAATGTTGACAGAATTCTTCCGGGAATTAATCAGGCAAGGGATGAGGAGCAAGGTTTGGGTACATATTATCCCCAGGGCTTTCCGCAGATAGCAATTGAACATGCTCACCGCTATAATTTTTTCTGCGCTCCCGACCCAATTTCCAATCAGGATATAGCTCCGGGAACAATCACACCTCCCGGCTACTTCTTTACAAGAATTGGAGTTCATAGTTATATAAACAACTTTCCGCCGGCTGTTGATGTAATACCCGAAGTTACCCCCAACATATTAGGAAACCCCAGTCAGCTTATGCTTTTCCTGTACTGGAATGTATGGAGCAGAACTCTAGAACGGTTTACAATTCCAAACAAGTTTGACGAGAAAATTATAGTGACCAATATGGATGGTTTCAGGGGAGCATATTCTGTAAATGATGTACTGCCTTATCAGAGTATCCGGGGAGGACATATAGATGTTAAACTCTACAAGGGTATTCAGGATACATGGGATCAAAGGCAGGTGCATAATAAAGTAGCTGTCGGCATTCCTGTAAGCCAGGCAATTGCTAATGCTGCCAAAGCGGGAGAATCTGACTTTCAGGCGAGGAATCAGTACTTTCTGAATCCGCAGTCAGAGGCCAGAGTAGTCATATTCGGACATACTCACGATCCTAAAATCATTGCATCAAATAACCATAAGGGGCAGAAATCGATCTATGCAAATTCGGGAACATGGATTGACCATAACAGCGTGGTTCCAGCAACAATGAGCTTTGTCGTTATCGCTCCTCAGAGTGAAAAGGAGAATTCTTACACGCATGTCAGACTGTACAATTTTGAAAAAGAGATTGTAACACTAATGGCCCGGGACTCGTTGAGGTTCTAAGAGCACAACCCTGCAACTATGCACCTCAGAGGTAAAGAGCTTCTGGGTCACAGTGCAAGCTCGCCGAGCGATCTCGCAGTGCAAGCACTCGACTATTTCTCGTTAAGCAACCTCTCCATCCTCTCCCGTGTCACGGGAAACTCTCTGATTGAGAGGGCTTTCTTGTAGAGTTCGATTGCTTTTTGTTTGTTGCCCTGAGCTTCGTGGAATTCGCCCATTGAGTCGTAAACGTTGAAGCTGTTGGGGTAGTTTTTGATGTTGAGCGCGAAAAGCATTTCGCTTTCGGCCATTCGTCCTTCGCCCATAAACCGGTAGGCCAGCGCATTGGCCATCATCTCAGGAAACTTAACCGGATAGCCCATTAGCTTTGAAACCGATTCGTAATGTGCGTCGATGCGCTTAAGGGTTTCGGCATTAAAACCGGCAATCTCTGCGGCCGTCAGGTTAAACTGATAAAAGCTGAAAATTGATCGCAGCCCGTCGTGTATTGAGATAATGGGAATAGAGTTGTGGTCGTCGGCAGCATAAAATTTTGAACCATATCTGAGTCCGTTTGCCTTGTTCGCTTTGAAGGCGCCGTCGAGCTTCATGATGCTTCTGAAAAACTGCGATTGCATTGTGGTGTCGGCCATTGCCTGTGCCGAATCCATTCCGGGCAGCAGGGTATTTGCAATTGACATGTAAAGCGATTTTCCCTCGAACTTTTTGTTCCTGAGCACGCTTTGCGCCTGGCTGAGCAGTTTCTCGTTGTCCCACCACATGCCGGGGTCGATGGAAAGGTATGCGCTGAACATATGCGGATGGTTGATGAGCGCATTGATGACTGTCAGCCCTCCAAAAGAGTGGCCAACAAAGACTTTGTAAGGCTGAGTGGGGTATTTTGATTCGATAAAGGGCATCAGCTCCTTCTCAATGAAGGCGAGGAATTTATCTGAACCTCCGGAAGTTGGGGCGACTGCATTTCCCATCATGCGGATAGGGCCTGATATGTTTGATGTGGTCAAATCGCGCGTACGGTCTGTGTTTGCGATGCCCACCACAATCATCTCCGGGCAGAGTGTGTTTCTGGAAAACTGCTGAATCATTCCCACCATCGACAGAAAGTGGGCGTCGCCGTCGAGCAGGTAGAGGACAGGATAACTCTTAGGGCCTGAAATGTCGTTGAGCGCGCTCCCCGGCACATAAACCCAGACCCTCCTTGTTTCGTTAAGGATCTTCGATTCCAGACTTTCAATGGTACCGGTGGTTATCAGCCTGTTAGGCTGAGCAATTGCCAGCGTACAGCTAAATGCAAATGCAATGAATGTTAGTATTTTTCTCATAGTTGTTAGTTTAGTTGGTGGTCAGATATATATAAGACACACTTTGCCGGGAATACCCTATTGATTTTTACTTATATTTGAATTCGATTAACAAAATCCACAACATGAACTTATCTGAACTTAAACTCGACTGTGCGACTAAGCAGAAGAAGGGGCTGCACTTTATTTTGGGGTCGATAGTGATCTGGGCGCTGGTGGCGGCTGTTCACATGACTGACCTGCCGATTCTTATGAAGAATATGCTAACCTTTTGTGCAACAGCACCGCTGGTTCCGTTGGCCTATTTTATTTCAAAGCTTATCAAGGTGGAGTTCAGCGACAAAAAGAATCCGCTTAACAGCCTCGGCCTTCTTTTTTCGCTTAATCAGATGCTTTATCTGCTGATAGCCATGTGGGTATACGCTGCAGTTCCTGACAAGATGGTAATGGTTATCGCGATGATTTTTGGAGCGCACCTGCTGCCATATGCATGGCTCTACAGTTCAAAGATTTACGGAGTAATGTCTGTGCTGGTTCCGGTAACCGCACTTATTGTGGGTCTCAATTTTGAACCATATGTTTTGGCACTGCTGATGGTGGTGTTTGAGATAGTATTCAGCATAATGCTCTCAATTGAGGTGAAGAAGCTTCCAAAAACCAATAACTAAAAATATATTACCATGGAAAATCAAATTGATGAGTGCTGTCCTGAGTTTGACGTTTCAAAATGGGACAAAAAGAGAGAGGTTTGGGAAAACAAGCTGTTCATTAAGGAGACAATGCCCACGCTGTTTCACATGCCGTTCCCGCCAACAATCGGTAAGAAGATAACCAAAATGTACGGCCAGGTTGAGAAGGCGGGTGCACATCTGCCGGATAAAGCAGATACGCTGATTCTCTTCCGCGACCCGTCGGCCTTCCGCTCGGAAATCTACTATTCGGTTTCGA
This sequence comes from Bacteroidetes bacterium HGW-Bacteroidetes-10, assembly GCA_002842695.1. Taxonomy (GTDB): domain Bacteria; phylum Bacteroidota; class Bacteroidia; order Bacteroidales; family UBA932; genus Bact-08. Next base: position 56,777 of record PHDT01000016.1, on the reverse strand, counting down.
AAATGGTGGCCGATTCGCAGAATGCAGAACTTTCCGGAACCTTTGTGTCACGCGTCTTTGACGGCAAATACAACGAGATTCCCAAATTCATTAAAGAGATGGATAAGTACCTCAAAGAGAGCGGCGAATCGGCCTCAGACTACTATATCCATTATGCCTACTGCCCGCTCTGCGCAAAGAAGTACGGGCATAATTATGTGACTTTGTTTGCAAAACTTTAGTTGCCTCGCCATCTCTAAATAGAGTTCAAGAGAAAATAAAAAGATGAAGTACATTTTCCTGATAGCTGCTTTTAACGCAATATTTTTTGCACTGCTCATTTTTCAGAAGAAGAAGGCATTGCATGATAATGTGCTTATTTTATGGCTTATCTATCTGGGAGTATATACCGGTATTTATGCCCTCTTTGCAGAGACTTTGTTCGATAACTTTCACGTTCTGTCTGCTAGTTTCATCTCTCTTCTACTGTTGCACGGGCCGTTCCTGTTCCTCTATATCTCTGCCCTTACTGACGTAGAATTCAAGCCAGATATAAAAAGGCTCATCCATTTTGCTCCGTTTGTTCTGTTTAACCTTTTTTTACTGACAGCGTCACAATATCCAGATATAGAAGAGGGTATAAGGCTGAATCACACTGCAGGGCCGCATAATCCACACTGGATTTTCAGCCTGTTTCTGATTTTGGTTGTAATATCCGGCCCCTTTTATTTTGTCCTCTCAATTCTAAGTTTAAAGAGGCTTGATGTAAATATTTTTAACAATTTCTCCACTCTTGAAAATGTAAACCTTGGCTGGCTCAGAAGGCTCATATACACTTTCGGATTTATCTGGACCGCCCTTATGATCTTTGCAACCATCCACCATGTATTCAATATGTTTTCATGGGTCTTCTGCACACATGGGCTCACGCTGTCGCTTTCGGCCTTCATAATACTTATTGGCTATTTCGGCCTTAAGCAAAAGGAGATTTTTGTTAATTTTAATGAGACCGAAAGCCAGTTTGTGACAGAAGAGAGGGCAAAATACTCCGGCACTGTCATAGACGATGAAGAGGCAGGGCAGTATGTTATCAGGCTAAAGGATTTTATGTCTTCCCGGAAACCATACCTTGACCCCGATCTTTCCCTTCCCGGACTGGCGAATAGTCTTGAAATTCCGTCACATTTTCTCTCAAGAGTTATTAATGAACAGTTAGGTGTCAATTTTTTTGACTTTGTAAATCATTACAGAGTAGAAGAGGTAAAAGCCAGGATTGTAGATCCTGCATTTAATTATCTCTCAATTCTTGGAATCGCCTTTGAATGTGGATTTAACACAAAATCAACCTTTAACAGAGTTTTTAAAAAGCTCACCGGTTTAACACCAAAGGAGTTCAGGGAGCAATCGCAGAACTAAATTAGGTCCCAAGTTATAAAGTAGGTCGCGAAGCAATATACTGCACAGTACTTTTGCTCTTGTACTTTATTACTAACTAATTTAATTTTCTGCGATTATGAAAACCAAAATTTTAACAACTCTTTTTGTAAGTGCATTACTATTTATAGCAGGTACATTGCCTGCATCTGCACATTGCGATTCTTATGACGGACCAACTGTAAAAGATGCTTTAACTGCACTTGAAACCAACAATGTAAAATTAATTCTCAAGTGGATTACACCTGAGCAGGAGAAGGAGGTTATTCATCTGTTCAATAAGACCTATTCTTTGAAGTCGGGAGATAAGGAGATATACGCAATAGTAGAAAAACACTTCCTTGAAACCCTTGTGAGGCTTCACAGAGAGACCGAGGGCGCTCCTTTTACAGGGCTGAAGCATGCCGGAACCACCAAACAAATTATTAAAATGAGTGACCAGGCTATCTCAGAAAGAAATATTGATGCATTTCTTGCAAAATTCAACAACCATATTGGCAAGGTCATAAGAGAGAAATATGCCAAGGTGGAGATGCTGGACAAGGTTAAGAATGAATCGTCTGAGAAGGGCAGGGAGTTTGTGAAGGCATATGTAGATTATACCCACACAATAGAGGCAATCCATGATATTATTGTACCCGAAGGAGGCAGTTCAGTACACAAACACTAATTATATAGTTTTTCGAGTAATAAATATTAATCTTCTCTGAACTTATCCGGAGAAGATTTTTATATTTGCTACTGTGAATAAAGTAAAGAAATCAATCTCTGCGACACTTCTTATTATCTGCCTGATTATAATTATGGCAGACTATGATTTCTTTCCCAGGTCTCATACTCATGCTGTGATAACCTGCAATGCGGCCCAGGGTATAGCAGATCACTTTGAACACTCTCATTCGCATACATCTGTTTACAATGTAAACTGCAATGAGTTAAAATCACGCACTGCTGCTTTATTCCCTCATCTGGACTTCATTCCGGATTCAGAGGAGAGAGTCAGTACCGGGTTCACTTCAAGTATCTGGCAACCGCCGAGAATCTAAAAGGCCTGGCGCCACCGGCCAGTTCTGGTTGCATCTTCTCTGATTGCAACAATTTAAACATGCTTATAGGTTCAGGTCATTAACCATAATGACATCCATCTTGTGAATAAAATAACTACTAAATTTTGTACCGATATGAAAAGAATTATTTTATCAGTAATAATCCTTTGTGCTGCAATAAATGCAGGCGCGCAGGATACTCTTAAATTAGAAACACCTGCTAAAGATACACTTACGGCTCAAGTTCAGGTTGCGGATACTCTTTTAAATTCAGAAGAGGAGTCGCTTTTGCCTGAAAATTACCTTTTTACCCAACGCCTGCTGTGGGGAAAAAAGGGCTTGATGCGAAATCTCAATGTATTTGAACTCTCAGAAGATTCCAGAAACCTCGAAATGAACATCAGGTCATACACCGTCAGAGCACACCAGTATCTTGGCTACGCATCGCTGCTCAGCATGATAGGAGCCGGAATAACAGGTCAGCAACTTTACAAGGGGAATGAGAGGAATAAAGATCTGCATGAGACATTTGCAGGACTCTCAAATGTATTCTATTTCTCTTCTGCTGCGATAGCACTTTTTCAGCCTCCGGTAATGCACGACAGGGCAAAGGGATTCACAAAATTCAGAATCCACAGGGTACTTTCAGTAATTCACCTCTCCAGCATGATTGCCACAAATCTTCTTAGCGGCCTGCAGGAGGATAATCCAAAGCTGAAGCCGTACCACAAGGCAGCAGCAATTACAGCATTCAGCTCACTATTTCTGGCAACAGTTGTAATAAAATTTTAAACAAAGATTATGGAACAGGTTTTATGGGATATTGCTATTGTAGCAAGTCTTTTGGGCTTTTTATTTTTGATATTTGCTTTTCTGACCGGATTAAGAATCATTAAAATTAAACCAAAGTTCAGAGCTCACAAAAAGGCGGCGCTTGCTGCATTTGGTGTAGTTTCTGTGCACGCTTTAATAATGTTTTACTTCTATTTTTTCGCATAACAGATTTATGAAAAAACTAATTATACTATTTGTGCTTATAGTTGCACCACTACTCTCTGCCAAGGCAGACCCTGCTAAAAAGGTTAATTTGTCATACCAGGATGGTAAACTCAAAATTGATATCCTGCATCGTGTTAAGGATGTTAAAACCCATTATATCGATCAGATTATCATTAATGTAGACGGCAAAGATGTCAAGACAATATCTTTGAAGACGCAATCGTCGCAGGAGTCAGAGAACCTTGAACTGCCCGTTCCCGAGATTAAAAGCGGAAGCAAAGTTGTCGTTAAAACCAGATGCAACGAATTCGGGCTGAAATCCGGAAAGCTGACGGTTGAATAGTTTAAATGTGCAGCCTATGAAAAACCTTAAAATATCAACTGCTCAGTTTGAGAACAGGAGCGGAGACAAGAGTTACAATCTCTCGGTGATTGCGCGTCTGGCAAAGCAGGCGGCACAGGAGGGGTCAGATGTGATTGCATTTCATGAGTGTTCTGTCACAGGCTACACATTCGCCCGAAACCTCTCAAAAGAGCAGATGCTCGACCTGGCCGAACCAATTCCGGACGGAATCAGCATACATAAACTAACGGAAATTGCTCGCGAGAACAATATTGTGGTGCTGGCGGGGCTGTTCGAAAAGGATAGCGAAGAGAAGCTTTACAAGGCCTATGTCTGCGTGGATAAAAACGGACTTGTGGCGAAGTACCGAAAGCTCCACCCATTCATAAATCCGCATCTGACGCCGGGCGACAGCTATTGCATTTTTGAGATTCAGGGCTGGAAGTGCGGAATCCTCATCTGCTACGACAACAACATTGTGGAGAATGTCCGCGCCACCAAACTGCTTGGGGCCGACATCATCTTTATGCCGCATGTGACCATGTGCACGCCATCCACAAGGCCGGGTGCGGGATTCGTAGATCCTTTGCTTTGGGAAAACCGTGAGGCCGATTCCACCTCCCTCCGCCTGGAGTTTGACGGAATGAAGGGCCGGTCCTGGCTCATGAAATGGCTCCCTTCGAGAGCCTACGACAACGCCATCTACGCAATTTTCTCCAATCCAATAGGGATGGACGACGATCAGCTTAAAAACGGCTGCTCAATGATTATTGACCCATTCGGGGACATTATTGCCGAATGCCGCTCCTTTGACGACTCATTTGTCACCGCCACCATTACCCCCGAAAAACTCACCCTCGCCGGAGGCCACCGCTACATTAATGCCCGCCGCCCTGAACTCTACAGAGAGATTTTGGGGCAGGAGCATGATTCGGAGCAGAAAGTTGTGTGGCTGGATAATTAGTAAAACTAACATGCAACATTTCCCACGCCTGCTGCATCTTAACAATATACTTTCTCTGAAATTCTTTACTATGAAATCGGTTAAATCGGGTTTTCTGAATGGTGTCAATTTGCTGATTGGCGCATTACTCGCTGTTTTGGGATTTGGGGCTTCGTGTGAGCGCTTTGCGAGGGTAGAATATGGGACGCCGTCGGCGAAGTTCATTGTAAGCGGTCAGGTGAAATCTGCCGAGACCAATTTGCCGATTCAGAATGTTAGGGTTATTATGAAAAATGATACAACCTACACTAATGCAGCAGGGGAGTATGAGGTGGAGGATAGAGCAGGCATGCCGATTACATCGACCTACTCGCTCAAATTCAGAGATATAAGGGACGGGTCTCTTAAACAGTATTCAGATCTGGATACAGCCATTGAGTTCAAAAATCCTGTTTTTACCGGGGGTGACAACCACTGGTACAGTGGCGAAACAGAGAAGGATTTTGATGTTAAGCTCAAAGCGAAAAAATGAGCGTTCTGAACATTCCTCTCAAAAAGCGCATTGCGCTTAACCTCTTTAGCCGTTTCAAAAAGAACGAATTCAAACTTCATAAGCTCAATTACATTTTCTGGGAGGCGACTCTCAGGTGCAATCTCAATTGCATCCACTGCGGAAGCGACTGCAAACGCGAGGCTGGTGTTCCTGATATGCCTGTAGCAGATTTTCTCAGGGCAATCGATGAGGTAAAGGAGATTGTCAGCCCAAATGAGACCATGATAGTTTTTACCGGGGGTGAGGCTCTGGTGAGGCGCGACCTTGAGGAGGCGGGACTGGCTCTGCATAAAAGGGGCTTCCCGTGGGGGATTGTGACCAATGGAATGCTGATGGACAAAAAACGCCTCGATTCGCTGCTAAGGGCAGGGCTGAGGGCTGTGACCATCAGCTTTGACGGAATGGAGGAGAGCCATAACTGGCTGAGGGGCTCTGCGAAAAGCTATGCAAATGCGCTGAATGCCATAAAATTGCTGCCTTTGGTTCCGGATCTGGTCTATGATGTGGTAACCTGTGTTAATCAGAAGAATTTTAGTGAATTAAATGATATCAAAGAGCTGCTTATCGCTTGCGGAGTAAAGGACTGGCGGCTCTTCACCGTTTTCCCCATTGGAAGGGCGGCGGAGCATCCGGAGCTTCAGCTTGAGCCTGCGGAGTTCAAACAGCTGTTTGATTTTATTACGGCGACAAAAAAGGAGGGACGAATCGGCCTTAATTATGGTTGCGAAGGTTTCCTCGGGAGCTATGAGGGGGAGGCGAGGGACAACCTCTTTTTCTGCAGGGCAGGTATTAATGTTGCCTCTATTCTGGCCGACGGTTCAATCTCTGCCTGCCCGAATCTTAGGGCCAACTTCATTCAGGGGAACATTTACCGGGATAATTTCCGGGAGGTTTGGGAGAGCAGGTATTCGATCTTCAGGGAGAGGAGCTGGACTAAAACCGGACTTTGTGCAGATTGTAAATATTTCAAATATTGTGAGGGGAACGGGATGCACCTGCGCGACGAAAAAACGGGCGAGCTGCTTTTCTGCCATCTTAAGCGGATAAACGAGGGAGAATCTGCCTTAAAAAGATAGGTAAATCCCTTTATTTTTCTTAAATTTGGTTATCACCAAATTAAATTTCAAGCCATGTCTAAAAGAGTTGTTTCACAGACTGTCAGGGGGCAAAATGCCGTTGACGGTGCGGGAGTTCATCTTCGCAGGGTGCTGGGATTGAGGACAGTAAAGGATTTTGATCCGTTTCTGATGCTGGATGGTTTTGATTCGGTAAATCCGCAGGATTATATCAGGGGATTTCCGTGGCATCCGCACAGGGGAATTGAGACTGTGACCTATCTTCTCAAAGGGAAGATTGAGCACGGCGACAGTCTGGGTAATTTTGGGGTGATTGGAGATTTGCAGTGTCAGTGGATGACAGGCGGGTCCGGGATTATTCACCAGGAGATGCCAAAGGAGTCAGACAGGATGCTGGGTTGCCAGCTTTGGGTGAACCTTCCGGCAAAGGATAAAATGACCCACCCGGCATACCGCGACATTCTGAGCGAAGATGTTTCGGTGGTTGAGGAGCAGGAAGCGACGGTGAGGGTGCTCTCGGGCAGCTACAAGGGGCATAAAGGTGCTGTTTCCGGCGATTACGTGAAGGTTCAGTACCTGGATGTGGATCTTAAAGCCGGTTCTCTCTGGAGCTACCGTGAAACCCCAAATAATCAGACACTCTTTTTGTACCTGATTGAGGGTTCTTTATCTGCGGATAATGCTTTTGCCCATTTTGAGGAGAAGGCTTGTGCAATTCTTTTAAAGAGTTCCTCTGAGGCCGATTCTGAATTTGATGAGGTGGCGGTTAAGGCTGGCCCTGGCGGAGCAAGATTCTTCCTGATTGCAGCAGCACCGCTCCGCGAACCCATTTCCTGGGGCGGCCCCATAGTCATGAACACAAACGAGGAGCTCAATCTGGCATTTGAGGAGCTGGATAATAATACTTTCATAAAGCATAAAATTTAGGTGTTCATAAATTATTTAAGGGTATAACCTTAAAATATATTTGGATAAATCAGGATATAGCCTTATATTTGAATTAATAAATCAAGGATATAACCTTATGAATACATCAAAGCAAAGACTGCTTATTGAACAGACCGATAAAAAACTGTCTGTTTTTAAACCCTTGAATTCAGTTGCAGTTCCTCAAAAGGGGTGGATTAATACAATTCGGGTTGCTCTAAATATGTCTCTAAGACAACTGGGAAATAAATTAAACATATCTTCTCAAAGTGTAAAAGAGATTGAAGAACGTGAGTCAAACGGCTCAATTACTCTTAAACGGTTAAGAGAGGTTGGAGCTGTACTTGATATGAAACTTGTCTACGGATTTATTCCAAAAGAGCAGAGTATTGATGATATGATAGAGAAGAGAGCAATGGAAATTGCAAGGGAGATTGTTTTGCGAACATCAAACACAATGATGCTCGAAGATCAGGAGATTTCGTCAGATCGCCTTACAAAAGCAATTAAGTCCAAAGCAGATGAAATCAAAGCCTTAATGCCGAGATATTTATGGGATTAAAAATCGATTACATAGATGGACAGACTCCTCTTGATGAAGATGAAAAGGAGGGCTTGCAGATTAAGTCTATTACAACCAGGGGAGAGTTAGACGAATTTGAACAGTACAACATCGAGAAAGCCATTCAGTGGACTATTGGCAAGAAGTGGAAAAGTGATTATATTTTAAGTGAAGTTTTTGTAAGAGAACTTCATAAACGAATGTTTAGCGAAGTGTGGATTTGGGCAGGTGAGTTCAGAAAAACCAACAAAAATATTGGTGTTGATAAATATCAGGTTCCTTTGACGTTAAAGCAATTACTAGATGATTGCAAGTTTTGGATTAATAATAACACATATAGCGATGAAGAGATTGCGATTAAATTTAAACACGGAATCGTAAAAATTCACTGTTTCGCAAATGGAAATGGAAGACATTCAAGATTAATGGCTGATATTATTATAAGTCACATCTTTGGAAAGCCGGCCTTTTCATGGAATAGAACCAATCTTAATAAAAAAGGAGACGCCAGATCTAGATATCTGGCAGCAATACGACTAGCAGATTCAGGAGATATAAACCCATTAATTGATTTTGCTAGAGGTTAACAATAAAAGCGCGCGCAGCGCTGCACCTCCACCGGCAGCAAAGGTGACGTTACCTTTGAACTCTTCTAAAGTTTCCCACGTGCAAAAGCACATGTCAGCCTAAATTACAATCGTCATTATATCAATAATATACGATTTCTAAATTTGAATTTTCTTAATTTTCTGCAAAGTTAAAAGCAAGTAAATCAGATAAATGTAATCTAGGCTGACATGTTGGTTTTTCATGAACAGAACTTAGTCAGTAATTTTTTACCAAATCCAGATTAGCAAACAGTTTCATAAGATTCCTGATAACGACCCGTACAGCTGCAACGCTCTGAAAATCAACGAGAGCCACTTTGTCCCCGCGGATCATCCGCGGGGACAAAGTGCTACTTGCAGATAAACAATTAGTTACGGCCGTACGGGTCCGTGAAAAATTGTCATTTAAAACATACTCGAAACCTTTGCCAGGCTATGAAAACAACCTTCTGCGTGCAAGCTTGAAAAACCTGTGCCGAAGGCTAACTCCCGCCGGGCATTTGCCCGGCACCTTTTAACTCTGCCAGAGTTTTTACAAAAATGCAGTATAACAAGCATTTAGCAAATATTTTAATGCTCAAGAAAAATTTTCATAAAATATAAGGTGCAATATATCAACGAGTTCGTAAAAACTCTGGCAGAGTTTTGCTAGTGGTGTACTTTCGCCCTATATTTAGATGTAATTTAAACTCTTGAAAAACTATCTCTTATGATAAGACGATTTTCACTTTGGATCTTTTTTCTACTCTCTGCATCCACGGCAATCGCGCAGGATTCGAAATCCGGGTTAAATGCGACTACTCCCGGGGTAGAAGCGGTTGCTGCCGGAGTGAACGCGACTACAGCCATTGTAAACACCTCTTCTCCTATTCCGGTAGAGTTGTTTGCAGGGCATAGCAGATTTGTAATTAGTTTTTCTATTGCCAGAAAGTTTACAGATAAAAGCAGGTTTGGGTTTCAGGCTGCATCATATATGGCTGCAGATTATGGGAACGACAAGACAAACAACGAGTCTATGAATGTGGCTCTGCTCAACTATGAGGTTCTGAAGGGGCTCAACATTGTGGCGGGCGCAGCATTGCATTCGGCATGGGGATTCCGCCCGTTTTCCGGCCTTCAGTATCAGATCTCGGCAGGGGATTTTTCTGCTACTGCAATTTCAGGTTTTTATCTGACTGAGTCGCACAATTTTGAGAACAAGGGATTTGTTGAATACAGGCCGCGGTTGAGTGAAAACTGGTCGCTGCTCACCCGCGCAGAGGGGCAGTACAATATCAGCATGGAGAGTGGCAGGCACGACAGAAGCCGAATTTATGCACGCCTTGGCCTCACCCGCAAAACTATCGGCTTTGGCCTTGCCGCAAACTGGGACTGGTATGGTCCGCTTAAAGGCAGTAAGGAGAATTTTGGGATTTTTGTGAGGAAGGCGTTCAGGTAGAGACCTTAATTCCGCTCCTGTTATTAAACCAAAAGTGCTTCCTACTGTCAAATATTTCGTAAATTCAAGGGAATTTTTTCAATAGTAACTTAAAGACCTAAACACTATGCTTGAAAAAATAATCGATGTAAGTATTAAGAATAAGCTGATAGTCATTCTCTTCACATTAACGATTGCAGCTTTTGGGCTTTATTCTGTGTTCAAGATTTCTGTGGGCGCAGTTCCCGATATCACAAACAATCAGGTACAGGTTATTACAACTTCGGGAAATCTCTCAACTCAGGAAATTGAGCAGTACATTACTTCTCCGGTAGAGATGGAGATGGCAAACCTTCCCGGGGTAAAGGAGATAAGATCGGTCTCAAAATTTGGGATATCTCTTGTCACAATTGTATTTGACGAGAAACTGGGGACATATCTGCCCCGTCAGCTTATTGCTGAGAAAATCAAGAGTGCGGCAGCAAAGATTCCGGAAGGATTCGGCGAGCCGGAGATGGGGCCTATCACTACCGGACTAGGTGAGATTTATCAGTACACGCTTGACATTAAAGAGGGTTATGAGGGAAAATATTCTGCAGCAGACCTGCGGACAATTCAGGACTGGGTAATAAAGAGAAGACTTTCCGGTATAAACGGAGTAGTAGAGATAAACAGCTGGGGCGGATACCTTAAACAGTATGAGGTGGCAGTTGACCCGGCTTTGCTTTCGGCAGCGAACATAACTCTTATGGAACTGTTTGATGCTCTTGAGGCAAATAACAGTATATCCGGAGGTTCCTATATTGAGAAAACGAATCAGAGTTACTTTATACGCGGAGACGGACAGGTCAAAACTGCCGGGGATATTGAAAACATTGTTGTTAAAAATATTAACGGGACACCTGTACTGGTGAAGAATGTTGCCAGTGTCAGGTTTGGTCATGCAAACAGATACGGGGCTATAACTGCCAACGGAAAGGGAGAGACAATTCTCGGGCAGGTGATGATGCTTAAGAATGCAAATTCCAAAGAGGTAATTAATGAAGTTAAAAGCAGAGTTGCCGAGGTTCAGAAAAACCTTCCCGATGGTGTATTCATCAATCCGATTGTTGACAGGAGTGAGCTTGTTGCAAAAACAACATTTACTGTAGTCGAGAATCTTATACTGGGAGCATTAATTGTAATGCTCACCGTTATTCTTCTGCTTGGGAATATAAGATCTGCTCTGGTGATTACTTCCATGATCCCGCTTGCGCTTCTCTTTACAATAGCAATGATGTATCTTTTTGGGATAGATGCCAACCTCATGAGTCTTGGAGCGCTTGACTTTGGGATTATCATTGACGGTGCGGTCATAATTGTGGAGTACATTGCTCTTAAGACGATGAAAAAACGGAGCGAGCTTGAAAACGTGACAGGTGAGGAGAGGGCTGGAATAATGGATAAGATCTCTTATGAGGGTGCTTCAAAAATGATGAAATCTGCAATCTTTGGTCAGATTATTATTCTCATTGTCTTTATCCCGATTCTATCCCTGAGCGGTGTTGAGGGAAAGATGTTTAAACCCATGGCGCTCTCGTTCTGTTTCGCAATTACTGGAGCAATGATAATGGGCCTTACATGGCTTCCGGTTGCTACTTCGCTGTTTCTGAGACCTTCAAAGTCAGAGAAAAAGAATATCGGGGACTGGATTATGAGTATGGCACATAAATCCTATTCGCCCGTTATTCAACTGGCATGTGCACATAAGCGCATTGTGCTGGGTGCTGCATTAATCTCTTTGATTTTTACTGCGTTCCTCTTTACCAGAATAGGGGGTGAGTTTGTACCCACTCTGGATGAGGGGGATTTTGTCATTCAGCCTGTGCTTAAAACAGGAACATCCCTGACAAAAACCGTTGAGACCACTACCCGAATGGAACAGATTCTTATGAGCAAATTCCCCGAGGTCGATAAAGTGGTGAGCAGGATTGGTGCGGCAGAAGTACCAACAGATCCAATGTCTATGGAGGAGATTGACATGATTATCAAACTCAGGCCTCGTAAAACATGGACCAGCGCAAAGAGCAAGGAGGAGCTTGCAGATAAGTTTAAGGAGGCTCTCTCTGTGATTCCGGGGATTGAATATGAGTTTACTCAGCCTATAGAGATGAGGTTTAACGAACTAATTACCGGTGTGCGATCAGATATTGCAATTAAAATTTTTGGTGATGATCTGGAATATATAGATAAAAAGGCAGTTGAAGTCAAAAATCTTATTGAGGGAATACCTGGTGCAACAGATATTATCCTTGAAAAAACAGCGGGGCTGCCTCAGATTAAAATAAATTACAACAGGAGCAAAATTGCATATTACGGAGTTGACATCAAAACTCTCAACAGCTATCTGGCTGTTGCGTTTGGAGGTGAGGCAACAGGTGTTGTATTTGAAGGGGAAAAGAGGTTTGATATGGTTGTCCGCTTTGATAAGCAAAACAGGAACGATATTGGTAATATTAGAGAGCTCCGTGTCCCTGTTTCAGGTGGCAGTCAGATTCCATTGTCTGAGCTTGCAGAGATTGAGTATGCAGAGGGGCCTGCAAAGATTTCAAGGGAGAACACCCACCGCAGGGTTGTTGTGAGTGTTAACGTCCGTAACAGAGACCTTCAATCTGTTGTTAAAGATATTCAGACTGTTGTGGGAGAGAATGTGACGCTTAAACCGGGAACATATATTGCCTACGGAGGCCAGTTTGAAAATCTGCAGAATGCAACAAACAGGCTGCTGATTGCAGTTCCGGTGGCTCTTTTGCTGATATTCGTCTTCCTTCACTTTGCATTTAAGTCCCTCAAGGATGCAATTATGATTTTTACAGCAATTCCTCTTGCTGCAGTAGGAGGTGTAACGCTTCTCTGGATGCGGGGATTGCCGTTTAGTGTGTCTGCAGGGGTTGGGTTCATCGCTCTGTTTGGAATTGCTGTCCTTAACGGAATAGTGCTCATAGAGCATCTTAAAAATCTTATACAAAACGGCACAATGTCAATGCGGGAATTAATTATTCAGGGAACAAAGGACCGGCTGCGTCCGGTAATGCTCACAGCCGGTGCCGCTGCAATGGGTTTTTTGCCGATGGCCATCTCAACCGGTGCCGGAGCAGAGGTTCAACGTCCGCTTGCAACTGTGGTTATTGGAGGTTTGTTTACCTCAACAATGCTTACAATGATTGCGCTTCCGTTAATGTTCGAGATTTTTTACAATGTTATTGGAGTGAAGTTTTTCCCGCTCAGATTTATCAGAAAAAGAGAGTGTTAATTATAAGTTGAAAAATTATTTTACTATGAATACATTAAAATATTATTTATACCTGCTGACTGCTGTCGCCCTTTTTGCCTCTTGCAGTTCAGGAAAAGAACCGGCAGAGCCGGAAAGTGAACTTGTTGAAATTACCGGCGAGCAGTTTGTTAATGATAAAATGTTGCTGGGAGAGATGGAGAGTGTGACCTTCGAAGATGTTGTAAAATGCAGCGGAACCATTGTGCCGGTGCCTAACGGAATGGCAACTGTAAGCACTCCTGTCCCTGGGGTTATAAAGGCAATTCATTGTCACAGCGGCCAGATGGTTGAGAGAAATATGCCCTTGATGGAGATTTCGGGTAACGAGGTGATTGATATTCAAAGGGATTTTGCCGAGGCCTCTGCAAATTTCAATCGAGCGAAGAGCGATTTCGAACGGATAGAATCTCTTTATAAGGAAAACATTACATCAAAGAGAGAGTTCCTTCTTATTGAGAGTGAGCTCAAGAGCTCTTCTGCAAAATACAATGGCCTCAGGCTCAGAATTGAGTCTATGGGCTTGTCTGCAGCAAAGGTGGAGGCCGGGGATTTTTATGCATCATATATCGTTAGGTCACCCATAGGCGGATATGTCTCTGCTCTTAAGGCAAATATTGGAAGCTACACAGATTCGAGGGCAGAATTAATTGAGATTGTTAATCCGGCTATGTTTCAGCTTCGTATGATGGTGTTTGCCACAGATATCGAAAAAATTAAGAAGGGGCAGAGTGTCCGGTTTAAATCTGCTAATTCAGATATTGAACGCATGGCAACTGTAACATCTGTAGGTGTAAGGGTTGATAATGACTCAAAATCAATTGAATGTTTTGCATCTGTTGCTGATAAAAAGCAGGTTAATCCGGTTGCCTACGAATTTGTGGAGTGCGAGGCTGTTACCTCATCGAGCCTGGTGGATGCTCTGCCGGATGATGCATTAATTAAAACCGATAGTGGTCACTCTGTTCTGCTTCTTGAGAAACAGGAGAAGGGAATATACCTCTTTTCGAAAAAAGAGATTCAGACAGGCAGGCAGTTCAATGGTTACACAGAGATTCTAAGCGGCAGGATTGAGGGCCAGATGATTGTAAAAGGGTCGTATAATATTCAGCTGTAATTATGCATATCTGCATGCATGGTTGAGCCCGTCTCATTTCAGACATGCAATTAAATAAGTGCTATCTTTGGGGTAAATTCTTAAACATTTTTATCATGAAATTTTTCATAGATACTGCAAACCTTGACCAGATACGCGAGGCGAATGACCTTGGGATTCTGGACGGAGTCACCACCAACCCTTCGCTCATGGCGAAAGAGGGAATTAAAGGTGAAGAGAAAATAAGGCAGCACTATGTCGATATCTGCAACATTGTTGACGGTGACGTAAGTGCCGAGGTAATTGCCACAGATTTCAAAGGTATGATAAGTGAGGGTCTTGAACTGGCTGCTCTGCATGAGCAGATTGTTGTTAAGGTTCCCTGCACAAAGGATGGAATCAAGGCGATCAAATATTTTTCTGAGCATGGCGTACGCACAAACTGCACACTTGTCTTCTCGGCAGGTCAGGCTCTTCTGGCAGCAAAGGCCGGCGCAACCTATGTTTCGCCATTTGTTGGCAGACTTGACGACATCTCCACAGACGGAGTTGAGCTTATCCGCCAGATTGTTGAAATATATATCTATTACGGCTACCGCACCGAGGTGCTTGCCGCCTCAATCAGACACACAATGCACATTATCCAGTGCCTGGAAGCCGGTGCCGACGTTGCTACCTGCCCGCTCGACGCCATCCTCGGCCTGCTAAAACATCCGCTTACAGATATTGGGCTGGAAAAGTTTCTTGCGGATTATAAAAAGGTGAACGGATAAACCTCCGGCACAGAAAACTTTTTGTCTTTAAATTTGTTTAGGATTTAAACAAAATAAATTATGAAAACATTTAAGACACTTATGGTTATGGCTCTGGCCGCATTATTAACATCATGCGGTGCAACAGCTGTTTTTCCTGTATCAAGCATAGCTCCGGCAGCCGATATAGTTGCCAAGAAATCAAAGGACAGCCACAATAATTATGTTCTTGAGATCACTGCAAAAAATCTTGCCAGCCCGGACAGGCTTGAACCTGCGGGTAGCAATTACAGTGTATGGATTGTAACCAAAGAGAGAGGAGTTAAAAATGTAGGCCAGCTCAATGTGAAGAACGCAAAGAAACTCACTTACAAAACCTCATTCCCGTTTGAGTTTGACGAGGTATTCATTACAGTTGAGAAAGAGGCAAATCTTCCGCACCCAACAGGCGCCGAGCTTTCCCGCACAAAGATTTAAATACGGCAGATGAATTACGACGGATTAATTGTAGGGGCCGCTACCTTTGTGATTATCGGCCTTTTCCACCCTTTGGTTATTAAGGCCGAATACTACCTGGGCACCCGCAGCTGGATCTGGTTTCTGATTGCAGGGCTTATAAGTATCGCCTTCTCAGTTTTTGCCGGTGACGCAATTGTCTCGACTTTACTTGGCGTGCTTGGGTTCTCATGCCTCTGGAGCATCAAAGAGGTTTTTGAGCAGGCAGAAAGGGTAAAGCAGGGTAGGTACCCTAAGAATCCGAACAAATTTCAAATCAAATGACCACTCTCCAGACTCAGCGACTTATTCTCAGACCCATTGAACTTTCTGATCTTGAGGATATTTATGAATACTCTTCGGGGCCGAATGTCGGGCCTAATGCTGGGTGGAAGCCTCATGAAACCAGGGAGGAGTCGCTGGATATTATGAAGGAGATTTTCATGGAGAAGGAAGGCGTCTGGGGTATTGTGCTCAGGGAGAGCGGTAAGATGATAGGCTCTGTTGGGCTGATTGACGATCACAAGCGCCAGTATGATGGTGTTAAGATGATTGGTTATGCGTTGGGCGAGGAGTACTGGGGCCTCGGAATTATGAGTGAGGCAGTTAAAGAGGTAATCAGGTTCGGCTTTGAAGAACTCAAACTCGAGGCGATTTCGGCCTACTGCTTTCCTTTCAACGATAGGTCAAAGGCGATAATCAGGAAGTTCGGGTTTGAATATGAGGGCATTCTGAAGCTTGCGGAAAAGCGATATGATGGCAAGGTGCTTGATAATGAGTGTTATATTTTAATGTCTCCCATTTTATGAAGTTAGAGACCAAACGACTATCCATCAGGCCTGTAGAGCCGGGAGATAAAGAGAGTGTGTACTTGTACAGGTCGCAGCGGGAAATTTCACAGCTTCGGTTGATCCGGAAAATGCGGCGTCAATAAGGGTGCTTGAGAGGCTGGGGTTCTGCGCCGCCACGTGCAAAACTCTGCCAGAGTTTTTAGCAAGTTCTTGAATATTAGGCCAGAACAAAATTTCAAGAAGGTGTTTTTTCGGCATTAAAAAATTGCTATGTCTTGATATTCTGCAAGTTCGTAAAAACTCTGGCAGAGTTCACAGTTTACTCAGCTCGCTTTTTGAGATTCTGACATAATAATTTTTTGCATTTGGGTACGAATTGCTGCTGCCACAGAGAATCAGCATATCAATATAGCTTTCAGAGGCGGATGTTCCCCCTCTGGGTGCTGCCAGATAGAGATAAATTCCTTCAACTTTAGGTGTGTTGAGCCTTTTGTACTCTCCGTTTATCCCCTTTTTTATGTAAACCTTATCCCATGTGCTTAGGAAATAGTACATCTGCCCACTCACTTCTATCATTCTGATCCAGTTGGTTTTGGAGTCAATTTTTGTTAGCTCTGTTTTGTTCCATGTGTTTCCACTTCGGGTGGCTTGTGTAAAAGTATTGTGATATTTATCGGCTGGGTCCAGTTTGGTGATGTACATCAGGTTAATGTTTCCTGAATTATCGAGATAAATGTCACTGTTGTCTGCAAGCTCCGGGCGTGACTGGGCAAGGGAGTGTGACTGCAGATTGACAATACTTTCAGTGATCCAGGATCCGTTTTTTTTCTCGAAATATTGTGACTTCTGATAAATGTTGGGAAGATTGTTTCCTACCCAGTCATCCTGAATAGCCAAAATACTTATTCCGGAAGAGGATGCCAGAACATATGGATAATAAAAATCGCTGCCCAGGCCAAATCCGGCATACTCCTGAAACCATTTTATGCCTGTTTTCTCTTTGTAGCAGACAACGTGATTCTTATTCAGCCCGTATGAGACGGCAATAAGGTCATCAGGTCCTATTGAAGCACCTACCCGAATATTTACTGTCTCACCCTGAGTTGCTCCGTCGTTGTCGACAATAATCTCCTCTTGATAAGATGTAATATCACCGGTTTTGCAATTTGGGAACCAGTAGTGCTTAAGCCGTCCATATGAACCATTTTCCGAAGACTGAGTGTATGTTGGCTCAAAGACAATAAGGTGAACAATGCCGTCTGAATCTAAAAGAATATTTCCCGGCCTTGAAGTGTTTAACCTTGCACCCCTTTGCCAGCTTCCCTCTCCATCTTTTCTGTAAATGGCAATTTTTGATGGATTGGCAGCGTTAGGATTTGGATTGGTGTCAATATTTTCATTTTCTACTACATACATGTAGACGGTATTCCCATACCTGACTATCTTACTTTGATTATAGCCCCACCATGTACCATTAGGACCGTGATTTTTACTTCCTGGAATCTGTTCAGAAAACAGGTTCACCGAAGAGACTACCGCGCTCTGTTCGCAACTGATTAACAGAAGGAGAGCAAAAGCAACATAAAAGCTTTTCATACAAGTCAGATTTAGAGTGTTTAAGAGCTTCAGGGTGCGTGGTAAAAAGAGGTAAAATATTATTTGCTGAACATGCCCAGATTCATCACCTTGTTCCAGGCGGAGGCGAAGTCATTCACGAATTTCTCATGACCGTCAAGGCTTCCGTAGACTTCGGCGAGGGCTCTCAGCTCTGAGTTTGAACCAAAGATCAGGTCGGCGCGGGTTGCTGTCCATTTAACTTTGCCCGTTTTGCGGTCGCGTCCTTCGAAAAGGTCTTTATCATCAGAAACAGGAGTCCAGACCGTCCCCATATCCAGCAGATTTACAAAGAAATCGTTTGTGAGAACTTCGGGATGGGAGGTAAAGAGACCATGTTTGGATTTGTCAAAGTTTGCATTCAGCATTCTTAATCCGCCCACAAGTACAGTCATTTCAGGAGCCGTAAGCGTAAGCAGCTGAGCCCTGTCAATCAGCAGCTCTTCTGCAGTCGCCTTAAGTCTGGTTTTCTGGTAATTGCGGAAACCATCGGCCAAAGGCTCAAGAACTGCAAATGATTCTGTGTCTGTCTGCTCCTGAGTGGAATCGGTTCTGCCCGGAGTAAAAGGGATTGTGATTTCAACACCTGCAGCTTTTGCAGCCTTCTCAACAGCAGCACAGCCTGCAAGAACAATAAGATCTGCCTGCGAAATCTGCTTTCCGCCTTCAAGCAAACTGTTAAACTCCTTCTGAAGTGCCTCAAGCTTTTTCAGCATAACTGAAAGCTGTACCGGATTATTTACTGCCCAGTTTTTCTGTGGTGCAAGGCGGATTCTTGCTCCGTTTGCGCCACCGCGCATGTCTGAACCACGGAAGGTTGAGGCCGAGGCCCATGCTGTGGATACAAGGTCAGAAACGGAGAGGCCGGAGTCAAGAATCTTAGCTTTTAGTCTGATGATATCTTTTTCATCCACCAGCGGGTGGTTTACTGCAGGCACCGGGTCCTGCCAGATAAGTTCCTCCGCAGGGACCTCCGGTCCCAGGTAGCGGCTGCGCGGACCCATATCTCTGTGAGTAAGTTTGAACCATGCTCTTGCGAATGCATCTGCAAATTCAAGCGGGTGCTCATAAAAGCGACGTGATATCTTTTCGTAAGCAGGGTCAAATCTCAGAGAGAGGTCGGTTGTGAGCATTGTCGGGAAGTGTCTTTTGCTCTTGTCGTGGGCATCGGGCATGACTTTTCCGGCCTTTTTCGCCTCCCACTGATATGCGCCACCAGGGCTTTTTGTGAGCTCCCAGTCAAAATTAAGCAGATTATCGAAAAAGTAGAAGCTCCACTTTACAGGAGTCTGGGTCCAGATAACCTCTAGCCCGCTTGTGATTGTATCTCCGCCTTTACCTGTGCCAAATGAGTTTTTCCATCCGAGCCCCTGCTCCTCAATACCGGCAGCTTCCGGCTCGGCCCCCACATGCTCTGCACCTGCGGCTCCGTGAGTCTTCCCGAAGGTGTGTCCGCCTGCAATAAGAGCAACAGTCTCCTCGTCATTCATTGCCATTCTGGCAAAGGTATTCCTGATGTCCCTGGCTGCCGCAAGAGGGTCAGGCACTCCGCCCGGTCCTTCAGGGTTGACATAGATAAGCCCCATCTGAATGGCTGCCAGAGGATTTGCAACCTCCTCCTTGTCCAGAATCCGCTCATCATTTTCAAGCCATTTTTTCTCGGAACCCCAGTAAATATCCTCATCTGGCTGCCACACATCTATTCTGCCGCCTCCAAAGCCGAATGTCTTGAATCCCATCGACTCAAGAGCGACATTTCCAGTGAGGATTATCAGGTCTGCCCAGGATATCTTTTTCCCATATTTCTGTTTAACCGGCCAAAGCAATCTTCTCGCCTTATCAAGGCTGACATTGTCCGGCCAGCTGTTGAGGGGTGCAAATCGCTGCTGACCTCTTCCTGCTCCGCCTCTGCCGTCAATTGTTCTGTATGTTCCTGCGCTGTGCCACGCCATTCTTATGAAAAGCGGACCATAGTGACCAAAATCTGCAGGCCACCAATCCTGAGAATCGGTCATAAGTTTTCGCAGATCTTCTTTAAGTGCTTTATAATCAATAGAATTAAACTCTTTTGCGTAGTCAAAATCCTTTTCCATAGGATTAGTGAGTTCCGAATGCTGACGAAGAATGTTCAGATTCAGCTTATTGGGCCACCACTCTTTTATTTGAGTTCCGCCCGCCCCAATTGTATGTTTCCCGGCCGCTCCGGTAACGGGGCATTTGCCTGAGGTATTGTGGTCATTATGCATGATGATGATTTTTTGGGATTTCCTATAAATATAGTTAAAATTTATAAGAAAAACTCTGGCAGAGTTTTTACCATTTTAGGTACATTTGTGGAAACAAGAAAATGTCTCGCTATATGTCACAGATAAATGAAATAATATCCAGAATCGTCAAATTTCGTGATGAGAGGGATTGGGCTCAGTTCCATAATCCCAAGGATTTAGCTATTGCGTTGAATATTGAGGCGGGGGAGTTGCTTGAATTATTTCTGTGGAAAAAGGAGAATGAGGCAAATCCAGAGAGATTAAAGGAGGAGCTTGCTGATGTTCTCATTTATGCTCTTCTGCTGGCAGATAAATTTGACCTTGATGTTCAGAAAATTATTGAAGACAAATTAAATCATAATTCTCAAAAATACCCTGTTGATAAAGCCAAGGGTAATGCAAAAAAATATAATGAGTTATGATAGTTTATCAGGCAGTTAAGCAGGATTTCCTTAATGACGTTATAAATAACGAAATTGAGATTAAGATTGAAAAGGCATTTAAAAGCTACCTGGGAAGAAAGGCGGCTCCAAATGAAATTCAGTCGTGGGCTAACTCTATGCTCAGGATGAAGAATGTTCTTGAAGATCCTGAAATCGCTCACGATGCAGGGATATCAATCGAATTTCAGATTCCGCTTACTTCAAAAAGAATCGACTTTATTATTTCCGGCCTTAACAATGAGGGGAAGGAGAAGGTAGTTATTGTGGAGCTAAAACAGTGGAGTCAGGCAGAGCTGACATCAATGCCGGACCTCGTAAGAACTAGGTTTCAGCATGGATATACAGATACAGTCCATCCATCATATCAGGCCTGGTCATATGCCTCTACATTGCTTGATTATAATCAGACCATTCAGGATGAGAATATTGAAATAATCCCCTGTGCATATCTGCACAACTATTCTCCGGATAATGTCATCACAAATGATCTCTTCAAATATTATATTGATAAGGCTCCGGTATTTCTCAGGCCCGATGCAATTAAACTTAGGGATTTCATTAAGAGATATGTCAAGTTTGGTGACAAGAGGGACATAATGTACCGGATTGAGAATGGTAAGCTAAGACCATCAAAGCAGCTTGCTGATGCTATCGGTTCAATGCTTTATGGTAATAGCGAGTTTATTATGATTGATGACCAGAAACTGGTTTTTGAGTCGGCTCTTAAAATGGCCCGGACAAGTAAGAACGGCAAGAAGCAGGTGCTGATTGTAGAGGGTGGTCCCGGTACCGGAAAGAGCGTCGTGGCAATTAATCTTCTGGCAAATCTCACGAAAGAGGGGATGGTTGCAAAATATGTTTCCAAGAATGCTGCTCCACGGGCTGTATATACTACAAAACTTAGGGGGATAGTAAAAAGCAGCAGCATTACTAACCTCTTTGGAGGCTCCGGAAGCTTTATTGATTGTGAACCGGGTCTGTTTGATGCATTGATTGTGGATGAGGCTCACAGACTCAATTTGAAGTCGGGCTTGTTTCAAAATATGGGTGACAACCAGATTGTTGAAATTATTAATGCCTCAAAATTCTCTGTTTTCTTTATTGATAACGACCAGCGGGTGCATATCAAGGATATTGGAACCAGCAAAGAGATTGCAGATCTGGCAAAGAAGTCGGGTGCTCAGGTTGCCATGCTCAAGCTAGAATCGCAGTTCAGATGTAATGGTTCCGATGGCTATCTAGCATGGCTGGACAACACTCTTCAGATTGCGAATACAGCAAACATTAAACTATCCGGAGATACATTTGACTTCAGGATATTTGATGACCCAAATGAACTAAGGCGGGAGATAGAGAAAAAGAATCAGCATAACAATAAATCCCGAATGGTTGCAGGATATTGCTGGGACTGGGAGAGTGCAAATAACCCGCAGTCAATGGATGTAAAAATTCCTGAACTCAATTTTGAGATGCGGTGGAACCTGAAAAATGACGGAAGTAACTGGATTATTGCTCCTGATTCTGTCAGTGAGATTGGATGTATTCATACTTGCCAGGGTCTGGAACTCGATTATATTGGTGTTGTTGTGGGTCCAGATATCAGATTTGAGGACGGACACATTGTAACTGATTTTAATGGCAGGTCAAAAATGGACCAGTCGCTTAAGGGGATTAGGTCTCTCTTTAAAGAGAATCCAAAGGAGGCACTCGAGACAGCCGACAGAATTATTAAAAATACTTACAGAACCTTGATGACAAGAGGTATGAAGGGTTGCTGGGTATATTTCTGTGACAAACCTCTTGCAGAACATTTCAGAATGCAGATGGAACTATCTGCAGAAAAGACGCTCACCGAAGAGATTGTTGACCTGAAAGCGCGTATTGAGCCTGATGTTATTGACAGCGCAAAATATATTGATTTTCTGCCGTTCTACACTATTAAAGCAGCCTGCGGTAAGTTCGGCGAAGGAGAGGAGGCGCATATTTCCGGCTGGGTAAGGGCTGATGGCTTAGGTAAGCTGAACAAGAATATGTTTGTGGTGAGGGCCTCCGGAAAGTCAATGGAACCAAGGATTGCCGACGGGAGTCTCTGTGTGTTCCGTGCAAATGTTGTTGGTTCAAGAAACAATAAAATTGTCCTCGTTCAGCATCACTCCCTGTTTGACCGGGATCACAGCGGAAATTTCACGATCAAAACATACACAAGCGAAAAGGCCTATGATCACGACACCGGTGAGTGGATTCATGAGAAAATTGTCCTAAAGCCGCTGAATTCAGATTACGAGCCAATCATTTTACCAGAAGATGATAACTACCAGGTGGTAGGAGAGCTGGTGGGGGTGATTTGAGCGGGGTTTCTGCGCCGCAATTTCTGTTAACGGACAGTAAAACAATGTTATACAAAAGACAAACTTTTCGAAATGAGAAGTTTGTCTTTTGTATTATGCATCATGTCAAGTGGTTAACAGAAATTGCGGCGCAGATTTGTTTTTTTGTTTTTTGTGTTTACCTTTGTATCGCAAACGATAAAATCTAATACGATGAATAAAATAAAATTCTATGATTTGGAAGCGAGTACTCTTCAGGAGAGGGTGGTCTCGATGGGTGATTTCAGGGGGAAGACTGTGATTGTGGTTAATACGGCGAGCAAGTGCGGGCTCACTCCGCAGTTTGAGGGGCTGGAGATGCTTTATCAGAAATATAAGGAGAAGGGGCTGGTGATTCTGGGCTTCCCTTGTAATCAGTTCGCAAATCAGGAGCCGGGCGGGGCGGGCGATATAGCCGAATTTTGTCAGCTTAACTATGGGGTCACATTCCCAATGTTTGGCAAGGTAGATGTGAATGGTGAAGGTGCGCACCCAATTTTCAAATATCTGAAATCTGAACTGGGCGGACTCTTTGGCAGCAAAATCAAGTGGAACTTCACTAAATTTGTAATCGACAAGAGTGGCAGGCCGGTTAAGCGGTTTTCGCCAATGACTAAACCGGAGAAAATGGAAACATTTTTGACAAAAATTCTCTAGAAATGAAAAAAAATGCAGAAATCCTCTATCTGGAAAATCAGCTTTGCTTTCCGCTTTATGCGGCATCAAGGCTGACAACCCAGATCTATACACCTCTGCTTAATGAGCTGGGAATCACATATCCGCAGTACCTGGTGCTGATGGTTTTATGGCAGCACAGCGAGCAGACAGTGAATGAGATATGTACAAAGCTGCTGCTCGAATCTAACACGGTAACACCGCTCCTCAAGAGGCTGGAACAGAAGGGGATTCTCAAAAGAAGACGCTCAGATGCCGATGAAAGAAGCGTAATTATTTCGCTAACTGAAGAGGGGGAGGCGCTCAAAGAGAGGGCTCTGCTCATTCCCGGAAAGATTGTCGGTTCGTTTAATGACGATTCAATTTCGCAGGAGGAGATTCTGCAGTTCAGGGATACACTTAAGAAGCTGGTGAAGGTGCTGAGTAGATAATTGGTACCGGCTGCTTCGCCGCCGGTGCCGGTGCAGCGCTGCGCGCGCGTGACTGCGCCGCAATTTCTGTTAATGTACAGTAATACAGTGTTATATAGAAGACAAACTTTTCGAAATGAGAAGTTTGTCTTTTGTATTATGCATGATGTCAAATGGTTAACAGAAATTGCGGCGCAGACTACTTTTTTTGCTAAATTCGTTCCCTCAAATTATCAATATGAAAACTCGGGAACACTATCTGGAACTGTTAAATAATCACATCTCTAACCCAAAAATGATTGCGCATTGTCTCGCTTCTGAGGCAGTGATGCGCGCGCTTGCCGTTAAGCTTGGCGAGGATGTGGATAAATGGGGTCTGGCGGGCCTGCTTCACGACATTGATGTGGAGATTACAAATGGCGACTCTTTTAAGCATGGTAATATTGCTGCAGAGATGCTCACGAAGGAGGAGATGCCTGCGGATGCTGTTGAGGCGATACTTTTGCATAACGAAAAGGCTACGGGTCGTCTGCGTTCAACTAAGTTTGACCATGCGCTTGCAGCAGGTGAGACCATAACCGGGCTCATCTTTGCGGTTGCGCTTGTCTATCCCGATAAAAAGATTTCGAGTGTGAAGACAAAATCGGTTGTTAAGCGGATGAAGGAGAAACTTTTTGCTGCATCGGTGCACAGGGAGAACATAATGGAGTGTGAGAAAATCGGGATTCCACTTGATGAGTTTGCAGAACTGGCTATTGGGGCGCTTGCGCCCATCGAGAAGGAACTGGGGTTCTAAGCATAAAAAATATATAATCAGAAAAATAAATCTGGAAAATGAGAATTGAATATGATATTAAACTGGGCTTCAAGGATGTAATGTTTCGTCCCAAGAGGTCTACCCTTAAGAGTCGTTCGCAGGTGAAACTGGAGAGGACATTTAAGCTTCTGCACAATAAGAGTGAGTGGTTTGGGATTCCAATCATGGCGGCTAATATGGATACCGTTGGCACTTTCGAAATGGCTCTGGCTCTGCAGAATCACAAGATGTTCACGGCAATTCACAAGCACTACTCTTTGCAGCAGTGGAGCGATTTTCTGGCGAAAGCGCCGGCCGGTATTGAGAATCACATTGCGGTGAGTACCGGTACCAGTAATTCAGATTATGAGAAGTTGTCGCACATTATGAATGAGCATCCGCAGATTAAATTTATCTGCATTGATGTGGCAAATGGTTACTCAGAGCATTTTGTGGCATTTGTAAAGCAGGTTCGCAGGAAATTCACGGAGAAAGTGATTATTGCCGGCAATGTTGTAACAGGTGAGATGGTTGAGGAGCTGTTGCTGGCAGGTGCCGACATAATCAAGGTTGGAATCGGCCCCGGATCTGTCTGCACAACCCGTGTGAAAACAGGAGTGGGATATCCGCAGTTGTCTGCAATCATTGAGTGTGCCGATGCTGCTCACGGCCTGGGTGGTCTCATTATCAGCGACGGGGGCTGCGCAACTCCCGGGGATGTTGCCAAGGCATTTGGTGCCGGTGCAGATTTCGTGATGCTGGGCGGAATGCTTGCGGGGCACGACGAAAGCGGCGGGGAGCTAATCGAGAAGAATGGCGAAAAGGTGAAGATGTTTTACGGAATGAGCTCAGCTACCGCAATGAAAAAGCATGCGGGCGGAGTGGCCGAATACCGCGCCAGTGAAGGGAAAACTGTCACCGTTCCTTACCGTGGCAAGGTGGACGAGACAGTTCTGGATATTCTGGGGGGTGTCCGCAGCACATGCACCTATGTGGGCGCATCGCAGCTCAAGGAGCTCTCAAAGCGCACCACATTTATACGCGTGGCGGAGCAGGAGAATCAGGTCTACTCCAAAGCGTAGTCAGTTACTTTGTTGAGGAGCTGATGGAATTCCAGCGTTTTTCGGAACTCTTTTACTGCGCGCTCAACAAGATCCGGCGAGGTCATAAAGTTGTCGTCAACAAACCTGCTCAGGAAAAAATCCTTGAGTTTCAGGTATTGAGCATATTTAAAATCTGCAGGGTATCCGTTGGGTACCCTTTTTAATGCATCACCCAGCTCGAGGTTAAATCCTTTTGCAAGGCCGATGGTCTCTTCGAACTGGTCGCCGTTCAGGAATATCTCCTCGCGGATATTCTTAAGGACTACCGGTTCGGGCCTGTAGATGCCTGTGCTGAGGATGTGTCCGCCTATATATGCTGCATTTTTTGCCTCAATGTGAAAATAGTAGCCCGAATATCCGCCACCCTTTCCTTTTGGGGAGATGAATGCTCCCATATGGGTTTTGTAAGGAGCCTTGTCGCGGGAAAACCTCACATCCCTGTAAATTCTGAATGTGCAGTTGCGTGCAGTCAGGTGCCCCACTGACGGATCAAATGTTGTAATACCGGCAATTATCTTGTCAACAGTGTCGTTGAATATTGCCTGTGCCTCTTTGTATTCATCTTTGTGGTCCTCAAACCACTCCCTGTAGTTGTTCTCCTGAAGATTGTCAAGAAATTGAATTGCTCTTTTCATGGAAGCAAATATACAAATTTCTAGTCCCTGATGCATCTAACCGATGCTCCTACAACTTTGTATATTCCCTGTACTGTAACCCGAAAAACTCTGCCAGAGTTTTTAGCAAGTACTTGAATATTAGTCTCAAACAAGATTATAAGTAGGTGGTTTTTTGACACAACGAAATGCTAATATTCAGTAAATCTGGAAGTTTGTAAAAACTCTGGCAGAGTTTATTTTTTTGTTTATTTTTTAGTAACTTAGGTTCATATTTTTTAAAATTCATCTCTGCTTACTTTTTCTATAGAGTAGCCAGCCCTTTTGAGTGTTGAAGGAGGGTTTACCGGGGCGGTTCGTTGGATTCCCGGTTTCTGAAATTTTTCGCAAGTACAATTTTAACTGAAATTGTCATGAAGTATCTATTCTCGGTTTTAATAGCCCTGATTTCTTTTCCTGTGATTTTACAGGGTCAGCAGGGAAAGATTAATGACCTCTCAAAATTTGAAGGGGTTGTTACGGCAAGTGAGTTTAACCGGGTGAAAAGAGTTCACCCGGTGGCACAGAGAGCCATAAATAATCGCGAGGTGGCAGGCGAGTTCAAAAATGTCACCTATAAACTGGCACCCAATGTCCGGGTATTAACCGGCGAGCAAAAGAGCCGCCTGAAGATGAGTGCCGACGGGATTCTTGACAGGTCTGCCATGGGCGGATTCAACCCCGACCCTTCGCTAATCTATCTGGACCGGGAGGGGGAATTTGCCTTTCAGGCTCAGCCAATAGATGAGAAGAGCCTGATGGTTCTGAAGCCAAAAATGTCATCGGTTTTTGAGGATCTCAATATTCCGCCTCAGGAGGTTGCGCTCACTCTGGCCAACACGGCTGAGACAGATCCTGCCGTTCAGACGACATCATCGAAAAATCAGGAGGATTATCTCATCAATTTTGTTTTCAAGGATTATAAGATTGTACTGGACAGTCTGGGGAAGTCGGGATGTTTTATAACCCTCAATGGAAATATCAGCCTTACAAATCCCATAATTGAAGCCAGTTATACCAAGAACAACGGCTACAGGATTCTCTTTAAGGCGGGTGAGGCGCTCAATCTTAAGGCCGATATGAATATTAAGCTTAAGAATGAGCAGAAGATGCTCCTATGGGGCGGATATGCTCAGATACCGGAGCTTGGGAAGTGTGAAATTGCTATTTATCTGGCTCTTACTTTTGAGGGTAACATAACCCTCAAGGTAGAAATGGCTCATGCGTTTGACCTTCAGCTTGGTGTAAAGGGAAGTACATTCTGGTATGCTCCCACAAGTTTCAAAAACATCTCTGACTATTCGCTCTTCAATGAAATGAGTGCAGATCTGGTACTGGACGCAAAGGCTTTTGCGGGGGTTATGTGTAATGCAAACATGAGGGTCTTCGGGCTGAAATTGCTGGATATCAATTTTACAGCGGGGCTTGAGGCTACGGGTAAGATTGAGGATGACATAATCTCTGCGGAGATAGGGCTGAGGGCCTTGTCTGAGTGGAAGCTGCTGCATCTCAAGAAGACCATGTTCAATAAGTATATCCTGATGCTCAGGTACGAAAAACCAAATTTTGCAGGGTACGACATTACAATTCATGAGGCTTGCGCCTTTGGGGATTTTGTTGCGGGAGAGATCAGAAAATCTGTAGGCGGTGACACAATCCCTTACACAGGCCCTCTTACTCTGCTGGTTAAACAGAACCCGGCATCACAGCCGGGAATTTATCCGGCCCTGACAGATAAGGATGGGATATTTCTGGCAAAGAATATTCCTCTTAAAAAGGGGAGCACAGTCTCTGTAAGAGTGCCCGGCGTGGCAAATGCAAGCCCCGAATCTGAAGCCACAATTCCTTTCAGCGAAATTCAGCTCTATCATGCAGACTACTATGCGGGAATTGCCGGAGGTTCAGTATCCGGCGGGAAAAGCAAGTGGTATAAGCTTGCGACTTCACACAATACATCTCCGGGGGCTGCTCAAACTGCTGCTGCAGCAGGCCTTTCCGGTGGCGCAGCGAAGTTTCAGCATACATCGGCATTAAGCCGGAGCGAGCGGATGAAAAAGATTTCAGAATTTATGTCAAATATTCTGGAATACAGGGGTCCTGTTGAGTTTGTCTCACAGTCAGGCGGCCGGCCGCTGTCCGGTGTAATTAGCTCTTTGAAGGGGAGCTATGAGGTGAGGAATCTAAATTTCATACCGGGAGATTTGGTTAAGGCCCGGATTAATGTGGAAGGATTTATTGTTGAATCTGACTGGGTTGAAACCGACGGGCTGGTAATCTCAGAGATTGAGACAGAAGATATGCAGTTCTCAGGAACACACTCATCAACAACAGCATCGGCCTTGAGAAGTTTTGTTTTGGTTACACCTTTAAGAGGAGTGACTAATCCGCAGGGCAGGCTTAGGCTGATTAAGGGGATGAACTATTCCGATCCCCTTCCTGCTGCCGAAAGGGCTATGGTGGATGCCTTTCCTGAGGCGAGGAATGCTGTTGTCTATTTTGACAAAACTGCCAATCTGGTTCAGCTTTCGGGCAGCCCTGCCGCTTCGGTTGCAGAGACTGGTCCGTGGAGCAGAACCTATAGTCTGCCGGTTGTTTCTGCTCAGGTTTTCAAATGTGACAGACCTTTTGAAATGGTTTCCTATCTGTTTAAAAACAAAGAGACCGGCTATTCATTCTTTATGGAGCCATGCTGAAAGACCAGCAGCAAAGGGCTTCAGAATATGTTTGATGCAATGAAGGGCCGTAAGCTGCAGGGCATTATGAAGAATATTCAGCCTAAAAAGGCAGCGCCAAAAGTGAATACCGTAATTAGGTAGCTCTTTGCACATGTCAGCCTGATTTTTTATTTACCTTTGGGCTGAAATCTGCAATGCAATGATTATTGGAATTGATATTGGCAGTACAACCACAAAAGCGGTTGCTGTCGAAAACGGAAAGATTATAAGGACGGTTAAGACCAAGGCCTTTGATGCGGTTACATCTGCATCGGGAGCGCTGGGAAAGATGATTATAGAGAGCAATATCGATATTTCGAATGTTGAGAAGATAATTATCACAGGGGCTGGTGCGCTTGAGATTAAGAAGGAAATTTTCGGGATTCCGACACATCAGATTGATGAAATCACTGCTATTGGAATAGGCGGAATGTTTCTTTCCGGAAAGGAGAATGTGATTATCGCCAATATTGGAACTGGAACCTCTGTAATTGAGGCTAAAAAGGATAAAATCACCCACCTGGGCGGAACTGGAATTGGTGGCGGAACCATAACAGGTCTTTGCAAAGAGCTTATCAAATCTTCAACTTTCGAAAACATTCTTCACCTGGCAGATTCCGGAGATCTCACTCAGGTTGACCTCCTCATTGAGGATATTTCAGATGCAGATATAAGCTTCCTGAACAAAAAGGCCACAGCTTCTAATTTTGGCAAGATGCTGGATACAGCCGAAAAGGAGGATATCGCTCTTGGCGTTCTGAATATGGTTTATCAGGTTATTGGTGTTGTTTCGGTTTTTGCGGCTAAGAGCAGAAATGCCTCTACTGTCTACATAACAGGAAACGGAAGCAAGAATCGTATTGGTCAAAGAACTCTCGAGGAGATTTCAATAATGTACAACATAAAATTCGTATTCCCTGAAGATGCCGAATATGCCACAGCTATTGGTGCCGCTCTCTCGGAAAAATAATTTTAATTAATCTGCTATGAAAATCCCAAAACTTATTGCAGCATCTTTTATGCTGATTCTCTTTCTGTCCTCTCCGCTATCTGCCTCACTTCAGGCTCAGACAAAGGAGCCGGGTGCACGCTCAATGCAGCCAGACTCTCCTGCAGCTTATCCCAAACAGAGCAACTACATAATAAACGAATCCCGCACACCTATGTATCTTCCGGAGGTTGATGGGTATGTTCTGCTTAAGGCAGACCTGCACATGCATACAATTTTTTCTGACGGAACAATCTGGCCAACAACAAGAGTGGAGGAGGCTTTCCGCGACGGACTCGATATTATTGCAATTACAGACCACCTTGAGTTTCACTACATAAACGAGAAAAAGGTTAACTCTGCAGACCTCAATATGGAGTATAAACTGGCAAAGAACCTGGCAGATGAACTTGGAATTATGTTGATTCCGGGAGCAGAGGTTACGCGTGAAGTTCCTGCTGGGCATTACAATATTCTATTTTTGGAGGATGCAAATAAGCTTGCAGGATTTATTAATCCGCAGAACAGAAGAGATACTAACACTCTGGCCGCGACTCTTAAAGCAGCACAGGATCTTGGCTGTTTCATCACATGGAATCACCCGTCATATAAAAATCCAAAGGGAGTTGCAGAGTGGGGCTATATCCATGAGCAGCTGTACAAGGCAGGGCTGATGAATGGAATAGAGATTGTAAATACAAACATGTATATTCCTCTGGTACACAAATGGGCTATGGAGAAAAATCTGACTATGATGTCAAACTCAGATTCACACGCTTCGCTAAGATATCGTCAGGGACAACATCGTCCTTCGACAATCATTTTTGCCAAAGAGAGAACTATGGCTTCCGTTAAGGAGGCGCTCTTCGCCGGAAGAACAGTAGGATATTCTTCCAACTATCTCTACGGAAAGGAGGAGTTTACGGCTCCGCTGTTTCGTAATTCAATTAAAAGCAGGGTAGCCAGAGCAAATGAAAAGAGTATTCTGGTTGAGCTTAGAAATACATCCGGAATTCCGTATGAACTTGAATTTATGGAGAATGAATACTTCACTCCGCTTTCAACAGGCAGAAATCTGGTAATTTATCCCAATGAAACAATAGCAATTAGCTTAATTCCCAGGGGAAAAGTGGTTACAAACTGTAAGATTGCGGTAAAGGTTAAGAATATTCATGTAAATGCAGCCGAACCGCTTATTACGTTCATAACAACAGTGAATTAGCTCCTGAAAACAAGCGCAGTCCTCGCTGTTAACAAATCGTAAACTCGCCTCTTTTTTGTCAATCCGTTGATAAAGAGGGGCGGGTTTCTCATTTTGCCCATATTTTCAAATAGGGGATAAATAGGGTATACACTAATAAAAGAGCAATTTTTAAATGATAGGTCTAATTTTACACTAAGAACTTTTGCAAGAATATTTAATCGTCATGAGAAAGATTGTTTTTACTCTGTTCCTTATGCTTACTATCGCGGCTCTTTCGCCTGCTCAGGCGGCCGCTTCTGTGAGTAGCAGTGAATCTAAAAACTATGTTGCCAAAAATAATGTGGGCAGTGTTAACACTGTAAGTGCGGCAACATCTTCAGAAATTGCCAAAGCCAAACCGGGATGGACCCTATACATCTGGATAATTGCTGCATTTATTCTTGTTGCTGTTATTGGCTTTACAGAAAACTTACTAAAAGAGGAAAAGGAAAAAATAGGTAATCTTCAGCAAAAAGAGAAGAGTTAGGTGTTTATGTTATTTCTTTCCCAGGGCCCAAAGTTTCCATAGACTTTGGGCTTTTTATTTATAAAATGATTTAACTTTATGTCATCTTAAACCACTATGCAATGAAAAAACTTTCACTTGTTCTCGTGGTAATCTCTCTCTTTGGAGTTACCGGTGCAATCTCTGCACAAAATTTCTCGATGGGGCTAAAAGGCGGGCTCAACATTCCTAATCTCACGGCAGGAGGAGTTCAGAATCCTTTGAATGAAGGATATGAATCCAGACTGGGGGCAAATTATGGTGCCTTTGGCGAATTCCACATCAGCAAAGTATTCTCAATCTCTCTTGGAGCGGAGTTCTCTTCTCAGGGAGGTCAGAAGGACAAATTTCAGGCTTTTGTTCCGGCAGGACCTCTGGCTCCTGTCGCACAGGCTTTGGGTATCAATTATCTCTATGCAGATTACAAGAGTGTTGCAAAGATGAATTACCTGATTGTTCCGGTTCTGGCAAGATTCAGCTGGAATATTTCAAGGACAGGCCCGCTCAGTTTTTATGCAGCCATTGGTCCTTTCGCAGGCTTTCTGCTCAGGGCACACCAGATAACAAGCGGTGAAAGTATAATTTATGCCGACGCAGCTGGTACAATTCCGCTTACACCAACTCCTCAGCCTTTTGATGCAGATACCGACATAATCGATCAGCTTAACAAATTTAACTTTGGACTGAACGGCTACATTGGCTTTGCATACAAGTTTACAGACCAGAACTCAATGTTTATTGAGGGTGGCGGAAACTACGGATTCATTCCTATTCAGAAGGAGTCTGACAATGGCAAAAACTATTCGGGGGCCGGAACAGTAAGTTTTGGTATTAAGAGGAGATTCTGAGACTTAGATAGAAATTATAGATTAAAAACCTGCATAAAGATTTGAGAATCTTACTGAGAGGTTTTTCTGGGATTTATTTAGTTTTATGATAATGAGGTTTTTTTCGTGGTTGTTGCCTCTTTTCTTATTGATTGGGTCAGCGGCATGTTCCCGTAATGCCGCCGTCGATGATTTTGCCCGTGTTGAGAATGGGCAGTTTATTATTGATGGTAAACCTTACTATTTTGTTGGGGCTAATTTCTGGTATGGCGCGCTTCTGGCTTCGGAGGGCGAGGGCGGGGATATTGCGCGACTGAGAAGGGAGCTGGACAATCTTGAAGAGTTGGGGGTGACAAACCTGCGGATTCTTGTGGGAGGTGAAGGGGAGGGTGGCGTTCCGGTTAAGTTTGAGCCGCTGCTCCAGCCCTCGCCCGGCGTGTACAATGACACTCTGTTAAGGGGCCTGGACAGACTAATGGTTATGCTTGGCGAGAGGAAAATGAAGGCTGTGCTCTATCTGAATAATGCATGGGAGTGGTCAGGCGGGTTTATAAAGTATCTGGAGTGGGCCGGGGCCGGAAAGGCCCCGCTGCCTACGCTGGCGGGCTGGGATGCCTTCAGTGAATATGTCTCGCAATATCATAAAAACGACAGTTGCCGGGTAATGTTTGAGAACCATGTTAGGTTTATTGTCTCAAGAAGAAATTCTATAAGCGGCCTCCCATACAAAGATGATCCGGCAATCTTTTCTTGGCAGATAGCCAATGAGCCCCGGCCCTTCGGAAAGGATAACAAGGAGGCCTTTGCACGTTGGATTGGTGGAGTAGCAAGGCTGATAAAATCTCTTGACCCCAATCATATGGTCTCAACCGGCAGTGAGGGAGTAATCGGGTGTGAGGGAGATATTGAACTTTATGAACAGATACATGCATTTCCTGAAATCGATTATCTCAATATCCATATCTGGCCTCACACCTGGCGCTGGGTGCCGCGCGAAGATGTAAAGGGAAATGTTGCAACCGCAATTGCTAAGGCAAACGAATACATTGATCTTCATCTGGAGGTTGCTAAAAGGCTTGGCAAGCCACTGGTTATTGAGGAGTTCGGATATCCTCGTGAAGATTTTTCAGTCTCAAAATCGAGCGCCTTAAACGGACGGGATCTTTTCTACAAAGCAATTAT
Source organism: Bacteroidetes bacterium HGW-Bacteroidetes-10 (assembly GCA_002842695.1). GTDB lineage: Bacteria > Bacteroidota > Bacteroidia > Bacteroidales > UBA932 > Bact-08. Next base: position 22,660 of record PHDT01000016.1, on the reverse strand, counting down.
CTCCAGAGTTGCTGAGGGTAAAAAGAGTGGTTCTCTTATGGCCGGGTGTAACTTCTGGGCCTGGGGCGGGGAGGCCGTCACCGGGGCAAGGGAGGCGATCTTGGTTCCCGGTACCTCAACTGAATGGTTCTGGAAAAGGGGCGATGCCTTCACCGGCGACCCGGCCCACGAACCACAGGGTCTCTACTCAGTTTTTGCAGGAGACAGCACTTGCGCCGCAATTCGTTTTTTTTATTATCTTTAGTGCATAAAACAGAGTTCCTAAGGTTCTGTCAGCTCCAGATTCGCGCCCCGATTATTAATTTGAACCCCGGTTATCCCGGAAAAAATTGTCAAATCATGAAAGGTGTAACGCATTTGCTGTCCGACTCGGCCGAATGGATGACAAATTCCGAGTTTGTCGACAAAAACGGAAACATTTCCAACGCTATTGGGGAGACCAAAATCGAGATTGGAAGAGAGGAGATTTCTAACGAAAGCTGGGTTTGCATTAATGGAAAAAAGATCTGTAATTGTTACAGGATTTCCAGGGAAGATGAATCCCGCTTTAATTTTGAGTGTGAAAACACCCTTCTGGGGAAGGAGATAGGAGAATTTAAGGTAGATAAGAATGTGGTTTACTCGAAGTTCAGCGTCCAGAACACAAAAATCAACGGTTTTGAAGTTGTTATCAAAAACGATGAGGATGAGTGTTATGCATACGGTTCTCTCTTTGACGGCTCTGAGCTGGTTAACCACTGGCGCTCAGTCATGGTTAAAATTTACTGATTTTCTGAATTTTTGCTAAACCTGATTATCTGCATTCCAGCTAAACGTTCTATTATGAAAAATCTTTACACCTGTTTGTTTGTTGCAATGCTGTTTGTAGCAATTCTTCCTTCAGAGGCCATTGCTCAGCATGTGACTGCCCCCGGCGTTAAATGGGAGAACAGCTACAGCTTTGACAGATGCAACAATATGCAGATTGAGTTCTATGCAAAGAACAATGAGCATATGAGAACTCTGGTTTACAGGACATATTTCAAAAGTGACGGTAAGGATTTTGCAGTTGTGCTTGACTCTCCGGGCAGAGGAAGTGATATGCTGACAATCTTTGACCTAACCAGTGAGGTGGCAATCCAGATTTTTGGAAGTGATGCTCCGGAGCCAATGTACAATGCCACAAGGTTCAAATATCCGGCCTGGGAGGATATTAAGAGACTCGACATTGTTCCGGCAGAGGGAACCAAAACCATTGCGGGGAAGCTCTGTAAAAGGTATACCTACACCTTCAAAAAGATCTTTGGCGAGGTTTGGATTACAGATGAAGTTGATATGTCAAACGATTACGGAATTTTCCGTGCGGCAAAGATGAGCGCCCTTCACAACACTTTGAATGTGGGCGGATTTGTTATGGAGATGACCAGTGAAGATGCCAAAGGTGGCAAAACGGTTATGACTACAGTGTCACTAAACAAAGCTGAAAAATTTTCCCTCTCCCTGCCGCGTGACAAAATGGGAACCGCCATCAACAAGGTGAATTATTATACATTCTGATTATTAAGCTTGCTCTGCGGCCTTTCACCCTTACTACAGATTTCTCTGATTCATAACAGAAATCCAGTCCTAATTTTTTTTGTCTATCTTCGCGGCTCGAAATTTTAATCAGAAGAAAAACAGAATGGTCTCTTGCGACGGGTTGAGTGTTGAATTTGGCGGCACAGTATTATTTGAAAACATCTCCTTTGTAATCAATGACAAAGACAGGATAGCCCTCATGGGCAAAAACGGAGCGGGTAAGTCTACCCTGCTCAAAATTCTTGCAGGGGAAAGGGCCCCTTCCAGGGGTGTAATATCGGCCCCAAAGGATTCTCTTATTGCATATCTGCCTCAGCATTTGATGACTGAAGATGGCCGGACTGTCCTTGAGGAGGCCTCTCAGGCTTTCAAGCACCTGCATGACATTGAGGCGCAGATTGCAGATTATAACCGTCAGCTGGAGGAGAGAACAGATTACGATTCAGATGAGTACTACAAACTCATTGAGGATTTGTCTGCAATAAGCGAAAAGTACTACGCTATTGACATTACCCACTTTGCAGAGGATGTTGAGAAGGTTCTTCTGGGCCTTGGTTTCAAGCGTGAGGAGCTCAACAGACAAACCTCTGAGCTTAGCGGCGGATGGCGTATGCGGATTGAACTTGCCAAGATTCTGCTTCGCAAACCGGATGTTATTCTGCTTGACGAGCCAACTAACCACCTGGATATGGAGTCGATTATCTGGCTGGAGGAGTTTCTGATTAACCAGGCTAAAGCTGTGGTTCTGATATCTCACGACAAATCTTTTGTGGACAATGTAACCAACCGTACCATTGAACTCACAATGGGGCGCATTTACGACTACAAGGTTAACTATTCGCACTACCTGGAGCTTCGCAGGGAGCGCAGAGAGCAACAGCAAAAGCAGTATGATGATCAGCAGAAAATGATTGCCGAAACTAAAGAGTTTATCGAGCGTTTCAAAGGAACCTACTCGAAGACTCTTCAGGTTCAGTCGCGGGTTAAGATGCTTGAAAAGCTTGATCTGATAGAGGTTGACGAAATTGATACATCGGCATTAAAACTAAAGTTTCCGCCATCTCCGCGCAGCGGCAACTTCCCGGTTATCACTGAGGGAGTAGGGAAGAGCTATCCTGTGGAGTCCGCAGGCGGCAAGGGCGAATCGGCAGTGAAAACATTCAAAACGGTCTTCTCAAATGCCTCTCTTACCATTGACCGCGGCGACAAGGTTGCTTTTGTGGGGCGCAACGGCGAGGGTAAATCAACGCTTGTGAAATGCATTATGAGGGAGATTGACCACGATGGCAAACTTACTCTGGGGCACAATGTTCAGATTGGCTATTTTGCTCAGAATCAGGCCTCTCTACTTGATGAAAATCTTACTGTTTTTCAGACTATTGACGACATAGCCGTGGGCGATATCCGTTCGAAGATCCGCGACCTGCTTGGTGCCTTTATGTTTGGCAGGGACGATATCGATAAAAAAGTTAAGGTCCTGTCTGGTGGCGAGCGTACGCGTCTTGCCATGATCAAACTTCTGCTTGAGCCTGTGAATCTGCTGATTCTGGACGAGCCCACCAACCACCTCGATTTGCGTACCAAAGATATCCTCAAGCAGGCTCTGCTTGCATTTGACGGCACCCTCATTGTGGTCTCCCATGACCGTGACTTCCTTGACGGCCTGGTAACCAAAGTCTACGAATTTGGCAACGGCCAGGTCAAAGAACACCTCGAAACTATCCAGGGATTTCTGGATAAGAAGAGGATGGAGCAGCTTAGAGATATTGAGATCAGTGGTAAATAGTGATTAAAGTAGTGTTAAAGAATTGAGAATTTTGCATATAACATCGTCAGAATGTCGCAAGTAAAATCTCAAGAATGTCGCACATGTCAGCCTAAATTACATATGATTGATTATTAGATGCTTGTGATTTCTATTTCTGGAATTTTACTAAAAACCAAATTTGTATCATCAATATATTCAGATAGTTGTAAATTAGGCTGACATGTGTGAAGTGACACCGATAAGTTTCTTGTCAAAATTTTGGGGTCATCTCATTCACGTCTTCTAACAAAGAACCTCCGTACCTCAGCATAGCTCTCATGCATTAATCCCGCTATCTGTCTGAATGATGCATCTTTATCATACTTAAGCCTGATCATAATCTCGTGTAACTCGGGCCTGGTTAGAGTGTATAAATTTCTACCATTTAGGAGATTATTCAAGTGATTGATCACTATGTAGTCAGGAGTCCTGTGCCAGTTTGAGTCTTTAGGTATCTCCTTGTCAGGCATATAGTCACTCATGTATAGGTTCATAGAAGCTTTATCAATGAAAATGCTCTCCACCAATGATTTGTCGATGGTAATATATTTGCTTATATAGCATAGATTATCTTCGAAATAGCACAGATATGAACTCCATTTGTATTCCCATGGTTGCTTACAGATTTTGTCAGTAACCGGATTGCTCAGAATATAACCTAGATTTTCTTTTATCACACCTCTTGAAATAAGTTTTGCACTGCCAAAAGGTCGTTTAAAAATCTGCTCTGCCCAGCCTTTGTCAAGATTGTACCATCTTACAAATCGTATTAACAATGCCCGCATGAATTCTGTAAGCTGATTTGTTGAAATATTCATGTGAACATGGTTGTCCATTATAACAATTGCACAAATCTTTGTTTGGTAAAGTTGAGATACTTCATTGCAGATTTCCAGAAATTTTAAATAATCTCTGTCGTAGTAGAAAACATTTTGCCTGCCGTTTCCCCTGAAATAGACATGAAAAATCCCGGATTGTTCCCGGGAATACTTTTGAGTAGATCTTTTTTTCTTTGCTGATGTGTTCATTTCTCCCTCCTCGATCTTACGCTTCGTAATTAATTAATAAACAAAGAACTATAAAAAGGCATTCTGAGTTCTGCCTTCTTTTGTAAAATTATAAATTGTTTTTAACATTGCAAACAAAAAAACAACATGTCAGCCTAATTTACATTTGCCTGAAATACTGTGTTTTACGAAATGGAGTTCGATTAAAATTCCAGAATTAGAAATTGTAAATAACACAATATGAGGTAGTTGTAATTTAGGCTGACATGTGTGCTTTTCGACTTTACTTGCAACAATACTAGCTACAATACTAGCTACAATACTTGCAATATAACATGCTACAGTACTTGCATGATAATGTTTACATAATCTGCAGCCTCAGCTGCGCAGCCGTCTTATTGAATTCTCTTTCAAGGTCGATGAGGTGCTCGATGCTTTCGTAGTAGAATTCAACTTCGTGGAAGTAGTCTATGATTGAGAGTTCGCCAAGGTCGAGGGCTTTGCGGAGCATCTCGACGTTGTTGAATGTGAGGATTCTGTTTTGAAAATCATTGACGCTGTTTTGCAGGGAGATTGTTTTTGAGTGGAGTGCCTTGAGGGAGGTGTAGAAACGAACCTTTTCATCTGCTGCAATGGACTCGGCAGCCTCGGCGGCGGCTTTGGCCTGCTTGATTTTGTTCTTGTTTTCCCACAGCGGAACGGTGATTCCAAAGGTTACTCCCTGAAATTTTTCGCCCACAACTTTTTCACTCATGTAACCGGTAGTGATTTGCGGCAGTGCTAAAGCCTTTGTAAGGGCAATCTCCTTCCGGCTTATCTCAATGTTTTGTCTGAGCCAGCCCAGAACAGGACTCTCTTTTTCGGCTTCTGCATACCAGTTCTCAAAGCTGGCCGGGATAAGCTGAGTGCCAAAAGTTGATGATTCGAGTTCAATTCGTGTGCCTCCGTTGAGGCCGGCGAGCTGATTCAACAGATACTCCTTGTCAATGTTGAGGTGCTCCAGAACTTTTGTTACATGGTAGAGGTTAATCTCGGCCTTGTTGAGCTCAAGTTTTGAAACATCTCCTGCTTCGAAGCGTTTTTTGAAAGCATGGGCAATTGCCTTTGCATTGGAATACTGTTTTTCAATTTCGATGCGGAGTGCGTTGGTGTATATGAGGTCGTAAATGACCATGCTTGCTTCGTATCTGATATCCCTTAGGCTCTTCTGATACTCAAGGTCTACCTGATTGTCGCGCAGGTCTGCTATTTTCTTCCTGTAACCGTATGCAAGCGGGAAATCGAGTGTCTGGCTTACTCCAAAATCCTGACGGGTTCCCATTGATGAGGGGCTGCCCCACAGGTAGCCAAACTCAACTTCCGGATTTGACGGGTAAATATCTGTGCGGTTTCCCAGTTTTCTCGCCTGGGCCTCTTTTCTTAAGGCCGACAGAGTTGTGTTGTTTTTTTCCACCTCCTGCAGAATTTTATCGGCAGGGTCTGTTTCGGCAGAGGGATGAAACATTATTCTGTCAGAACCATCTGTTTTGTCTGAAAATATCTCTGTTTTTTCTGAAAAGCCCGGATAGGGTGATGCAGATAATGGAGATGAAACGATTGCCAGTGTTGCTAATGTTGTTATCAGGAATTTCATATGCTGTCTTGTTTTTTATCTCTGTGAATATTGAGAATGCTGTAAACAATCGGAACAATGTAAATGTTCAGCAAAGTTGATGTAAGAAGTCCGCCCAGTATCACTTTTGCCATTGGACTCTGTATCTCGTTTCCTGAGAGGTCGCCTTTTAATGCCAGCGGAATGAGTGCCAGCGCAGCTGTAAGGGCTGTCATTAAAATAGCATTCAGCCTGTCTGATGAGCCTCTGGTAATGGTTTCATGCAGAGAGACTCCCTGTGCCTGCAGCCTCTGATAATTTGACACCAACAATATACCATTTCTTGTTGCAATTCCAAAAAGAGTGATAAAACCAATAATTGCAGGAATGCTTAGCACGCCTGAAGTTACCCAGATTGCAAATACTCCGCCAATAAGTGCCAGTGGCAGGTTCAGCAGAATAATGCCTGCAAGTTTCAGGTTTTTGAACTCCTGGAAGAGAAGCAAAAATATTATTACGATGGCAATAATGGATGTTAGCATAAGACTTCTTGAAGCACGGGCTTCGCTCTCAAACTGTCCGCCATATTCGACACGATAACCTTCCGGAAGTTTAACCGACTTCTCTACCCGTTTCTGAATCTCTTCAACTACAGTGCGAAGGTCGCTGCCTGCAACGTTTGCAGATACTACAATTTTTCTCTCAACATTCTCCCTGCTTATTGAGCTTGGACCCGAAGCCGAGACAATACTTGCTATCTGATCCAGCGGAACTTTGCCACCTGTGTGGGTGTCAATGAGTGCATTTTTAATTTCATCCACTGACTTAGGCTCGCTGTTACCCACTCTCATGACAAGGTCAAATTTTCTCTGACCTTCGTAAATGTCTGCAAGTTTTTCACCGCCAAGTGCAAGGTCTATATATTCATTGAAATCAGACATATGCACTCCGTACTGTGCCATCATCTCCCTGTCTGCCCTTATCTGAATCTGCGGAATCTCAATCTGCTGGTCTACATTCAGATCTACAAGACCCTCTACATCCTCTGTGTAGTGCTTGATCTCATTACCAATTGTGAATAGTCTGTTGAGGTCCGGACCAAAAACCTTGATTGCGATATTTGCTCTTGTTCCTGAAAGCATGTGGTCAATTCTGTGACCCAGCGGCTGCCCAACTGTGTAGGCAATTCCGGGAACACCGGACAGGGTCTTTCTCACATCTGCCATAAACTCCTGCTGACTCCTCTTGTCCAGTTTGAAGTTGACATCTATCTCTGCACTGTTTGTGGTCTGAGAGTGTTCGTCAAGTTCGCCTCGTCCTGTTCTGCGGGCTGTACTTGTTACCTCAGGTATTGTAAGAAGCTCCTTCTCTACAAGGTTGCCAAGGTAGTTGCTCTCTTCGAGGGAGACGCCGGGTTTGGCGACGACGGAGAGGGTGAGCGAGCCTTCGTTGAATTCGGGGAGGAAGCTGCGCCCCAGGCCGGTGAAGATGACAAGGGAGGCAATAAAGAGGAGTATTGTTGTGCCAAGAATCGCTCCTTTATGCTTCAGGGACCAGATAAGCGAGCGTTCATAGTGGAGAACAAGTTTGGCAGAGAGCCACTTCTCCTTCTGATTTTTCTCCAGGTATTTGTCTGATGAGAGAAGCATTTTTGCAAGGAGAGGTGTGAGTGTCATTGCCACTACAAGCGACATAAAGAGAGAGACCAGAAATGATACTCCAAGCGGCTTAAGCATTCGTCCCTCCATGCCTGAAAGGAAGAAAAGCGGGAGGAATGCCACCATGATAATGAGGGTTGCGTTGAAAATGGAAGCGCGAATCTCTTTTGAGGCCTCGAAGACTACGGTAAATGCCGAATGCCTTTCGGATTCGGGCAGTAGCCGGTTCTGGCGGAGCCGTTTGTAAACATTCTCGACATCTATGATTGCATCGTCCACAAGAGAGCCTATCGCAATTGCCATTCCTCCCAGCGACATAGTGTTGATTGTCATCCCAAGCATCTGCATTACAAGGATTGCTCCCAGAAGCGATAGCGGAATGGCCAGCAGGGAGATGATTGTGGTTCTGAAGCTTCCCAGAAAGAGGAAGAGAATCAGCACAACAAACAGGGCTCCTTCGAGCAGGGCGGTTCCCACATTCCTTACGGAGGTCTCAATGAAGTCTGCCTGGCGGAAAATCTTTGTGTCAAGTTTTACATCCGGAGGCAGGGTTTTTACAAGCTCTGCAAGGTTTTTCTCAATCTTTTCGGTTACCTCAAGTGTATTTGCGTTTGGCTGTTTTGAGATTGAAATAATGACTCCCGGTTTTGCATTTCCTGATGCATATCCCATTTTGGTAGCACTGCCGATTCTTACATCGGCCACATCGCTAACTCTTACTGGCCTTCCGTTTACTGACTTGATATAAGTGGCAGCCAGCTCCTCAGGGTCTGAGCTTCTTGCAACTCCTCTTACCACATACTCATTGCCGAATTCCCTCAGTGCTCCGCCTGCAGAGTTGTTACTCATCTCTCTGCAGACATCTACCAGCTCTTTTGCACTTACCTTGTAATAGATCATCTTCTGAGGATCTGCTATTACCTGGTACTGTTTGTAGTCGCCTCCAATAATTGTTACCTGAGAGACTCCTCCGGTAGATAGAATAAGCGGCTTGACATTCCATTCCGCGATAGTGCGAAGATCCATCATGCTAGTGCTGTCTGCCTGAAGCCCCACAAAAAAGATTTCACCCATTACGCTCGACTGCGGTGCCAGTTCCGGCTGACCAATACCCAGGGGCATCTGTGAGTTTATGCTGATGAGTTTTTCGCTAACTATCTGCCTTGCTTTAAAGATATCTGTTCCCCAGTCAAATTCAACCCATACAAATGAGAATCCCTGTGAGGATGCAGATCTTACACGCCTTACATCTGTGGCACCGTTAACTGCAGTCTCGATGGGGTAGGTAACAAGCCTTTCTACCTCTTCCGATGCCATTCCGTGGGCATCTGTCATAACCACCACGGTAGGAGCAGTGAGGTCCGGAAAGACATCAATGTCCATATTAGAGGCGGTTCTTGCTCCAAAAACCACAAGTACCATTGAGCAGAGCAAAATGAGATACTTGTTGCTGAGCGAAAATTTTATGATGTTGTTTAACATTGCTTCAGTTATTAATGAACGTGACCTGAATGTGCGTCAAGAGTACCTGTTGCCTGAGCCAGTTTAATCTGAACTGCCCCGGCAGTAACCACTCTCTCAGTGGCCTGCAGACCTGAAAGGATTTCGGCACTTCGACCGTCATTTCTGCCAACCTTAACCTCCCTCTTTTCGAACAGCTCCGGGGTAATCTGAACCCAAACATAGAAGAGACCCTGCTCCTCCATGAGTGCTTTTACCGGAACGGTTATAACATTTGTCCCGCTCAGCCCCTTAAGGTAGACCTCAACAAAACTTCCGGGAATAAAGGATCCGTTATTCTCAATCTGCATTGTGAAGGGAATCAGGAAATTATCTGAATTTGCTGCTTTGCCGTATGAGAGAACCCTACCCTTTAGTTCGCCAAGTGACAGAGCCGGGCTCTGAGAGTTTGCCTTAATTGATGCTTCCCTTACTGTTGCAAGAACAGGCAGGTATCTCTGCGGAAGCGATGCGGTAAGTGTCAGCTTTCTGCTTTGCGATACAACCATAAGAGGTGTTCCAGCCTCAACATATGCTCCGTTGCTCACAAAGAGCTGGCGGATGAATCCGCCCAGCGGACTTTTGACGCTCTGCCCGGATCTGCTGAAGTTGCCCCTTAAATTATCATAAACTGACTTAGCATTATCATATCTGTTTTTCGTATCCGTGAACTCTTTCTGAGAGATAATATTATCTGCAGAGAGCAGTTTTGCCCTTTCAAAATCTGCTGATGCCTTTTCGAAGTTGTTTCTTGCCTCTTCAAAGCGGATGGCCGGATTGTTGTCTGCCATACCTCCGGAAATTGAGGCTATTGTCTGACCTGCCGATACACTCATTCCCTCAGTTACCACTCCCGCGCTAAAGATCACAATCCCAGCAGACTTTGCCGATACTATTGCCTCTCCCTCCTGCGATGATGTAACGAGTGCAGATGTTTTGATTATCTCGCCAAATGGTTCCTGTGCCGGCAGGGCAGTGGCAAAATCAATTTTCCACGACTGCTCTTTTGTGAAAACAGTTGTATTTACTGCAGATGGTTCCGGTTGCAGCGCATGATAAGGTGCGTGGTCGTCTGCAAAGACAGTCACTTCGGAAACAATTACTTCATAATTACCGCGCTTTCTTAATTCACCTTTTTCGCCTGTTCCAGATTCTGTATTACCTCCTTTTTCCGAGATCACAAATCTCAGACTCCCTTTTCCGGCAGTTGATGGAGTGATCTCAAACAGGTAAATACCCTTTCTTGTTGGAGCAGAAAGTTCGGCCCTGCTCTCCTGTCCGTTAACCGTAAGGATAGCTGTGATTTTGCCCTCTTCAACTGCTTTGAATCCGGGAAGTATTGAAAAGTGTGAAAGAATTGCTGCCTTCTTGCCGGCAATAAAGGCATCGGCCTCGGCAAAGAGCTCGTGGCTATTGCTGTATGCAGTATATTGAAATTTAGGAGCCTCTCCGTGGTTGTGACCGGCATGCGGGTCGGCCTTTGCTTCGCTTTTGGCTTCGGCTTCATGATTGTGACCTTCATGGCTCTCTCCCTCATGTGCATCCCCAGAATTGTTCCGGCAGCCCGAAAACGTTGCCGCCATTGCAATTAATAATATTTGTAGAAATTTTGCTGACATTTTGATTGCTGTTTAAGTGTTAATGAAAACTGCACCGCCAGGACTGATTATTACAATGCAATAATCCTGTTGGCGGATGCCTGGACTGAATAGTCAATTTACCTTGCAGGATTTTCAGTTTAGATTCTGAAATTTCAATTAAAAAAGCAAAAGCAAGAGTGATTGTCCAGTCGGAGAACTTAAACAGCAGGTGGGGCGCGGAGCCCTTTTGTGAAATAGATTCCGCAGAGAAGCGGAGTTTTGTCGTTATGCTCACTCAGGAGCTGGACCGGTTCCGGAAGATTATGGAACAATCGGTTACTTACATATGCAATAAAGAAATCCGGCAGAGAGCCATTTTCAAAACCGGAATCTGTGTCATTGTTAAAGCGGGAATCTCCTGAAAAAGAGCCGTTCTCTGACTTTGTCTCGTTGGCCGGAATAAGCACAAGTAAATCCAGAAAGTTGCACTTTCCTTCGCTGCTGTGTCCGGAAACAGGACAACTGTTACAGCTGTTTTGGGTATCTCCGCTGCACTCTTCATGTGAATTTTCATCGGAGATATTATCTCCATGAATGCAACCGGTATGATCGTTGTCAAATTCTGATGATTGACTTCCTGCGGAATATTTACCTGACGACAAATCTGCCTGGGCATTTCCCGGAGCAGTATTGTCGTGAGAGTGCTCACTGTAATTGCAGATGCAGATATGCTCCCCGTGATGGTGATGAGGCACAACAGTGTGTCCCAACAGCAAAATGTTGGCTATGATTATCAGCAATATGGCAGAGGCCCTTTTAAGCATAAACGGTTTTTGGATTTTAACCCGTGACAAATATAAAACAAATTCTTAGGGATTTTCGAACTCTGCCAGAGTTTTTACGAACTTGCAGAATATCAAGACATAGCAATTTATTAATGCCGAAAAATCACCTTCTTGAAATATTGTTCTGGCCTAATATTCAAGAACTTGCTAAAAACTCTGGCAGAGTTTTGCACGTGGGAAACTTTAGCATTTGTTATTTTAAAGCCGGCAAAGTATTGTATGCTAAAACTCGTCAAATATTGGTCTGTTTACGAATTCTTTCAGGGAATGCAGCTTAATCTTTATCTTGTTGTCAATTTCATTCAGATAATGGGTATACTCTTTTCGTATAACTTTCCCGAGTTGATCTGATGTTGCTTTACTAAGCAGGGTTTTGCTGTCGCCTTCACTATGAAATGTAAAAGTCTTTGAAATATCTTCAAGTTTATAATAGAAATCGGTTATGGTATATTTAATCTTTCCCTGCTTGACCTGCAGATAGATTATGCCCTGGACACTCAGGTAATATTCTGACGAAAGAGCTGAATATCTTATCGTGTTCAGAATTAGCTCCCCTGTGAGTGCTGGATTGGCATTCATTACTCCTTCGATGAAAATAACACTATCCTTTAACGGAACATGAATGATTTGTTCTCCCTTATTTTGAGCAACAACAAACTGGGTACTGATAATCAGCATCATTACAAATGTTAAAGCTTTCATAGAGTTTGATTTTTTCGAAATTTACAAAAATAAAACAAAACTCTGCCAGAGTTTTTAGCAAGTAATGAAAAATCAGCGTTTTAATCATTTGATTTGGTTTAAAATTTGGATCGTTAGATTTTGTAAATTGCAAATAATGAGCAAATTCGTAAAAACTCTGCCAGAGTTTTTTTTAGCTTCTGCATAATCCACGAACTTCATCATAACTCGAATGGGTGACCGATGCTATCTGCCTATATGTAGCTTGTGTCTGTTTGTTTAAAAGAATAATCAGCTTTTCAATTTCTGCTGAATTTAGTGACCCCAGACTTCTTCCGTTAAGCAATTTATTCATATGCTCAATTACTTCAAATTCAGGAATTCGAATTCTGCCAATATTCGGTTTTGGTTCTGCATTAAGGCTGACTGATTCAAGTGTTTTGTCAAGATTATCCTTTCCAAAAACATCTCATGAACAGGGGAACAATCAATGCTTATGTGTTTTCTCAATGGATTTGATTGATTGGTTTCATAAAAGTGATATGAACTCCATATGTACTCCTTGGGATGATTACAGATTCCGGCTTTGACCGGATTGCTTAAGATGTAAAGGATGTTTTCTGCAACTTGTAATCTGCTGATTAGCTTACTGCTGGAAAAAGGTGTCCGGAATAATTTATCACTCAATTTGTGGCGTCGGTTATACCTCTGCACATATCCAATTAAAACACTTTTTACAAAATCTGTTAGTTCAGTTGTGTAAAGGCTTAAATGAATATGATTCGCCATTAGTACAAATGCGAAAATTTTTGTGTTGTGCACTTTTGCCGATTCATCGCATCTCTGAAGAAAATCTGTGTGATCTTCATCTGTATAGAACACATTGAATCGCCCATTACCCCTGAGCCATACATGGAAATTCCCCTCTTGTTCCCTTCTTTTCTGATGCTTCATACCCAATTGAATTGTAACTCTGTCCGAGTTAGTATACTTTGGGTAAAATTATTGTTTCCGGGATGAAATCTTAGAAATTTTAAATGGAATTCAGTAGATGTTTTCTAGAATAATAAAAACTCTGCCAGAGTTTTTACGAACTCACAGATTATCTTGGTATTACTATTTTAATGTATCAAAAAAATTGCTACTTAAAAAATTGTTATGGCTTAATATTCAAGAACTTGCTAAAAACTCTGGCAGAGTTTTAAAACTCATCCAGCAACGGCTTGTTAATAAATGAATACAACGAGCCCAGATGATTCTGAATTGTATTATTAATCTCAGTTAGATAAAAAATATATTCGTTTCGGAAAGCTCTATAGTTCTTCTCATTTGTTGCGTTAAAATATAGATTTTTACTATTGCCAATAGTCTCTTTAAAAACATTACCAATAAGCAGTCCGTGTGTGTAAGTAATGTCAGAAATTACGAATTTGATTTTTCCCTCTTTAATTTGAAAATAAATAATGCCATGTGGTATAAGATAGTTTGAATTTATTGCCGGTCCGAGCTTAATCGGGTTAAAAACCAGTCTTGCTGAAATTATTCCCTCACCGGGGTTTTCGTAAAGCACCGGAGAGGTAACTGGCAGCACAATTAATTTTGTATAAGCCCAGTGTCTTACCTGCTGATATAGCTGGTCCCTTGTTAAATTGGGATTTGCTTTCATCATGGCTTCGTAATAAATTAAGCTGTCTTTTATTGGTACAGGAACATTCTGGTCACCTTTAATTTGAGCAAAAAGAAACTGAGTGCTGATAATCAGCATTATTACAAATGTAAACGCTTTCATAGTTTTTGATTTTCCCGAAATTTACAAAAAGAAAACAAACTCTGCCAGAGTTTTAAAACTCATCAATGACCGGTCTCTTAATATATGCCTGCAGTGATTTGAGATGAATCTGAATGATTCGGTCAATTTCGGTGAGATAGTAGATATATTCTGTTCTGTGTGTTCTGGAAGTTTGTTCAGATGTTGCATTCAAGAATAAAGCCAGCCCGCCGCCTTCGGTTATTCGTTTGTAACTGGCCGTAATTTCTCCGTGTGTGTAAAGGAAGTCAGTTATTGTATATTTTACCTTACCCTCTTTAACCTGAAAGTGAATGATTGCCTGCGGAATCATATAATTGGTATTTGCTGATGCGCTTAGGTTTATTGTATGAAACATCATTCGTGCAGAGAGATTTCCCTCGGCCGGATTATCATATAATAATGTTGGAATATGGGGCGGAACTACAATTTTTGCAGAAGCCCACTGCCTTACTTTCTGATATAGCTGATCTCTTGTGAGTGCCGGATTTGCACTCATCACTCCTTCGTAACATATTGTACTGTCAATAACCGGAACCGGTAATTCGTCCGCTCCTTTTTTTTGCGCAGTGGCAAACTGGGCGGAGAGAATCAGCATAATTGAAATTAATAAGGCTTTCATTGTGTTTGATTTTCCCGAAATTTACAAAAAGAAAACAAAACTCTGGCAGAGTTTTTATCAAGTTGTAGAAAATCAATAATATAACATATTAACTAATGCGAAAAAACCTGTACTTAAATTTATAAAACGCACTGGGTGAGGAAGTTCGTAAAAACTCTGGCAGAGTTTTACCCCAGAACCTCATCGAGGTGTTTTGTGAATTTCTCACCAACCTCTTTTAGGGTGGGTGTGTGGCCGGTCTCTTTTGCGATTGAGGTGACACCTTTGTCAACGAATCCGCAGGGATTTATGTAATTGAAGTAGTCAAGATTGGTTGTTACATTGAGGGCAAACCCGTGCATGGTTACATATCGGGAGGCCTTTACTCCAATGGCGGCAATTTTGCGGGCCGATGGCTTTCCGCAGTCGAGCCAGACGCCTACTGCACCTTCCATTCGCGAGGCTGATATTCCATAGTCTGCTACAGTTCTGATAATTGCCTCCTCCAGTGCCCAGATATACTGTTTGATTCCAATACCCAGCTCTTCGAGGTCAAAGATGGGGTATCCCACAAGCTGACCATATCCATGGTAGGTGATGTCGCCGCCTCTCTCGATTTTGTAATATTTTGCGCCAATTTTTTCAAGCATCTCATCACTGAAGAGCATGTTGCCGGTGTTGCCGTGCAGCCCCATTGTGTATACGTGCGGGTGTTCAAGCAGAAGAAGGTGCATTGCTCCGCTTTCTCCCTTCATCTTCTTTTCAATTAATTCATTGAAAAGCTTTTTCTGAATCTCCCACGCCTCTTTGTAATCAATGAGGCCCATCTCCTTTACTATGAATCTGCTCATCTGAGTATAATGATTTTCAAATGTTATTTATTTGAACTCCCGGTTACAGCCTTGTCTGCCATATATGAAGATCTCACAAGCGGTCCGCTTTCTGCATGCGAAAAGCCGACCTTAAGTGCGATATCTTTGTACTGTGCGAATTTTTCCGGGGTTACATATTCTGCAACCTCAATGTGTTTGAGGGTTGGTCTGAGGTACTGACCAATTGTGACAATTTCGCATCCGTTGTGCCTCAGGTCCAGCAGAGTTTCAAGAATCTCCTCTTCACTCTCGCCCAGCCCAAGCATCAGCCCGCTTTTTGATCTGAATCCCCTTTGCGAAATGTGTTTAATGGTTTGCATGGAGAGAGAATATTTTGCTCTTGAGCGGACCTGCGGGGTGAGCCTGCTTACTGTCTCGATGTTGTGGGCAACAATATCCGGACCGGCTTCCAGAACAATATCAATAAGCTCCGGTTTTCCGTCGAAATCCGGGATTAAGACTTCAATTGTTGTGTCAGGATTTACTGTGCGGCACTCTCTGATGACCCGGGCCCAGTGGGCAGCACCTCCGTCAGGGAGGTCGTCTCTGTCTACAGATGTTATTACGCAATGTTTGAGTTTCATGAGCGAAACCGACCTGGCCAGCGCTGCGGGTTCTGCCGAATCCGGCTCTGCCGGTTTACCTGTCATCGTAGCGCAGAATTTACAGGATCTGGTGCAGATTTCACCAAGTATCATGAATGTGGCTGTTCCCCGGCTCCAGCATTCAGATTTGTTTGGACACATCCCGCTGCTGCAGATGGTATGAAGCCCGTGCTCTTTTACAATCCGGCCTACCTCTGAATAGTCTCCGGAAGTGTCAAGTTTTATTTTTAACCACTCTGGTTTTTTCTCGTTTCTGATTTTCATAGCCCAAAGATATACTTTGGCAATGAAAAAACCTTATCAGTTGTGTGTGATTTTGCCCAGTTCGTAATCGACTACAAGTCCCGGAAAGTCGATGCCGTCTACATCATAGAAGACCTGCTCGTTGTGCTCGTCTACAAGAAAGATCACCTCTGCGCCCTTAATATGGGCTGTGCATGAAGGTAATGGTCCCTTTCCGCCTCCGCCTGTAAGTTTTACATAGTCAAACTCTTTTGGCTCAACTTTTATGCTGACTGCTCCGTCGGGAATTTTGCTCCAGTCTTCATAATCGATATGTGTACTCATATCAGAGAAGAAAACGTATTTTTTAGAATTTTCCGGGGTAATTTCGCAGGTAATCACCTTTTTCTTTCCGGCTACTACCTTTTCGAAATCTGCTTTAGAGATGCGAATTGCTTGTGTCTTCATGGGCTGATAAATAATTTTGCTTGATTAATTAAGTCTCTCCTTCAGCTGAAACATTATTTCAACCGGTGGCATATGGTCACAATCGTAGCAGGATGTAAGGTCAGGTACCTCTTTCTCTATGAGTTCATTTGGAATAAGAAAATCAATTTCTGCATAACCGATTTTGTACCGGCAGGTTTTAATAAACCTTCCGTCAAGATCATATCCTTCTGTTCCGGCAGAGCCGTCACCTACATCCTGGATATGTTCGGCAATTGTTTTGAACTCTATAGTATTGAAATACTTAACATCAATTTTGTTCTCAGAGGTGAGATAGAAAAACTCATGTATTTCGGACGGTTTAATTTTGGCCACAAAAGCCTTCTGAAGTCCGCTCTCTATGTTTGCGAAAATGTCGGGATCGACGGTGAATTCCAGCTTATCCATGGCAGTATTGTTTTTCATGGTGCATCAGGTGTATTGCAAGATAACAAAATAATACCGGTAAAGCAACATGCCTCAGAGGAAAAGTGTCAAATATTTAGCAACCAGCTTGATAGATAAGTTGGTTAAAAATTATAAATATCAGATATATAATGATTTGACACTTTTCCTCTGAGGTGAAGCACACTCGACACACGGTACAGCTTGGAGTCGGGAGGCTAGGGGAGAAAGCGGGCAAGTTGTATTGCGATTGCTGCGCAGGCCTCGGCGTCTGCGAGGGCGTGGTGGTGGTTTGTGAGATTGTATCCACAGTGGGCAGCAACAGTGTTCAGTTTGTGATTTGGAAGGTGTGGCAATAGTTTTCTTGACACTCTTACTGTGCAGAAAAACTGGTATCCCTGATATTGCATTCCAAAGTGTCTGTGAACAGCCTTGAGGCATCCTTCGTCAAATGGTGAGTTGTGTGCAATGAGAGGCAAGCCTTCGATTAGAGGTTCCAGCTGAGACCAGACCTGCGGAAACTCGCACTCGTCGTCTGTGTCATAACAGTTCATTCCGTGAACTTTGGTGTTCCAGTATGAATAGTAGTTTGGAACCGGTCTGATTAGCCTGTATGCTGAATCAACAATAACTCCGTCCCGAACAATAACTATCCCTACACTGCAAACACTTGAGTTGTTTGAGTTGGCTGTTTCAAAATCGATTGCTGCAAAAGTTGAAGGTAACAATGGGATTGATTTCTTTAATTATTTAAAAGCAGACCATTAATCTCTTTTATCATTCTGGCCATTGGCGCGCCGTCAATTATATCATGGTCCAAAAGAACGGTCATGTTAAGTATTTCGCGAATTTGTACCTTATCATCAACTACAACGGGTTTCTTAATTACTGATCCAATTCCAAATGAGAGCGGATGGATTGATTTGTGGATGAACCAACCATTGATACTTCCCACCATTCCGGGGTAGGAGACCATCACATTTCCCATACGTCTGAATGTTGACTTCGGGAACCTGAGCATTGTCTTCATTACAGTTCTGCGAATGAAGCCAGGCATGGAGAAATATATATTTTCATACCATTTGGTATCTCTTCCAATTACAACATCCTTTCCTGAAATATTCCTGTTTCTGGCATCTTCAATTTCTGTTGTAATCTGAGCGGCTGTTTTCAAAGTTACCTGTTCAATAACTATCGGTATTGGAACTTTGGTGCCACTGACACTTTTTTCTACGACAGTTGAAATATTAACATCGTTAAAAACCATCAGCCTTCGTTTGCTGTACCTGAAAGCAGCTACCTCTCTGTGTCTTTCTACTGCTGTTCCAATTACCTTTATCAGGTATGCATTAAAGGATATCCTCTCTCCCTCTTTCCTCATCTGTCTTATTTTCCTGCGAGTTTCAGTTACATCAAATTCGAGCATTGCGCTTATATAATTTCGGGAGTCTGAAATAGCACACACATCAAACGTTGCAAGCCTTGATCTAGGAATTTCGTTAATTTTAAATGAGTTGCCGGAGTTCATTTTGAATTGTATAATAGTTATCTGGACTCAAGAAATCTCCATGCGACAATTCGGGATTTCTTGTTGCCGTGGCCCATTTCGATAGTTTTTACCTGTGAGGCCGATACCTTTTTTAGGGCTGAGTAGATTGCGGGAAGGTTCTCCTTTTTTGAGATTAGGGTTGTAAACCAGCCTACATTTTTTGCGTAGCGGTGACTTTGTCTTATCATCTCCTGTACAAACTGGATTTCGCCGCCCGGGCACCAGAGTTCGTTGCTCTGGCCGCCAAAGTTCAGTTTTGGCTTTCCGCTTTTAACACTTTTCCCTCCGGAGAGCTCTTTTTGCCCCAGAATGATTCTCTCTTCTGCCTCTGATTTCCCTGCCGACAGATTTTTAAGTTTATTTGATGCTTTGCTCCTGGCCTCCTCAGGTGAAGAGTGAAACGGGGGATTGCACATTGTGGCTGCAAGGAATTCACCTCTCTGTAATATACCGCTGAAGAAGTCAGATCTGTTTGGCTGAAACCTTATATCAACCATGCCATCCAGAGCCTCATTTCTTTCAACAATTTTCAATGCACTTTCTGCCGCAACAGGATCAATCTCGGATCCTATGAAAGCCCAGCCATATTCCAGGCATCCTATAATTGGATAGATGCAATTTGCACCAACGCCAATATCCAGAATAACACGGCTTTTAGGCAACACCTTTTCTGATGATGAGTTTGATAATTTTACAATTTTGCCACTTACCGGAGGGTATTCGGCAAGCAGATCTGCAAGTCTGTGTATATACTCTGCCCTGCCGGGGATTGGAGGACAAAGATAGTTTTCAGGAATATCCCAATATTCGAGACCATAAAAGTGAATCAGCAGAGCTTTATTGAGCATCCTGACAGCCACTGGGTCGAAGAAATTTATTGTGATTGTACCGTGTTCGTTTGTGAACACATGTTTTTTTAGCTCCGGCATAGCTTGGATTAGCTTGTCGAAGTCGTATTGTCCCTGGTGTCTGTTACGAGGGTGAAGATCGCTTGCTGTTTGCATTGGGCAAAGATATAAACTAAAACGGCAAAGTAGCTAACGCCACAGTTCTGAGTAATATGGAGTAGCTGTTCCGCCTTTGCAGATTTGAGTGGTTATTCCAAGCCTGCCGAGGAGCAGGGCATGTTCCTGCTCAATTGTTCCGTGAAACAGCAGGGTGGGGCAGATGGCAGCCTCGTGCTTCACACCTGAATTCTCGTATGCAATTTTACTGACCTGAAGATCTACAAGGTCTCCGGTTCCTACCCTGCCAAGAACAGTGCCGGCGACTACATTGTCGCCAGGTTTGACCTTTACCTCAGCCACATGGTTGTAGACTATGTACCAGAGCGAATTTGAAAATGCACGAATCCGTATTCTGTAGTCCAGATAGTGTGCATTGGTATTGAATACGACAGAATCGACAATTCCCACAGAGACAGATGTTACTGCAGAGAGTGAATTTGAAGAGAGATAGCGTATTGAAGACCTTCTTAATCTTCGTCCCAGTGAATCCCCAAAGAATTTCAGATCCCTGACATCTGCCAGGTCAATGACACTCTCGTTTAGCATAGGAGGGTCGTTTTCTCCGGGGCCGGCGGGCTCCTCTCTTGTGCAGAAGCAGGCGAAGAGAATCAGCATAGCTGACAGAAAAACAAAGAGAACTGAGTGATTTTTCATGCCTTTTCGTTTATTCTGTTACTATTGTTTTTATACACCAGCCAAAGCTGTACTGCTGACCCTGCAACAACCTCTGAAGGAGTTCGTTGTGGGCGATTATGAAGGCGGGGCCGGCAACCATTAAAGGGCATACAGAGATTTCTGACGGACCGGTTACAACCTTGTTGACCTGAAGTTCTATCCTGTTGCCGGTCCCAATGCGCCCAATCTCTGCTCCGGCAGTGATAACATCACCCACCTTTGCCGGGCAGTCCAGAAGATGGTCGTAAATGATGGTCCAGGCTGAGTTTGGTTTAGGTGCCAGAGCGATGCTGTAGTCCTGAAACCGGTCGTTGAAGGTTTTTCTGATTATTGTTCCGCTGCAGACTGCCTTGATTTTGACATCTGAAGTTGAGGTATAATATTCAAATGTAGGATTGTGTACTTCTGGCAAATCTGCACCAAAAGCAATTACAGCAATAACTTTTGTGAGATCCATGGGGATTTCGCTCAGCAGAGGCTGAGACTGATCAAGCCTTTCGTTTGACCAGAAGGTTTCATTTTGGGTACCCTCATCTTTCTCACATGAGGGTACCAGCAAAAGAATGATAAATACTGCCAGTATAGTTCTCATACATTACAGTATTAAATTTTAAGGTAGCGAAGGTTTTCAGCTTATGCCAAAGATTTTCATATCCTCGTCTACGGTGGTAATAGTTTTGATTCCGAATTTCTCCTCAACAACCTTTAACAGGTTTGGAGTAAGGAATCCCGGCAGAGTTGGCCCAATGTGTGCATTCTTGATACCGAGATAGAGCAGGGCAAGGTGAACGATTATTGCCTTTTGCTCATACCATGCAACATTGAAAACGATAGGAAGCTTGTTGATATCGTCAAGTCCGAGAACCTCTTTTAGCTTGAGTGCCACAAATGCCCATGAATATGAATCATTGCACTGACCTGCATCAAGAACTCTTGGAATTCCTCCGATATCTCCCAGCGGAAGCTTGTTGTATCTGTATTTTGCACAACCTGAGGTAAGAATTACGGTGTCCTTTGGAAGTGCCTTTGCAAATTCTGTGTAGTATTCACGGCTCTTCTGGCGCGCATCACAACCTGACATTACAACCATCTTCTTAATGGCTCCTGAGTTAACTGCAGCAAGAATCTTGTCTGCAAGGGCCAGTACCTGGTCGTGTGCAAATCCTACTGTAATTTCGCCCTGTTCAATTTCTGCAGGTGGCGGGCATTTTTTTGCCATTTCAATTACTTCTGTAAAATCTTTCTGTCCGTTCTGGAGTCGTCTCGTAATATGTTTCCATCCGGGCATTCCGGCAGCTCCTGTTGTGAAGATCCTGTCGTTATAGGTGGTAGTTTTGCGAGGAGGGACAAGGCAGTTGGTTGTAAACAGAACCGGTCCGTTGAAACTCTCGAAATCTGTAAGTTGAGTGTGCCATGGGCCACCGTAATTACCTGCCAGGTTTTTGTATTTTTTGAACAGAGGGTAGCCATGAGCAGGGAGCATCTCTGAGTGAGTGTAAATGTCTACACCTGTTCCCTGTGTCTGTATTAGGAGCTGCTCAAGGTCTTTCAGATCGTGACCGCTTACGAGAATCCCCGGGTTCTTTCCAACGCCAAGTTTTACCTTAGAAATTTCAGGGGTGCCGTATGTTGATGTGTTTGCCTTATCCAGAAGGGCCATTACCTTAACTCCATATTCACCTGTGCGGTGGATCCATTCAAGCATGCCATCAATTGTCATATGTTTGGTAATCATTACAAAGCTCTCTTCCTGAAAGTTGTAGATTGCCGGGTCTTCATAACCAAGGTTGAAGGCGTGTTCGCAATAGGCCGATATCCCTTTTATGCCAAAGAGTACATATTGCTTTAGTGCGCGGATATCTTCATCCTTGTCGAAAGTAAGAATTCCAATCCTTTTTGCCTTTTCGTGAAACTCTTCGTCTGTTTTACCTGTCCAGGAAATCGAATCGTGCTTCTCCTCAGTTTTAACTTTTGCTTTAAGGTTATCTCTCATCCTGAGAGTCTCCCTGACGGCATCCATTATGGCATCATTGTCGAAATTGGCATTGGTAATAGTGATGAAGAGGCAGTTGGTGATGTGCTTGCTCTCATCGTTAGTATTAATGCCATGCTTCCTTGCCTCGATTGTCATATAAGAAAGGCCCTGGCATGCATACATCAATAAATCCTGAATGTTTGCGGTATCCTCTTTTTTGCCGCAGACTC